>NZ_JAMYWC010000003.1:0-876322 GCF_024158925.1 Ralstonia chuxiongensis | reverse complement strand
AAGCCGCCCCAGGTCGGGCTCTGGTATTCAACGATGTTGTTGGCACCCTGCCAGTTGCGCCCGCGCACCAGCGTGGCCGAGCCGATGAACTGCTGCCCGGTCGGGTCCAGGAACCAGACGTCATTGCTGATGAAGAGGTTCTTGCCGGCCGTCAACGTGCCCCAGGTCGGGCTGGACAGGCCGACATACGAACGGCGGTTAAAGAGCGCGTCACCGTTGGTTTTGCCCTGGGCCGCGCCAAAGCCGGATTCCAGCCGGAAGACCGCCTGCAGGCCACCGCCCAGATCCTCTTTGCCCATGAACCCGAACATGCTCGTGCCCCACTGGTTGTCGGCGGCGCGCCAGAGGCTGCCGCCCGGCGAGGTCGCGGTGGGAGCGACGTTGTTCTGGTAGTCGATGCCGCTGGCGACGCGGCCGTACAGCGTGACGTTGGTTTGTGCATGCGCGGCGCCAGCGGCCGCGCACACGATTGCCGCGCAGAGCGGCCAAGTTACTCGTTTCTTCATTGTCATCTCCTCTCTCTGGTGTCATGCCGGCCACGGCCGGAATTGCTTCTACTGCGGTTGCTGTTGCAAATCGAAAATGCGGCTCATCGGTATCCACTTCTGCCCCGCGGGCGTCCAGGGTGTGGGCGCCTGAAACTGCCACATCAGCGCTTCCCATTCGCGGATCTTCGGGTCCGTGTCGGTGGCAAGCGCCATGCGCTCGGCGTCGTAGATGGCGTCGTCGGTCTCCATGAGCATCACCATGCGGGTGCCCAGCCGATAGATCTCCATGCCGGTCACGCCGTGCACGCGCAGGTGCCGCGCAACTTCCGGCCAGATGCGTTGATGGTGGGCTTCGTACGTGGCGATGAGCGCCGCGTCGTCTTTCAGATCCAGAGCAAGGCAGTAGCGCATGGCAACCTCAGGTCAGGGCGCGGTCGAGGTGCGTGTAGCCACCATCGACAAATACCCACTGCCCCGTCGTGTGCGAGGCCTGTGCAGAGAGCAGGAAGACCGTGGTACTGGCAATCTCGTCGGCGGTGGTCATGCGCTGGCCGAGCGGAATCTTCGATGTAATTGCTGCGAGCTTGGCATCGGGGTTGTCGAACGTGGCAATCCAGCGTTCATACAGCGGCGTCAGTACCTCCGCCGGAATGACCGCATTGACGCGCACGCCATCCGGCGCCAGCGATGCCGCCCATTCCCGAGTGAGCGACAGCTGTGCACCCTTCGCGGCGGTGTATCCGCTCGTATTGCCTTGCCCCGTCAACGCCGTTTTCGACGAGATATTGACGATGGCCCCTCGGCTCGCTTTCAGGTGCGGCAGGCACAGATGTGCCATGACGTAGTAATGGATCAGGTTCTTTTCCAGCGAGCGCACGAAGGCGTCGCGGCCCGCGTCCAATCCCACGCTGTCGTTGATGCCGGCGTTGTTGACGAGGCCATCGATATGTCCGAACTCGCGCACGGTTTCGTCCACCATGCCGCGGCAATCGACCTCATCTTCCAGATCGAACTGGAAGAAGCGTGCCTTCGGCTGGCGACGCATCAGCTCGGCTTCAAACGCCGGCGCCATCGGGCTCTTGCCACAGATGACGGGGATGGCCCCTTCGGCTGCCAGTTGCAGCGAAATGGCCGCGCCAATGCCGGCTGCGCCGCCCGTGACGATTACGACTTTGTCTTGCAGATGCAAATCCATGGTTCAAGCCTTGAGTTGCAGGTTGTAGCAGCGGGCGGCGGTGCCACCCCAGAGGTCGGCGCGTTCAGTGGCGCTCAGCCGCTCTTCGGCCCAGACATGCAGCACGTCGTACACCGTGCCGTACGACGCCGCCAATTGGCACACCGGCCAATCCGACCCAAACATCACGCGGTCGGGGCCGAACACGTCGAGTGCCACGTCAAGGCATTGGCGCGCGTGCTGAACGTCGCGCACAGTCACGCCTTTTCGCCAATCGGCTTCGGTCAGCAGGCCGGAGAGCTTGCAGGAGACGTGCGGCATGTCCTTGAGCGGCGCAAGTGCGGCCCGCCACCTCGCCAGGGCCTGTGCATCACGCTCGAACGCTTCAAGCGGTGGCTTGCCGAGGTGATCCAGCACCAGCAAGTGGCGATCGTGCCGGCCGCAGAAATCCACGGCGGGCTCCAGTTGGTGGCCAAACACCAGCACGTCGTACGTGTAGCCCCAAAGCTGCAGCAACGCGACGCCTTGTTCGAAGGCTGGGTCCGACAAGAACGCCGCGACGTCGGGCTCGTCCTGCACGGTGTGCCGGAAGCCGACCAGTTTGTGCTCACCGCTCCTGGCTTCGAGGCGGGCCTCAAGATCGGCGGCATGCAGGTCTTCCCAGCCGACCACGCCGACAATCCAGTCGTGCGCAGCGGCGAGGCCCAGCAGAAAATCCGTCTCCTCACGCACGCCGCGCGCCTGCACGGCAATCGCAGCGTCCAGGCGTTGCGCCCGCAGCTCGGGCAGCAAGTTGGCAGGCAGGCGGTCTTCGGCCAGGGCTTCCATGCCGGGGCCGATCCATGAATACGCCTCGGGGTGATAGCGCCAGAAATGCTGGTGCGCGTCTATTCGTGGCACGGGCAGCGCAGGTACCGTCATCGCATCAGCCCCGGAAGCGGTATCGCTCAAGCGATGCCGGTTTCATCGTGATGGAGAAACCCGGTGCCTGCGGCGGCAGATAGGCGGCGTTTCGCACCACGCAGGGGTCGACAAAGTGCTCGTGCAGGTGGTCGACATACTCGACAACACGCCCTTCGCGCGTGCCTGACACGCAGATGTAGTCGATCATCGACAGATGCTGCACGTACTCGCACAGGCCCACACCGCCGGCATGCGGGCACACCGGTAAGCCGTACTTGGCCGCCAGCAGCAACACAGCCAGTATCTCGTTCACACCACCTAGCCGGCACGCGTCGATCTGCACGACATCGATGGCGCCGCGCATGATGAACTGCTTGAAGAGAATGCGGTTCTGGCACATCTCGCCGGTCGCCACCTTGACGGGGGCGACGGCTTCGCGAACCTTACGATGACCCTCCACATCGTCCGGGCTGGTCGGCTCTTCAATGAACCACGGCTTCGCGAAACCGAGTTCGCGCACCCAGTCGATGGCCTCCTTGACCTCCCAGACCTGGTTGGCATCGATCATCAGTTCACGATCCGGCCCGAGCACTTCGCGCGCGATGGAGACGCGGCGAATGTCGTCCTTCAAATCACGCCCCACCTTGAGCTTGATATGGCGGAAACCGCTGTCCACGGCCTCGCGGCAGAGGCGGCGCAGCTTGTCATCGTCATAGCCGAGCCAGCCGGCGGACGTGGTGTAGCACGGGTAGCCTTCCTGCTCCAGCGTGCGGATGCGGTCGGCCTTGCCCGGCGCCTGCTTGCGCAGCAGCTCGAGCGCTTCTTCGGGCGTGATGCCGTCGGTGATGTAGCGGAAGTCGATGCAGCGCACGAATGCTTCCGGTGTGAGATCGGCTACCAGACGCCACAGCGGCTTGCCTTCGGCCTTGGCCCACAGATCCCATGCGGCATTGACGACCGCGCCCGTGGCCAGGTGGATGGCGCCTTTGTCCGGGCCGATCCAGCGCAACTGGCTGTCGGACGTGACATGGCGCCAGAAGCGGCCCATGTCTTCACGAATCCAGTCGAGATCCAGCCCTTCCACCAGATGACGCATCGCCTCGATGGCGGCGCAGCACACCTCGTTGCCGCGCCCGATGGTGAAGGTCAGGCCGTGGCCTTCCAGGCCCGGCTGGTCAGTCTCCAGGATCACGTAGGCCGCGGAGTAATCCGGGTCCGGGTTCATCGCGTCGGAGCCGTCGAGATGCTGGGAAGTCGGAAAGCGCACGTCCAGCACGCGCAGGGATCGGATGATGGTCATGAGTATCGTGTTCGGGATTGCGGAATGCGTGCCTTCAGCCTTGCGCGTTCACCGTGCGCTGGCGCTGCTCGCCCAGACCCTCGATGCCCAGGCGCATCGTCTGGCCGGCGCGCAGATAGACCGGCGGCTTCTGCCCCAGCCCCACGCCCGGCGGGGTGCCGGTGGAAATCACATCACCTGGTTGCAGGCTCATGAAGCGGCTCAGATAGCTCACCAGATGCGCCACGCCAAACACCATGGTCGACGTCGATCCGTTCTGGTAACGGCGCCCATCCACCTCCAGCCACAGATGCAGCGCCTGCGGGTTGGGCACCTCGTCTGCGGTGACAAGCCACGGGCCGATGGGGCCGAACGTGTCGCAGCCCTTGCCCTTGTCCCACGTGCCGCCGCGCTCGAGCTGGTATTCGCGCTCCGACACATCGTTGATGACGCAGTAGCCCGCAACGTGCGCGAGCGCATCGGCCTCGCTGATGTACCGGCCGCCCTTGCCGATCACCACGCCAAGCTCGACTTCCCAATCGGTCTTCACCGAACCCTGCGGAATTTCCACGTCGTCATTCGGGCCGCAGATGGCGCTGGTCCATTTGCCGAAGACGACCGGCTCGGCCGGCACTTCGGCGCCGGTTTCGGCAGCATGGTCGGAATAGTTCAGCCCGATGCAGATGAACTTGCCCACGTTGCCCACGCAAGCGCCCAGGCGCAGGCCGGCTTGCGGCGTGCCGTCGACGATGGGCAGGCGGCTGATGTCCAGCGTGCGCAGGTGAGCCAGGCTCTCGGGCAGCAGCGCCGCGCCGCCAATGTCGTCAATCACGGCCGACAGGTCGCGCACTTGCCCTTGCGCATCGAGCAGGCCGGGCTTTTCCTGGCCCTTGGGGCCGTAGCGGAGGAGTTTCATCGTGTTGTCTTTGTGGACTGCAATCAATCAAACCAATCAGTTGGACCAGCCGCCGTCGATCACGCAGCAAGTGCCGGTCGTGAAGCGGGACTCATCCGAAGCCAGGTAGGTCGCCAGCGCGGCAATCTCGTCTGCCGTACCGACGCGGCCCATCGGCTGGCGCGCAACGAACGCGGCGCGGACGGTGTCGATCGGCACGTTCTGTTCCTGCGCTTGCGTGGCAATGCGCTGCTCGAGCGAGGGTGACTCCACCGTGCCCGGACAAATGGCGTTGCAACGAATGCCGCGCGCCACAAAGTCGGCGGCAATCGCCTTGGTCATCCCGATGACGGCGGCCTTGGTCGTGCCATACACGAAGCGGTTCGGCACGCCCTTCACGCTTGATGCGGCAGAGGCCATGTTGATGATCGATGCGCCGCCGTTGTCCAGCATCTTCGGCAACAGCGCACGCGTCAGGCGGTACATCGACGTCACGTTGAGCTGCCACGAGAACGCCCAGTCGTCTTCCGAACATTCGAGGATGCTGCCGGGGTGCACGAAGCCCGCGCAGTTGAACAGCGCGTCGAACGCGGCTTCTTCGCGTGCCAGGATGGCAACGGCATTGGCGTCCGTCACATCCAGGCGCAAGGTGCGGACGCCGGCGGTCTCTGCCAGCGTGGCCAACGCCTCTGCGTTGATATCGGTGGCGAGCACCTGCGCGCCCTCTTTTGCAAACATCATCGCGCTCGCCCGGCCAATACCCTGCCCAGCCGCCGTCACGAGGATGCGTTTTCCTTGGAGTCTCATTGCGTCTGCGTTCCGGCGCGGGCCACGTTGGCGGTGGCCCATTCCGGCAATGGAGTTAAAACACTGCGCCGTTCAGGAAAGGGATTCAGCCGGCATGGCGGCGAACGACGCTCCGCCACGCCCCTTGTTGCGATGAATCGTCAGTACAGGACGTTCTTGGCCTCGGGCGAATCGAGGTTCTGCTTGTTGACCATCATCACGCCCGTGTCGACCTGCTTCTGTACGGGCTTCTTCTCGATCACGCTAACCACCGTGTCGATGCCCTTGTAGCCCATCTGGTACGAGCTCTGGACGGCGATTGCGCGGATCGTGCCGTCGCGCACGAAGCCCTGCAGGTCCTGGTTGCCGTCAAAGCCGATAGCCGCCACCTTGCCGCTCTTGCCCGACTGCTGCAGCGCGCGCCCCATCCCGACCGCCGTAGGTTCGTTCGCACCAAAGATGCCCTTCAGATCGGGGTTGGCGGCCAGCACGTCGGTCGTCTGGTTCAGCGCCGTGGCCATCTGCGATTGCGAGTAGAACGGCCCAACGATCTGCAGCTTCGAGTGCGCCTCGATGTATTTCTTGAAGCCGCCCACGCGGCCGATTTCGGACCCCGCGCCCGGCACATAAGACATGATCGCAATCTTGCCGGTCTGGCCGACAGCGTCGATCATCGCCTTCGCGCACAACTCACCCGCCTTCGCGTTATCGGTCGACAGGAATGACTGGTAATACTGCTTGCCGGAATCGGACACCATCGAGTCGATCAGCACCACCGGGATGTGCGCCTCCCATGCCTTCTTCATCGCCGGCACCAGCGCATCCGGGTCTGACGGCGCGAGGACAATGCCCGCGACATGTCGGTTGACGGCGTTCTCGACCATGTTCACTTCGTCGGCAATGGCCGATTCTGCTGCGGGGCCCTGGAAGGTCATCGTGTAGCCCTTCGCCTTGCCCATGGCGGCCGTCGCGCCCTTCTGAACGTTCTGCCAGTAGTTGGAATTTGCCGATTTCACGATCACGGCTATTTCACCGCCTGCCGCCTGCGCATAAGCAGAGAACAGTGCACACGTTGCTGCAACCACCGCCAGTACGGAAAACTTCTTCATGTCTCACTCCTTGGTTTTGGTTTGAACTTCTCGACTTAGAGCCGCCAACAAAACCGCCCTGGCGTCGTTGCGCCTCCTTGCCGTACTACATGTACTGTCTGCGTCGGCACGCCTAGCCAGGACAATTTTGTTAGCGGCTCTTACAACTTGCGGTTTCTGAGCTGATCGATCCAGACGGTGCCAAGGATGACCACGCCGATGATGATCTGCTGGATAAAACTCGATACGCCGTTCATGTTGAGCCCGTTGCGCAACACGCCGATCACGAACGCGCCAATGGCCGTGCCCGAGACCGTTCCGACACCGCCCATCAGCGACGTCCCGCCGATGACGGCGCTGGCAATCGCATCAAGTTCGTACATCACGCCTTCGTTCGGTTGTGCCGTCACCAGGCGAGACATCAGCACGCACCCGGCCATCCCTGCCAGCAAGCCCGATAGCACATACGTGAACAGCTTCACGCCCTGCACGTTCACCCCGGACAAGCGTGCGGCCTCGGCGTTCGAGCCGACTGCATAGATGTGGCGACCCAGTGAAGTGCGTGAGAGCAGCACGGAGACAGCGATGAACAGCGCGAGCATGATCACCACCGGATAAGGAATGCCGGGGAAGACCGTGTCCGGAAAGCCGTCTGCCCCGATGTGCGAGATGCGGAACAGCGCGCCGTTGCCGAGTTCGCCGAAAGCATCTCCCAGGCCCGAGACAGGACGGGCGCCCGTGATCTGCAGGGCCACGCCGCGCGCCACCAGCATCATGCCCAGCGTGGCAATGAAGGGCGGCAGGCCCATCCTGGTGATACAGATACCGTTAACCCATCCGCACACGCCGCCAACCAGCACGCCGGCCAGCATGGCAATCGGAACAGGTACGCCCATCTTGACGAGCAAGGCTGCAACCACGCCAGAGAGCGCCAGCACCGAACCCACCGACAAGTCGATGCCACCGGTGATGATCACGCACGTGGCGGCTACGCCCAGGTAGGCAATCGACGTGACCTGCAGCGCGACGGTCATGAAGTTGCCGACCGAAAAGAAGGCCGCGCTGGTTGCAGAAAACGCAATCACAAGCGCCACAAGGCTACCGAGCGCTGCAAACTTTTGGATCAGGTCCCGATGGTGTTGCTTGCTCTGCTTTTTCACGGCCTGCGGCTGATCTGATGTCATTTCAAGCATGTGTTCTTCCTGATGCGTAATGCAGAATTTCTTCCTGGTTTGTCTTCCGTGTTTCCAGGACTGCGGTGATGCGGCCTTCATGAAAGACGGCAATTCGATCTGTCATGCCCAGCAGTTCCGGCAGCTCCGAGCTGATCAGCACGACACCGACACCGTCTGCGGCGAGTTCGTCCATCAGCCCATAAATCGCGTACTTGGCGCCGACGTCGATGCCCCGCGTCGGCTCATCGAAAAACAGGATGCGCGAACCGCGATACAGCCATTTGCCGATCACGATCTTCTGTTGATTGCCACCGGAGAGATTGCGCACCGTCTGCCCGACGGACGGCGTGCGGATGTTCAACTCGCGCACGTAGCGCTGCGCCACGGCGGTCTCTTCGGAAAAGCGCAGGAAGCCATGCGATGAAATCGCCCGGACATTGGCCAGGGTGATATTCACGGCCACCGGCATCGACAACGCCAGACCGTCCTTCTTTCTGTCTTCCGACAAGTAGGCAATGCCTTGCCGGATGGCCTCGCGCGGGGAGCGGATCGTGACCGGCGTGTCGCCCAGCGTGATCGACCCGGAATCGAGCCGTTCCGCTCCGAAAATGGCCCGTGCCACCTCCGTGCGCCCCGCGCCCATCAAGCCGGCAAAACCGAGAATCTCGCCCTTGCGCAACTCGAACGACACCGGCCCGAAGACGCCCGCCCGGCTCAGTGCGTTCACGCGCAACAACACCTCGTCGGTCGGCACCGATTTGCGCGCGGGAAATACATCGTCGAGTGAACGGCCGACCATCCGCGCGACGATCTCGTTGACACTGGTGGAAGCGAAATCGCTCGTGGCGATATGGCGGCCGTCACGCAGCACCGTTACGCGATCGACGATCTCGGCCATCTCATCAAGCCGATGCGAGATGTAGAGAATCGCCACGCCATCGGCGCGCAACTCCTTGATGATGCGAAACAGCTGAACGGTTTCGGATTCCGTGAGCGAAGACGTGGGCTCGTCCATGATCAGCACACGCGCGTCGAGCGAGAGCGCCTTGGCAATCTCCACCATCTGTTGCTGCGCGATCGACAGCGCGCTGACCAGCGTGGTCGGCTCGACGGCCAGCCCGATCCGCTGCAGATAGCTGCGCGCGTTGGTGTTGAGCTTGCGGTAATCAATGAACGGACCGCGCTTGGGCTCGCGTGCCAGGAAGATGTTCTCCGCCACCGACAGGTGCGGCACGAGATTCAGCTCTTGATGGATGATCGCAATGCCGGCCGCCTGCGCCTCGGATGTCGACGCAAACCGTACCGCTTCGCCCCGGTACGAGATCACGCCATCGTCTGCGATGTACTGGCCGCTGATGATCTTCATCAGGGTGGATTTGCCAGCACCGTTTTCGCCGCAGACGGCATGGACTTCGCCCACGCGCAGATCCAGATCCACACCATCCAGCGCAACGACGCCGGGAAAGCGTTTGCCGATGCGCTGCAAGCAAAGAATCTCTTGCGGCATCGACGATCTGGAGCTGCTTACGTGCGTGGGCACGGCATCAGCACTGCTCATCGTGGTCTCCGTTGTATTGCGAGGCTCTGATCTTCCGCTCGACGCACTGGTAAGTCCAGTTCGGAGCGATTCGATTAAGCCAAGCATTTTTTGGTCAAGCCAATATCACTTAGAACACACCTGCCTGACCACTAGTGCAAACCCTGAAGTGTTGCTCACACCAGTCTAGACAACGGCTGGCGGTGCCCATGCTAGACTCGAAACACACCTATGCGCGACAACACGCGCACCAAAACACACATCACAATGAAGCAGACAGAGCCAAAGCGGCTTTACCAATCTGTAGCCGCGCAGATTCTCGCGCTGATCCAACAGGAAAAGCTCGGACCGGGCACACGCTTGCCTCCGGAGCGCGAACTGGCACAGACGCTAGGCGTATCGCGCCCGTCGCTGCGCGAGGCGTTAATCGCCCTGGAGATTGGCGGCCAGGTTGAGATCCGTATGGGTTCTGGCGTGTACGTGCAAGAGGCAAGCGCGGCGAGCGAGAGTGCGGCGATTCCGTCGCTGGGCGAAAGCCCCTCCGAACTGATGCAGGCCCGAGCCGTTCTTGAAGGCGACGTGATCACGCTCGCCACGGGGCGCCTGACGGCGGCCACGCTCGATAAGCTCCAGCGAACCATCGACCGCATGAAGAAACTCGCATCGGGCGGGAAGTCACCCACCGACGCCGACCGCCAGTTCCACATGCTGATTGCGGAGACCGCTGGCAATTCAGTTCTGAGCCGATTCGTAGCCGAGCTGTTTGATAGCCGCCATGACCCGCTTGCTATGGCCATCCGCGACCATGCGGAGGGCGAATCAAGCTGGCATGCGGCCGTGCACGAACACGAAGAGATTCTGAAGGCGCTGCAGGCGGGCGATCCCATCGCGGCGCAAACCGCCATGCGGGCGCACTTGAAAGCGTCCGAAGAGCGCTGGATCGCGGGCGCCATTCAGCAAGACAGCGCACAGTAGCCGCGCTCACCCCATGCGCTGTCCGCTCGCGGCCGCGCAACCTCTCCCCGGCACCCATGCCGCTCCGCCCAAATGCGGCCTGACCAAATTTCAGGCCGCCTCGCCTTGACCCCTTGAAAACAAGGGATTTTCAGCATCAGGGTTTCCCCCATCAAGGATTTTCTCTCAAGATGTTAAATTGGTCTGACCAATAGGTGAGACCTGTTTGGCATGACCACTTGCCCAGGATGCGGGGAGCGACTCCCTCAACTTGGCACAGTGCGCGCGCAATCAGACGTCACCTCATCACTCAAGGAGACCGGAAGGTGACCCAACGCTTGCCATTACTACGCGCGCATACACAGCCTCTTCAGCAGCCCAGTCGAACGAAGACGGGCGGCGCGACTTCGACCGGAGCCGCATCATGCTGACGGTCGTTTGCGAAACCCCAGGCACCCTGCTCGCGCTGGACCGGCCGGTTCCCAGCCCCGCCGAGGGCGAAGTGCTGCTGCGCGTCAAACGCGTGGGCGTGTGCGGTACCGATCTGCACATCTTCACGGGCAACCAGCCCTATCTCAATTACCCCCGCGTGATGGGGCATGAGTTGTCGGGAATCGTCGAACAGGCACCGCCCGGCAGCGCGCTTGCCAAGGGCGACGTGGTCTACGTGATGCCCTACCTGTCATGTGGGCACTGTGTCGCGTGCCGCCAGGGCCGGACAAATTGCTGCGTCAACATCCAGGTGCTGGGGGTGCATCGCGATGGGGCGTTCACTGAATACCTGAGCGTGCCGCAAGCCTTCGTGCACAAGGCGGACGGCGTGAGCCTGGATCAGGCCGCGATGGTGGAATTTCTGGCCATTGGCGCCCACGCGGTGCGTCGTGCGCAGGTGCGCGCCGGGCAGCGCGTGCTGGTGGTAGGCGCCGGCCCGATCGGCATGGCGGCCATGATTTTTGCCAAACTGCGCGGCGCGATGGTCACGGCGCTGGACTCCCGTGCGGATCGCCTCGGCTTTGCGGTGGAGCAACTTGGTGTGGACGCCAGCGTTGCGCTGGGCGATACCGACGAAGCGCAACTCGGTGCGCTCACGGCCAATGAGTTCTATGACGTCGTCTTCGATGCCACGGGCAATCCGAAAGCCATGGAGCGTGGCTTGCGCTTTGTGGCACATGCCGGCACCTATGTGCTGATCTCTGTGGTGGCGGCCAACATCTCGTTCTCCGATCCGGAATTCCACAAGCGCGAGACCACGCTGCTCGCCAGCCGCAACGCCACCACCGAAGATTTTGAGACCGTGCTCGACGCCATGCGCGCGGGCAAGATTCCGACCGCGCTGAACACCCACCGCATGGCGCTGGCGGACGTGCCCAAGCACTTCAAGACGCTGCTCGACCCCGCCGCTGGCGTGGTGAAAGCCATCGTGGAGTGCTGAGCGCATGACCGAGCCGATCCTCCAGTTCGGCACAAGCCGCTTCCTGCAGGCGCACGTCGACTTGTTCGTGTCGGAAGCGCTCGATGCGGGACAGGCGCTGGGCGGGATGACCGTCGTGCAGACCACATCCAACCCGGCCAGCGCAGCGCGTGTGGCGGCGCTGGCAGGCGGTGAGGGTTATCCGGTGCGCATTCGCGGCTTGCAAGACGGCGCACCCATTGACCAGACCGTCACCTGCCGCGCCGTCAGGCGTGCCCTTCAGGCCGAGGCCGACTGGGAACAGCTGCGCGAGCTCATGGCAACAGACGTGCAGGTGGTGATTTCCAACACGGCCGACCAGGGCTACCAGCTCGACCCGCGCGATGATGCCAGCTTGATGCGGCAGCCATCGCGCGTGCCACGCAGCTTCCCCGCCAAACTGGTGGCGCTGCTGCTCGGCCGCTGGCTGCGACAGCCGCAGGCACCGCTGTCGCTGTTTCCGTGCGAACTGATCGAGCGCAACGGCGACACGCTCTGCGCAACGGTCTGCGCGCTGGCACAGCAATGGGCGCTGCCCGCCGCGTTCGTCGACTGGCTGCGCACGCATTGCGTGTGGGCCAACTCGCTCGTGGACCGCATCGTCTCCGAGGCGTTGCACCCCGTGGGCGCCGTGGCTGAACCGTACGCGCTGTGGGCCATCGAGCGCCGCCCCGGGCTGGTGCTGCCATGCACGCATCCGGCCATCGTGCTGACGGATGAGCTGGATCACCACGAGCGGCT
Source organism: Ralstonia chuxiongensis (assembly GCF_024158925.1). NCBI lineage: Bacteria > Pseudomonadati > Pseudomonadota > Betaproteobacteria > Burkholderiales > Burkholderiaceae > Ralstonia > Ralstonia chuxiongensis. The sequence continues at coordinate 863,852 of NZ_JAMYWC010000003.1, read as the reverse complement.
CAAGCTCTTTCTGCTCAACGCGGGCCACACCTTTCTGGCCGAGCGTTGGCGCGAAGATGCGCATCCCTCCGATCTGACCGTCGTGCAGGCCATGGAAGACCCGCGCCTGCGTCCGGAGCTGGAAGCCCTGTGGCGCGACGAGATCGTTCCTGTATTCGCCGCCCTGCACAAGCGCAAAGCCGCCGAGGCCTATCTCGTCATGCTGCGCGAGCGGCTGTTGAACCCCTACCTTGCCCATCGCCTCGCCGACATCGCGCAGAACCACGCGCAGAAGAAGCTCCGGCGCCTGGCGCCCATCGTCGCGCTGACGCGGCAATTGGGCTTGCACCTCGCCCAGCCGCGCCTGAACGCCGCGCTGGCCAATCCGAATTGAACCTGCGAAGCACCATGTCCGACTCATCCATCATTCTTCTTGCCCCCGACGACGACGTAGCCGTCGCGCGTGTTGCGCTGGCGCCCGGCGCGGCACTTGACGCTGCGGTGACCACGCGCGATGCCATTCCCGCTGGCCACAAGGTCGCGTTGCGCGATATCGCGGCGGGGCAACCCGTGCACAAGTATGGGCAGGTCATCGGCGTGGCTACGGCGCCCATCCATGCGGGTGAGCACGTGCATGTGCACAACATCGGTATGGCGCATTCGTCTGCCCAGCACGCTGTTGGCCACGCGTACCGCGCCACAGTCCCTGTCGACACACCTGCCTCGTTCCAAGGGTACGTGCGGGCGGATGGACGCGTCGGCACGCGCAATTTCATTGGCGTCATCTCCAGCGTGAACTGCTCCGCCACCGTGTGCCGGCATATCGTGCAGGCGGCGCAGGCAGAGGTGGCCGCATTCCCCAACGTGGATGGCATTGTCGCCATCACGCACGGCAGCGGCTGCGGCATGGCCGGCAACGGCGAGGGGCTCGAACTGCTGCAGCGCACGCTGCGCGGGTACGCCGACCACCCCAACTTTGCTGGCGTGCTGATCGTTGGCCTCGGTTGCGAAGTCAATCAGGTGGCGCCGCTTGTGCAGATGTTGGGGGCGCGCACGCCAGGCCTGTTTGCGTCGCTGACGATTCAGGAAGAAGGCGGCACGCGTGAGGCGATTGCTGCCGGCTTGACCATGCTGCGCGACATGCTGCCGATCGCGAATCAGGCACAACGCAGCACCGTCCCGGCAAGCCACCTAACGGTGGGCCTGCAATGCGGCGGGTCGGACGGCTATTCCGGCATCAGCGCCAACCCTGCTCTGGGCGCAGCGGTGGATTTGCTTGTGCGGCATGGAGGCACCGCAGTGCTGTCCGAAACGCCCGAGATCTATGGTGCAGAACACCTGTTGACTGCACGCGCCGCAACGCCTGCCGTGGCCGATGCGTTGATGGATCGGCTGGCCTGGTGGGAGCACTACACCAGCACACTGGGCGCCGACATGAACAACAACCCGTCGCCCGGCAACAAGGCCGGCGGCGTCACAACCATCCTGGAAAAATCGCTCGGCGCAGTCGCCAAAGGCGGCAGCAGCGGGCTGATGGCCGTGTATGAATACGCCCAGCCGGTGCAGGCGCACGGCCTCGTCTTCATGGACACACCCGGCTACGACCCCGTCTCGGCCACGGGCCAGGTCGCCGGCGGTGCCAACCTGATCTGCTTCACAACGGGCCGAGGGTCCACCTATGGCTGCAAGCCGGTGCCTTCGTTGAAGCTTGCCACCAACAGCACGCTCTATCGGCACATGGAGCTGGATATGGACTACGACTGCGGCGGCATCGTCGATGGCCGCCTCAGCATTGCACAAGCCGGCCAGGCGCTGTTCCAGCTAATGCTGGCCACCGCCTCGGGCAACCACACCAAGAGCGAACTCAACGGCCTGGGCGACAACGAGTTCGTACCGTGGCAGCTTGGCGCGGTGATGTAAGGCACGTGCCGGGCAAGCCTGACCGGGGATCAGAGATACGGCCGGTCATGGCAACACGGCGGAGGCCAACTGGAGCAACCCCGCCACGATGGCCACAGCACCGATGCAGCGGGCTACGCGGTCTCCGGCGGGCACCAAGCGCTCCAGCGTGATCGCCGCTGACACCGCCGGCATTGCGCGCAGATCCATGACGCCGATCACAAGCAGGATTGCCGTCAAGGCCGCGCAAGAGGTGGCGCAGCGCATGCCGAGGCGCAAGCCATATCGCCACGCCGTACTGCCCAGCGCGGGCGCTGCTCGGCACCCTGCAAGCTGTCGCGCCTTCCATGCGCTGAACTGCAGTGCTCCCGCCGCAAGAACGACTGCGCCGCTGGCAGCCGGCAACGTGCGCGCCAGCACGGGCCACGTCATTTCAAGCTGGGCCACCGCGGCGCCCAGCGCAAAGACCATCGCGCCGATCAGTCCCCACACGGCAAAGTACGCCGTGCCTGCCAACGCGGTGTGCGCATCAACATTTGGCTTGCCCGCCACGTGAAGCGCAACGCGATACCGCCGCAGCATCGGCAGCAATGACGGCAGCATCATCGCTACCATCATCAGCGTCCACATGCCGGTGAATGACGCGGCAAAACTCCACCACGTCTGACCGCACATCGGCATCCAGGCCATTGGCATCTCGCCCATGGCCGACATGGAATCGCACCACGCCACCGTCGCTGCCGCGCTGGCAATGAAGATCAGTGCCGAGACGGCCAGGAAGCCGCGCTCGGACACTGCATGCTCGCGTGGCAGCTCAACGCTGCTGAGCGTACTCGTCATGGCGACGCCACCAGACACCGGTTTCATTGCGGCCCAGCGGCGCACGATCGAGCCACTGGTATGCGCCCCACAAGCCATCAAGCCCGCGCGCGTAGGTGGAATACGTGTGGTACACGACGCCGTCTTCCAGCACGAACGCGCTCATGCCGGGCCGGTCGCGCACGTAGGTGGGCGCATCGGTGCCGCACATGCTGGCGAACTGCTGCACGGGTTCAGGCAAGTCGGATGCATCCATCACGTGGCTGCCGCGCACGTAGTTGTAGTCGGAGTTGCCGGCGCGCTGCTGCTCTTCCGAGATCGAGACGTTGAAGTCGTAGTTGAAATCGCTGCCGACCGACGACACCCACGGAAAGGTCCAGCCCATCCGCTCGCGATACTCGATCAGCTTGGCCAGCGGCCCGCGCGACACCGCGAGCAGCGTCACGTCGTGATTCGCCAGATGCGTGACGAAGCCGTCAAAGCCATCGGCAATCATCGAGCACGACGGGCAGCCCGCCTTATAGTCCGGCCCGAACATGAAGTGATAGACGAGCACTTGTGAGCGCCCGCCAAACAGATCGGCCAGCGAGGCGCTGCCTTTCTCGGTTTCAAAGCGGTAGGTTTTGTCGATGCGGACCCATGGCAATGCCTGCCGGCGGCGCGCGAGTTCATCGCTGCGGCGCGTCAGTTCCTTCTCGGCCTTGAGCAGTTCAATGCGCTCTGCCAGCCAAGTTGCGCGGGTTGCTGTGGGGTGTGTTGCACTCATGCTTGCCTCCGTTTTGGGTGAGTGGTCGTGTGCTAGATTAGGCGCCGACCTCAAACGGCGGGAGTGACAAGTGTGGCGGGATTCGAATGGATTCATTGATCACAGCTGCAGCGCGCGCACTCGCTGCCGGTGACCCATTCGGAGCACTGAACCGCGTCGCCTTGCGTGACGATGCGGCCGCACTGGCCTTGCGCGGCATCGCCATGGCGCAGCTCGGTGACCTGGCGCGCGCCAAGCTGTTGCTGCGTCGCGCGGCTCGCGCATTTGGCTCTCGAGAGGCGCTGGCACGCGCACGCTGCGTCGTCGCGGAAGCCGAAGTCGCCCTCGCCTCGCGCGATCTTGGCTGGCCCGTCAAAACCCTCGACACGGCATGCGCCACGCTGGAGGCGCATGGCGATCACCTCAACGCCGCACACGCGCGGTATCTCAGCATCCGTCGCCTGCTGCTGATCGGCCGCCTGGACGATGCAGACGCCGCCCTTTCCGCGCTCAATCCGGCGCGTCTTCCGCCGGTATTGCGGGCGGCTCATGCGCTCGTCGTCGCGGGGATTGCCATCCGGCGCCTGCAGACGACTGCCGCGCGTGCCGCCTTGGCCGACGCTGATCTCGCGGCGCGCCAGGCCGGTATCCCAACGCTCACCGCTGAAGTGGAACGCGCCGCCCTGGCACTGAGCGCACCGGCCGCACGGCTGATCTCACGCGGCGAGGAACGTGTCCTGCGCCTTGAAGATGTCGAAGCCCTCTTTGCATCAGACGCGCTCGTGGTGGACGCGTGCCGGCTCGCCGTGCGGCAAACCGATGCGGTTGTCCCGCTCGCCACGCGGCCCGTGCTGTTCACGCTGGCGCGTGCACTGGGCGAAGCGTGGCCGGAAGACGTGCCCAGAGACGCCCTCATCGCCCGGGCGTTCCGCACCCGGCATCCCGACGAATCGCACCGTGTGCGCCTGCGTGTGGAGATCGGGCGTTTGCGCACCGCGCTTGGTGCGTTAGGCACGGTCAGGGCGACCCGGCATGGATTCGCACTGCAAGCGAATGCGGCACAGAGCGTGGTCGTCCTCGCGCAACCCGTCGACGAGCAATATGCCGCGGTGCTGGCCTGTCTGGCCGATGGGGAATCGTGGTCCAGCTCTGCATTGGCGTTGGCGCTTGGTGCCAGCCAGCGCACCGTACAGCGGGCGCTCGACACATTGGCAGCCGCGGGCAAGGTGCAGTTCTTCGGACGCGGGCGGGCGCGCCGGTGGGTGACGCCGCCGGTACCCGGATTCGCGACCACCTTGTTACTCCCCGCACCGCTGCCAAGTGACTAGGATGAAGACTCCACAACCGAATCCAGCGAGCCCAACATGAAACGCTCCACCGCCGAACTCGTGCGCGAATACGGCCCCTTCCCTGGCGCAGCGAACGTCGGCGGCGTGACCTACGATGGTCAACACGTCTGGTTTGCTGCCGGCGGTCAGCTAAAGGAACTCGACCCCGACAGCGGCAAGACGCAGCGCTCCATCGACGTGCCGGCCCATGCCGGTACCGCGTTCGACGGGCGCCACCTGTTCCAGATCGCCGAAGACCGCATCCAGAAGATCGACCCGCAAACCGGGAAGGTGTTGGCCACGATTCCCGCGCCGGGTGCGGGCGGAGATTCAGGTCTCGCCTGGGCCGAAGGCACGCTGTGGGTCGGTCACTATCGCGAGCGCAAAATCCGCCAGATCGATCCGGACACCGGCAAGGTGTTGCGCACCATCGAATCCAACCGCTTCGTGACTGGCGTCACGTGGGTCGACGGCGAACTCTGGCACGCCACGTGGGAAGGCGATACGAGCGAGCTGCGGCATATCGATCCGCAAACCGGCGAAGTGCTGGAGCAGCTTGATATGCCGGCGGGCATCACCGTATCGGGGCTCGAGTCGGATGGCGCCGATCAGTTCTTCTGCGGCGGCGGTACCACCGGAAAGATTCGCGCGGTACGGCGACCCCGCAAGCAGGCGGCATAGGCGCGATACCGGCACACGGAAGGAACGGGGCCCGCTCAAATGCGGGCCTTCTGTTTGCGTGGCCCGCGCATAACATTACAGTTTAACTGCACAGTTAAACTGTATTGATGCTATGCTCGCGGCATGGCTAAATCACCCTCTTCCAACGATCCCGCGCCGCCTGCCGCGCTGGCCGGCGATCTGCGCATTGCGCTTGGCAAGCTGTCCCGTCGCCTGCGCGAACAAGTCCACCCGAACGATCTCACCCACGCGCAAAAGTCGGTTCTGCTGCGCCTGGACCGTGATGGCCCGGCCACCGTGTCTGCGCTTGCGCGGGCCGGCAGCGTGAAGCCGCAGTCGATGCGGGTCACGGTTGGGGCCCTGGAAGCCATGGGCGCGGTTTCCGGCAAGCCCGATCCGACGGATGGCCGGCAAACGCTCATCGAGTTGACGCCGGGCTTTCGGAAAGCACTCAAGGAAAGCCGCGCCGCGAAGGACGATTGGCTGTTCCGCGCACTGCAGGCGCAACTGTCCGCCGCCGAGCAAGCTGAGCTGGCGAAGGCCGTGACGTTGCTGCAACGGCTGGCAGAGTTTTGAGCCTCTTTTACTGTTCCTGATCCGGAGCGTCGACATGGCATGGCCCCATCTCATCTCTTGGTTTTTTGGCGGCGCGTTCCTCGCCAACGCCGTGCCGCATTTCGTCTTCGGTATCGCAGGCAAACCATTTCAGAGCCCGTTCGCAACGCCGCCCGGCGAAGGTCTTTCGTCTTCTACGGTGAATGTGCTGTGGGGCGCGTTCAATCTGGCCGTCGGTTACGTCCTCGTCCTGCGGGTTGGTGATTTCCACCTGCGAAACTCAACCGATGCCGTTGCGATCGGGTTGGGCATCCTGGCACTCGGCGTGCCGATGGCGCGGCGCTTTGGCCGGTTCAACGGTGGCAATCTCGGCGGCGATCTGCCACAACGCCAATGAACACATCGGCAAGTACTCCAGCAACTGGCGTCTTCCGCTCACTGCGCGTTTTCAACTACCGCTTGTGGGCCGTGGGGTCGCTGGTGTCCAACGTGGGCACGTGGATGCAGCGCACCGCACAGGACTGGCTGGTGCTAACGCAGCTCACGAACCACAACGCTTCTGCAGTGGGCACGGTGATGGCGCTGCAGTTCGGCCCGCAGCTTCTGCTATTGCCGTGGACGGGCGTTGCCGCAGACCGCTACAACCAGCGCAAGCTGCTGATGGCCACCCAAGCGACATCGGGCGTGCTGGCGTTGATTCTCGGGCTGCTGACCGTGACGGGCGTTGTTCAGCTCTGGCACGTCTACCTGCTGGCGTTTCTGTCCGGCTGCGCATCAGCATTCGATGCCCCGGTGCGCCAGACATTCGTGGCGGAACTGGTGGGCGACGGCGATCTGCCCAATGCGGTTGCGCTCAACTCGACGTCGTTCAACGCGGGGCGCATGGTCGGGCCAGCAGCGGCGGGCATGGCCATCGCCACCATCGGTACAGGCTGGGCGTTCCTGGCCAACGGGCTTTCGTTCATCGCGGTGCTGACTTCGCTCTTTTTCCTGCGCAAGTCCGAGCTACGCCCGAACGCGCGTGCACGGCGCTCTCAAGGCGGCTTTGCCGAGGCCATCCGCTACGTGTGGGCCCGCCCCGATCTCAAGGCCATGCTGGTCATGCTGTTCCTGATCGGCACATTTGGGCTGAACTTCCCCATCTTCATCTCGACGATGGCAGCGAGCGTCTTCCACTCAGACGCGCGCGGCTACGGCGTGTTGTCGTCGATGATGGCGATCGGCACGATGTCCGGCGCGTTGTTCGCCGCAGGGCGTAAGCAGCCGGAGTTCAAGTCATTGCTAATAGGCGCTGCGATATTCGGGCTGGGGTGCACATTGGCGGCCATCGCACCGGGCTATTGGCTGTTTGCGGCGGCGCTGGTCATCATCGGCATGGCGGCACTGACATTCACCAACACGAGCAACAGCCTGATGCAACTCTCCACCGAACCTGCCATGCGCGGCCGGGTGATGGCGTTACGCGTGGCCATCGCGTTGGGCGGCACCCCGATTGGCGCACCGATTGTGGGTTGGGTGGCAGACCATCTCGGCCCGCGCTGGTCACTTGGTGTGGGAGCGCTCTCGGGACTGCTTTCGGCAGCGGTTGCCGTCTATGTGATGCGACGGCAGATTCACCTGCCGCGGCAAGAGCCACCGACGCTGGAGCAAAGTGCGTCTTGAATACTTTGATGTTGCCGCGAAAAAAAACCCCGCAGAGCGGGGTTTTTCTTGGCAGATGCGACCGATCAGATCGCCTCGATCTTCGTAGCAGCCGGGCCCTTTTGGCCAACGCCTGCAACGTAGCGCACCTTCTGACCCTCTTGGAGGGACTTGAACCCGTTGCCCTGAACTTCAGAGAAGTGAGCGAAGAGATCGTTGCCGCCTGCGTCCGGGGTGATGAAGCCGAAGCCCTTGGAGTCGTTGAACCACTTTACTGTGCCGGTTTCCATGTTGGATATCCTAAAAAGTTCTGCATGAGCCTGTGCTCACCAGGCACGACAATCAAGGAAGAAACATGGAGCAAAGGAAGCACCGCTTGGCGTGACAACCCAGAACATCGGAGTAACTGCTTGAAGATCCTGCGAGGATGGTTTCTACAGACATTCCAGACCCGCGTCAACAAATAATTAGATAAGCTTCACCTTTGACCCACCCCGCACCCCCACCGCTGAGTCAGCACGCCACAGTGGGCATGCGCTCTTGAGAGACCCATCAGCATGACACTCTGCTCGGCTTGCGCTGCAATCGAACTCCATAAACGCGGCGCGCCAGGCCATGCTTTGCTGAGAATCACCGACACGCAGCGCATCAAATCCCCCTCCGCACGCGCAATCACCGTCAGCACGTTCTCGTGTCCCACATGCGGTGCGCGATGGGTCTATCGCGACGAAAAGAACGTAGACAACCAAGGCTGGTCGCTGGAAGCCTAGACGCGCTGCAGGGCAGTTTTTCTCATGGCGGAATGGCATGTGTTGTCCACGCGTGCCACCGCACCCCGAGGCGCCGGGGGATATAGAACGCTACAGCCTCTCTGCGCCTCGCGTAGGGGCCCGTCCGGTAGCAGGCTAACCGTGGCAGACCCCGAATAAGACGTGATATCGGCGCCCTCTGGCCGTACCGCGCACCCAACGCACCGGAAATCTGCCGCGGCTCGCAAGGCGCCTACGAAGGCAGTGCCGCATCAGTACTTGCATGCGGCACCGCTCCGTTTGTCGAGCCGAAGTCGTTCCGGAGCACGCCGTCACGCTGCCTTCACAGCGCGTTTGGCGCCGTCCTCCCATTAAGCACCGCAGCGATGTTGTCGAGTGCGGTGAACCCCATCTGATCGCGCGTCTCGATCGTCGCGCTCGCCATATGCGGCGACAGAAACACATTGTCGAGTGCTGCAAAGCGCGGATCGATATTGGGCTCGTTCCGATAGACGTCGAGCCCCGCTGCGAACAGCCGCCGCGACGCCAATGCATCGCACAGCGCATCCTCGTCGACGAGACTCCCGCGCGCTGCGTTGACGAACACCGCGCCGTCGCGCAACAAGCCGAACTCGCGGCGCGTCATCAACGGCGTGCCGCCGCCAGGCACGTGCAGCGTGAGGATGTCGCACTGCGGCAGCAGCGTGTCGAGATCAGCGCAATAACGCGCGCCGGCCTCAATCTCGGGTGGCGCGGGCCGCCGGTCTGTATAGACGATCTGCATTCCGAAGCCGCGCGCACGCTGTGCGACCGCCCTGCCGATCCGGCCGAAACCGACGATCCCGAGCGTCTTTCCGTTCACGCGCATGCCAAGCATGTCCGTCATGCCGAACGACTTTCCCCATCCCGCGCGCACGATGCGCTCGTATTCCGCCGCGCGCCGGCACGCGGCGAGGATCAACAACATTGTGAAATCGGCAGTGCAGTCGGTCAGCGCGTCGGGCGCGTTGCTGACAACGATGCCGCGTGCGCGCGCGGCCGCCACGTCCATGTGGTCGTAACCGGCGCTCGCGTTCGCGATGATCTTCACGCTCGGCGGCAATGCCGCGATGTGCTCGGCCTGCAGCCCCGATTTCTTGCCGATCAGCACCGCCGGCGTCTCGTGGCGGTTGCAGAATTCGACGACGGACGGCGCGTCCATGTCGGCGTCGGTCACATACGCGTGGAATTCGGCTTCGGCACGTGCGGCCACCGCCGCGGGAACCCGTCGCGCTACTAGGAGACGGGGGCGATTGTTGTCAGGCATGGTCTCGTCCTTGGGTCGGAAAACGGAGCACAGCCTACGAAGCAGGGTCGGCGCGGGTCAATATTGATTGTTTCGATCAATGTATGTGCGTGGCGCGCCGCCGCGGTCGTTCGGCCTCACTCCGGCGGTGTCGTGCACCGCCCATCCGGCCGCGCCAGTCCGCGAGCGACGTCTCGCCGAACTCAGGAAAACCCTGACGCCGCCCCGTCGCGACGGGGCTGTTGATATTGATTGAAAGAATCAAGATTGCTGGGGAATCATCACCGCGCAATGCTTTTTGCATGTTCAACGTACTGAAGACGAGGTCGTGAAGATGCAGGCAGAGAAAAGAATCGCGGCGGTGACAGGCGCCGGCACCGGCATCGGCCAGGCGGCGGCCGTCGCGCTGGCGCGCGCCGGGTTCAGCGTCGCACTGCTCGGCAGGCGCATCGAACCGCTGCTCGAAACGAAAGAGATCATCGAACGGGCCGGCGGTGTGGCGGCGGCCATTCCAACCGACGTTTCCGACGAAGCATCGGTCGACGCCAGCTTCGCGCAAATCGCGCACGCGTTCGGGCGCCTTGACGTGCTGTTCAACAACGCCGGCCGCAACGCGGGCGCCGTGCCGCTCGACGACTACTCACTGCAACTCTGGAACGACGTGGTCGCGACCAACCTGACGGGCGTGTTCTTGTGCGCGCGCGCAGCGTGGCGCCAGATGAAGCGCCAGATGCCGCAAGGCGGCCGCATCATCAACAATGGTTCGATCTCGGCACACACGCCGCGCCCGAACACGATCGCGTACACCGCCACAAAGCATGCGGTGCTCGGCATCACCCGCTCGCTTGCGCTTGATGGCCGGCCGTTCAACATCGCGTGCGGCCAGATCGACATCGGCAACGCCGCTACGTCGCTGACGGAGCGCATGGACAGCGGCGTGCTGCAGGCCGACGGCCGCGTCACGCCAGAGCCGCGCGTCGACGTCGCGCACGTCGCGAACGCCATCGTGCAGATGGCGAGCCTGCCGCTTGAGGCCAACATTCTGAACATGACGATCATGGCCAGCGCGATGCCTTTCGTCGGACGCGGCTGACCCGACGCGCGCCGGCACACACAACAACCATACGCCGGCCCATCCATCAGACAACAGGAGACAACATTGAAAACGGCAGAAGAACAGGTTTCGGTCATGCGCGAGTTCGACGCGCACGCAGGCGCCGCCAGACGATCGCGGGTGCGCTACGGCGTGCTGTCGATGCTGCTGGTGGCGACCGTCCTCAACTTCGTTGATCGCTCGGCGCTCGGCATCGTCGCGCCCGCGCTATCGAAGGATCTGGCGCTCACCCGCGTGCAGATGGGCGAGCTGTTCGCCGTGTTCGGACTCGCCTATTCGATCGCGCTGCTGCCCGCAGGCGTGCTAGCCGACATGCTGGGCTCGCGTGTCGCGTATGCGCTGTCGCTCGTCGGCTGGTCGCTGGCCACGCTGACGCAAGGGCTCGCGCACGGCTACCACATGCTGCTCGGCTCGCGGCTGGCGATGGGAGCACTCGAGGCACCCGCGTTTCCGTCGAACGCGCGCGCGGTCACGATGTGGTTCCCGGTCCAGGAACGCGGCTTCGCAACGAGCGTGTACGTGATGGGCCAGTACATCGGCACGCCGCTCTTCACCGGGCTGCTGTTGTGGATCTCGTCAGCGTTCGGCTGGCGGGCCGTGTTCTTCTCAACGGGTGCATTCGGCATCCTGTTCAGTGTCGTCTGGTATCGGTTCTATCGCGATCCGTCACGGCATCGCAGCGTCAACGCGGCCGAACTGCAGTACATCACTGAAGGGCGCCCCGTGGTGACCGCGCGCGATCGCTTCGAATGGCGCGTGGCGCTGCGCCTGCTCGGCTACCGGCAAATCCTCGCGATCTGTCTGGGCAAGTTCTGCAACAACACGCTGCTGGTGTTCTTCACGACCTGGTTCATGACCTATCTGGTCGAGGAACGGCACATGTCGATGATCAAGGTCGGTTTCTTCCAGGCGATGCCATTCATCGGCGCGACGCTCGGCATCCTGATCGCAGGCTATCTGTCCGACCTCTGCATCCGCCGCGGCGTGTCGATGTCGTCGTCGCGCAAGGCGCCGCTCGTGATCGGCACCTTCCTCGGCGCGTCGATCGTGCTCGTCAACTTTGTGCACTCGAATGGGCTTGTGATCGCGATCCTCACCGTCGCGTTCTTCGCCCAGGGGATCGGCTCGATGTCCTGGGCCGCCGTGTCTGAGATTGCGCCTAAACGCTATGTTGGGCTCACCAGCAGTATCACGAGTCTCGCCGCGAATATCGCAGCCGTCACCACGCCGCTGATGATCGGCTACGTGACGCAGCACACCGGCAGCTTTTTCTGGGCGCTGAACTTGATGGGCGCGATCTGCCTGGTCGGCACACTGTCGTATTCGGTGCTGCTCGGCAAGCTGTCGCGTATCGAGCTCTAACCCCGTACATGCCATTTGTCTGCCAAGCGCCGACCTCTTCACCCGCAGACCACGGCCATGATCGAATTCAAATGGGACCACCTGCAACTCTGCTCGGCCGATGCGGAGGCCACCGCCGCATGGTTCGCGCGCTGCCTGAACGCCGAAATCGTGCGACGCCCCGGTCGCGTCGACCTGCGAATCGGCGCCGTCAACCTGTTCATCACCGCCCAGCCGGACGCGCGTTCGGCGACCGTGACGGAGGGGCGCCGCGTGCAGGGCATCGACCACTTTGGCGTGCTGGTCGATGATTTGGATGCCGCCTACGCGCACCTGGTCGCGCACGACGCCGAGATCGTCCAGCCCATCACGCGGATCCGCGCGGGTGTGCGCGGCTGTTTCGTGCGCGCGCCAGGCGACATCCTCGTCGAAGTGCTTGAGCGGCGCCCAACTGAAATGACATTCAACTGAACCCGGTCTATAGTCGGCGCAAGCGCGCCGGACACCGGCCGCATCGTCATCACGACTCCCCATGCAGAACTGGATCACCCTGACGGAAGCGGCGCGGCGGCTCGGCGTGCGGGCGCAGACCGTCTATGCGTATGCGAGCCGCGGCAGTATCGCCGTGATGCAGGACCCCAACGATCCACGCAAGAGCCTGTATCGCGCGGAGGACGTGGTCACGCTGTGCCGCAAGAAACAGGTCGGCCGCAAGCGCGCGGCGCTGGCAGCCAGCACGATCTTTGGCGCTGAGCCATGCATCTACAGTGGCATCACCACGTTCTCCAAGGGCCGCGCCTGGTATCGGGGCCGCGACAGCATTCAGCTCGCGGATACCGCCACGCTGGAGGAAACGGCCGCTCTGCTCTGGCAGGCCACCACGCCCGTGTCGTTCGACGCGCCCGCGATCGCGCTGCCATCCGGCGAGCGCGATCGGCAATGTGCGTTCTCGGTACTCGCGATGCTGGCCGCGCACGGCCACTCGACGCTCGGCCGGCTCGACAGTGCTCTGCACATCGAAGCGGGGCAACTCGTCGCGATCGTGTCGAGCGCCTTCGGCGCTCATGGCGATGTCGGTGCAAGTCCGCTCCCGACCCATCAGCGGCTCGCAGCCGGCTGGGGCCTTGACAGCGATGGCGCGGACCTGCTGCGCCGGGCGATGGTGCTGGTTGCGGATCACGAGATCACGAGTTCGGCATTCGCCGCGCGCATCACCGCGTCGACCGGCGCATCGCTCGCCGGCTGCCTGCTGACCGGGCTCGCGACATTGTCGGGCCCGCTGCACGGCGACGCGTCGGGGCGCGTGCGCGCGGTGTTCGACGATGTGCAGAGATTGGGCGCCGCGCACGTCGTCGATCACTACCTGAAGTCAGCGATCCCGATTCCCGGCTTCGGTCATCATCTTTACCCCGATGGCGATCCGCGCGCGGCCGCGTTGCTCGCGCGGCTCCATCCGCCCGCAGAACTGGCGCATTTCGTCGACAAGGTTACGGAGCTCACCGGCCAGCGGCCGACCATCGATGTCGCGTTCGCGATGTTGTCGGTGCAGCTTCAGTTGCCGTGCGATGCGGCGTTCGGCTTGTTCTCGATCGCGCGCAGCGTCGGGCTGCTCGCGCACTGCATCGAGCAACTCCGCGTGGGCAAAGTAATTCGGCCGCGCAGCCGCTACACCGGGCCTGCGCTAGACGAGCGGCATCTGCGCCCCGACATTGAGGACGAAGGCAAATTGCCGAAAGCCGGTGTGATCGAGAAGAATCGGGTGTTCAAGATAGTGGAGTAAGGCTACCTAGCTCCGCTCGGTCGAATCTGTCCGCAATCTCGTACAGAGCTGCGCGAGGCTTAGGGTCGCCAAGTGAAAATTCTCACATTGCGTGAGATTGGGTGAAAGCGGTTGAGGCATCCTGAGACGCCTCTACCCTTCTCGCACTTGGCTTTCTTGCGATGTTCGTCCCTGCCTGAAACGGCATGAGACGATGCTAGATCACTCCCACTCGATCGTCGCAGGCGGCTTGCCCGACACGTCATACACGACCCGGCTCAAACCACGCACTTCATTGATGATGCGGTTCGACACGCGGCCCAACAGCGTGTAGGGCAGATGTGCCCAATGCGCGGTCATGAAATCGGTGGTCTGCACAGCACGCAGCGCAGTCACGTAGTCGTACGTGCGACCATCGCCCATCACGCCGACGGACTTGATCGGCAGGAACACCGCAAACGCCTGGCTCGTCAGGTCGTACCAGCTCTTGCCGACATCGCCTTCACCGCACAGGCGGGCGGCCGCGTCCTGCGCCGTGGCCTTGGTGCCGCGCAGCTCTTCGATGAAGATGGCATCGGCGCGGCGCAGCAGGTCTGCGTATTCACGTTTGACCTCGCCCAGAATGCGCACGCCCAGACCCGGCCCCGGGAACGGATGGCGATACACCATCTCGTGCGGCAGGCCCAGCGCCACGCCCAACTCGCGCACTTCGTCCTTGAACAGATCGCGCAGCGGCTCGAGCAGCTTCAACCCCAGCGTTTCCGGCAGGCCGCCCACGTTGTGGTGGCTCTTGATCGTCGTCGCCTTCTTGGTCTTGGTGCCGCCCGATTCCACCACGTCCGGGTAGATCGTGCCCTGCGCCAGCCACTTGGCGTTGCTGAGCTTCTTGGCTTCGGCCTGGAACACTTCCACAAACTCGCGGCCGATGATCTTGCGCTTGGCTTCCGGGTCCGTCACGCCGGCCAGATGGCCGAGGAACTGCTCTGAGGCATCCACGTGCACGACCTTGGCGTGCAGGCGGCCGGCGAACATGTCCATCACCATCTTGCCTTCGTCCAGGCGCAGCAGGCCGTGGTCGACAAACACGCAGGTGAGCTGGTCGCCAATCGCACGGTGGATCAGCGCCGCTGCCACCGACGAATCAACACCGCCCGACAGGCCGAGGATCACCTCCTCATCGCCCACCTGTTCGCGGATGGCCTTGACGGCTTCGTCGATGTGGTCGCGCATGACCCAGTCGGGCTTGGCACCAGCAATTTCCAGCACAAAGCGCTCGAGCAGCGCGCGGCCTTGCACGGTATGCGTGACTTCCGGGTGGAACTGCACGGCGTAATAGCCGCGCGCCTCATCGGCCATGCCGGCGACCGGACAGCTCGGCGTCGAGGCCAGCAGCTTGAAGCCGGGCGGCAGTTCCGTAACCTTGTCGCCGTGGCTCATCCAGACCTTGAGCATGCCGTGGCCTTCCGGCGTGGCGAAGTCCTGGATGTCCTTGAGCAGACGGGTGTGGCCATGCGCGCGCACTTCGGCGTAACCGAATTCGCGGTGGTCGCTCCACTCCACCTTGCCGCCCAGCTGCACGGCCATGGTCTGCATGCCGTAGCAGATGCCGAGCACAGGCACGCCCAGGTCCCACACGGCTTGCGGGGCGCGCAGTTGATGGTCTTCGTACGTGCTGGCGTGGCTGCCGGACAGGATGATCGCCTTGGGCGCGAACTCGCGCACGAAGGCGTCGGACACGTCGTTCGGGTGAATCTCGCAGTAGACGTGTGCTTCACGCACGCGCCGCGCAATCAGTTGCGTGACCTGCGAGCCGAAATCAAGGATGAGGACTTTGTCGTGCATGTTGTGGAGGAATGGAATCGGCAATCGTGTCGACTTCAGTGCCGGGGCCGTAGCCCGGAGGCGGCATGTAGCCAGGTTCTTTGCGCTGCGCTTTTTCTGCGCGCTCGCGTTCGCGCGCGGCCGCGGCGTCTTCGCGGGCCTTCTGGGCGCGCACGCGCTCATTGGTCCGTACGCGGCGCGAGGCGGGAATCTGCACGGCGGAAAACGCCGCCAGCACCGCAGCAAACGTCGGCAGCCAGATGCGGCCGGCGCCGTCCACCGGCAGGTGGAAGAACAGCAGCCAGGCAATCACCAGCACGGCAACAGCCAGGTTCACATGTCCGACCACCTGCGCCACGGCGGTCGTCAGTTGCCCGTTGACGGTGGCATGCCACAGCAGCCAGGCCACGCCAATCAGCGTGACGCCGAGCAGCTGACCGTACATCGCCGGCTCCGGCTGCGGTAATTGCAGCGCGCCAAAGATGGACGTCATGGGTGAAGCCAGCAGGACGAGACCGACGCACAGTGCGACAGCCGCATCCAGAAACAGAACGAGTCGCAAAAGCGCTTTCATCATCGTCTCCAGTTGCGGGCGGCCGCCCGTGCTTCGGCCACCGGTTGATTCGGCCGGAGCGCCCGCGCGCCCCGGCGGCAGTACTGCTTGCCTTCTATCTTGTATGCGGTGATCGGCAACCGATCAGTCGCGGTGATAGTTCGGCGCTTCCTTCGTGATCTGCACGTCGTGCACGTGCGATTCGTTCATGCCAGCGGCGGTGATCTCGACAAACTGGGCTTTCTCGTGCCATTCGGCAATCGAGGCGCAACCGCAGTAACCCATCGACGAGCGAACGCCACCCGTGAGTTGATGCACGATCGGCAACGCGGAGCCCTTGTACGGAACGCGCCCCTCGATACCTTCCGGCACGAGCTTATCGACGTTGGCGGTGTTGTCTTCCTGGAAGTAGCGATCGGCAGCGCCGTCCTTCATCGCACCCACCGAGCCCATGCCGCGGTAGCTCTTGTACGAGCGGCCCTGGAACAGGAACACCTCACCCGGGGATTCGTCGGTGCCGGCAAACATGCCGCCCATCATCACGGTGTGCGCGCCGGCAGCCAAGGCCTTGGCGACATCGCCCGAATAGCGGATACCGCCGTCCGCGATGAGCGGAACGCCGGTGCCCTTCAGTGCCTCGGCCACATTCGATACAGCAAAGATTTGCGGCACGCCCACGCCAGCAACGATCCGCGTCGTGCAGATCGAGCCCGGGCCAATGCCAACCTTGACGCCATCTGCGCCGTGGTCGACCAGCGCCCTGGCTGCATCACCCGTGGCGATGTTGCCGCCAATCACCTGCACTTGCGGGTAGTTGTCCTTGATCCAGCGCACGCGGCTCAGCACGCCCTGGCTGTGGCCGTGCGCGGTATCGACCACGATCACGTCCACGCCGGCCTTGACCAGCAAATCGATACGCAGATCGTTATCCGGACCCACGCCCACCGCCGCGCCCACGCGCAGCGAACCGCGTTCGTCCTTAGAAGCCAGCGGGTATTCGGTGGCCTTCTGGATATCCTTGACGGTGATCAGGCCGCGCAGCTCAAAGGCTTCGCCCACCACCAGCACGCGCTCCAGGCGGTGCTTGTTCAGCAGGCGCTTGGCCTCTTCCAGCGTGGCGCCTTCCTTGACGGTGACGAGCTTCTCGCTCGGCGTCATCTTGGCGCGCACCGGGGCGTCCAGTTCCTCTTCGAAACGCAGATCGCGGTTGGTGATGATGCCCACCACCTTCTTGCCTTCCAGCACCGGGAAACCCGAAATCCCGTGCTGTGCCGACAGCGCCATCACGTCGCGGACCTTCATGTCCGGACCAATGGTGATCGGATCGCGCAGCACGCCCGATTCAAAGCGCTTGACCTTGGCGACTTCGCGCGCCTGTTCTTCGGGCTTCAGGTTCTTGTGGACGATACCGATGCCACCTTGCTGCGCCATGGCGATGGCGAGCCGCGCTTCCGTAACCGTATCCATGGCGGCGGAGACGAGCGGAATGGCAAGTTCGATCGAACGGGTGAGCTTGGTGCGAAGGGACGTATCGCGGGGCAGGACGGCCGAATAGGCCGGGACGAGCAGCACATCATCGAACGTGAGTGCTTTCTGGACAAGACGCATAGCAATTTCCTCTAGGCGCAAAATCGGATTATACGGGAATTCGCCCCACGGTTGTAGAGACCCGTGCTATGCTCGATAAATTTTTCTTCGCGCACGCACCTCCAGCGCCCTGCGCCGCCAGCAGCCGCGCAGAATCAGCCTCGCGAGTGTTCGAATGGGAATTGGCGTATTGTGCGCCCTGCTGGCCGGGGCGATGTGGGGCATGGTCTTTATTGCACCCCGCGCGCTGCCCGCGTTTTCACCGTGGGAACTGACCCTCGGCCGCTACCTCGCCTACGGCGTCATCGCAGCCATTGCCGCTGCCCCGATCCTCCCCCGCATTGCCCGCAAGATTACCCGCGCCGATTGCCTGGCGCTGGTCATGCAATCATGCAGCGGCAACCTGGTTTACTTCGTTTTCGTGGCGTTTGGCGTGCAACTGGCTGGCGTTGCACCCACCTCGCTCATCGTCGGCATCCTGCCCATTACGGTGACGATGCTTGGCCGGCGCGACCATGGCGCCGTGCCGCTCTCCCGGCTGATCTGGCCGCTATTGGTTGTCGCTGCCGGCATCGTCTGCATCAACGTCGATCTGTTCGGCCATGAAGCGGCAACGGCAGCCGCCAACGTCCGGCCGGTCTGGCAACGCATTGCCGGCATCGCTTGTGCCGTGGGCGCGCTTTGCAGCTGGACCTGGTACGCCGTGGACAATGCCCGCTACCTGCAGCGCAATCCGCATTTCTCCAGCAACGAATGGTCTGCGTTGTACGGCATTTCCAGCGGCATTCTGTCGGCGGCTTTGACCTTGGTGGCCCTGCTCGCGGTCGGTACGAGCTGGGTGAATGCCGGCGGGCGCGTCTGGGGCACGTTCTGGGCGGTCAATGCTGCCGTGGCGCTCGGCGCGTCGCTGATCGGCAACAACTTGTGGAACATCGCCTCCCGACGGCTGCCGCTCACGCTGTCGGGCCAGATGATCGTGTTCGAGACCCTGTTCGCGCTGGCATATGGCTTCGTGTACGACGACCGCTGGCCGCGTCCGCTTGAGATGGCCGCAATCGCCTTGCTGATTGCGGGTGTCGGCTGGTCGGTGCGCTTGCACGCCAACAACAACTCTGCATAAACTGGGCGCCTTGCCGGGGGGCGAGTCTACAGGCCAAGCCAGGCCGTCGGCCTAAATTGGCGAGTGGCGATCACGCCACCGGGCTCCCGTGCGCGTCCAGGGGCCGTCGTCGGGTCGGCCAGCGCGCCGTCGGCAGTCCACGACCGAGAACTCCATGAAACGACTGCACGTCCTGTTGCCTGCCACCGCTGCCCTGATCGCCCTCGCTTGCCCGGTTGCCCAGGCGCAATGGGCTTGGCAATGGCGCGATGACAAGGGCCACATGGTCTACAGCGATGCCGCACCGCCGCCGTCGGTGCCGCCAAGCCGCATCATCCGCAATCCGAACAGCCGCACAGCCACAGCGTATGAAGCGCTGTCCGCGCCGGCCTCGGGCGTCAAGGCGGCGGACCCGAACGCGGCGGCCAAACCCGGCCAGCCAGCCTCGGGCGTCGCCGCATCCAACCCCGATGAAGAGCTGCGCAAGCGTATGGCCGATCGCGCCAAGAAAGAACAGGACGAAGCCAGGCAGGCAGAGGCTGCCCAGCGCAAGCAAGCCGAATGCGCACGCCTGCGCAACGAAACCACGTATATGCAAGACGGCCGCCGCGTCGGCTCGGTGCAGGCCGACGGCTCGATCGCCTATATGGATGACAACCAGCGCGCTGCAGCCCTGCAGCGCAACCAGGCAGCCCTGAGCGCCAACTGCAACTGATTTCTTGTTATTCGAGGACGTCGTCTTTGGGCGGCGCCTCGTTGCGCAGCCACTTCAGCCCTTCGCGCGTCCCGGTGGCCCGCACCTTCTGCACACGCCGCCGGCGTGCAGTTTTCGGATCGGCGATCAGCGGACCCAGGATTTCTACCCGATCGCGCGCATGCAATGCGGCATCCGGCGTCTTGCGCTTGCCGTAAACGCCCAGCCGGCAGGTATCGATGGTCAGATCCAGGCCGTTGAGCACGCCGGACGCATGCACGGCGTCAGCCACCGTCGCCTGCGCCGGCACTTGTACGTTGACGAGCCGCGGCGGCGTGACCGTCGCCAGGCAGACCATCACGTTGATCACGGTGTTGGAATCAGGATTCGCCATACACCGTCTCCGCGCGTTTGACGAACGAATCGACGAAGGTGTTGGCGATCATGCTGAACACCGGGCCAATCAGCTTTTCCAGAATCACGCTGGAAAACTCGTAATGCAGGTGGAAGTTGATCTTGCAGGCGTCCGCGCGCAACGGCGTGAAGATCCAGAAACCGGTGAACGACTTGAAAGGCCCATCTGCGAACGTCATATCAATGCGCGTGGGCCGCGCTTGCACGTTACGCGTGCGAAAGAACTGGTGAATGCCCTTGAAGGCGATGTCCACTCGCGCGTCGAGTGACGTTTCCGTCTGCTCGTAGATTTCCACCCCGCCGCACCATGGCAGGAAGTTCGGATAGTCCTTGACGTCGGTGACCAAGTCGAACATCTGTTCGGCCGAGTAGCCTATCAACACGGTTTTTTCAACATCTGCCATGCGTCATCCGAAAGCTTTGCGTGCCGCGTCCCGGCTGGGATTGCGGCGGATTTGTTAAACTCGCCATTTTATCGCAGCGCATGCAGGGATCGTCACCCCAAGGCGCGCACCGCATATTCCAAAAAATGACCATCGCCGACAACAAAAAGGCCTTTTTCGATTACTTCATCGAAGAGCGCTACGAAGCAGGCATGGCTCTTGAGGGCTGGGAGGTGAAAGCCATCCGGGCCAACCGTGCGCAGATCAAGGAAGGCTACGTCGTCATCCGCAACGCCGAACTGTTCCTGATCGGGGCCCATATCAGCCCGCTGCAATCGGCCTCCACGCATGTCAATCCAGACCCCGTGCGCACTCGCAAGCTGCTGTTGCACGCCGAAGAGATCAAGAAGCTCATCGGCAAGGTGGAGCAGCGCGGCTACACGCTCGTGCCGCTCAATCTGCACTACACGCGCGGCCGCGTGAAGTGCGAAATCGGCCTCGCTAAAGGCAAGAAACAGTTCGACAAGCGCGAAACCGAGAAAGACCGCGACTGGCAGCGCGAAAAAGCCCGCCTCATGCGCGAGAAGGCTTGAGCCCTCTGGCTTCCCGACTTTTATGCGGCCGGCCGTTGCTGCTTCACAATCGTCAACGCTGACGCAATCATCGTGCTCAGGTCGCCCATGTTGCCCGGCACTATGAGCGTGTTGCCCTGCTTGGCCAGGTTGCCGAACGCGCTGACATACTCTTCCGCCACCTTCAGGTTGACGGCATCGACACCGCCCTCGGTGCGAATGGCCTGACCGATCTTTTGGATCGCCTGCGCGTTGGCTTCAGCCACCGCCAGAATCGCCGCCGCTTCGCCCTGCGCCTTGTTGATCGCGGCCTGCCGTTCCCCTTCTGATTTTTGGATGGCTGCCTCGCGCGCACCGGATGCCAGATTGATCTGCTCCTGGCGCTTGCCTTCGGATGCGGCGATCAGCGCACGCTTTTCACGCTCTGCCGTGATCTGCGCCTGCATGGCGTGCAGGATTTCCTTCGGCGGCGTCAGATCCTTGATCTCGTAGCGCAGCACCTTCACGCCCCAGTTCGATGCGGCCTCATCCAGCGCATTGACCACGCTGTGGTTAATGAAGTCGCGCTCCTCAAACGTCTTGTCCAGTTCCAGCTTGCCGACAACCGAGCGCAGCGTCGTCTGCGCCAGCTGCGTGATGGCGATCACGAAATTGCTCGATCCATACGAAGCCCGCATCGGGTCGGTCACCTGGAAATACAGGATGCCGTCCACTTGCAGCTGCGTGTTGTCCTTGGTGATACAGATCTGGCTCGGTACGTCGAGCGGGATTTCCTTGAGCACGTGCTTGTAGGCCACGCGATCAACAAAGGGCAGCACGATATTGAGCCCCGGAGAGAGCGTCGCGTGATACTTGCCCAGCCGCTCCAGAATCCAGGCGTGCTGTTGCGGCACGATCTTGATGCCTTGCGCGATGAGCACGATGGCGGCAAACAGGACGATGATCGCGAGAGTCCCCAGCTCGAACATAGAACCTCCGTGGTTGGGCTTGTTGGTTGTTTTTGGTTGTTGTTGGTGGCTACCTGGGCGCGACGACAAGCACGTTGCCACGCACTTCGACGATCCGGAATTCGCCAGCGGCGGCCGATGCGTGCGGTGCAAGTTCGACATCCCATGCGGCGCCGCGATATTGCACGCGCGCGCGTCGCTCTGGTGACCAGGCATCGACGCGCAACGTCTCGCCGATGTCCAGATTGACGTTGCGATTGCGCGCGGCATTCTCGCGCGTGGTGCGCCCATAGCGCGTGCGCCGCAGCCCGACGATACCGAACACCGCCACGATGGCGGCCACGATGGCTTGGGCGGGAAACGCAAGGCCGATCAGCGCGGCGAGACCGCCAGCGACCAGGCCGATTGCCACCATCAGCAGATAGAACGTCCCCGTCATCAGCTCGCCGATGACGAGCAGCACGGCCAGAGAAAACCAGACGGTCTGAGCCGACATACTCCCTCTCCCGGAATCCCATAAAAAAACCCCCGCGACGCTGCACGTCTGCGGGGGCATGTCGCTCGGCCCCCGCCAGCGTAGGACGCCATCGGGCACTTCGCGTTCTTGTTGGCGCGTACCCGTCAGGATACGCGCCTTGTCTTACGACACTCTAGGTCGGAATTAAGCGGAACCCAGCTTCTGCCACGTGGCGATCACCGAATCCGGGTTCAGCGAGATCGACGAGATACCTTCCTTGGCCAGCCACTCGGCAAAGTCCGGATGGTCAGACGGGCCCTGCCCGCAGATGCCGACGTACTTGTCCATCGACAGCGCCGTGGAAATGGCACGCTGCAGCATGAACTTGACCGCCGGATCACGTTCGTCGAAGTCCTTGGCCAGCAACTCCATGCCGGAGTCGCGATCCAGACCCAGCGTGAGCTGCGTCAGGTCGTTCGAACCGATCGAGAAACCGTCGAAATGCTGCAGGAACTGCTCGGCCAGGATCGCGTTGGACGGCACTTCGCACATCATGATCAGGCGCAGGCCGTTCTCGCCGCGCTTCAGGCCGTACTTGGCCAGCAGCTCGACAACCTTCTCAGCCTGGCCGAGCGTACGCACGAACGGCACCATCACTTCGACGTTGGTCAGGCCCATTTCGTCGCGCACGCGCTTCATGGCACGGCACTCCATCTCGAAGGCTTCAGCGAAGTCCTCAGCGATGTAGCGCGAGGCGCCACGGAAGCCCAGCATCGGGTTTTCTTCGTCCGGCTCGTAGCGCGAACCACCGATCAGCTTCTTGTACTCATTGGACTTGAAGTCCGACAGACGCACGATCACAGGCTTCGGATAGAACGCCGCTGCGATGGTGGCAATGCCCTCGGCCAGCTTGTCGACATAGAACGCACGCGGGCTGGCATGGCCGCGAGCCACGCTTTCCACGGCCTTCTTCAGGTCGCTGTCGACCTGCGGGTAGTCGAGGATCGCCTTCGGGTGAACGCCGATGTTGTTGTTGATGATGAATTCGAGACGGGCCAGGCCCACGCCGCCGTTCGGGATCTGGCAGAAGTCGAACGCCAGTTGCGGGTTGCCGACGTTCATCATGATCTTGGTGCTGATCGTCGGCATTTCGCCACGCTGGACTTCCGTGATTTCGGTTTCCAGCAGGCCGTCGTAGATCTTGCCTTCGTCGCCTTCGGCACACGAGACCGTCACCAGCGTGCCGTCCTTCAGCAGGTCGGTCGCATCGCCGCAGCCGACCACCGCCGGCACGCCCAGCTCACGCGCGATGATGGCGGCGTGGCAGGTACGGCCACCACGGTTGGTGACGATGGCCGAAGCGCGCTTCATCACCGGTTCCCAGTTCGGGTCGGTCATGTCGGCAACCAGCACGTCGCCGGGCTGCACGCGTTCCATTTCAGCCGGGTCGTTGATCACGCGCACCGGGCCCGTACCGATCTTCTGGCCGATGGCGCGGCCGGTGGTCAGCACCGGTGCCGAGCCCTTCAGGCGGAAACGCTGCTCGACCTTACCGTGCGACTGGCTCTTCACCGTCTCCGGGCGAGCCTGCAGGATGTAGATCTTGCCATCCTTGCCGTCGCGGCCCCACTCGATATCCATCGGGCGACCGTAATGCTTCTCGATGATGACGGCGTACTTGGCCAGTTCCGTCACATCCGCATCGCTGATGGAGTAACGGTTGCGGAGTTCGCCCGGCACGTCGACGGTCTTCACGCGGCCTTCCTCGCCCGGCGCGGTGAATTCCATCTTGATCAGCTTGGAGCCGATCGAGCGGCGGATGATCGGGTACTTGCCAGCGGCCAGCGTCGGCTTGAAGACGTAGAACTCGTCCGGGTTCACAGCGCCCTGTACCACCGTTTCGCCCAGACCGTAGCTGGAGGTGATGAAGACGACATCCTGGAAGCCCGATTCGGTGTCGATCGTGAACATCACGCCCGAGGCGCCGCAGTCCGAACGCACCATGCGCTGGATGCCGGCCGACAGCGCCACCACGTCATGGGCGAAGCCCTTGTGCACGCGGTAGGAAATCGCACGGTCGTTATACAGCGAAGCAAACACGTGCTTGATCTTGTCGAGCACGTCATCGATGCCGAGAACGTTGAGGTAGCTCTCTTGCTGGCCGGCGAACGAAGCATCCGGCAAGTCTTCGGCGGTGGCCGACGAGCGCACCGCGAACGATGCCTCGGCGCCTTCGCGGGCCGACACGCGAGCGTACGACTCGCGAATCTCCTGCTCCAGACGCGGCTGGAACGGTGCGGTAGCGACCCACTCGCGGATCTCCTTGCCGGCGACAGCCAGCGCCTTGACGTCGTCGACGTCGAGGCTGGCCAGACGCTGCGAGATGCGCTCGGTCAGGTTGTTGTGTGCAAGGAAATCGCGGAATGCCAGTGCCGTGGTGGCAAAACCGCCCGGAACGCGCACGCCGGCGCCATCCAGCTGGGAGATCATCTCGCCCAGCGAAGCGTTTTTACCGCCAACGACCTCAACATCGGTCATCCGCAATTGCTCGAACGGCAGCACATAGGCGCCGTCTTGCGACAGGTTAGTCATACAAGCCCCTAAACTAAGTGAAAAACCGGTCGGATGCGCACGGGGCTTTGTTCTTGTCGTCTGGCCGCGCGAATCGCTTGGCTAAATCATCCGGAAGCCCAGCCAGGACTGCCGCAGTGGCATTGCCCGGGAGGCGATTGGCCCGAATTGCTTAGCTAAACGATCGCCGCTATTCTACCGTGCCGCAGCACGATTTCCTGCCGGCGTGCTGGAAAAACCCCTCGTTTTCGATGACCGACCTCGCCTCCGCATCTCCCAACCGCACACCGTTCCGCACCGTTTTCATCGTGTCGGATGGCACCGGGATCACCGCAGAAACGTTTAGCCACTCGATCCTGGCGCAGTTTGAGATGAGATTCCGCCAAGTCCGGATCCCGTTTGTCGACACGATCGACAAGGCGCACGTTGCAGTCGCAAAGATCAACGAGGCATTTCACGTCGAAGGGGTGAGGCCGATCGTCTTCACCACATTGGTGGATGCCGAGGCAAACGAGATCGTCCATCGGGCCAAGGCCACCATCCTGGACATGTTCCAGACCTTCATCGAGCCGCTCGAGAGGGAACTGAACCTCAAGTCCACCCACGCCATCGGCCGGTTTCACCAGAACGCCGACACCGAGGCGTACAAGAACCGCATCGAAGCGATCAATTTTTCACTTGCGCACGATGACGGCCAGTCACACAAGAACCTGGCCGAGGCGGATGTGATCCTGGTGGGGGTATCGCGCAGCGGCAAAACGCCGACCAGCCTGTACCTGGCAATGCAGTACGGCGTGAAATCAGCCAATTACCCGCTCATTCCGGACGATTTCGAGCGCGGCAAGCTGCCCACGGTGCTGTACAACTACAAGAACAAGATTTTCGGGTTGTCGATCGACCCTCAGCGCTTGTCGGAAATCCGCAATGAACGTCGCCCAGGCAGCAAATATGCCGCGCTGGAAAACTGCCGCTATGAGGTCAACGAAGCCGAATCGATGATGCGGCGCGAGGGCGTCAAGTGGCTGTCGTCGACGCACAAGTCGATCGAGGAAATTGCCACGACAATCCTGCAAGACATCAAGATGGATCACAACAACTACTGAGTGAGCACTCTCAGAACTCAAGCACAACGGCCGGCATTGCACCGGCCGTTTTGCTTTTCTGCGGCACAGTCAGGCGCGATCGCGCACCCAGTTGCCGCCATGCGCCGCGGCTTGCGCTGCTGGCGACGTTTCCAGGTAGGCCAGCGCCTGCTCGGTCGATCCCTCGTGATGCGGCGTATAACTGGGGCGGAAATAGCGCAGCGCGGCCCCAAGCATTTTCCAAAACGATGGCAGGCAGTTGCGCCGCGAGCCGTGCCACCAACCACGAATAAAGCCAGGGAACTTGCCCGCGCCCGGATCGCGCTTGTACATGAAGCGGAAGCCCGTCACCAGGAAGTACAGCAACAACAGGATCGTGGTCAGCATGTGGAAGCAGCGCTCAAGATACGAGCCGCCCATGTGCCGGAAGATGTCGAACGCGACGGTACGGTGCTCAACCTCCTCTGCGCCGTGCCAGCGCAGCAGGTCGAGCATGACAGGATCGGCGCGGGCGGCATCCAACCCCTTTGCGTTGAGCACCCAGTTGCCCAGATAGCCGAAAAAGTGCTCAAGCGCGGCGATGATGCCCAACTGCTGCCGCAGCCAGAAGCGCGTGTGGCCGATCTTCAGGCCCAGCGGCTGTTCGCCTAGCACCTTGGAGAACAGCCAATCGAGGCGTTTGGTGAAGGGCTGGGTATCGATGCCGTGGTCTTTGTAGTAATGCGCAAGCACACTGCCGTGCGAGCGCGAGTGGACGGCCTCCTGGCGCAGAAAACCCTCGGCGTCGGAGCGCAGCTTCGTGTCGGTAATCAGCGGCAACGCCTTGTTGTAGACACGGCAAAACCATAGCTCGCCGGCGGGGAACAGCAGATTCAGGATGTTGATGATGTGTGTGCTGGACGGATCGCTCGGAATCCATTGGATGGGCGTGTCCTTCCAGTCGAAACGGACGTGGCGGGCCTTGATGAAGTAATCGGGCGCGGTCATGGTGGTCTCCTGATGTTCTTGTCTGCGCGGGCTCAATGCCCCGCCATGCTTACGCGCGCGATCAGCCGACTGAGCCACTGTGCGTAGCGCGAGATGAAGCGCGACGAATGCGCCTC
Source organism: Ralstonia chuxiongensis (assembly GCF_024158925.1). Taxonomy (NCBI): domain Bacteria; kingdom Pseudomonadati; phylum Pseudomonadota; class Betaproteobacteria; order Burkholderiales; family Burkholderiaceae; genus Ralstonia; species Ralstonia chuxiongensis. The sequence goes on along the minus strand of NZ_JAMYWC010000003.1, from coordinate 836,674 downwards.
GATGCCGATCGTGACAACGGGCGTGTTGCGCTGAACCGCGCTGAACATGGCTTTCGCCACGGTCTCGGGCTTGAGGCCACGCAGCTGGTAGAGCTTGGTCGCGCGGGCGCGCAGTTGGGCCTGTTGCGCCTCGGTCGTGCCGGTGTAGACGGTGGAGGCCATGATTCCGGTCTCGGCAAAACCGGGGCAGATGGCCGACACGCCGATGCCTTGCCCGACCAGCTCACCGCGCATGCATTCGGAGAGCATCAGCACCGCGGCCTTTGTCGTCGCATAGGCGGCAAGATCGCGCGATGGCGCAAAGGCGGCCGCCGATGCGGTGTTCAGGATGTGCCCGCCCTGCCCGCGCGCCACCATCTGCTTGGCGAACAGCCGGGCGCCATGGATCACGCCCCACACGTTCACGTGCAGGATGCGTTGCCAATCGCGCTCGGACGTGTCGACAATACCGCCCGCCATGCCGATGCCGGCGTTGTTGACGACGATGTCGGCGCCGCCTAGGTCCTTGCCGACCCAGTCGACCAGCGCTTCCATTTGCTCGGTATTGCCGACATCGACGGTGCGCGCCCACGCCTTGCCGCCGGAGAGACGGATGAGCTTGGCAGTGCGCTCTGCATCTTCGGCACGGATGTCGACAGCGACGATCGCCGCACCCTGCTCCGCGAATTCCAATGCCGCGCAACGACCGATGCCGCTGCCAGCTCCCGTGATGACGGCCAGCTTGCCGGAGAGCGGTTTGCGCTCGCCATGCTGACGCGTGCGTTGCAGCGCTTCGGGTTCCGGCTTGCCCTCGGCATGCTCGATCAACTCGCGTGCCATTTCCGCCATGCGTGCGGCATGCGTCACCGGCAGCCAGTGCCGCGCCACCACTTCGCGCCGCCAATACTGCGGCACCCAGCGCGAGAGGTCTTCGGACAACGCGGGGCTGACGTACTTGTCCAGAGTCGGCACGATGACCTGCACCGGCGCATGCGCGACACGCTTGCGCGGTGTGAACAAGCTGCGGACGAAATTGGCGCGATACAGCGACACACCGCGCACGCCATCGGCGGTCTGCGTGGCACGCGGCACGATGGCGGTCTTCTCAACCCGACGCAGCACACGCGGCCACGCGCGCCCGAGCCACAGGCGCCAACTCAGCTCTGGCACGATGGGTAAATGGAACAGCAACACGTACCACGAGCGCACGAGCTGCCCTAGCATCTTGCCCAGGGACGACGGCGTCGGCCGCAGCAGCCGCGCGCGCATCCAGTAACCCACGTGGTCGAGGCACGGTCCGGAGCACGATGTGTATGACGCGATGCGTCCGCGCAGGCGCTCCTCCGTCACGAATTCCCATGACTGGATCGAACCCCAGTCGTGCGCGATCAGGTGCACGGGCTTGCCTGGGCTCAGCGTATCGATCACGGCGATGAAGTCCTCGGTCAATCGCGCGAAGGTGTAATTGCGTATCCCCTTGGGCGAACTCGACTTGCCGGCGCCGCGCACGTCGTAGGCAACGACGTAGTAATCCCGCGCGAGCAGCGGCGCCATCTCGTGCCAGACCTCGCTGTTGTCGGGGTAGCCGTGCACGAGTACGACGGTCGGATGCGCCGGGTCGCCCCAGGTCTTGACGGCGAGCGAGACGTCGCCGGATTGCACCGTGCGCTCCGAATGTCCTGTCGGTAGTACTACGGCGACCGGCTCAAACAACGCCAGCGGAGCCTCTTCAAGAAGCGTTTTCATGTGAGCCTCCTCCCGCGTCAGGCGGCGCGCTGCTGCGCAAGCTGGCGTTGCTGCCAGCGGCGCACGTGCGGCAGATCGTCGTCGAGCCAATAGGCATCGTCTTCGGTGATGACGAGCAGCTCTTCGAACTTGGCACCGACGCCATGGAAACCCAGGTGCGGCTCAACGGCCCACAGGCCCGGCACCGGCGCGTGCTCAGATCGACGGTCGATCGACCACAACGGCGACCACCCTTCCTGCTTGCCGCTGCGCACTTGGTCGAGGATCAGATTGCGCGTGGCATTCAACCCGAAGCGCGCAACGAAACGCGGTTTGGATGGGCTCTCCAGCTTGGCCACGCGATGCGCCAGAACCTTGAATGGATATGCCTTGTGGCGCGGCTCCACGCCCTGCTTCATGCAAAGCTGGTCCACCGCGCGTGCCACGTCGGCCATTGATCGACGCTCGCGGATCAGGCGCACGATCAGTTCGCGATGCGCCATCAGATCGTCCTGCAGTTGTTCGAGGATGGCGTTCTCGCCAAGGCACATGGCGTAGCCCACATCAGCGATCACGCCATTGCGCACGGGCGCCACGTCGAGGATGACCGGCATGTTCTCCTCCAGCCGCCGCGACGATGGAAAGAACGCCAGGTTGAAGCCGGCCATATGCGTCAGGCCCGAAAAGCCCTGGAACGCCGTGCGATCGCCAAACCAGGCGAACGGCTTGTGCAGCCAGTCGTGCACGCCACGATCGCCAAGCCACTCAGTGAGCAGCTTGGCCGCGTCCTTTTCGGTCATACCGGGGCGAAGCATGCCACCGACGGCTTCGACGCACGCGTAGGCGAGTTGCTGGATTTCGCGAAACTGGGCGAGTTCGTCGACATGGACGCGCGCCAGGGTGGGGTTCGGCATGCCGGTCTCCTTGAGTGTGGGTATCGAGGGCGCTCATTGGCACCGCGCTCAATGTTCCATTACCCAATGTCAAAGTCAATGCGGGACTTTTCTGGCGTTTGAAAACGCCGTGTGACCGGTAATCGACAAAAAAAAGAGGGTTTAGCCCGCGCGGCGTTGTCGCACGGCTTCAAACAGACAGATCGCTGCTGCTGCAGCCACATTGAGCGATTCCATGCCGCCCGGCTGCGGAATCGTCACCGGCGTCGTCACGGCAGAAAGCCATTCTTCTGACACGCCTGCGCCCTCGTTTCCGAACACCCAACCGACGGGCGCCTTGAGCGGCACATCAAACACAGCCTGCTTGGCGTGTGAGGACGTCGCCAACAGCGGCACCTGAAGGCGCGAATGCACGCTCTCGAACGTGCAGTGTTCAACGATGTTCAGGTGGAAATGCGCACCCATGGCCGCCCGCAGCGTCTTGGCCGACCACGCGAACGCGCAGCCCGGCGTCATGAACACATCGCGCACGCCGGCGGCGGCCGCACAGCGCAAGATGGAACCGACGTTGCCGGCATCCTGAATGCCATCAAGAATTACGCAGTCCGCATCAATGATTTGCGGCAACTGGCCCTCCGGCGTCTCGACCAGGGCCATCAGATCGACGCCGTTGACGACGGTGGTGAGCTGAGCAAACAGGTTGTCTGCCAGCAGGATGACGATTTCCGGATCAACGCGATCGAGCACCGCGGCCACTTCCGGGTGCCGGATATGGCGCTCCGAAACCAGGCATTGCGCCGGCATGTGGCCCGCATCCAGATACGCCGCAACCAAATGCACGCCATCGAGCACGGATTGCCCCGCACGCCGACGATGCTGCGTCGAGCCCGAAAGCGCCTTGAGATGCTTGAACACCGCGTTATCGCGGGAAGTGATGTGCTTCACGAATGGGCCCAGCAGAAAAAGGTCAGTCGTCCCAGGCGCTGCCTGCAGCCGTGGTTTCGATGCTGATGGCGCTCATGCCCTCCAGCGCACGACGCACGGGCGCGAACGAGCGCCGATGATGCGGCGTCACGCCATGCAGGTCGATCGCGGCCAGATGCTGCGGCGTGCCATAGCCGGCATGGACGTCAAAACCGTAGACCGGAAACTCGATGTGCAGCGCGGCCAATTGACGGTCACGCGTGACCTTCGCCAGGATGGACGCCGCCGAAATGGCCGGCACCAGCGCATCGCCCTTGACGATGGCCTCCACCGCGAACGCCACCTGCGGGCACCGATTGCCATCCACCTGCACAAGATCAGGCAGCGTGCCCAATGCGGCCACGCCGTGCACCGCACGCTGCATGGCCAGCATGGTCGCGTGCAGGATGTTGATGCGGTCAATTTCCTCGACGGTGGCTTCCGCCACATGCCAGGCGAGCGCCTTTTCGACGATCTCGTCGTACAGCGCCTCGCGCTTCTTGGCGGTCAGGATTTTGGAGTCGGCCAAGCCTTTAATTGGCTTGCGCGGATTGAGAACGACCGCCGCAGCCGTCACAGGGCCGGCCAAAGGCCCGCGTCCGGCCTCGTCCACACCGCAGAGGATGCGACGCGCGCGCTTGGCCGCCGGCTCTTGCGAGAGCAGCAGGCCAAGCTGGTCGGGATTGGGTTTGCGGGACGCCATGGGCTCAAAGCTTACCGCGACTGCGCAGCAGATCGACCACCACTTTCGCGCCGATCTCCGCCATGTTCTGCTTGAGCGTGAGGTGCATCTGCGTGAAGTGCTCACGCAGGAACATGGCGTTGCCATGGTCGCTCAGTTGCAGCAGCGTCTCGCGTGCGAGTGCCTCAGGCGTTGCGTCATCCTGCAGCAGCTCCGGCACGACAAAGCGGCCGGACAGGATGTTCGGCAGCCCCACGTACGGCAGATAGCCCTTGCGCTTCATGATCTGCGCCGTCAGCCAGGGCACCTTGTACGTGATGACCATCGGCTTCTTGTACAACGCTGCTTCCAGCGTGGCCGTACCGCTGGCAAGCAGGATGACGTCAGCCGCTTCCATGGCGGCGTGCGACTGGCCATCGACGACCCACAGATGCAGGCCTGGGTGCTCCGCGCGCATCGCGTCGATGCGCTCGCGCAGCGTTGCATTGGCCGCGGGCAGCACGAACGCAAGATCCGGTTCGACCGCCTGCATGCGCGACATCGCCGCAAACAGCGTCGGCCCGAGATGCTTCACTTCGGAATTGCGGCTGCCCGGCAGCACTGCAACGACTTTACGGCCCAACGGCAGGCCAAGGCGCGTACGTGCGCCCTCTACGTCCGGCACCAGCGGAATCTCGTCCGCGAGCGGATGCCCGACGTACGTGGCGGGAATGCCGGCCTTGGCGTAAATCTCAGGCTCGAACGGGAACAGGCAGAGGATATGGTCGACAGCGCGGGCAATCGTCTTGATACGGCCGGCACGCCACGCCCAGATCGACGGGCTCACGAAATGCACCACCGGCACACCCGCCTGCCGCATGGCGATCTCGACGTTGAAATTGAAGTCCGGCGCATCGACGCCGATGAATGCCAGCGGCGGCCTAGCCAGCAGATCCTGTTTGAGTTCCTTGCGGATGGTAAGAATCTCGCGCAGCTGGCCGAGCACTTCCACGTAGCCGTTGACCGACAGCTTGTGCATCGGCCAGTTCGACTGGAAACCCTGCTCCGTCATGCGGGCCCCGCCGATTCCGTTGTAGGCAATGTCGGCAGGCAGTTGTGCGTGCAATCCCTTGAGCAGAAGCGAGGCCAGCAAATCGCCGGAAGCCTCGCCTGCCACCATGCCGATGCGGCGCACCGGCGTGGCGTTCTGAAGCTGCTCGCTCAACGCACGATGCCGCGCTTGGTGGCGGCAATGAAATCAGCAAACGCGGTCAACACCTCACGCGTGGGGGCGTCGTCCGTCTGAGCAATCTGGGCGGCGATTTCCGCCTTGGCCTGATCAAAGCTCAGATCGCTCTTGTAGAGCAGCTTGTACGCCTGGCGCAGACCGGTGATCTGCTCGGCCGTAAAGCCACGGCGGCGCAGGCCTTCCACGTTGATGCCGTGCGGTGCGGCCTTGTTGCCACCCTTGTCGCTTGCGGCGATCACGAACGGCGGCACATCCTGCACCAGCGCCGATGCTCCACCGAGCATGGCATGCGCGCCGATGCGCACGAACTGGTGCACGCCCGACATGCCGCCGAGAATCGCCCAGTCACCGACTTCCACGTGACCCGCGATCTGCGCGTTGCTCGAGAACACCGTGTGGTTGCCCACGCGGCAATCGTGCGCGATATGCACGTAGGCCATGATCCAGTTGTCGTCACCGATGGACGTGATGCCGGCATCCTGCGCGGTGCCGGTATGGATCGTGGTGAATTCGCGGATGGTATTGCGATCGCCGACGATCAGCTGCGTCGGCTCATCGCGATATTTCATGTCCTGCGGGCGGCCGCCCACCGATGCGAAGTGGCCGATGCTGTTGTCGCGACCCAGCGTCGTGTAGCCCTCGATCACCGTGTGGTGGCCGACGCGCGTGCCTGCACCCATCCGCACGTTCGGGCCCACGACCGTGAACGCGCCGATCTCGACGCTCGAATCCAGTTCGGCCTTCGGATCGATCTGCGCGGTTGGGTGGATCTTCTGTGCTTGCGTCATGCCTCGCCCTTGGACTTGTCTTCGCGCACGGCACACATGATTTCGGCTTCCACAGCGACTTCACCGTCAACCTTGCCGTACACCTTGAACTTCCACATACCGCTCTTCGAGCGCAGCAGTTCTGCCGTCATCACAAGCTGGTCGCCCGGCGTCACCTGGCGCTTGAAGCGTGCACCGTCAATGCTCACGAACAGGTAGAGCTGGTTTTCTTTGCGCTCGTGATCGGCCTCGCCGAAAGTCAGCAGCGCAGCGGTTTGCGCCAGCGCTTCGAGCATCAGCACGCCCGGCATCACCGGATGGCCGGGGAAGTGCCCGTTGAAGAACGGCTCGTTGAACGTCACGTTCTTGATAGCCGTAATCGACTTGCGCGGCTCCAGCGAAATCACGCGGTCAACCAGCAGCATCGGGTAGCGATGCGGCAGCAGGTCGAGAATCTTCTTGATGTTGAAATCACTGACGGGGCTGGGGGTCGCGCTCGTCGCATTCGTTGCTTCGGTCATGATTGTTGCTGCAGGTCTTTGACCCGCTGTTCCAGTTGTTGCAACCGTTCGCGCATGCGCGTCAGGCCTCGGACGATGGCCGCGTTACGCTCCCAGTCGCCATGCGGCATGAATGGGAAAACGCTGGTGAAATGGCCACCGGGCTTGGTGATTGATTTGGTAATGGAGGTGCCGCCCGAGACGGTCACACGGTCCGCAATCGTCAGATGGCCGGCAAAGTTGGCCGCACCGCCGATGATGCAATAGCGCCCGATCTTCGTGCTGCCCGAAATGGCAGCGCAGCCGGCGATAACGGTATAGGCGCCCACGTGCACGTTGTGCGCGATTTGCACTTGGTTGTCGATCTTGCAGCCCTGCTCGACCACCGTATCGGCCATCGCACCGCGGTCGATAGCGGTGTTCGCGCCGATCTCCACATCGTCGCCAATCACGGCCCGACCAACCTGCGGAATCTTCACCCATTCGCCGCCCTGCGGACCGAAGTCGGGTGCAAAACCGAAGCCATCCGCGCCGATCACCACGCCGCTATGCACAATGCAGCGCGCACCGATCACGCAGCCGTGGTAGATCGACACGTTTGCGTAGAGCAACGTGTCATCGCCAATGCGGGCACCGGCGCCAACGAAACTGTTGCCCGCGATACGCACACGCTCGCCGAGCACCGCGCCGGCTTCGATGGTCACATTCGGGCCAATGGAGCACGACGCCGGCACCGTTGCGCCCTCTTCCACGCTGGCCGTCCGGTGAATGCCGGGCACAACGGGGCGCGCCGCCAGCGCGACAAAGCGCTGGGCGACACGAGCAAACGCAGCATACGGGTTGGCTGCGATGAGCCAGTTCCGGCCAGCAGCATGGCCTTGGCTTTCGAGCGTTTCCAGATCACGGGGCGACACGATGATCGCCCCCGCACCGGAACTCACAGCCTGATTGAGGTACAGCGGATTGGAAAGAAAAGCGAGCTGATCGGCGCCCGCTTGATCCAGCGGCGCGATCGACTTGACGATCAGGCCTGCGTCGCCCTGGACGGTCGCGCCGAGCGACGCAGCAAGTTCACCAAGCGAAAACGACATGCGCACAACCTCATTTGGCCGATTGCGAATTCAGCGCCTTGAGCACTTCGTCCGTGATGTCGATGCGCGGGTTCACGTACACGGCTTCCTGCACGATCAGGTCATACTTGCGCTGCTCTGCAATCGAGCGGATCACGCGGTTGGCGCGCTCGAGCACCTGAGCCAGCTCTTCATTGCGGCGCTGGTTCAGGTCCTCACGGAATTCGCGCTGCTTGCGCTGGAAGTCACGATCCAGGTCCGACAGTTCACGCTGACGGCGGGTGCGATCGGAATCGGCCAGCACAGCCGACTCCTTGTCCAGCTTGTCGGACATGCCCTTGAGCTTGGCAGCCATGTCCTGCAGCTCGCGGTCGCGCTTGGCGAACTCGGTTTCCAGCTTGGCCTGTGCGGCCTTGGCAGGCTGGGAGTCGCGCAAGATGCGCTCGGAATTGACAGCAGCGATGCGCGCTTCCTGCGCCGTGGCCGGCAGCGCAAAGCTGGCTGCGGCAAGTGCGGCGAAAGCAGCGGACACGCCCATGCGGGACAAGGTGATGCGCGTGGATTTCATGATGAATGCAGTCATTAGAATGCAGTCCCGATCTGGAACTGGAAGCGTTGCGTTTGATCTTGGGTCTTGCGTTTGATCGGGAAGCCCATGCTGATCTTGAGCGGGCCGATCGGTGACAGCCACGACAGACCGAAACCAGTCGAGTAGCGCATGTCGCCCAGCTTGTACGGCTGACCTTCGGCGAACACGTTACCGTAGTCAAAGAAGGTGAACAGGCGAACGGTGCGGTCCACGCCCGAACCCGGCAGCGGGAAAATGAACTCCACATTGCCGACGAACTTGCTGGCGCCACCGATGGCCACGCCGTTGGCGTCGCGCGGGCCCAACGTGCTGGTTTCGTAACCACGCACCGAACCGATACCGCCTGCGTAGTAGTTCTTGAAGACCGGGAAGTCCTTGCCGCCGTAACCGTGGCCGTACCCGATTTCGTTGTTGAACGCCATCGTGAACGACTTCGACAGCGGGTAGAAATACTGGTGCTGATAATACGCACGGAAGTACTGCAGATCGCCGCCCGGGATACCAAACTCCAGGTTGGCCTGCTGATAGCGGCCACGCGTCGGCACCAGCGCACTGTCACGCTGATCCTTCGACCAGCCAATGGTGATCGGGAAGTTGTTGGTGATACGGCCGTTCTTTGCGACGTAGTGCTGGTAGGCCAGCGGCGTGTTGGTCGTCACGTCGATGGTCGTCCGCTCGTAGCCGATGCCGAAGAAGACGGTATCGGTTTCCGAGAACGGCACGCCAAACTTGACGTTGCCACCTTGTTGCACAACGCGGTAGTCCTGGTCACCCGTGTAGTACAGCGGGCGGTACGTGCGGTAGTACAGCTCGGTCGAACGGCTGATGCCATCCACCGTGAAGTACGGATCGAACTGCGTCACTGCAATGGTGCGGTTCGACTTGGATGTATTCACATCCAGGCCGAGGCTCGTGCCGGAGCCAAACACGTTGTCCTGACGGATACCCGCCGACAGCACCAGCTTGTCGGTCGAAGAGAAGCCCACGCCCAGGTTGATCTGGCCGGTCGGCTTTTCGGTCACGTTGACGTTCACATCGACCTGGTCGGTGGTACCCGGCACGTCTTCCGTCGTGATATTCGCATCGGTGAAGTAACCCGTACGGTTCACGCGATTCTGCGAAAGCTGCAGCTTCTCGCCATCGAACCACGAGGCTTCCATCTGGCGCATTTCGCGGCGCACGACTTCGTCGCGGGTCTTGCTGTTGCCGACAACGTTCACGCGACGCACATACACGCGGCGACCCGGATCGACCACCAGCGTGAGCGCAACCGTGCGGTCCTTCTGGTTGATCTGCGGCTGCGGGTTGATGGTGGCGAAAGCGTAACCGTACGTGCCGAGCAGATCGGTAATCGACTTGGTGGTCGACGACAGCTTGGCCGAAGAGAAGACATCGCCCTGCTTGAGCTTGATGAGCTTCTCCATCTCGGCCTGCTTGCCCAGCAGTTCGCCGGTCAGCTTGATGTCCGATACCTTGTACTGCTCACCCTCGTGGATGTTCAGCGTCAGGTAGATGTCCTTCTTGTCGGGCGTGATCGACACCTGGGTCGACTCGATAGCGAATTCCAGGTAGCCGCGATCCAGATAGAACGAGCGCAGCGCTTCCAGGTCAGCCGTGAGCTTCTGCTTGGAGTACAGATCGTTCTTGGTGTACCACGACAGCCAGTTCGGCGTGGACAGTTGCATTTCGTCGCGCAGGTCACCTTCCTTGAAGGCCTTGTTGCCGACGATATTGATCTGGCGAATCTTGGCGGTCGGGCCTTCGTCCACCGTGAACGTAATCGACACACGGTTGGCATCGACCGGCGTAACGGTGGTCGTCACCTCGGCCGCGTAGTAGCCGCGCGAAACATATTGGCGCTTGATTTCCTGCTCGGCGCGGTCGATGAGCGACTTGTCGTAGTAGCGGGCCTCAGCCACGCCCACGCCGCGCAACGTACGGCGCAGCGCTTCCTTGTCGAACTCCTTGAAGCCGATGAACTCGAGCTGCGAGATCGCCGGACGCTCTTCCACGCGCACCACCAGCACATTGCCTTCGGAGCGGATCTGAACGTCCTTGAAGAAGCCGGTGTTGTAGAGCGCGCGAATCGACTCGGCGCCCTTCTCGTCGGTGAAGGTCTCACCCACCTTCACGGGCAGATAGCCGAACACGGTGCCCGGCTCGACGCGCTGCACCCCCTCCACGCGAATGTCCTTGACGACGAACGGCTCCACTGCATGAGCCTGACCGGCAGTAACGGTCAGCACGGAAGCCGCCAGCACGCTGAGCGGGAAGCGATGTTGTCTGATCAATCTAATCCCCTAGTTGGATTCAATCGGAATCCACTTCTGAGTGTTTTCAAAACCCTGAGTTGCCCGCTCACGCCGGTGGCAACGAAGGGGCTGACCGACTCAGTTTGAATACGGTCTAGCCACGAGTCAGAAACAACCGACTCAAATCGTTGTACAGGGCGAGCGAAGTGAGAAGCAGGATGCAGGCGACGCCGATCTTCTGAAGGACTGCTTGCCAGGATTCCGGCACGGGTCGGCCAGTCAAAAATTCCACGCAATAATACAGCAAATGCCCCCCATCCAATACCGGAACGGGCAATAAGTTCAGTACGCCGAGACTGACACTGATCAACGCGAGAAAGCTCACAAACGTCTGCCAGCCAAGGCTTGCCGCCTTGCCCGCAAAGTCAGCCACCGTGATCGGTCCGCTCAGGTTCTGCAGCGATGCCTGACCGACGATCATCTTGCCGAGGACCTGCAGCGACAGCGCCGAAGTCCGCCAGACCTCGCCCACGGCATGACCCAGGGCGGCGACCGGCTCATCCCGGATCATCGCCGTTTCCACCTTCTGGTTGAGCTGCGCGCCGAGCTTGCCGATCTTCGGGCCCGTGGGGTTCTTGGGATCGGCGTCTGCATCTGGGCGAACGGGCAACGTCATGGGCTGATCGTTGCGCAGAATATCGATCGACGCATTCTGCTCGGGCATGGCGCGGATCTGGCGGATGAGGTCCATCGCCTGATCGGCGGGCTGACCCGCGAAGCGAACGATCTGATCGCCGGCCCGCAACCCAGCGCGTGCCGCGGCACTGGCGGGCAGTACGTCGACGATGGTGACGGGGCCGCCCAGCAGGCGCAAACCAATCTGGTCAATGACGTCGGCCTGCGGCGTACGGGCGGCGCTCGGCAAACCATGCAGGCGAACGGTGCGCTCGACACCATCGGCGCCGCGCACTTGTACAAGCGCGTCACGCCCTGCGATACCGGCCGAATACAAGCGCATGCGGACATCGCTCCAACTGCGCACGGGCGCAGGTGTTTCATCGTCCGCACCGATGGCGATCACGCGGTCCTTGGCACGCAGGTCGGCCTGGGCGGCAATGCTGCCCGGCGGAGGAGCACCAAGGATAGGCAACGGTTCGATTGCGCCCACCCATGCCAGCACTGCATAGAGCGCAATCGCGAGCAAGAAATTGGCGATCGGGCCAGCAGCCACGATGGCGAATCGCTTGTAGACTGGCTGATGATCGAAGGTACGCGGCAGATCTTCGGGGAGGATGGGCGGGTCTTTCTCGGGGTCTCGCGATCCCTCGCCCAGCATCTTGACGTAGCCGCCCAGCGGAATGGCGCAGATCGTCCATTCAGTACGGTCAGGGCCGCGACCCACACGGCGGAACAGCACTTTGCCGAAACCAACGGAAAACCGGAGCACTTTCACGCCGCACAGACGCGCGACGCTGTAGTGGCCCAGTTCGTGAATGACGATCAGTACCGCGATCGCAAAGACAAACGCTAAAACGGTCTGCAAAACCTTCTCCGGATGCACTGAAGGGCACGCGCGGGCTGGTCCCGCGCGAAGCCGCTATGTTACCCGCTTGCTCTGACAGCACGCTTTCAGGCGGCCGGCAGTTGCGCGCATACGGTCGCGATATAGCGCTCGGCCTGCTGACGTGCTTGGGCGTCGGCCGCAAAAACGGTGTCGAGCGAGTCGGCGGGCACGATGGAAGTGCGGGCGAGCGTATCGTCCACCACGGCGGCAATCTCGGTGAATCGGATGCGGCGCTGCAAGAATGCTTCAACAGCCACCTCGTTGGCTGCGTTCAGTGCAGCAGGCGCCGTACCACCGGCGCGCAATGCGTCAAAAGCCAGCGCCAAACACGGGAAGCGACGCAGGTCCGGCGCCTCGAACGTGAGCGCGCCCGTCGTAACGAGATCGAGCAGCGGAACGCCGGCTTCGATGCGTTCGGGATATGCCAAGCCGTAGGCAATCGGCGTGCGCATGTCCGGATTGCCTAGCTGCGCCAGCACCGAGCCATCGTCGTAGCCGACCATCGAATGGATGACACTCTGTGGGTGGATCAGGACTTCGAGATGCTCGACCGGAACGCCGAACAGCCAGTGCGCCTCGATCACCTCCAGCCCCTTATTCATCATGGTGGCGGAGTCGACGGAGATCTTGCGCCCCATCACCCAGTTCGGATGCGCGCAAGCCTGGTCTGGCGTGACATCCGCAAGAGAATCCACCGCGCGCGTGCGGAACGGACCACCGGATGCCGTCAGCACGATGCGCGACACGCCACGCGCGAACTGCGGAACTTGCTGCGGCAAGCATTGGAAGATGGCGTTGTGCTCGCTGTCGATCGGGAGAACGGTGGCGCCATGCTGACGCACGGCGTCCATGAAGAGCGCGCCGGACATCACCAACGCCTCCTTGTTGGCAAGCAGCACGCGCTTGCCGGCGTGCACGGCGGCAAGCGTCGGGCGCAAACCTGCCGCGCCAACGATGGCCGCCATCACAGCATCGCAGTCGGGGTGCGCGGCCGCCTCTTCCAACGCCTCAGTGCCGGAACGGATTTCGATGCCGACAGCATCTGCGCCTAGCTGATCACGCAAGGCATCTGCCGCAGCTACCGAACCCAGCACAGCCATCTTCGGGCGAAACTCACGGCAGAGCACCGCGAGCTTGTCAGTCTGTGCGTTGGCAGTCAGCGCAAAAACACTGTATTTGTCGGGATGACGGCGCACCACGTCGAGCGTGCTGTCGCCAATGGAGCCGGTGGCGCCAAGAACGGTCAAACGCATCATGTTCAGACGCCTCAGGAAATCAGCAATGCAGCCAGCGGAAACACTGGCAGCAGCGCGTCGATGCGATCGAGCACACCGCCATGGCCGGGCAACAGGCGGCTGCTGTCTTTCATCCCGACCTGACGCTTGAGCAGGGATTCAAACAAATCACCACCGACGCTCGCGGCTACCAGCAAGATGGTCAGCGCCAGGGCGGCGACCGCGCCGCGCTGGTCGAACTCGTGGGAGAACCACGTCGGGGCAAACCAATGCGTGACGCCGGCCACGGTGGCAATCACCGCAACCAGCACGGCACCACCGATTGCACCTTCCCAGGATTTTCCGGGGCTGATAGTCGGAGCAAGCTTGCGGCGACCAATGGCCTTGCCGACAAAATAGGCGCCCACATCGGCAGCCCACACGAGCAACGCCACCGAAAGCAAAAACGCGATGCCGTGCGTGCGCAATTCAATGGCGCCATGCACGAACGCCGGCAGCATCACCAAGCCCAATAGCGTGAACACGACGCGGCGCGTGCCATGCAATTCGCGCACACCGCCCGCCAACAGCCCCCAGGCGATCACCCACGCGATTACCGCGCCATGGAATAGCGGCCGCACATCACCGCGAACGGGAATGTCGTGCCAGGCGATCGTCAGCATGACGACAACGACCGCATAGAGAATCGGCCCCCACCAGCTCGGCAGGCGCACGAGACGCCCCCACTCCCACGCGGCGAAGGCTGCAAACACCGTCACGAGCCCGGCCAGGCCGGCGGGCGGCGCGAAAAACAGAATGGGCAGGATGACAATCAGCAAGCAGACAGCGGTAATGACGCGAGTCAGCAGCATGTGTCAGGCTCCGGCGGATAGCGCGGGGGGAACATCGGGCTCGAGCTGCGCGCTGGTGCGGCCAAAGCGGCGCTCGCGGTTGCGATACCACGCAAAGGCGCGATCGAGTTCTGCGGCATCGAAGTCGGGCCAGTAGCGATCGGTGAAGTACAGCTCGGAATAGGCAAGCTGCCACAACAGAAAGTTGCTGATGCGCTGCTCGCCGCCTGTGCGGATAAACAGATCCGGCTCCGGCGCGTAAGACAGCGCCATGTACGGAGCAAGCATCTCTTCCGTGATGGCGTCGGGTGCAATGCCGGGCTGCGCCGCCAACAAGGCGCGCATGGCTTGCAGGATGTCCCAGCGCCCACCGTAGTTGGCGAGAATCGTGACAGTCAGACCGGGGTTGGCAGCCGTCTTGGCCTCAGCTTCGCGAATCAAAAGCTGGATGCGCGGGCTGAACGCGGATAGATCGCCCACCACGCGCAGGCGGATGCCGTTGTCATGGAGCTTGCTCACTTCGCGGCGCAGGGCCGTCATGAACAGCTTCATGAGGAAGGTGACTTCCTCGGCAGGACGACGCCAGTTTTCGGAGCTGAAGGCAAACAGCGTCAGGTAACCGACGCCACGGCGAGCAGCAGCTTCAACGGTTGCTCGGACGGCGTCGAGGCCGCGGCTATGTCCGGCCACACGCGGCAGATGCCGTTCGGTGGCCCAGCGGCCGTTACCGTCCATAATGACGGCAACGTGACGCGGCGTATCGGCGGTGTCGGGCACCGCCAGTGTCGAACTGATATGCATGAATCGGGCTTCCCACCGCATGCGCCCAATGCGCCGGCGGCGGGAGACGGCCTTACACCGTCATGATTTCCTTGTCTTTCTCGGCGACCAGCTTGTCGATCTCGGCGACGAACTTGTCGGTCAACTTTTGAACGTCGTCTCCGCCGCGGCGCTCGTCGTCTTCCGAGATGGCCTTGTCCTTCACCAGCTTCTTGAGCTGTTCGTTGGCATCGCGACGCAGGTTGCGCACGGCGACCTTGGCATCTTCGCCCTCGCCCTTCACAACCTTGGTCAGTTCCTTGCGGCGCTCTTCGGTCAGTGCGGGAGTCGGCACGCGAATGATGTCGCCCATGGTGGCGGGGTTCAGGCCGAGGTCCGCTTCACGGATGGCCTTTTCGACGGCCTGCACCATTTTCTTTTCCCATGGCTGCACGCCGATCGTGCGTGCATCCACCAGGGTCACGTTGGCAACCTGGCTGATTGGCACCATCGAGCCGTAGTAATCGACTTGCACGTGATCGAGCAGACCGGTGTGGGCACGGCCAGTGCGGATCTTGGCCAGATCCGCCTTGAGAGCCTCGATCGACTTCTGCATCTTCTGCTCGGCATTCTTTTTGACATCGGCGACGCTCATACTTCCTCCGAACGATAACGGCAGTCTGCCAACTTGCGCCCCGGAAAACGACACAGGGCACCGGCAAGACCAAAAAGACAATAGGCGATTTTACATGGAAGCCGCTCGCCAACGCCATTTACGCAGGGTCAGCGAACGGTAAAAAAGGTGCCTGCAACCAGGCTTGCCGCTGCCTTTAGACGTGCACCAGCGTGCCTTCGTCTTCACCCAGGATCACGCGCTTGAGCGCGCCCGGCTTCTGAATCGAGAACACCTTGATCGGCAGCTTCTGATCGCGGCACAGCGCAAAGGCGGTCGCATCCATCACCTGCAGATTGCGCGAGATGGCTTCGTCGAAGGTGATGGTGGTGTAGCGGGTGGCGCTCGGGTCCTTCTTCGGATCGGCGGTGTACACGCCGTCCACCTTGGTGGCCTTGAGGACGATCTCCGCACCGATTTCCGAGCCGCGCAGTGCAGCGGCGGTGTCGGTGGTGAAGAACGGGTTGCCGGTGCCGGCGGCGAAAATCACGATCTTCCCTTCTTCCAACTGGCGAATCGCGCGCGGACGGATATACGGCTCGACCACTTGGTCCAGGCGCAGCGCCGATTGCACACGGCCTTCGAGGTTGGCATGACGCATGGCGTCTTGCAGGGCCAGGGCGTTCATCATGGTGGCCAGCATGCCCATATAGTCGGCCGTGGCCCGGTCCATGCCGGCGGCGCCGCCCGCGACACCGCGGAAGATGTTACCGCCGCCGATTACCACTGCCACCTGCACGCCCAGCCTCACGATTTCGGCGATATCGTTGACCATCCCTTCGATGGTGCTGCGGTTGATGCCAAAGGCATCGTCGCCCATCAGGGCTTCGCCGGAAAGTTTGAGTAGAACGCGCTTATAGGCAGGCATGGAGATCCTCGTGACGATTCCTGGTACGGGAAACAGGAAAAGGGAAATGACGCTGCGGATATGACAACGACGTGCAAAGCGGGGACTTCGCACATCCCGCAACCTTCTTGCGCGGAAGCCGTCAGAAAATCCTCCTAACGATGTCCGCGCAAGCAGGCTGCACCTGCAAACAGGGCACCTTTCGGTGCCCTGTTTGTTCGGCATTATAAGGCTGCGCCAAGGGTGGAAACGACACCTTCCGGCCTGCGCCGGAGGGCGAATCGCCGCACCATCGGAAACGGCCGTCGCAGCATTACGCCTGTTGCTTGGCAGCGGCCACCTGGGCAGCCACTTCAGCAGCGAAGTCGTCTTGCTTCTTCTCGATGCCCTCGCCCACCACGTACAGCGTGAACGCCTTCACGGTCGTGTTGGCGGCCTTGAGCATCTGCTCAACGGTTTGCTTGTCGTTCTTCACGAACGGCTGGTTCAGCAGCGAGACTTCCTTCAGGTACTTCTGCACGCTGCCTTCCACCATCTTGGCAACGATTTCGGCCGGCTTGCCCGATTCCGCAGCCTTCTGCTCAGCAACGCTGCGCTCCTTGGCGACCAGCTCGGCCGGCACGTCGTCAGCTGACAGCGACACCGGCTTCATGGCGGCAGCCTGCATTGCAGCGTCCTTGGCCGCCACTTCGTTGCCCTCGAATGCCACCATCACGCCAATGCGGGTGCCGTGCAGATACGAAGTCAGCTGGGTACCTTCGAAACGCTGGAAGCGGCGGATCGTCATGTTCTCGCCGATCTTGCCGATCAGGCGGGTACGCACGGCTTCAACCGTTTCGTCGCCGATCGACAGCGCCGACAGAGCAGCCACGTCAGCCGGGTTCTTCTGAGCGATCAGCTTGGCAACATCGTTCGTGAAGGCCAGGAAATCGTCGTTCTTCGAGACGAAGTCGGTTTCGCAGTTCACTTCGACCAGGGCGCCCGTGGTGCCCTCGACGAAAGCTGCAACCACGCCTTCAGCGGTGACGCGGCTCGAAGCCTTGCCGGCCTTGTTGCCCAACTTCACGCGCAGGATCTCTTCGGCCTTTTCCAGGTTGCCTTCGGCTTCGGTCAGGGCCTTCTTGCATTCCATCATCGGCGCGTCGGTCTTCGCGCGCAGCTCTGCAACCATGCTTGCGGTAATTGCCGCCATTCTCATGCTCCTTGTTTCAGATCGTCGTCCGGTCGCAAGCGGATTCTTCGCCTCGCGCCGGCCTGTCGTCCGGTTTCCATCCGGCCGCCCCACGAAATACGACGCGCGTGGGACATCCGCATGACAAATTTCAAAAAAAAGGGGCGTTTGTTACGCGCCCCTGTCTGGCCATCGGCCCCGATGCGTTGCACCAGGTGCGGCCTGGCACGCGTCCCGCGCAATCAAGCCGCGGGCGCACGCCTTCTTGTCTTTAGCCTTCTTGGACTTCGACGAAGTCGTCGCCACCGCGAGCGGCTTCAACCACTTCCTGCACCGCGTTGGCGCGGCCTTCCAGGATCGCGTCGGCCACGCCGCGCACGTACAGTGCAACAGCCTTGCTCGAGTCGTCGTTACCCGGGATGACGTAGTCGATGCCTTCCGGCGAGTGGTTCGTGTCAACCACGCCGATCACCGGAATACCCAGCTTGGCCGCTTCGGTCACGGCAATCTTGTGGTAGCCAACGTCCACCACGAAGATGGCGTCCGGAATGCCGCCCATGTCCTTGATGCCGCCAATGGACTTCACCAGCTTGTCCATTTCGCGCTCGAACATCAGCGCTTCCTTCTTGCTCATGGTTTCGGTCGCGCCGGCTTCCTTGGCGACTTCCATGTCCTTCAGGCGCTTGATCGAGGTCTTGACCGTCTTGAAGTTGGTCAGCATGCCGCCGAGCCAGCGGCTGTCGACGAACGGCATACCTGCGCGAGCCGCTTCTTCAGCCAGGATCTCGCGCGATTGACGCTTCGTGCCGACGAACAGAATGGTGCCCCGGTTGGCTGCCAGCTGGCGCACGTACTTCAGTGCGTCCTGGTACATCGGCAGCGTCTTTTCCAGGTTGATGATGTGAATCTTGTTGCGATGGCCGAAGATGAAGGGGGCCATCTTGGGGTTCCAGAAGCGGGTCTGGTGGCCAAAGTGGACACCGGCTTCCAGCATTTCGCGCATGGTCACGGACATGAAATTCTCCAATCGGGTTAGGTCTGAAGCCGCCTCAGACATCCGTTGCATGCGTTACGACGGACACCCGCGGTGAAGCGGCTCGCGATTTCAAGCGTCACCGGCCACACGACCAGCAACTGCTTAGCCAGCAATTATAGCGGCAAAAACCCAATCGACTCAAGACCCTCCGAGCATTCGCAGCAAACAGGCCGAGGCTGGCGCCCAGCGCCCGAAAACCCCGGCCGGGGCGCTTTGGTGCGATAATTCACGCTTTAGCCACGACGCGGCGCCTCGCGCGCCTGCGTGCAGAAAGAGTCACAGCATGGCCGTTACCATTCACACCGCCGAAGACATTGCGCAAATGCGCGTAGCATGCCGGCTTGCGTCCGAAGTTCTGGATTACATCACCCCGTTCGTAACGCCCGGCGTGACCACGGGCAAGCTGGACGAGCTCTGCCACGCCTACATGCGTGACGTGCAAGGCACGGTGCCGGCGCCGCTGAACTACGCCCCACCGGGCTATCCGCCCTTCCCGGCATCGATCTGCACGTCCGTCAACGATGTGATTTGCCACGGCATTCCGGGCGACAAGGTGCTCAAGAGCGGTGACATCGTCAACCTGGATATCACCGTCATCACCAAGGAAGGCTATTACGGCGACACCAGCCGTACTTTCGTCGTGGGCGAAGGATCGATCCTGGCCAAGCGCCTGACGCAGGTGACGTTCGAATGCATGTGGAAGGGCATCGCCGCGGTGCGTCCCGGCGCCCGCCTGGGCGACATTGGCCACGTGATCCAGCAACATGCTGAAGCCGCCGGCTATAGCGTGGTGCGCGAATATTGCGGCCACGGCATCGGCAAGAAATTCCACGAAGATCCGCAGATCCTGCACTACGGCCGCCCCGGCACCGGGATGGAACTGAAGGCAGGCATGATCTTCACGATCGAACCGATGATCAACGCGGGCAAGCGCGATATCCGGACGATGCCCGACCAGTGGACCGTCAAGACACGCGATCGCAGCCTGTCGGCGCAGTGGGAACATACGCTTCTGGTGACGGAAACCGGCCACGAAGTGCTGACCGTGTCGGCATTGACGCCGCCGGCACCGGAATTCGTACACGAAGGCGCGCCGGCTACGGCCTGATCCTCGCGGGCGAGCCGCACCGTCAGCGGCAGCACCGTCGCGCTGATCTCGCCTCGCACCGGCTCAACACTTGCAGCGACCGGCTCGTTCCGGTCGCTGTTTCATTCACGCTCCGCTCATGCCCTCCGCTGCTGCTGCCCCTGCCGAAGAAGCCCATCCGCGCGACGCCCTGAAAGCTGAGCGCGCTCACCTGTTCGCGCAGTTCGATCAGCACGCCAACGTTCAACAACTCGTGACCAAGCTGGCGCGCGCGGTGGACCGTGCGCTGGTGCGGCTCTGGCAGGAAGAGCAGATGCCCGCCACCTGCGCGCTGATTGCCGTGGGCGGCTACGGGCGCGGCGAGCTGTTTCCACATTCTGATGTGGACATCCTCCTGTTGCTGCCGGGCACCGCAGATAAAGCATTGGAGGCCCGGCTGGAGGCCTTCATCGGCCGTTGTTGGGACATGGGGCTAGACATCGGCTCGTCGGTGCGCACGGTCGACGAATGCATCAATGAAGCCGCACAAGACGTCACGGTACGCACGTCGTTGCTGGAAGCGCGTCTGCTGACCGGCGACGAAGGCCTGTACCGGACGTTTGAGACGCACTATCAAGGCCACCTCGACGCGGCAGATTTCTTCCAGTCGAAACTGCTGGAAATGCGCCAGCGGCATGCCAAGTACCAGGACACGCCCTACTCGCTTGAACCGAACTGCAAGGAAAGCCCTGGCGGCCTGCGTGATCTGCAGGTGATTCTGTGGATGACGCGCGCGGCCGGTTTCGGTTCGAGCTGGAATGAGCTGCTTGCCAACGGCCTGCTCACGCGCCGTGAAGCGCAGGAGTTGACCAGCAATGAACGTCTGCTCAAAACCGTGCGGGCGCGCCTGCACCTGCTGGCCGGGCGTCGGCAGGACGTCTTGGTGTTCGACCTGCAGACGCAACTGGCCGAGTCGTTCGGCTACCGCCCAACCACCGCCAAGCGCGCTAGCGAACAGCTCATGCGCCGCTATTACTGGGTCGCCAAGGCTGTCACGCAGCTCAATACCGTGGTGCTGCAGAACATCGAGGCGAAGCTGTTCCCTAGCGAGTTGGGTATCACGCGCAAGATCAACGACCGCTTTGTCGAACGGCAAGGCATGCTCGAAATTGCCGACGCCGATCTCTACCAGCGCGAGCCGACCGCCATTCTCGAAACGTTCCTGCTATACGAGCAGACGCGAGGCATCAAGGGATTGGCAGCCAGCACGATGCGCGCGCTCTACAACGCGCGGACATTGATGGATGCCAAATGGCGCAAGGATCCGGCCAATCGCGCGCTGTTCCTGTCGATCCTGCAGCAGCCGCAGGGCATCACACACGCCCTGCGCCTGATGAACCAGACCAGCGTGCTCGGCCGCTACCTGGTCAACTTCCGCCGCATCGTCGGGCAGATGCAGCACGACCTGTTTCACGTCTACACGGTCGATCAGCACATCCTGATGGTGGTGCGCAACATCCGCCGCTTCGCCATCGTCGAGCACACGCACGAGTTTCCGTTCTGCAGCCAGTTGATGGCGAACTTCGACAAGCCGTGGGTGCTGACCGTGGCCGCGCTGTTCCATGACATTGCGAAGGGACGCGGCGGCGACCACTCCGTGCTCGGCATGTCCGACGCGCGGCGCTTCTGCAAGGAACACGGCATCGCCAAGGAAGACGCCGACCTGGTCGTCTGGCTCGTCGAACACCACCTGACCATGAGCCAGGTCGCTCAGAAGCAGGACCTGGGCGATCCGGAAGTCATCCGTCATTTCGCCGACTTGGTCGGCACCGAGCGTCGGTTGACCGCGCTGTATCTGCTGACCGTTGCCGACATCCGTGGCACCAGCCCGAAGGTGTGGAACGCCTGGAAGGGCAAGCTGCTGGAAGACCTGTATCGCATGACGCTGCGCGTGCTCGGCGGTGCCACCACGGACCCGCACGCCGTGCTCGAAGGCCGCAAGGAAGAAGCGCGCGCCCTGCTGCGCTTGGCCGCGCTGGACGACACCGCGCACGAGGCACTGTGGAAACAGCTCGACGTGGGCGTGTTCCTGCGCCACGACGCGCGCGACATCGCCTGGTTCACGCGGCACTTCTACAACCGCGTCGACACCACGATCCCCATCGTGCGTGCGCGCATTTCCCCGGCGGGCGTCGGCTTGCAGGTGGCGGTGTACTCGCCGGATCGGCCCGATCTTTTCGCGCGCATCTGCGGCTACTTCGAGCGCAAGAGCCTGACGATTCTGGACGCCAAGATCCACACCACCAAACACGGCTATGCGCTCGACACCTTCCAGGTGGCCGACCCCAGCAGCGGCTTGGTGGAGCCCGGGCATTACCGCGACATCATCACGCTGGTCGAACACGAACTGGCTGAACAGATCTCGCGCGAAACCGCCCTGCCCGAGCCGCCGCGTGGGCGCATCTCGCGCCAGTCGCGCAGCTTCCCGATCAAGCCTCGCGTCGACCTGCGCGCGGACGAGCGCGGCCAGTATTACCTGCTCTCCATTTCTGCGACAGACCGCACCGGTCTGCTCTACGCGATTGCCCGCGTGCTCGCGCACCGTCGCGTGTCGGTGCACACCGCGCGCATCAACACGCTCGGCGAGCGCGTGGAAGACATCTTCCTGGTCGACGGCACCCGCCTGACCCAGGACAACAAACTGCAGCTCGAGCTTGAAAGCGAGCTGCTTGATGCGCTCGCCATCTGAGCGCCAGCCTTACCGGTCTAGATTCATGACTACCGATTCCGATGATTTCCCCGGCGGCGACGACAAGCGCGGCGCCAGCGACCCGACTCAGCGCGCGACCCGCCCGGGCAAACGCGCCACGCTCGGCGTGCGCCGCGACGACGAAGGCAATGCCGTACGTTCCTCGGGCAAGCCGCTGCGCTCGTCTGACCTGAACCGCGAGCGCCAGCCGCTGCGCCCGTCGCAGCGCCGCCCCAAGCCGGAAGAAGGTGCCGGTAAGCCGCCGCGCCCCGCACGCCCTCCGCGCCGCGACGACGACGGCCAGACGCGCGACGCCAAGCCGCGCCGCGTACAAGGCGATCGCCCACCGCGACGCTTTGATGACGAACGTCCTCCGCGTCGATTCAACGACGACCAGCGCCCGCCCCGTCGCGCTGACGATGAGCGTCCTCCGCGACGCTTCGAAGATCGGCCACCTCGTCGGTCCGACGACGAACGTCCGCCGCGCCGATTCGACAATGAACGTCCTCCGCGCCGGTTCAACGACGATCAGCGCCCGCCCCGTCGATTCGATGAAGAACGCCCGCGCCGCTATGGGGACGATCAACGCGCGCCGCGTCGTGATGGCGACCAGCGTCCTCCACGACGCTTTGACGATGAGCGCCCGCCGCGCCGCTACGGTGACGACCAACGCCCGCCGCGCCGATTCGACGATGAGCAACGCCCGCCGCGCAAGTTCGGCGACGATCAACGGCCGCCCCGTCGTTTCGACGACGAACGCCCGCGACGCTATGGCGACGATCAACGTGCGCCCCGTCGTGAGGGCGACCAACGCCCCCCGCGCCGCTACGGTGACGACCAGCGCCCGCCACGCCGATTCGACGACGAGCAACGCCCGCCGCGCAAGTTCGGCGACGACCAACGGCCGCCCCGCCGTTTCGATGACGAACGCCCGCGACGCTATGGCGATGATCAACGCGCGCCCCGTCGTGAGGGTGACCAACGTCCTCCGCGTCGCTTTGACGATGAGCGTCCGCCGCGCCGGTACGGTGACGACCAACGCCCGCCACGCCGATTCGACGATGAGCAACGGCCACCGCAGCGCTATGGCGACGATCAACGCGCACCGCGCCGTGAGGGCGATCAACGTCCTCCGCGTCGTTTTGACAGCGATCGTCCGCCGCGCCGCTTTGAAGATCGTCCGGCCCGTCCGCAACGGCCCGAACGCGAGGAACGCGCTCCGCGCCATGCTGAAGAGCGGGCACCCCGTCAGGCACCGGAAACCGAATCGAGCGGGTTGGTCCGTCTGTCCAAGCGCATGTCCGAACTGGGTCTGTGCTCGCGCCGCGAGGCCGATGAATGGATTCCGCGCGGCTGGGTGCTCGTGGATGGCAAGCCGGTCACTGAGCTGGGTTCGCGCGTCAAGCCGGATGCGATCATCGAAATCCATCAGTCGGCGCGCTCCGAGCAAGGCGAGCGCGTGACTGTGCTGATGCACAAACCGGTCGGCTACGTCTCGGGCCAGGCAGAAGACGGCTATCAGCCTGCCGTTTCGCTATTCGTGCCGGAAAACCAGTGGGAAGCTGATCCCACCCGCAAGCGCTTCGCGCCTTGGCAACGCCGGGCGTTGGCGCCGGCCGGCCGACTGGATATCGACTCCACCGGCTTGCTGGTGTTGACGCAGGACGGTCGCGTGGCGCGCCACCTGATCGGCGAGGATTCGACGGTCGAGAAGGAATACCTGGTGCGCGTGGTGTGGGATTCGCCGAACGGCCTGGTTGAGCGCGACATCTCCAAGGTCTTCCCGGAAGAGTTGATGGAGAAGCTGCGCTTTGGCCTGTCGCTCGACGGCGAAGAACTGAAGCCCGCGAAGGTGAGCTGGCAGAACGAAGAGCAGCTGCGTTTTGTGCTGCGCGAAGGCAAGAAACGCCAGATCCGCCGCATGTGCGAACAGGTGGGACTGGAGGTGGTAGGCCTCAAGCGCATCCGCATGGGCAGCATCGTGCTGGGCGACCTGCCAGTCGGCCAGTGGCGCTTCCTGGGGCCGTTCGAGAAGTTCTGAGGCTGCCTCTGCCCCAAAGAAAAAAACCGGTCAACGCATTGCGCGCTGACCGGTTTTTTTATTTCTGCCGTCTAGGTTACAGACGCGGAGCCTGGCACGCGGCCCCCGTGGTGTTGGCCGATGCGGGCATGCCAAACACCGCTTGCGCCCCGCAGCGCGAGCCGAACATCTTCGCTTGGTCGTGGCCCACGCCAACCACTTCGTGCGCCTGGTGGTTGACTCGCCTGCGCCCCGCCATGTGCCGCTCGTAGCGCCAGTAGTTGCGTGCGCGATCCAGGCGCGTCGGGCCCTCCGCCTCAGCACCGCAGAGCTTGTCGAGCACGCGGTGGTTCGGGTCGTTGTCGCTGGTGCCAGCCAGGTAGGTTACGTGGCGCTGCGCATATCGGTTGAAGAGTTGCCGGCCAGTCTTGCCGGCTGCATACGGGACCATGTCGACCATGCCGTACTTGTAGTGATCGTAGTCCGGGCAGACGCGGGTGCTGTAACGCGCGAAGCCCTTGCCGCGGGGACGCTCCGGCGTGAAATACAGATACGACGACGGATTGGCGACCACGTATTGCAGGTCGATGCCGCGCTTGCGAATCGCTTCGTCCACGTTGTTGAGCACGGCGTAGCGCTGCACGATCTGGCCGCCGCCCGAATGACCTGCCACCGTGACGCGCTTGACGTTGGGTGCACGCGCCGGGTCAGTCACGTACCCGATCAGGTCATCGAGCACCTTGAGCGAGCTCAGATCGGTGTACGGGGCATTGGTGGCGTTGAAGCCGCCGATCCAGCCATCCACCGACCAGACCGGCATGCCGTCGAAACCCTTGCCCTCATCGGGCGTGCCGGGAAAGTTCGGGGCAATCAAAAGGACTTCGTCGGGGTTGCGGCCGCTGGCCTGAAGCAAATCGGCGCCCGCGGTGTAGTAATCGTTGCCGTTGCGCTGCAGGCCGTGCTGCACGAATACGACTTCGCGGATGCTGCTCAGGTCACCATCGAGCGGATGGTTGGCGTAGACGGGGAAATCATAGGCCCCGGCATCCGTGCCCAGATGCACGCGTTGCCAGACCGGACCCTGAGGCTTCTGGGCAACCGGTGCGGCCGCCGGTGTTTCCGGCGTCTGCGGCCCCGCGCACGCAGCCAACCCCAGCATCGCCGTCATGGCGACCCCAAGCGCCAGCCGGCGCCAGCCCCTCAAACCATCGCGCTTCATATCGTCTCCGTGGTGGATGAAACATGCGTCCACCCGCCCCCGCAGGTGCGACGCTCCCGCAGTCTTGATCAGTCGTCGTAATTGGCGGGCAATTCCGGGAACAGCACTTCGGTAAAGCCGAAGCGGGTGAAATCCTTCACGCGCATCGGATACAGCACGCCCTGCAGGTGATCGCATTCGTGCTGCACGACACGGGCGTGGAAGCCCTCGGCTATGCGGTCAATGGCGTGACCGTGCTGGTCGAAGCCGGTGTAGCGCAGGCGCGTGTGGCGCGGCACAACGCCACGCAGGCCCGGCACCGAAAGGCAGCCCTCCCAACCGTCTTCCATCTCGTCCGACAGCGGCTCGATGGTGGGGTTGATCAACACCGTCTTGGGCACGGCGGGCGCATCCGGATACCGGTCGTTGCGATCGAACCCGAAGATGACGACTTGCAGATCCACGCCGATCTGCGGCGCCGCCAAGCCGGCACCGCGCGCCGCATCCATCGTGTCGAACATGTCTTCGATCAGGGCCGTCAGTTCGGGCGTGTGGAAACGCTCGACCGGCTTGGCGACGCGCAGCAGACGGCTGTCGCCCATCTTGAGGATGTTTCGGATCATGCCTGGTCTCCCGCCGGTTTTTTTAACAGCGCGAGCATACCCGCTTCGTCCAGAACCTTCACGTTCAATTCTTCGGCCTTGGCGAGCTTGCTGCCGGCGTCTTCTCCGGCGACAACGTAGTCGGTTTTCTTTGACACCGAACCGGATACCTTGGCGCCTGCCGCTTCCAGCATGGCCTTGGCTTCGTCGCGCGTGAGGTTGGGCAATGTGCCGGTCAACACGACCGTCTTGCCGGCCAGCACGCCTTCTTCGGCGGCTTCAGCCGGCATGGCGGCAAGCAGCTCGTCGCGCAGCGCGTCGAGCTTCGCCAATTGCGTGCGATGGTCGTGCGAAGCCAGCCATTCGAGCAGCGATGTGGACACATCCGCCGGCAGACCAGCCAAGTGATCGGGCTCTACGCTGGCCAACCGGGCAAGCGTCGGCGCTGCCACCGCCAATTGTTTGGCACGCGTGGCTGTCAGCTTGGGCACGCCAAGCGTCGCGTACAGCTCGGCGGGCTCCAGCTTCTCGCGCAGCTTCGCGTTTGGCGCGTGCTCGCCTTGCGGTGCAACACCGGCGTCCAGCAGCGCATCAAGCGCTTGCTGATTCTTCGGCTCGGCAAAGAAGTCGGCGATGGCTTCAGCTACCGTGGCACCCACGTCGGGCAGCGCCAGCAGCAACGGTGCCGGCGCCCGCCGGATGATGGCCAGACTGCCGAGCCAGTCCGCGAGCGTCTTGGCGGTCGACTCGCCCACGTGGCGGATACCCAGCGCAAACAGGAAGCGCGCCAGCGGCGGCGTCTTGCTGGCCTGAATGCCCTCCAGCAGATTCTCAGCCCACTTGGTGGCGATCTTGCCGGCGGCGACGGTTTCCGGTGTCGCGCCATCGCGCTCATCGGCGCGGCGCTTCATCTCCAGGAAATCTTCGAGCTTGAGTTTGTACAGGTCTGCGATGCCGTGCACGTAGTCCAGCTCGACCAGGTTGTCGATGTAACGCTCGCCCAGGCCTTCGATATCCATCATGCGGCGGCCGGCAAAGTGGCGGATCGCCTCTTTACGCTGTGCCGAGCAGAACAGCCCGCCTGAGCAGCGGGCCACCGCCTCGCCCTCTTCGCGCACAACGTGCGAGCCGCACACCGGGCACGTCTTCGGCAGTTCGAACGGAGGGTGCTTCGGCTGCTGCTGCGGATTGAACAAGTCGCTGCCCGGCACGTCATCCATCGGGCGGCGATCGAGCACCACACCCACCACCTCGGGGATCACGTCACCCGCGCGGCGCACGATCACGGTGTCGCCAACGCGCACATCCTTGCGGCGGACTTCGTCTTCGTTGTGCAGCGTCGCATTGGTGACCGTCACGCCGCCAACAAACACCGGCACCAGCCGCGCCACCGGCGTAATGGCGCCCGTGCGGCCGACCTGCACGCCAATGGACTCGACGGTGGTCAGCGCTTCCTGCGCCGGATATTTGTGCGCGACCGCCCAGCGCGGCTCACGCGTGCGAAACCCTAGTTCGCGCTGCAACGCGAGCGAATTGACCTTGTAGACCACGCCGTCGATGTCGAACGGCAAGCTGTCGCGCTTGGCGCCGATGGCTTCATGAAACTCGACGAGCCCGTCTCCGCCCTTCACCGCAGCGCGTTCCGCGCTGACCGGAAAACCAAATGCCTGCAATGCGTCAAGCATGCCGGAATGCGTGTCAGGCATGCCCTTCCAGCCGACGACCTCGCCCAGGCCATAGGCGAAGAACGACAGCGGGCGCTCTGCAGCCATCTTCGGATCGAGCTGGCGGACGGCACCGGCTGCTGTGTTGCGCGGATTGACGAAGGTCTTGTCGCCGCGCTCGCGCTGGCGGGCATTGAGCTTTTCGAAATCGTCGCGACGCATGTAGACCTCGCCGCGCACTTCCAGCACGTCGGGCACATGGCCGCCAACAGGCGACAGCCCCAGTGGAATCTGGCGGATCGTGCGGATGTTCTGCGTGACGTCTTCGCCTGTGGTGCCGTCGCCGCGTGTGGCCGCCTGCACGAGATAACCGCCCTCGTAGCGCAGGTTGATCGCCAGGCCATCGAACTTCAGCTCGGCGGCATATTCGACAGGCGGATCGGTGTCATCAAGGCCCAGTTCGCGGCGTACGCTGGCGTCGAACGCGCGCGCGCCGTTGGCGGTGGTGTCGGTCTCTGTGCGGATCGACAGCATGGGAATGACATGCCTGACCGCCGCAAATTCGGGCAGGACCGCCCCGCCGACCCGCCGCGTGGGCGAGTCCGGCGTCTTCACCTCGGGATGTTCGGCTTCCAGTGCTTCCAGCTCGCGATAGAGCCGGTCATATTCAGCGTCGGGCACGCTGGGCTGGTCGAGCACGTAATACTCATGGGCGTAGCGGTTCAGCTCGGCGCGCAGCCAAGCTGCCCGCGCCTCGGGTGTGGCACCGGACGCGGGTTCTGCAGTCTTGCTCATCGTGCGTCCGTCAGTGGCTGAACAAGCGCACCGCGGTGCTGGAACCGGCCGGGATGCCGCGCGATTCGAGCTTGTCGTACAGCACGCGCAGATGCTTCTGGATGGCGACGAACGATTGTTCCGTCAGCGGACGTAGGTTGTCATCCACCACCTGCGCACCCATGCGCTGCGACAGCGTGTAGGCGTATTCGCACACCAGCTTGAACGGCTTGCTTGCCTCTTCCGCCACAGGCACATCGAGCAACAGCGTGATCTGGCGGCCGGCCTTGACGGTCAGGTCATCACGCAGGAAATTCGTGTCGCCAAACTGCAGCGTGAACAGCGCGCGCTGCACACCGTCAGCGCCCGCGTGGAAGCGTGTGAAACGCGTGCCGTCGCGCGAGAGCACAAGGCCGTCTTGCGTGGCCACCGTCTGCACGTATGCCGCCGACCAGGGCGCCCCATCGGAGATCACGCTCACGCCCAGTTGCACATCACACTCGGCGGCAAAGGCGTCGAGTTCGCGCGCATTGGAAATCGTCTCGCTCATGTCCGGAAGCTCGGGCACCGCATCAGCCGCTTCCGACAGCGGATCAATCGCGTTGATGAATTCCGAGAACTCCAACGCATTCAGCGGGCCCGTGCGGTTGGCCAGTTGCACGGCCACTTGCACGTCAAGGTAGCGCTGACCGGCGCGGATGGCTTCCCACGCATTGGCGGCGGGGTTCAAACCTTCCACGTGGATCTGCTTGGTGCCCGCGCGGCGCAGCTTGGCCAGCGCCGGCAGCAGCCGGTCGCCCGACACTTCGCGTTCCGGATGCAGCGGCACGATGCAATCGATCAGCGGATCGATCACGCCATTGGCCGGCTCCAGCGAACCCGGGGCAGGTTCGGCAACCTCTTCCGTCTCGGCGACTTCGAGCGCGGCATCGTCGCCCGAGGGCGTGAGTTCAGCGCCGATCACGCCCGCTTCGGTTTCGGCGCTGCCCGTGGCGGGAGTGTGTGTCTTCGCCGAGAAACCGGGCTCAAGACGCGGTTCAACGCGGTTGGTG
Organism: Ralstonia chuxiongensis; assembly: GCF_024158925.1. Taxonomy (NCBI): domain Bacteria; kingdom Pseudomonadati; phylum Pseudomonadota; class Betaproteobacteria; order Burkholderiales; family Burkholderiaceae; genus Ralstonia; species Ralstonia chuxiongensis. Next base: position 806,786 of record NZ_JAMYWC010000003.1, on the reverse strand, counting down.
TCATCGCGCTCGCCACCCAGGGCGGGTTCGGCGCGCTCAGTCCAACCGTCGCCGCGCGGGATCTCGTCGACAGGCGGGTTGTACGCCTCTGGGCGGCGCGCCTTGCGGATCTGCCACTGGTTGTACACAACGATCACCAGCACAAACACCACGCCGGCGCCCAGCAGGGCCATCACTAGGTTGTTGTCCTGCATTTATGCTGCCTCCGCCATGGTCAGCGCGGCATCCATATCCACCGCCACGATCCGGGACACACCTTGTTCCTGCATGGTCACACCGATGAGCTGTTGCGCCATTTCCATCGCAATCTTGTTGTGAGAAATAAAAACGAATTGGGTCTTGTCGGACATGCGCTTGACCATGTTGGCGTAGCGCTCGGTGTTGGCGTCGTCCAGCGGCGCGTCCACCTCGTCCAGCAAGCAGAACGGAGCCGGGTTCAACTGGAACATCGCAAACACCAGCGCAATTGCGGTCAGCGCTTTCTCGCCGCCCGACAGCAGGTGAATCGTCGAGTTCTTCTTGCCCGGCGGCTGTGCCATCACCTGCACGCCCGCGTCGAGAATCTCTTCGCCGGTCATCATCAGCTTGGCCTGGCCGCCGCCGAACAGCGTCGGGAACAGCTCGCCAAAGTGATAGTTGACCTGGTCGAACGTGCCTTGCAGCAACGCACGCGTTTCCTGGTCGATCTTGCGGATGGCGTCTTCGAGCGTGGTGATGGCGTCGGTCAAATCGGCCGATTGGGCATCGAGGAAGCCCTTGCGCTCGCGCGCCGCAGCCAGCTCGTCGAGCGCGGCCATGTTGACCGGGCCGAGCGCGTTGATGGCGTTGTTGATGCGCGTAACCTCACCTTGCAAGTACGAAGGTTTGAGGTCACCCGTCAGACGTTCGGCCAGCGCCGCTTCATCGACATTGGCAGCGGTGAGCTGCTCGGTGAACTGCTCTTGGTTCAGGCGCGCAGCCTGTTCCTTCAGTTGCAGTTCGGTAATGCGATCGCGCAGCGGTTGCTGGGCACGCTCGGCAGTCAGGCGTTGCTCGTCATGCGTGCGCAGTTGCGCGGTCAGCGCATCCAGTTCCATGCGTGCCAGCCCGAGCTTCTCTTCCTTCTCGGCGCGGCGCTCCAGCGCTTCCTGCAGGCCGGTGTGGGCGGTCTGCTCGTTGATGGTCTCCAGCTCGGCGCGCGCGTTTTCCAGTGTCAGCACGATCTGCTGCGCCTGATCGCTCGCCACCTGGATGTTGCGTTTCAGTTCGGCAATGCGGTTCTGCAGATTGCGCTCGGCAAAATGAGCTTCCTGTGCGCCGCGCTCCTGGTCACGCAACGCGTTGCGCGCATCGCTCAGACGAACTTCGAGCGCCTCGAACGCCTGCTGGCTGTCTTCAAAGCGCGCCTGCATGTCGGCGAGTGCCGCATCGTGCTGCTCGAACGTCGCTTCGGATTCTGCGCGGATGGCACGCTGCTCTTCGATCTGCGCGCGAATCTCGTCCAACTCGCTGTCGATCTGGCCACTGCGCGCGTTGTAGCGCTCCATCGCCTGCGACAGCTTGAGCACATCCATCTGCAGCACATGCACGCGACGTGTGGCCTGCTCGGCGCGGGCCCGCACCTGCGTGAGGTTTTGGCTGGCCTGGCTGTACGCCGCTTCGGCACGCACAGCAGCGCCCTTGGCTTCGTCGGCCAGCAGCATCTGCGCACGCACCTGCTTGTGCAGGTTCTCGATTTCCTGGGCGCGGGCCAGCATGCCGGCCTGTTCGGAATCGGGCGCGTACAGCTGCACCGATGACCGGCCAATCAGGTGCCCAGCCTTGATGACAAACATGCCGCCTTCCGGCAGGGTCTGGCGCGCAGCAAGCGCAGCCTGCATGTCGTCGGCGATATAGACGTCGGCCAGCCAGTCCTGCAGCACGGCGCGAATGCCCGGCTCCGTCACTTGCACCAGCGACATCAGCGGACGCAACCCGGCCGGCGCCTCCACCGGAAGCGCTGCCGGCGGCGCATAGAAGGCCAGCTTGGCAGGCGGCGCGTCAGCTGCAAACGCCTTGATCCAGTCCAGGTTGGAGACTTCGAGCGCGCCCAGCTTCTCGCGCAGCACGGCTTCAAGTGCCGGCTCCCAGCCCTGCTCGATCTGCAGCTTCTTCCAGAAGCGCGGCAGCTCGCTCAGTTCATGCTTGGCCAGCCACGGCTGAACCTTGCCGTCGGTCTGCACGTTCTCTTGCAACTGCTTGAGCGCGGCAAGGCGGGCTTCCAGGCTGGCGATGGCGGCGGCTTCCGATTGCACGCGGTCCTGCGCGGCGCGGCGTGCCTCGTCGAGCAGTGGCACCTGTGTCTCGGCGTCTTCCAGCGCGGCTTGCGCTTCAGCCAGTACCTCTTCCTGCTCAGCCAGTTCGGCACGCAGCGTTTCGAGCTGCACGTCGTCCGGCTTGTCCAGGCCGGATGACTCCTGCGTCAGACGTTCCCGGCGCTGCTCAAGCTGCAGCAGGGCCTGGTCGGCATTGCGCTGGTGCGCGGCTTCGAGCTTGAGCGCCTGCTCCGATTGCAGGATCGCAGCACGCTGATCGTTCAGCGTGGTCTGCGCATCGCGCCATTGCGCTTCCATGCCAGGAAGTTCGTCGGCTTTGCGCGCAACGTCGTCGGCGGCCTGCGCGGCACGCTCCTCGGCCATGGCGAGCTCTTCCTCAGCGGCGGCAAGATCTTCCTGCGCCTGCTCGCCCTGCGTATGCCACTGCTCTTGCTGCGCGGTCAGCGTGGCGATCTGCTGCTGGATGCGGTTGCGCGATTCCACCACGTAGCGGATCTCGGCTTCCAGGCGGCTGACCTCGGAGTTGGCTTCGTACAGCGCGCCCTGTGCGGCGTGCATCGCGTCCGACGACGCGTAATGCGCAACGCGCATCGTTTCGAGTTCGGCCTCGATGTGGCGCAACTGCGCGGTCTGCGCTTCAAGGTCGATCTGCGCCTGTTCGATGGCGCGCTGATGGCGTTCCTGCTCGGCTTGCGCTTCACGCTTGCGCAGCAGCCACAGCAGTTGTTGCTTTTCTTCGCCATCGGCCTGCAGTGCCTGGAAGCGCTGCGCGACTTCGGCCTGGCCCTCGAGCTTTTCGAGATTGGTGCCGAGTTCGCGCAGGATGTCTTCCACGCGCGTGAGGTTTTCGCGCGTATCGGAGAGGCGGTTTTCGGTTTCGCGGCGGCGTTCCTTGTACTTCGACACCCCCGCAGCTTCTTCCAGGAAGATGCGCATGTCATCGGGCTTGGCCTCGATGATGCGCGAGATCATCCCCTGCCCGATGATGGCGTAGGCGCGCGGCCCAAGGCCCGTGCCGAGGAAGATGTCCTGGATGTCGCGGCGGCGCACCGCCTGGTTGTTGATGAAGTACGAGGAAGTGCCATCGCGGCTCAGCACGCGCTTGACCGCCACCTCGGCGTATTGGCTCCACTGGCCGGCGGCGCGGCCTTCCGCGTTGTCGAAGACGAGTTCGACGCTGGCCCGGCCAGCTGGCTTGCGCTGGGTCGAGCCGTTGAAGATGACGTCCTGCATCGATTCGCCACGGAGTTCCGCGGCGCGTGATTCGCCGAGCACCCAGCGCACGGCGTCGATGATGTTGGATTTACCGCAACCGTTCGGGCCGACGATGCCGACAAGCTGGCCCGGAACATGAAAATTGGTCGGATCGACGAAAGACTTGAAGCCTGCGAGCTTGATCGAAGAGAGGCGCACGTTGTGTTCGTCTCGAAGGGATCAGAAAAGGGGGATAAAGCGGGCGCCCAAGGAACGCGCCTTTATCGTCACATCTGCACCGTAAAGCGCGAAGTGGCAAGGCACGCCCCAAGGGCGCGGATGGCGCCATCATACCATTCGCGCCCCTGCCTCCCGCCAATCAAATCGCTACAAAAATGGACGAAATTTGCAGCGCAGAAGGGCAAATTGCTGCGGATTTGTAAGCAGTTTCACCTTCGTGACAAATCACGTCAGTCCGGACGGCGCGTGCGCGAGCGTTCCGGTGTGGCGAGCCAGTCAAGCAGCGCATTGTGCACCGCATCAGGATCCTGGAGCTGTGGCGCATGGCCCGCATCGGGGAATTCCACCAGCATGGCGCGAGGAATGGCTTTTGCCGCCGCCCGCCCAAGTTCCGGGTAATGGCCGAGCTGCACACGTGCTTCCGGCGAGGCGGCGTCCTTGCCGATGGCGGTGGTGTCTTTCTGGCCGATGAGCAGCAACGTCCAGGGACGCAACAGGCCGAATTCATAGACGACGGGCTGTGTGTAGATCATGTCGTACAGCAGCGCCGAATTCCACGCCACCAGATCGCGCCCCGGGCCGCGGTACATCCCGGCCAACATCTGTACCCACGGTTCGTACTGCGCGCGCCATTGCCCGGCGTAGTACGTTGACTGCTCATAGGCGCGGATGCGCTCGGCGGTGGTCTGCTTCTCACGCGCGAACCATTGGTCGACGCTCAGGGACGGCACGCCCTTGGCCTTCCAGTCTTCCAGGCCGATCGGGTTGATCATCACGAGCCGGGACACCGCGCTCGGATACATCAGCGCGTAGCGCGTCGCCAGCATGCCGCCCGTCGAATGGCCAATCATGATGGCCTGTTCGATCCCGAGCGACGCCAGCAACGCATGCGTATTACTGGCCAGTTGCTGAAAGGTGTACTGATACGCGCGCGGCTTGCTCGATTTGCAGAAACCGATCTGATCCGGTGCGATCACGCGGTAGCCGGCGCCTGTGAGCGCGGCAATCGTGCTCTCCCAGGTGGCGGCACAGAAATTCTTGCCATGCAGCAGCACCGCCACCTGACCGTTTGGCTGCTTGGGCGCGACGTCCAGATACGCCATCTCCAGCGCATTGCCCTGCGACTCGAACTTGAAGAGCTTGACCGGAGCCGGGTAATCGAAGCCTTCCAGCCGGGGGCCATAGGCGGGGCCGGTCTCTGCCGGAGCGGCGTGCGCGGCGGTTGCGGCCATCGACAGCGCAACCGCCAGCGCCAGCGCCGTGGAAATCGAGCGAAGCAACATCAGCAACTCCTCGGTTGATTTGCGAAACACCGGCAGCCTACTTTCGCCGCGACAGCCCCGACAGCGCGCCCGCCAGGATGATGCAGCCGCCGCCCACCATCTCCTGGGGGGACAGGCGCTCCGCCGTCAGCAGCGCCGACGACACGGCCGCGACCACAATTTCGAACAGCATGAGCAGCGCCGCGCGATTGGCCGGCAACCGTTGCAGGCCGCGCTGCACCATCGCATTGCCGCCCACCAGCACGCATGCCATGCCCACCAGCAGCAGCCACGTATCGCCCTGCGAAAACGCCGCCGGCACCGCGTGCACGCCATCGAGCAGCAGCGCAGCCGGAAAACCCACCAGCGCGCACCCCGTGAAGACGACCACGGTGCGCATTTCCGGGCGCATGGTTGGATGACGCTGCCCCGCCAAGCGGGACAGCACGTTGTTGCACGCAAAAGCGAGCCCTGCAACCAGCCCCGCCCATTCCGCCGCTGAACCCGGCCACGGCGTGCCGGCCTCGCCCGACCACAACATCATCATCGCGCCCGACAGTGCCAGCGCGAGCAGCACACCGCCGCGCCACCCCAGCCGCTCGTGCAGCCACAGGCGCGCCAGCAGGGCCGTCCACACGGGTGTCAGATAGAACAGGAGCAGCACCCGCATGACCGTGCCGTGCACCGTGCCCCAGACGAAACCCGCGTTGGTGATACCCGCCGCGATCCCGAGCGCCGGAATCAGCCACGACCACTGGAACGTCGAAAAGTGACGACGCAGCACCACAGCGGCCAGCACGGCCGCAGCCGCGCCCGTCATCGACGAAGCCAGCATGCTGCCAAGCCCCCAGCCGGCCAGCAGGCGATACGGATACCAGGAAATGCCCCAGACCGACGCGCCTACAAGGATGAAGAGTGCCGCCGCCCATTGCGGCTCGTGGTGGCTGGCGCTATCCGCTGAGGGCGCCGAAGAAGCAATCGTTGTCATGTGACCAATAAAAAAACGGCGGGAATCCGCCGCTTCCTGCAATGTCCGAGGTGACTGAGCACGCGGCCAGCACACGTTGGCCGTATAATTTCGGGCTTCCCGGCAAGCGCCAAGCTTGCCCGCTGACCAGCCCAACACCGCCGCCCAACACCGTGAATCCGCGCCTGTCCGCCCTGCAGCCGTATCCGTTCGAGAAACTGAAAGCGCTCGTCAAGGACGTGACGCCCAGCGCCGTCCATACGCCGATCAGCTTCGGCATCGGCGAGCCCAAGCATCCGACGCCGGCCCTGGTGAAAGACGCGCTGACGGCGGCGCTCGGTGGGCTGGCGAATTATCCCACGACGCTCGGCTCCGATGCACTGCGACAGTGCATCGCCGCATGGCTGGAGCGCCGCTACGGCTTGCCCAAGGTCGATCCGGCCACCGAAGTCATCCCGGTCAACGGCTCGCGCGAGGCGCTGTTTTCGTTCGCGCAGACCGTGATTGACGGCAGCAAGCCCGGCGCGCGCGTCCTTTGCCCGAACCCGTTCTACCAAATCTATGAAGGCTCGGCGCTGTTGGCCGGCGCCACGCCGCTGTTCGCGAACAGCGACCCGGCGCGCAACTACGCGCCCGATTTCGCGGCGATCACGCCAGAAGAATGGCGTAACGTGCAACTCGTCTTCGTCTGCAGCCCGGGCAACCCGACCGGCGCCGTGCTCACGCTGGAAGACTGGAAACAGCTCTTCGCGCTGTCCGACGAATATGGCTTCGTCATCGCCTCGGACGAGTGTTATTCCGAAATCTATTTCGACGAGGCCAACCCGCCGCTGGGCGCGCTGCAGGCTGCGCATCAGCTGGGCCGCAGCTTTGACCGCCTGGTGATGTTCTCCAGCCTGTCCAAGCGCTCCAACGTGCCGGGCATGCGCTCTGGTTTCGTGGCAGGCGATGCCAAGCTGCTCAAGGCCTATCTGCTGTATCGCACGTATCACGGCAGCGCGATGAGCCCGTCGGTGCAATCCGCTAGCATCGCTGCGTGGAACGACGAGACCCACGTGCGTGACAACCGCGCGCAGTACGTCAAGAAGTTTCGGCAGGTCACGCCGATGCTGGCCGAGGTGCTGGATGTGGCCCTGCCCGATGCGGCCTTTTACCTGTGGGCCAACGTCAAGCGCACGGGCCTGTCAGACACCGAATTCGCACGTCAGCTGCTGGCGGCCAAGAACGTCGCTGTGCTGCCGGGCAGCTACCTCGCCCGCGAGGCGCACGGCACGAATCCGGGCCAGGACTACGTGCGCATCGCGCTGGTAGCCGGCGTGGACGAATGCCTGGAAGGCGCCCGCCGGATCGTCGAGTTCTGTCAGCAGCGCTGACCCCTTACCCTTTTTCGAATTTCTCCTAGAGCGAACACAGCCATGACGCAACAACTGCAATCCCTGATCGATCAAGCGTGGGAAGACCGCGCCAACCTGTCGCCCAAGGCCGCTCCGGCCGATGTCCGTGAAGCCGTCGCCAACGTGATCGGCCAGCTCGATCGTGGCGCGCTGCGCGTGGCCGAGAAGAAGGACGGCGAGTGGATCGTCAATCAGTGGATCAAGAAGGCCGTGCTGCTGTCGTTCCGCCTTGAAGACAACGCCCCGATGGCTGCCGGTGGCTTCACGCAGTTCTACGACAAGGTGCCGAGCAAGTTCGCCAACTACACGGCAGAAGACTTTGCCGCTGGCGGCTTCCGCGTGGTGCCGCCGGCTGTGGCGCGCCGTGGCTCGTTCATCGCCAAGAACGCCGTGCTGATGCCGTCGTACGTGAACATCGGCGCTTACGTTGACGAAGGCACGATGGTCGACACGTGGGCCACCGTCGGTTCGTGCGCACAGATCGGCAAGAACGTTCACCTGTCGGGCGGCGTGGGCATCGGCGGCGTGCTGGAGCCGCTGCAGGCCAACCCGGTCATCATCGAAGACAACTGCTTCATCGGCGCGCGCTCGGAAGTGGTCGAAGGCGTGATCGTTGAAGAAAACTCGGTGATCTCGATGGGCGTGTACCTGGGCCAGTCGACCAAGATCTACGACCGCGAAACCGGTGAAGTCAGCTACGGCCGCATCCCGGCGGGCTCGGTGGTCGTGGCGGGCAACCTGCCGTCGAAGGATGGCACGCACAGCCTGTACTGCGCCGTGATCGTCAAGAAGGTCGACGCGAAGACGCGCGCCAAGGTTGGCCTGAACGAGCTGCTGCGCGGCGATTAAGCGCCGGCGCAAGGCATGCCTGCTAGTCTTGCGGGCATGCCAACCACCTGAAGCGCAGCAATGTCCGAGCGCAATACCAGAGGCACCCGCTTCGGCAAGCTGCGCCAACGCATCATGGGTCTTGATCCAAACACCATCGGTACTGTCTTGTCGCTGCTGCCCACTATCCTGGAGCAGGCAAACAAGACCATCGACAAGTTCAAGAACCGCAAGAAAACCGGCACCGAACCTGCCCGTGCAGAAGGCGCCGCGCCCGACCCGAATACACGGATTGCCGAGCTGGAAGCGGCGATCCTGCAGCAGGCCGAATCCGTCAAGCTGCTGGCCGAACAGCACGCCATCACCATCGATGCCCTGCGCGATGAAGCCGCGCGCCTGGAGCGCCGCCTCAAGCGCATGACTTGGCTGGCGTCGGTCGGTTTTGCACTGGCCGTTGCAGCCCTCGCCTTTGCCCTGCAAGCCTCTCGACACTGATTGCGAACCCCACCATGACGACCCTGCATGGCATCCCCAATTGCGACACCGTGAAGAAAGCCCGCACGTGGCTCGAATCGAACGGCGTTGCCTACACCTTTCACGATTTCAAGAAGCAAGGCGTGAGCGCCGACATGCTGTCCGGCTGGCTCAAACATGTGCCGCTCACCACGCTACTCAACCGCAAGGGCACCACGTGGCGCGCCCTGTCGGATGCCGACAAGACTCGTGCCGAAGACGAGGCTGGCGCCATCGCGCTGATGCAGGCCAACCCATCGCTGATCAAGCGTCCGGTGCTGGTGCACGGCAAGACCGTCAACGTCGGCTTTTCGGCCGACCAGTACGCCGCCCTGTTCTAACCACAACAACATCACCGTGACCGTCGTCATGTCGAACATGCTGCCCACGCTTGCCCTCACCGAAGACCTGATCCGCCGCCGCTCTGTCACGCCCGAAGACAAGGGCTGCCAGGACGTGCTGATCGAACGCCTGACCGCCGCCGGTTTCGAATGCGAAACCGTGGTCAGCGGCCCCGACCACTTTCGCGTGACCAACCTGTGGGCCGTCAAGCGCGGCCGTGCGGGCACCGACGGCAAGCTGCTCGTCTTCGCCGGCCACACCGATGTGGTGCCGACCGGCCCCGTCGAGCAATGGCACTCCGACCCATTCGAGCCCACGCACCGCGACGGCAAGCTCTACGCCCGCGGCGCGGCAGACATGAAGACGTCGATTGCCGGCTTCGTGGTGGCATCGGAAGAGTTCGTTGCCAAGCATCCCGACCACGCCGGCTCGATCGGCTTCCTGATCACCAGCGACGAAGAAGGCCCGGCGCACGACGGCACCGTCAAGGTGTGCGACCTGCTGCGTGCACGTGGCGAGCGCCTCGATTACTGCGTGGTCGGTGAACCGACGTCGGTGTCGACACTCGGCGATATGGTGAAGAACGGGCGACGCGGGTCGCTGTCGGGCAAGCTCACGGTCAATGGCGTGCAAGGCCACATCGCCTATCCGCATCTGGCCAAGAACCCGATCCACCTGGCCGCGCCTGCGCTGGCGGAACTGGCCGCTGCCAAGTGGGACGACGGCAATGCATACTTCCCGCCGACCACATGGCAGATGTCGAACATCCACGGCGGCACGGGCGCGACGAACATCATTCCCGGCCACGTCACGATCGACTTCAACTTCCGCTTCTCGACCGCGAGCACACCGGACGGCCTGAAGGCGCGCGTGCACGGCATTCTCGATGCGCACGGCCTCGACTACACGCTCGACTGGACGCTGGGCGGCGAGCCCTTCCTGACCGAGCGCGGCGACCTGTCCGAAGCCCTTGCCTCCGCCATCCAGGCCGAGTGCGGCGTGACGACCGAACTGTCGACCACGGGCGGCACGTCGGACGGTCGCTTCATAGCCAAGATCTGCCCGCAGGTGATCGAGTTCGGGCCGCCGAATGCGAGCATCCACAAGATCGACGAACACGTGGAGGTGGCTTTCATCGAGCCGCTGAAAAACGTGTATCGCCGCGTCTTGGAAACCTTGATCGCCTGAGGTCGCCCAGATGGCGCGCAACGTAGAGATCAAGGCGCGTGTGCGCGATGTGGCAACCCTCATTGAGCGCGCGGCAGCCATTGCCGATTCGGGCCCCGAACGCATCGAGCAGGACGACACGTTCTTCGCCTGTGCGAATGGGCGCCTGAAGCTGCGGCAGTTCTCGCCCGAGCGCGGCGAGTTGATCCACTACTTCCGCGCCAACAGCACCGGCCCGCGTGTGTCGAACTACCACATCGTTCCGACCAGCGCGCCCGACGCCCTGCGCGACACGCTGGCCGCCGCCATCGGCACCGCCGGGCGCGTCATCAAGGTGCGCCAGCTTTATCTCGCCGGTCAGACGCGCATTCATGTCGATGCGGTGAAAGACCTCGGCGATTTCGTCGAGCTTGAAGTCGTGCTGCGCGATACGCAATCGGAAGACGACGGTGTGAAGATCGCCCATCAACTGATGCATTCCCTCGGCATTGCCGAATCCGACCTGCTCGACGTAGCCTACGTCGACCTGCTCGCTGCCACCCAACGCTGAGCCACATTTCACGCCACCCATGACCACGCCTACCCTGCCCGCCTCCCACCCGTTCACGACGGTTCGCGACCTGCTGCGCTACGCCGTGTCGCGCTTCACCGCCGCCGGCCTTGTTTTCGGCCATGGCAGCGAAAATGCCTACGACGAAGCCGCATACCTGATCCTGCACACGCTGCATCTGCCGATCGACACGCTGGAGCCGTTCATGGACGCGCGCCTGCTGCCCGAAGAAGTCGCTGCCGTGCTCAAGGTGATCGAGCGCCGCGCCGTCGACCGCGTGCCCGCCGCGTACATCACGCACGAGGCGTTCATGCACGGCATGCGCTTCTATGTGGACGAGCGCGTGATCGTGCCGCGCAGCTTCATTGGCGAATTGCTCGAAGACGGGCTGGAGCCGTGGATTGACCAGGAGGACGGCCCCACCGATGTGCTGGAGCTGTGCACCGGCTCGGGCTGCCTGTCGATTCTCGCTGCGCTGCAATGGCCCAATGCGACCATCGATGCGGTGGACCTGTCGCCGGACGCACTGGTGGTGGCCAATCGCAACGTCGCGGATTACCACCTGGAGGAGCGCATCCGCCTGCACGAAGGCGATCTGTATGCGCCGCTGCCGCCGGGCGTGCATTACGACGTGATCCTGACGAACCCGCCGTACGTGAACGAGACGTCGATGCAGGCACTACCGCCGGAATACCGCGCCGAGCCGCGCATGGCCCTGGCAGGCGGCACCGACGGCATGGACATCGTGCGTCGCATTCTGGCCGACGCACCACGCCATCTGAAGCCGCACGGCGTGCTCGTGGTGGAAATCGGCAACGAGCGTGAAAACGTTGAAGCGGCGTTCCCCGATCTTGATCTGGTTTGGCTGCCGACCAGCGCAGGCGAAGACCAGGTGTTCCTGGTCACGCGCGAGGCGCTTTAAGCGCATGGGGTTCCGAACTGCACGCGCCGGGTTCGGAACCCAACAGGTTGGCGTTCGGAACCTCATGATCGGGGTTCCGGACCCGGCGTTTCGAGTTCCAGACGCCAACATTGAGGTTCCGAACTCGATGTCTGGCGATCGGAACGCCGAGTCTCCGAGTTCCAAGCCCCACACATCGGGTCCAGAACTCGGTGATTGCCGTTCAGAACCTCATACGCCGAGTTTTGAACCCGCCATTTGAAGTTCGGAACCCGGCGCGCTGAGTGCAACACTCGGACCGGTCGGCGACTGTCGCAACGGCGTCACGACTTCACCTCGTCACACGCGTCTTTCACGACGCAGATACCAAAACGTTTGTCGAATACCTGGCCGCTCGGGCAATGGTCGAAGACCGCCTGCGACTGTGCGTCGCAGGTGGCGTAGGCGGTTGTGCAGTTGGTGCGCACGGGTTGCTTCGGGCCGCGGTTGGTGCCGTCGTCGACCATGAAGCGGCTCGATGGCGCGGGGCATTTGAACTCTGCGGCGGCCTTGGCCAGGGCGGCGGCGGCCTTTTCGGCCTTCGACGTCTGCGGCGTAGGCGGATTAGCCGGTGACGGGCGGCGGTCGCAGGCCGTTAGTGCTAGCGCACACAGCAGCATGCTCAGTGTGAGTGCGCGGGTCATGGGGGGCTCCTTCGGGGTTGGATATCCTGAAGTTTACGCTGGGGTCGGCGTTTTTGGTCCGCCCCTGTTTCGTCCCCTGCCGGGGCCGACCTACTTTCTTTGTCTTGCCAAAGAAAGGTAGGCAAAGAAAGGCGCGCCCGAGATGGCGAAAGATTCCTTGAATTTCCGTAACCGGGCGGAGAAGGACCGAAACTCGCTGCGCTCAGACAGCGGTCCTTCTTTTTTCCGCCCGCTTACAGAAATTCAAGGCGCCATCTAGGGCAGGAACGTCAACGGCCAAACCGTCGGGGTGCGTGCGCTGGCGCTGTGATGTGCTGAGTGACGCTTAACGCAGCATCGCTGACATGGCGGAGAGGCTGTTGAGCATACGCACGGCATGCTCTACGGAGTCGGCGGCGAAGCGCAGCATCGTGCCGTCTACGCGTTCCAAAGCGGGCCACTGGCAGAACAGGTCAGCCAGTGCCGGCGTTTGCGTTTGCAGGCGGCACACGATCGGGGCCTGGATGCGCAGCGGCATGCTGAAGTGCCCGCGCTGTACCGTTGCCTTCACCGCCGCGTAGATGGCGTCGCACGACTGCTCTGGCGAGAGCGATGTCCCTGCATTCTGGCCCTCGGCCTGCTTGGTCTCGACAAACGTGGTATGCGGGAGCAGCGGCTTCGTTTCTCTGATGAACACATCGTCGCCACTGGCAACTGCGACCGGCACGCCACGCTCTCCGGCCAGGGCGCCGTAGAGGCCGGCCTCACCCAGCTCCTGCTCGTTGAACCAGACGCGCGCAAACGCGAAGCTGTTGATGGTGTGCGCCAGCACGCCGCGGCTGCCGGCACGGGCGTGGTAGCCGATCATGCAGACGGCGTCGCAGCCGTCCACGCCGGCCATCATGCTCAGGTAACGCGGCTTGCCGAGCACGAAGCGTGCACGACGGTCGATGGAATCTGGGATGAGGTTGCGGAAACCGCCGTGCGAATCGTTGACGAGCACGTCGGTCGCACCACCGTCGAAGGCCCCGCGGACGGCGGCGTCCGCTTCTGCGGTCATCCAGCGGCGGGCGCGTTCGTATTCGCCATTGCCGGCGCGCGTCTGCTCGGGGTGGAACACGTTGGCTACGCCTTCGATGTCGGCGGAAATCAGGATTCGCATGAGGTCAGGTCAGAGCAATTCGGTCAGTGCGCGGCGTGTGTTGCCGTCGCGGCCGGTGACGGCTGTAGCTTGGAACAGCGCGTGCACGATGGCCTGTTCGACGCTGTCGGCGGCGGCCTGGAACAGCGGGTCGAGATGCGATTCGTGCGTCATGGCGACGGCCGGCATGGCGCGGCTGCCTTCGTGCGGCACGGTGTAAGCGGTGGAGAATGCCAGCGCGATATCGCCGCTGCCATGGCCAAAAACAGAGCCAGTGCGTGCCAGACCGGCGCCTGCGCGCAAGGCGAGACGGCGCAACTGGCGCGCATCCAGCGGCGCGTCGGTGGCAAGCAGCATGATGATCGAGCCCTTCTCCGGCTCCGGGGTACTGGCGGCCAGCGCTTTCGCCAGATCTGCACCGACATTGCGCCCGCCAAGCGTCAGGTTTTCCGCCACACCAAAGTTGGACAGCACCAGCGCGCCGACCGTGCGTTGCGCGCCGTCAGCGAGCGTCACCACGCGTGACGCAGAACCGATACCGCCCTTCACGCCAAACGACGACATCCCCCGCCCTGCCCCAACCGCACCTTGCTCGAACGCCTCGGCCGCCGCAGCGTAGGCCGCGTCGTAGTGCACGTCCTGCACGGCAAATGCTTGCAGGTCATTCAGGTAGCCGTCATTGCATTCGAACACGAGCGGATTGACGGTCGACCATGCACGACCGATCTGCGGGTTGGCTGCAACAGCCTGGCGGATCTGCGCCTGCGCCACGGCGCCCACGGCAAACGTGTTGGTCAGCGCAATCGGCGTTTCCAGCGCGCCCAGCTCATCCACCTGCACTAGGCCGATGCTCTTGCCGAAGCCGTTGAGCACCGCGCTGGCCGCGGGCACCTTGTCGCAGAACGGGTCGCCCGCATGCGGGCGTACCACCGTCACGCCGGTCTGGATGTCACCGCCGGCAATGGTGGCATGGCCGACGGCCACCCCGGCCACGTCGGTGATGCTGTTGCGTGCGCCGGCTGGCAAGGCGCCGATGTGAGGAAGGCTCAGAGACATATGAACAACTCAGCGACGGTCGATCTTCGGGTCCAGCGCGTCGCGCAGGCCGTCGCCCAACAGGTTGAATGCCAGCACGGTCAGGAAGATCGCCAGGCTCGGGAAGATGGCCACGTGCGGCGCCGTCACCATGTCGGCGCGCGCCTCGTTGAGCATGGCGCCCCACTCCGGCGTGGGCGGCTGTGCGCCCAGGCCCAGGAACGAGAGGCTGGCCGCGGTGATGATCGAGGTGCCGATCCGCATCGAGAAATACACGACGATGGACGAAATCGTGCCCGGCAGGATGTGCCGCATGATGATCGTCCAGTCGGACGCGCCGATGCTGCGCGCGGCTTCCACATACGTCAGGTGTTTGAGCATGAGCGTGTTGCCGCGCACCAGCCGCGCAAATGCCGGAATGCTGAACACCGCCACGGCAAAGATCACGTTGATCATGCCGTTGCCCAGGATGGCCACGATACCGATGGCCAGCAGAATGCCCGGGAAGGCGAACAACACGTCGGAGATGCGCATGACGATGCGGTCCCACCAGCCTTCGTAGTAGCCGGCCAGCAGGCCGAGCATGGTGCCTATGATGGCGCCGATGATGACCGACACGAAGCCCGCTTCCAGCGAGATGCGCGTGCCCATCAGGATGCGGCTGAAGATGTCGCGGCCCAGCGAGTCGACGCCGAACCAATGCTGTGCCGACGGGCCCGCGTTGAGCGCGTCGTAATCGAAATAGTTTTCCGGGTCGAACGGCACGATGTGCGGCGCGAGGATGGCGATCACCACCAGCGCGATCACAAACACACCGGCGCCCATCGCCAGATGCTGCTTGCGGAACTTGCGCCAGAACTCTGTCCACGGGGTGCGGACAGGTTCGGTGGTGGCTTGCGGCGCGACCGCCGGGCTTGCGGCTTGTGTCATGGCGGTCTCCTTACTTCTTGTAGCGGATGGTCGGGTTGATCACGGTGTACAGCATGTCCACCACCAGGTTGATCAGGATGAACTCCAGCGAGAACAGCAGCACCTCAGCCTGGATGATCGGGTAATCGCGCATCTCGACCGCATCCACCAGCAGGCGACCGAGGCCCGGCCAGTTGAACACCTTTTCCACAACGATCGAGCCGCCGAGCAGGAAGCCGAACTGCAGGCCCATCATCGTCACTACCGGGATCATCGCGTTGCGCAGGCAATGCTTGATGACCACCACCGTCTCGCGCACGCCCTTGGCACGGGCGGTGCGCACGAAATCTTCCTGCAGCACTTCCACAAACGATGCACGCGTGAAGCGCGCCATCACAGCGGCCACCGCAGCGCCCAGCGTGAGCGACGGCAGGATGTAATGCTGCCAGGTGTCCGCACCGATGGCCGGCAACCAGCCAAGCTGCACCGAGAAGACTTCCATGAGCAGCATGCCCAGCGCGAATGCAGGAAACGAGATGCCGGACACGGCGAGCGTCATGCCCAGACGGTCCGGCCACTTGTTGCGCCATACGGCAGACGTGATGCCGATCACCATGCCGAAGATAACCGCCCACACCATGCTGGCAATCGTCAGGTTGAGCGTGGGCCAGAAGCGCTCGCCAATCTCTTCGCTCACCGGGCGCTTGGTGCGGATCGAGTTGCCAAACTCGCCGCGCAGCGCGTTGGCGAAGAAGCGCACGAACTGCTCGTGCATCGGCTTATCGAGCCCGAGATCGGCGCGGACCAGCTCGACGGTGGCCGGGTCCGCTTCGGGGCCGGCAGCCAGTCGCGCCGGATCGCCCGGCAACAGGTGCACGAACAGGAACACCAGCACTGCCACGATCAGCAGTGTCGGGATCACGCCCAGCACACGTTTAATGAAATAGTTCAGCATGGCAAATCCACCGCAGGCGGCAATTCAATGGCCCGCGCAACGGGTGCGCGGGCCGATACGGCAATGAGACTTATTGCTTGATGTCGATGTCGTCGAAGCTGAACGAACCGTCCGGTGCCACGTAGGCACCCGACAGACGCTTCGAGCGCGCGTAGACGATCTTTTCCGTCACCAGGAAGGCCCACGGTGCGTCTTCCCAGATGCGCTTCTGTGCATCGGTGTAGAGCTTCGACTTCTCAGCGCGATCGGTCGTGCGCAGCGCGCCGGCGATGTCGGCATCCACCTGCTCGTTCTTGTAGTACGCGGTGTTGAACGACTTGGGCGGCATGGCTTCCGATGCCAGCAGCGGACGCAGCGCCCAATCCGACTCACCCGTCGATGACGACCAGCCTGCGTAGTACATGCGCACGCCGGCGTCTTCCGGCTTGGGCACGCTTTCCACACGCTCGACACGCTGGCCGGCTTCCAGCGCCAGCACCGACGTCTTGATGCCAACCTGGGCCAGTTGCTGCTGCACGAACTGGATGATCTTCTGCGCCGTCGTGTGGTTATAGGCCGACCACAGTTGCGTCTCGAAGCCGTTCGGGTAGCCGGCTTCCTTCAGCAACTCTTTCGCCTTGGCCGGGTTGTACGGCCACGGGCCCAGCTTGACGGAGTAATCCACGCCCGGCGGCACCACACCTTCGGCCGGCACGGCGTAACCGGCAAACGCCACCTTGGTCAACGCATCCTTGTTGATGGCGTAGTTGATGGCCTGACGCACCTTGGGATTGTCGAACGGCTTCACCTTGGTGTTGAAGCTGACATAGCGCTGGATGATCGACGGCGCGGCAATCAGATCAACCTTCGGGCTGCTCTTGAGCACCGCAGCCTGCTCGAACGGAATCGTGAACGCGAAGTCGGCCTCGCCCGTCTGCATGATGGTGGCGCGCGTGTTGTTGTCGACCACCGGCTTCCAGGTAATGGTGTCGATCTTCGGCAGGCCGTGCTTCCAGTAGCCGTCGAACTTCTTGCCCTTCAGGTAATCGGTCTGCTTCCACTCGACAAACTCGAACGGGCCCGTGCCAACCGGATGGAAAGCGATGTCCTTGCCGTATTTCTTGAGCGCCGTTGGCGAGATCATGGCCGCTGACGGGTGGGCCAGCACGTTGATGAACGGCGAGAACGGCTCTTTGAGCGTCACGCGTGCGGTGTATTGGTCAACGACTTCGGTTTTGGCCACGCGGTTGAACAGCACGAAACGCTTGAGCTTGTTGGCCGGGTCCGTCACGCGGTCCAGGTTTGCCTTGACGGCGTTGGCGTCAAACGTGGTGCCGTCGTGGAACTTCACACCCTTGTGCAGCTTGAACGTATAGACCAAGCCATCCTTGCTGACTTCGTAGCTGTCGCACAGCACGTTGACCAGCTTCATGTCCTTGTCGAAGCCGAACAGGCCTTGATAGAACGACTTGGCGGCGCTGAACGACAGCGTGTCGTTGGCGTCGTACGGGTCCATCGTGGTGAAGGTCGAGTAGACCGCCATCACGGCGTCCTTGGCGGCAAAGGCCGGCATGGTGAATGCCGCCAGCGCCAGGCCGCTGGCAACCATGGCTGCGCGCGGGGCAAAAGAGAATCGATTGAACATGTCCTTCCTCCTCAAAGAAGTTTTTGACTTCACTGCGTTCTTCATTGCTTTCAATACGCGCCGCCAATCGAATGGCGGGCAACAAAGTGGTCTGGCGCCACTTGCACCAACGGCTGCACCACCGGCATGTCGCCAATGGCACGGATCGGGCTGGGAATTTCGTGCGTGGAGAGTTCTCGCTTCAGATGGCGGCGTGCCGGGTCCGCAATCGGCACCGCCGACATCAGCTTCTTCGTGTAGGGATGCTGCGGGTTTTCGAAGATGGCGCGGCGCGGGCCGATCTCGACGATCTGGCCGAGGTACATCACCGCCACGCGATGGCTGATGCGTTCCACCACCGCCATGTCGTGCGAGATGAACAGGAACGCGACGCCAAATTCCTTCTGCAGGTCGAGCATCAGGTTGACGATCTGCGCCTGGATCGACACATCCAGCGCCGAGACCGACTCATCGGCAATCACCACCTTCGGATTCAACGCCAGCGCGCGCGCAATGCAGATGCGCTGGCGCTGGCCGCCCGAGAACTCGTGCGGGTAGCGCGACGCATGCGCGGCCTGCAGGCCCACCTTGTCGAGCAGCCACTCCACGCGTTGCTGCGCCTCTTTGCCGGAGGCCACCTTGTGCACCAGCAGCGGCTCCATGATCGAGTAGCCGACCGGCACGCGCGGGTCCAGCGAGGCGAATGGGTCCTGGAAGATGAACTGGATGTTTCGGCGCAGCGTCTGGAGCGCAGGCCCCTTCAACTCGCCGATGTTCTGGCCGGCAAATTCGATGCTGCCGCTCTGGCTATCCACCAGACGCAAGAGCGACCGTCCCGTCGTCGACTTGCCGCAGCCCGATTCGCCGACCAGCGCCAGCGTCTCACCAGGGTAGAGATCAAAACTGACCTGCTCCACCGCATGCACCCGGCGCGTGACGCGGCCGAAGATGCCCGTGGGCACATCAAAGCGCGTGACGAGATCCCGCACACGCAAAATGGGTTGCACTTCGTGCGACGCAGCCGGTTGCGGTGTCGTATCCACCGCAGCGGACGTGCCGTCCACCCGCAACAGCGGAAAACGCGCGGGGCCATCGGTGCCTTGCATCGAGCCCAAACGCGGCACAGCTGACAGCAGCGCACGCGTATACGGATGCGCAGGCTGCGCAAACACGGTGGCCGATGGGCCCTCTTCCACGCGGTCGCCCTTGTACATGACAAGCACGCGGTCGGCCACTTCCGCCACCACACCCATGTCGTGCGTGATGAACACGACCGCCATGTGCAGTTCCTGCTGCAGCGCGCGGATCAGTTGCAGAATTTCCGCCTGGATGGTCACGTCCAGCGCGGTGGTCGGCTCGTCGGCAATCAGCAGCGACGGTTTGCATGACAGCGCCATCGCAATCATCACGCGCTGGCGCATGCCGCCCGACAGCTGATGCGGATAGCGCCCCAGCACATTGCGCGCTTCAGGAATGCGCACCAGTTCCAGCATGCGCAGCGCCTCGGCCTTGGCCTGGCTATGCGTCTTGCCCTGGTGCAGACGAATCGATTCGGCAATCTGCTCGCCCACGGTGAACACCGGGTTGAGCGAGGTCATCGGCTCCTGGAAGATCATCGCGATATCGGCGCCGCGCACGCCGCGCATGGCGGCTGGGCTGGCGTTGGCCAAGTCCAGCACCTCGCCGTTGCGGCGGCGCAAGTGCATCTGCCCGCCGACGATCTTGCCGCCACCGTGCTCCACCAGCCGCATCAGCGCCAGCGACGTCACCGACTTGCCCGAGCCCGATTCGCCCACCACGGCCAGCGTCTCGCCCCGGTCGACGTGGAACGACAGGTTGCGCACCGCGTCGACCACGCGCTCGGACGTGGCAAAGCGCACGCTCAGGTCTTGCACTTGCACGATGCGCTGATCGAGCATCGCAATGACGCTGTTGGCACTCGGCTGTTTAGTTGCTGTCACGAAAACTCTCCTGCTGTCCTGCTTGGCGGCTTCAGCCTCTCACCGATAGATCGACACAACGGGCGCTTGCGCGCCGCGTGCGAACCCGCGGTACATCCCTTCTGTGTTGAACGGCAACGCGACGTTGCCTTGCGCGTCCACGGCAATCAGGCCGCCGCGTCCGTTGATGGCCATCAGCTTGCGCATGACAACGTCGTCGCTCGCGTCAGCCAGCGACTTGCCTGCGTATTCCATCTGCACGGCAACGTCGTAGGCTGCCACGGCGCGGATGAACATCTCGCCTGTGCCGGTGCACGACACCGCCGCAACGTTGTTCGCAAAGCAACCCGCGCCGACGATGGGCGTATCCCCCACGCGGCCGACCTTCTTGTTGGTAACGCCGCCCGTGGAGGTGGCGGCAGCCAAGCGCCCTTGCGCGTCGCATGCCACGGCACCCACGGTGCCGAACTTGCTGTCCGGGTCGATGGGTGCGGCTTCCTTGGCCACGAGCGACGCGGCATCGTGATCGAGCAGCGCCATGCCATCTTGCTGGCGGGCGCGCTGCCATTGGGCGTAGCGCGCTTCGGTGTAGTAGTAGTCGGGCTCGACAAACTCCAGGCCCTGCGCTCGCGCGAAAGCCTCGGCGCCCTCGGAGGTGAACAGCACGTGCTCGCTGCGCTCCATGACGGCGCGGGCTGCGAGAATCGGGTTGCGCAGGCGCTTGACGCAAGTGACTGCGCCGGCGGCCAGCGTGGAGCCATCCATGATCGACGCATCGAGTTCGTACGTGCCGGCGCTGGTCAGCACCGCGCCCTTGCCGGCGTTGAACAGCGGGCACTCTTCGAGCAGGCGCACGGCTTCGGTCACGGCATCCAGGGCGCTGCCGCCATCCACAAGGATTCGCTGCCCTGCGGTCAGGATGTCGTTGAGCGCCTGCTGGTAAGCGGCTTCCTTGTCGGCACTCATGGCCGTGCGGGTAATGGTGCCGGCGCCGCCGTGAATGGCGAGGATGGGCGTAGTCATGCGTGGCTCGATGTAAATCAGTTTTCAGCGGTGCGTTTGCGGCCGCGTCGGGTGGTCGTGGGGGTGTCGGCGGTGTTCGTCGCGTCGTTGGCGCGCGGCGCCTGACCGGTATGCAGCCACGGCAATACGAATTCAGTCAGGCGTTCGGCCGATTCCAGCGAATGCGCCGAGCGATGCGCCACTGCGCCGCACAGCGCTTCGAAAAGCGCCACGGCAGCGGTGTCAGACGTGGCCGAGAACTGCCGCTCTGGCCGCGCATACAACGCAATGTCGGCCAGCGGCGCGAGCGGCGATGTGGGGCTGTCCGTCAGGGCCAGCAGTTGGCAGCTTTGCTTGCTCGCCTGTTTGGCCAGCGTGATCGTGTCTGCCGCATAGCGCGGGAATGCGATGGCGATCAGCAGATCCTTCGGTCCGATCTTGCGCAGTTGGCGCGCCGCATCCGATGCGCCGCCTGGCTGCGAAACGGAGATCACCGTGTCGCAGTAAAGATCGAGCCCATGGCGCAGCAGCCCCGCCAGATAGCCGCTGGCGCCAAAGCCCATCACGTAGATGCGCTGTGCGCCCAGGATGGCGTCGACCGCGCGCTCGCACGCTGCGGGGTCGAGCATGCGGCGCGTGGCGTCAAGGTTGGCGATGTCTTCGTTGAGCGAGGCGGCAAAGATCTCGGCACTGGTGGCGGGGCGTGCCAGCTCGTGGCGCAGCTTTTCCACCGGTGCGAGCGTCGCTTCAAAGCCCCGCAACAGCCCGGCACGGAACTGCGGATAGCCGTCAAAGCCCAGCGCCAGCGCAAAGCGGTTGGCCGTGGCAATCGACATGTCCACCGCGGCAGCAAACTCGTCGATGCGCATGGTGGCCGCGCGGAACGGATTCGCCAGCACGTATTCCGCCATGCGCTGGTGCGCGGGCGTGAGCGTGGCAAGGGCCGCTCCGATGCGCTCGGAGACCGTCGCATCGGCGGCAAATGCGCCTTTCGACACATCCGTACGCTTGCTGGTGGATTTCGCCATGTTCCTGGGTCGTGAAAATTTTGTGTAAATGTATTTTCACGAATCGGCCATGTAAAGAAAAAAACTTTCACAGGGGCATATGGTTTTCCCTAGGTCGAAGGCCCACGCACGAATCGGGGGCGAGCGCGGCCTCGCCACGGTGCAATGCACCAGTCCAAACGCCGGCGTTGCGCCAGGATCGTGCGACGCAGCACGCTACAATCGCACCCTTCTCCGATTTGCCTTCAAGCGCAGTTTTTCGTGATCCGATTCGACGACCTCGTCCTCCAGCGTGGCACCAAGGTGCTGTTCGACCACGCCACCGCCACACTCAACCCCGGTGAACGGGTCGGCCTTGTCGGCGTGAATGGCAGCGGCAAATCCACGCTGTTTTCCATGCTGCGCGGCGAGCTGCATGCCGACGGCGGGGAAGTCGCCATCCCGCCCACCTGGCAGGTCGCCCACGTGGCGCAGGAAACGCCTGCCGTCGACCGCAGCGCGCTCGACTACACGCTCGACGGCGACACCCGCCTGCGCGACATCGAACGCCGCCTCGCAGCAGCCGAAGCCGCGCACGACGGCCACGCGCAAGCTGAAGCCCACACCGCATTCGCCGATGCCGACGGCTACACCGCCCCGGCACGCGCGCAGGCGCTGCTGCTCGGCCTCGGTTTCACGATGGCGCAGACCACGCAGCCGGTGGCGAGCTTCTCCGGCGGCTGGCGCATGCGCCTGAACCTTGCGCAGGCACTGATGTGTCCGTCCGACCTGCTGCTGCTCGATGAGCCGACCAACCACCTGGATCTGGACGCCGTGGTCTGGCTGGAAGACTGGCTGTCGCGCTACGCCGGCACGCTGGTGATGATTTCGCACGACCGCGAATTCCTCGACGGCGTGTGCAACGTCACGCTGCATATCGAGAACCAGAAGCTCAAACGCTACGGCGGCAACTACACGCAGTTCGAGACGCAACGCCTGCAGCAGATGGCGCTGCAAGAAGCGTCGTACGCACGGCAGCAGAAGCAGATCGCGCATCTCGAATCGTTCATCACGCGCTTCAAGGCCAAGGCCAGCAAGGCCAAGCAGGCGCAGAGCCGCGTCAAGGCGCTGGAGCGCATGGAGCGTCTCGCGCCCGTGCACGCGGCGGCGGGCTTCTCGTTTGAATTCCGCGAGCCCGATGCGGCGCCCAATCCGATGCTCACGTTTGAAGGCGTCGATTGCGGCTATCCCGGCCCAAGCGTCGACGAGCCCATCACCATCCTCAAACACCTGACGTTTTCGATCCAGACCGGCCAGCGCATCGGCCTGCTGGGTGCCAACGGCCAGGGCAAGTCGACGCTGGTGAAAACGCTGGCAGAAACACTGGCACCGCTGTCCGGCACGATCCGACGCGGCAAGGGCCTGCAGATCGGCTACTTCGCTCAGCACCAGTTGGAAACGCTGGACGACCACGCCTCGCCGCTGCTGCACCTGGCGCGTCTGGCGCCGGACGTCCGGGAACAGGAGTTGCGCGACTTTCTCGGCAGCTTCAACTTCCGCGGCGACATGGCGACCTCGCCCATCGAGCCGTTCTCGGGCGGCGAGAAGGCGCGCCTGGCGCTCGCCCTGATCGTCTGGCAGCGCCCCAACCTGCTGCTGCTCGACGAGCCGACCAACCACCTGGATCTCGACACGCGCGAAGCCCTGACGATGGCGCTGGCCCAGTTTGACGGCACGCTGATCCTCGTCTCGCACGACCGCCACTTGCTGCGCGCCACGACCGACCAGTTCCTGCTCGTCGGCCAGGGCACCGTCGCCCCGTTCGATGGCGACCTGGACGACTACCGCGATTGGCTGCTCAAGCAAGCCGCCGCCAAGCGAGCCGCCGCCAGCGCGTCTGCAGCTCCGGCCGACGCGGATGGTGCACCGGTCGTCAATCGGCGTGACCAGAAGCGCGAAGAAGCCGCCGAACGTCAACGCTTGAATGCGCTACGCAAACCGCTGCAAAAGAACGTCGACGCCATCGAGAAACGCATGGCGCCACTGCAAAAGGAAAAGGCCGACATCGAAGCCTTCCTCGCCGACGGCGCCGCGTATGAAGAAGCCAACAAGACACGCATGATGGAAAGCCTGCGCCGCCAGGCAGAACTGAACGCTGAACTCGACGAGCTGGAAGAGCGCTGGCTCGAGCTGCACGACCAACTCGAACAAATCAATTGAGGCTGGCGTGCCCGGCCAAGGAGACCTGTTGATGACATCGCCCTCGCCGGACACCGCCACGCACCAGCCTCTGGCCGGCGTGCGCGTGCTCGACCTTACGCGCCTGCTGCCCGGCCCGGCCGCCACACGCCACCTGGCTGACCTCGGCGCAGAAGTCATCAAGATCGAAGACCCCGGCCCAGGCGACTACGCCCGCGACATGATGCGCTCCTCCGCTGATCGCGCGGCCGAGCGTCCGAGCCTGTTCTTCCGCTCACTCAATCGCGGCAAGACCGAAATGCGGCTCGACCTCAAGCGCGCCGAAGACCGCGAAGCCCTGATCGAACTCGTGCGCCACGCCGATGTGCTGATCGAAAGCTTCCGCCCTGGCGTCATGGCGCGTCTCGGCGTTGGCTGGGACACGCTGCGCGCGGCCAACCCCGCGCTCGTCATGTGTTCCATCAGCGGCTACGGCCAGGACGGACCGCTCGCACAAGCCGCAGGGCACGACATCAACTACGTCGGCTACGCGGGCATGCTCGATCAGCTCGCCAGCGCAGACGGCACGCCCATCGTCCCGAACGTGCAGATCGGCGACCTACTGGGCGGCGCGCTCACGGCGGTGGTCGGCATCCTTGCCGCGCTCGTCGACGCGCGCGCCACGGGCCACGGCCGCTATGTCGACGTTTCAATGACGGACTCGGTGTTCGCGCACAACCTGATGGCGTTCTTTGCCGTCGGCACGCGCGGCAAGGCGAGCCCCGCAGGCACCGATCTGCTCAACGGCGGCGTGCCATGCTACGGCGTGTATCGCACCGCAGACGACCGTTTCATGGCCGTCGGCGCACTCGAATTGAAGTTCTGGCAGGTGATGTGCGAAGTCATCGGCAAGCCTGCATGGAAAGACAAGCACTGGGCCCTCGGCCAGCGCGTTGGCGGCGATGAGGCACGGGCCATTCGCGACGAACTTGCTGCGCTGTTCCTGACCGCCACGCAAGCCGAATGGACCGAACGTTTTGCCGATGCCGATTGCTGCGTCACGCCCGTGCTGCGCATGGAAGAAGCGCTGCAACATCCGCTCTTTGCTGAGCGCAACAGCGTGGTGAAGGAAAACGGCGAGCCCGTGCAGCTCGCCCTGCCGCTACGGTTTGCCGACTGACGAGTCGGCACGATCCAGCGCATCGAGCAGGCGCGCGGCTTCTTCCAGTTGATGCTGGCTGAACACGCGGATGCCGTGCTGGCGCAGCAGCGCCGCGGTAACGCCCTCGCCGGGTTGCAGTTGGCTGGAAAACGTCCCGTCGTAGAGAAATTCAGAACCGCAGGACGGACTGCGCTCGGTAAGCACGGCGACTTGCGCGCCGGCCGCCTGCGCCGCCTCCAGGGCGCGTTGCGCACCCCGCACAAAGGCCTCAGTGACATCGTGGCCGTGGTGTTCGACGACACGGGCCACGCCGCGCAGCACCGCCGCACCACCGCCTTCGCCGTGAATTTCTGCGGGCAGTCGCGGCACCGGCAAACCGCCGGCCATCTCAGGGCACATCGGCACGATGCGCCCTTCCATCTGCCAGCGCGCCAGGATGCCGCCTTCAGTGACGACCGTGCCGCCGTCATAGCGCACCGGCTGGCCTAGCAGGCAGGCACTCACCAGCACGCGTTGCATGACCGGCGGCTCCGGCTTAGCGGCGCTCGCGGCGGATCATTCCCACCACCAGCGTCAGCGAAAGAATCACCAGCCAGATCAGCGACCACACTGGCACCGACAGGCCCAGCACCGGCGGCATCGGTCCAACGCACAGGCCATCGGCTTCGAACACCTGCGGCAACCATTTGGCAGTGGGTAGCGCGTTAACCCAGTTCTCGATCGGGTCGATACCGCACGTTGCCTTCGGGTTCAGCAGCAGCGATACGTGATACCCCGCCACGCACAGGCCTGCCAGCCCCGACAGCATCCCCAGGCCATGCCACAGCAGCCGCGTGGCCGACGAAAGCGCCGCCAGCAGCGAGAACACGCCAATGCCGAGGAAAGCGAACCGCTGCAAGATGCACAGCGGGCACGGCTGGAGCCCTTCGACGTGCTGCAGGTACAGCGCATAGCCGACCAGCCCGAAGGAGATCACGGCAATCAGCAGGAAAAAGGCGCGCGAGTTGGCTTGCATGGCGGCGTCAGTTCAGAGGGAGTAGAGAAAAGTTGGCGGATTATCGCACCGCAACGGCACACGCATTTTCAAATGGCATCAGCGATACCGTTGCGAAATTTTGAACGATCATGCCTCCAGCGCCCGCACCCGGTCGATAGCCTGCTCAATGCGTTCAACGGCAATGACCTCCAGCCCGTCGATCGCCTGCTTCGGGGCGTTGGATTTCGGAATCACGGCAATCGAGAAGCCCAGCTTGGCGGCTTCCTTCAAGCGCTCCTGGCCGCGCGGCGTCGGGCGGATTTCTCCGGCAAGACCGATCTCGCCAAAGACCACCAGCCCACGCGGCAGCGCCTTGTTGCGCATCGACGAATGGATCGCCAGCAGCACCGCCAAGTCCGCCGCCGGCTCGGTAATCTTCACGCCGCCCACCGCGTTCAGGAACACGTCCTGGTCAAAGCACGCAATGCCGGCATGACGGTGCAGTACCGCCAGCAGCATCGCCAGCCGGTTCTGCTCCAGGCCCACCGCAAGGCGGCGCGGATTCGGCACGTTGGCCGTGTCCACCAGCGCCTGGATTTCCACCAGCAACGGCCGCGTGCCTTCCTGCGTCACCAGCACGCACGAACCCGGCACCACCTGCTCGTGCTGCGAGAGAAACAGCGCCGACGGATTGGCCACGCCACGCAGGCCACGCTCCGTCATCGCAAACACGCCCAGCTCGTTAACGGCGCCAAAGCGGTTCTTGAACGCGCGCACCAGGCGGTAGGCGGAATGCGTATCGCCCTCGAAATACAGCACCGTATCGACGATGTGCTCGAGCACACGCGGGCCCGCCAGCGCGCCTTCCTTGGTCACATGGCCGACAAGAATGGTGGTCACATCCAGCCGCTTGGCAATGCGCGTCAGTTGCGCCGCGCATTCGCGCACCTGGGCCACCGAGCCCGGCGCCGAGGTCAGCGCCTCCGAATACAACGTCTGAATCGAATCGATGACGACCACCTCGGGCTTTTCCACCTCGATGGTCGCCTGGATGCGCTCAAGCTGAATCTCGGCCAGCAACGCAAGGTTCGGGCTCTCAATGCCCAGTCGGCGCGCACGGAGCGCGATTTGCGAGCCGGATTCTTCGCCGCTCACATACAGCACGCGCCGATCGGCCGACAGGTTGGACAGCGCCTGCAGCAACAGCGTCGATTTGCCGATGCCCGGATCACCGCCGATCAGCACCACACCGCCGCTGACTAGGCCACCGCCCAATACGCGGTCAAATTCGTCGATACCGCTGGAGAAGCGCGGCACATCCACTGCGTCGATGTCCGACAGCTTGCGCACCGTCGCGCTCGATGCCAGCGACTGAAAGCGCGCGCCGGCGCCGGACGTCGGCTGCGCAACTGTTTCCACCAGCGTGTTCCACTGCTGGCAATTCGGGCACTGCCCCGCCCATTTCGGCGCCGTGCCCCCGCATTCGGTGCACGTATAGACCGTCTTGCTCTTGGCCAAACAACCCCCTGCTTACGGCGCCGCGCATGGGCGGCGGCCGCTTGATCTTTGTATTGACGGTGCCGCGCTCAAGCGGCCTTGCCCAGGTCGCCGGCGTCTGCCGTGCTGACCGGTTCGACCGATACCGGCACGCGCGGCGCCAGCGCGCACATCAGCTCATAACCGACCGTGCCGGAGGCCTGCGCAACATCGTCGATCGGCAAGCCTTCGCCCCACAGCGTGACGGGCGTGCCGACACGCGCCTCGGGCACGCCGGTCAGGTCAACGGTAATCATGTCCATCGACACGCGGCCCACGATGTGCGTGCGCGTGCCATTGACCAGCACCGGCGTATGGTTGCCGTCCCAGCCCGGCGCATGGCGCGGGTAGCCGTCGGCATAACCGCACGCGACGATGCCGATACGCATTGGGTGCTCCACGGTAAAGCGCGAGCCGTAACCAATCGTCGCGCCCGGCTGCAGATCCTGAATGGCGATCAGCTCGCTCTTGAGCGACATGGCGGGCATCAGGCCCGTGCCGTCAATGTCCGCCGCCACGCCCGTCGGCGATGCGCCGTACATGATCACGCCCGGGCGCACCCAGTCGCGATGCGCTTTCGGATGCCACAGCGTGGCCGCGGAGTTGGAAAGCGACGCCTCGCCCGGCAAACCTTGCGTGGCGTGTTCAAACGCGGTGAGCTGATGCTCAATGCCGCGCGGGCCATCGGCATCGGAAAAATGCGTCATGTGGACAATCGTGCCGACGCCCGAAATGGCTCGGGCGCGTTCCCATGCGGCGCGGTAAGCGGCGGGCGCGAAGCCCAGGCGGCTCATGCCCGTATTGATCTTGAGCTGCACGCTGATGGGGCCTTTCAGGCGCGCCAGTTCCAGCATGCGCAGTTGCTCTTCGCAGTGAACGGTGGTGGTCAGGCGGTACTGCTCGACGATGGCCAGATCTTCCGGCTTGAAAAAACCTTCGAGCAGGAGAACCGGCCCCTGCCACCCGAGTTGGCGCAGGCGGACGGCTTCGTCCAGGTCGAGCAGACCGAAACCATCGGTCTGGCGCAGACCTTCATACGCGCGTTCGATGCCGTGGCCGTAGGCGTTGGCTTTGACGACAGCCCACACGCGCGAATTTGGCGCATGGCGGCGGGCAACCTGGAGATTATTGGCAAGTGCTGGGCCGTGGATGACGGCCTGGATGGGTCTTGGCATGACGGCAAACCTGCAAAAACGTGAATGCGATGGCGCGCTCGTGGCGCGGCGTCGGTGCTGCAATGCAACATGCAAATAGGCTGTGAGCGGGCCGTGCGCCCGGCCTCACGCAGTGAGCGTTCTATTTGACCACAGGACGCCAACTGGTTCGCGCCTGTCATGAGCCTGCCAAAAAAGAAAGTGCGCCGCCGTCACCGGAAGCGCACAAGTTTCGTGATATAAAGCCGTTCAATTTAGGCATGGGAAAACCGTCGTGATGCGCTGCCAGCATGGAGAAAGTTGGGCACCGGCCACTTCTTTTTTCGCGATGGCGTCACATCCGGTTTGACTATGCAAACAGGCGAGACCAAAACAAGCTGCGGGCGGAACGCATGGCCCCAACGCCTGTCAGTGAAGATTCCCGCGGTTGCCCGGCGATGCATCTCTTGCAGCACCGGACGGGCCCCGCCCAAGGGAACCACAATCCGGGGAGGCCGCGCGGGCGCTGGCATCAAGGCCGCCACCGCGCACCTGTGCGCTGCGCGGCCAGTCAGCCGACGCATCGCCTGGCCGGCACCTCCGGAAGGCGCTTCCGAGCGCCGGCACGCTGCCGGCAAGACGTGAAGACGAACATGGCACCGCGGTCTACGGGGACGAATTCGAAGGTATGAAGAAGGGCTTTTACATCATCATGGCGGCGCAGTTCTTTTCGTCGCTCGCCGACAATGCGCTGCTTATTGCCGCCATCGCCCTTCTGACAGAGATGCATGCGCCGCAGTGGATGACCCCGCTGCTCAAGTTGTTCTTCGTGCTCTCTTACGTTCTACTTGCCGCGTTCGTGGGCGCGTTCGCCGATTCCCGGCCCAAGGGCAAGGTGATGCTCATCACCAATGCCATCAAGCTGGTCGGTTGCGGCGTGATGCTTTCCGGCCTGCACCCGTTGCTCGCCTACGGTGTGGTCGGCTTCGGTGCGGCGGCGTATTCGCCGGCCAAGTACGGCATCCTTACCGAACTCCTTCCCCCTGAAAAGCTCGTCGCCGCCAATGGGTGGATCGAAGGCCTGACCGTCGGCTCGATCATCCTGGGCACCGTGCTGGGTGGGGCGTTGATCTCGAACCATGTATCGGCGTGGCTGCTGTCGTTCGACATTCCTGGGCTGGAGCGCATCGACACCCCGGCCGAAGCGGCCATGCTGGTGATCATGGTGATCTACCTGATCGCGGCACTGTTCAACACGCGCATTCCCGATACCGGCGCGCGCTATCCGCAGCAGGAAAAGAACCCGGTACGTCTCGTTTCAGAGTTTGCCGACTGCTTCAACGCCCTGTGGCACGACAAGCTGGGCCAGATCTCCCTGGCCGTGACGACACTGTTCTGGGGTGCCGGCGCCACGCTGCAATTCATCGTGCTGAAGTGGGCTGAACAATCGCTGGAGCTAAACCTCTCGCAGGGCGCCATTCTGCAGGCCGTTGTGGCCGTGGGGGTGGCTGCCGGCGCCATGGCTGCCGCCGTTAAAATCCCGCTGCGCCGCTCGCTCGATGTGCTGCCGGTGGGCGTGGCAATGGGCGCGGTGGTCATGCTGATGGCGTTCTACACCAAGCACACGATCCCGGAAATCACGTTCCACATCGGCGGGATGAAGCTGCCGCTGTACATGATGATCGCCTACCTGTTCCTGATGCTCGTGGGCGCCATGTCGGGCTTTTTCGTGGTGCCGATGAACGCGCTGCTGCAGCACCGCGGGCATGTGTTGCTTTCAGCCGGGCACTCGATTGCGGTGCAGAACTTCAACGAGAATGTCTCGGTGCTGCTGATGCTGTGCCTGTACGCGCTGCTCATCAAGCTGAATGTGTCGGTGGGCGTGGTGATCGTGTCGTTTGGCATCTTCGTCTGCCTGACGATGGCGCTGGTGATGCGCCGGCATCGCGTCAACGAAAAGCTGTTCCACACCGCCGCGCTCATCGGCGAAGACAAGCACCACTGACGCAGTGCCCGCCCCGCCGGCCGGGGCTTACTGGCCGCCGCGCTCCGCGTAGATCTTGCGCGCCAGACACAGGTCTTCCCATGCACGCGCCTTGTCTGTCAGCGTACGCAGCAGGTAGGCCGGGTGATAAGTCACCACCACGGGCACGCCTTCCACTTCGTGCACCTTGCCGCGCAGTTTGCCAACCGGCGTCTGCGTCTGCAGCAGGTTTTGTGCGGCAATGCGACCCAGAACGACGATGATGCGCGGCTTGACCAGCGCAATCTGACGTTTGAGATACGGATCGCACATCGCTGCCTCGTCCGGCTCCGGATCGCGATTGCCGGGCGGGCGGCACTTGAGCACATTGGCGATGAACACGCCTTTCTCGCGCGACAGGCCGATCGATCGCAGCATGCTGTCGAGCAGCTTGCCGGCCTGGCCGACGAACGGTTCGCCCTGCTTGTCTTCCTGCTCGCCCGGCGCCTCGCCGATCAGCATCCATTCGGCCTGACGGTCGCCAACGCCGAAAACGGTGTTCGTGCGGCGCTCGCACAGCTTGCACGACGTGCAGTTGGAAACAGCGGCTTCGAGCTGCGCCCAATCGAAGGTGGCAATGCGCTGGGCGCGCGGGGCAACCGAATCCGACGGTGCCTCGATGACAGGCGGCTCGACTCGCGCAGCCGCAGGCTCCGCAGCCAAAAACGAAGCCGCCTCAACCTCCACGGCGACTGGCTCGACGACGGCAGCTTCGACGGCCTCGACTGCCTCCAACGCAGCCGGCTCAGCCCCGCGCAATGTCCATTCGGTCGAAACGCCCAGCGCTTCCAGCATTCGGGATCGACGATTCATGCAGCCTCCACCCCGCTCGCTTCGCACACCATGCGCATGACGAGCGCGTCTTCGCGCGTGTTGTTTTCGGCCGGGTAATAGCGCTTGCGCCGACCAATCTCGGCAAACCCGACACGGTGATACAGCGAAATCGCGCCGGTGTTGGAGGGGCGCACCTCCAGCAGCAGGCTGCCGAATCCATGCACCAACGTCAGTGCCGTAGCCAGACGCAGCAGCCAACGGCCCAGCCCGTGCCGCTGCCACGCCGGCGCAACGGTCACATTGAGCAGGTGCATCTCATCGACCACCGGCATGAGGATCAGGTAGCCCGCTACCTCGTTGCCGCCGTCGCGCAGAACAATGCCGATGTGGCCGGACTTGAGCGAATCCTCAAAGTTACCGCGTGACCAGGGAAACGTGAACGCCGCCTGCTCGATCGCCGCGACGCCCGCCAGATCGAGTGCGGTCATGCGCTCGGCGCGCCAGCCTGCAGGCAACGGCGCTTGCGCGATGACGCCGGCCAGCGCGTTCTCGATCAGGCTCATGGCTGTGCACCCGCGGCTGCAGCCTTGGCCTGCTGCACAGCCTGCCGCTCTTCAATGGTGAGCGCGACCTTGTCACGCACATAGAGCGGCGCCGCGTCTTCGGGGCGCACCGTATGGCCGGCAGCCAGGAGGCGCAGACCCACGGCGATGATCTCGCGAGCGTGCGGCGCGACTTCCGACAACACAGCGGCGGCGCCTGCCGCAATGCTCAACTGATCGCCGAACACTGCTGCGGCGTTGCCCGCCAGCCAGTACGGCTGCGGCGGCGCGGCAACGCTCTGCGGCCCGCTCACCTGAATGGCGGAAAGCGCGTGCCAGCCGGAGGCATCCTGCGCCGCATCAGCGGGCACGAAGCTGGCCCAGTAGCACTCGTCCATGCGCGCGTCGAGGGCGATGGTCACGGCTGTGCCGGCCGGCAACGTAACGCGCGTCTGTTCCGCGCAGGCGACGAGGGAATTGACCGGGACGACGGGCAAGTCTGCACCAAACGCCAAACCCTGCGCCACGCCGCACGCCGTGCGCAGACCGGTGAACGAGCCAGGGCCAGCGCCAAAGGCAATCGCCGCGCAATCGGCCAGGGCGATACCCGCCTCGGCCAACAATTCGGAAGCCGCCGGCAGCACGCGGCTACTGGAGCGCGGGCCGGTGTGTTCATGACGGAACAGCGTGCGCGTGCCGTCACCAAGGGCGACGGAGCAGAACTCGGTGGAGGTGTCGAAAGCAAGAATCCAGGGCATGGCGGCATTGTACCGGCTGGTGTGGTGCCCGAAGGCGCAAACCCGTGGCCGCCCATGGGGAAAACGCGCTAAAAATCGACCGGAAAACCGAAGCCATCCTCGAATTCAAACGGCCCGACTGTGCAACCCCGGCGCTATCATCGCCAGACCATTGTTTTCAGCCGGGAATCATCATGAGCGACCTGCAAGCCCGTTTCGACCAAGCCCAAATCGATGTCAAGGGCCTCTCCGAACGCCCCGCCAACATGACGCTGCTGCGCCTCTACGCGCTGTACAAGCAAGGCGCCGAAGGTGACGCACATGGCGACAAGCCGGGCTTTACCGACATCGTCGGCCGCTACAAATTTGAGGCATGGGAAGGCCTGAAGGGCACGTCGCAGGACGAAGCCAAGCAAAAGTACATCGACCTCGTCGAAGAACTGAAGAGCGGCGCGACGACCTGATCGTCGAATCGCCAAATGAAGAACCGGGCTCTGCGCCCGGTTTTTTATTGCGTTGCAGGAATGGCGGACGGCAGCTCTCGGCGGCGCATGCGCCACGCGGCCAGCACGGCCAGTGCGCACAGCGTGCCGAGAAAGATGAACGTCTCATCGAAGGCCAGGATGCGTGCTTCGGGGTCGACCGCGGCGCCATGCACGGTTTCGATACCGCGCGCAGCGAGCCGCCATTGCAGAAAAATGCCCGTGGCCGACACCCCGATCGCCCCGCCCAATTGACGCAGGAAATTGACGGCGCTGGAGCCTTGCGGGATCAAGGTGAAATCGACGCCGCGCATGGCGCCCAGGCTCAGCGACGGCAGCACAAAACCGAGCCCGATCCGCCCGACGATGGCAATGGCAATCAACAACAGGTAGCTGGTGGCACGCGTGTTCGTTGCCATCAGGAAGAACGAAAGCGCCAGCGCTGCCAGACCGAACGAGACCAGCCGGAACGGTTCGATGCGATTGGTCAGCCGCCCTGCCAGCATGATCGTCACGGCTAGCACCAGCCCTGCAGGCAGCAGCACCAACCCGGCACGCGACGGCGCGTAGGCCAGCGCGACCTGCATATACACCGGCACCAGATACGTTGAACCGTACAGCCCCGCCCCGTAGATGAACGCCACCACCGCCCCCATCGCAAACTGTCGGTAGCTGAAGAGGCGCAGGTTCAGCAGGGGCGACTCCACCCGCCGCTGCCAGAATACGAAGCCCGCGACACACACGGCTGATACGAGCATCAGCACGATGCCGTGCGTCGCGTCGCTGTGCAGCGCGACCAGGCCGTTGAGCAGCGTGACGGTTGCACCGCCGATGAGCAACAGCCCGCGCCAATCAAGCGGTTTGGGCTCGCCCGCCATCGACGAGTTGACGGCCATGAAGCGCCGCGCCATCGCCCACCCAATCAACGTAAACGGCATCACCACGAAGAAGATCGAGCGCCAGCCGAACAACTCCACCAGGAAACCACCCACGCTCGGGCCCACGGCCGGCGCCAGCACGACGCCAAAACCGAACAGGCCGAACGCCTTGCCCTGCTCCCGTTCGGGAAACACGCGCAGGATGAGGATGTTGGGCAGCGGCTGCATGATGCCGGCCGCAATGCCCTCCACGACCCGCATGGCGATCATCACTTCGTAATTGGGCGACAGACCGCCAGCCAGCCCGCCCACGCCAAGCAGCAGCAGCGCGCCGATGAACGTGCGCCGCAGTCCGAAACGCAGCAGCAACCAGGGCGTCAGCAGCATCGATAAGGTCATCGCCACCATGAAGCTGGCCGACACCCACTGCGCGCGTTCCTGCCCGAGCACGAAGTGCCGGCTCAGATCGGGAATCGCCACGTTGACGATGGTGGCCGAGATGACGGACGACACCGCCCCGACCATCAGCGTAAAGAGCACGAGCCACTTGAAGCGCTCGCCGTAACGCGCGCGAAGGGCCTCCAGGGTGGGCGTGAATGTCGTCATGGTCTCGTTGTAGTGATGTGTGAGACGACCAGTGGAGCGAAAACCTGGCCGGCGCCT
The DNA here is from genome assembly GCF_024158925.1 of Ralstonia chuxiongensis. Classification (NCBI taxonomy): domain Bacteria; kingdom Pseudomonadati; phylum Pseudomonadota; class Betaproteobacteria; order Burkholderiales; family Burkholderiaceae; genus Ralstonia; species Ralstonia chuxiongensis. Next base: position 771,817 of record NZ_JAMYWC010000003.1, on the reverse strand, counting down.
CCTCCAGCGCCGGCCAGGTGGGACACGTCAGCCGAGGCGGCCGGTGGCGGCGATCTCGCGGATGCGGCGCACGGTGTCGATGTCGGATTCGCGATAGGCGGATTTGACGATCTCAGCGTAGCGCGTGTCGCCGGTTTCGTCGGCGCTGGGTAGCGTGGTGTCGTAGACGAAGCGGATGAACGCGGCGTTGGCCTCGTTGCTCTCGATCGTCATGGTCAGCGACCCGCCGGCGTGTTCACCGGTGGCTGCGGTGGTGTAGGTCACGCGCTTGTGCGGCTCGAGCGTCACGCGATCCTGGATGCGCGCCTTGCCGAAAACGAGTTCGCGCTCGACCCAGCCGTCACCCTCAGCGGTGATGATGCATTCGTCCAGGCTTTCGACAAATTCGGTTTGCTCCCGCACGCGCAGCACCAGGCCTTGCCAGATCTGGTTCAGGGTCAGCGTGTCGATGAGGGGGTTCAGTGGATCGTTGACTTCCACCAGGTGTTCAAAGCGCAAAGCGGCCTCCGAAAGATTTCGTGACATTATCGCGCGGCTTGGCTGGCCTTGCGCCAAATGACAAAACGCCGGCGGGTTGCCCCAACCGGCGTTTCCGTTGCGACCCAAGCGTCGCTTGAACCTGTTCACGATCCGTAGCGAGCGGTCCGAGGTTGGCTCGAGAAGCGCAGCCGTACACGGGTACGGCGAGCATCACAGGGCCAAGATCGGGGCGCGCAGTAGGATCTCGTGGGCAGGTTTTAGATTTCTTCGTACAGCGGCAGGGTCAGGAATTCCGCAAAGTCTTCCGACGTCGACATCTGTTCGAAGATTTCTGCAGCGCGGTCAAAATGGCCCACCGCACCCGTCTCCTTCACCTTGGCCAATTCTTCCGGGATCAGCTTGCGCACCAGTTCAGCCGTGACCTTGGTGCCGTCTTCCAGCTTGCCCTTGGGCGAGCGGATCCACTGCCACACCTGCGAGCGCGAGATCTCGGCCGTGGCGGCATCTTCCATCAGGTTGTGGATCGGCACACAACCGTTGCCGGCCAGCCAGGCACCCAGGTAGTGGATGCCGACGTTGATGTTCATGCGCAGGCCGGCTTCGGTGATCGGCGTTTCCGGCTGGAAGTCCAGCAGGTCGGCGGCCTTCACTTCCACGTCCGGGCGTTGCTTCTCGAACTGGTTCAGCTTGTCGCCCAGCACTGCCACAAATTCCTTCATGGCCGGCTCGACCAGGCCCGGGTGAGCCACCCAGCCACCGTCATAGCCGTCGGTCGCGTCGCGCTTCTTGTCGCCGATGATGCCAGCCATGGCGATGGCGTTCTTCTCCGGATCATTCTTGATCGGGATCAGCGCGCTCATGCCGCCAATGGCGGGCGCACCGCGCTTGTGGCAGGTCTTGAGCAGCAGCAGCGCGTAGGCGCGCATGAACGGCGAGGTCATCGTCACCTTGGCGCGGTCGGCCAGGCAGAAGTTCTTGTCGACCTTGAACTTCTTGATGCACGAGAAGATGTAGTCCCAGCGGCCGGCGTTCAGACCTGCGCTGTGCTCACGCAGTTCGTACAGGATTTCTTCCATCTCGAACGCGGCGAGGATGGTTTCGATCAGCACGGTGGCCTTGATCGTGCCTTGCGGCAGGCCGATCTCGTTCTGCGCCATCACGAAGATGTCGTTCCACAGACGCGCTTCCAGATGGCTTTCCATCTTCGGCAGGTAGAAGAACGGGCCTGCGCCGCGGGCAATTTGCTCCTTGGCGTTGTGGAACAGGAACAGCGCAAAGTCGAAGATGCCGCCGGAAACGCGCTCACCGTCGATCAGCACGTGCTTCTCGTCCAGGTGCCAGCCGCGCGGACGCACCTGCAGCGTGGCGATCTTGTCGTTGAGCTTGTAGGTTTTGCCGTTCTGCTCCAGCGTGAGCGTGCGGCGGATGGCGGCCTTCAGGTTGACCTGGCCCTGGATCTGGTTGTGCCAGCTCGGCGAGTTCGAATCTTCGAAATCGGTCATGTAGCTGTCCGCGCCCGAGTTGAACGCGTTGATGACCATCTTGGCATCGACGGGGCCAGTGATCTCCACACGGCGGCAGTGCAGTGCCGGCGGAATCGGAGCAACCTTCCAGTCGCCTTCACGCACAGCCTTCGTTTCAGCCAGGAAATCCGGGCGCTCGCCAGCGTCAAGGCGCTTGGCGCGCTCAACACGGGCCGCCAGCAACTCTTTGCGACGCGGCTGGAAGGCACGATGCAGCTTGGCAACCAGCGCCAGTGCTTCCGGGGTCAGAATGTCTTCGTAGGCCGGCAGAATCTCGGCCTTGATCTCCATGCCTTGGGGCAGCGTGAGCGCCATGGTTGTTCTCCAGAGGATGATGTGAGGGTTGAACGGGTTCGGTCCTATGGCTGGGCCGATTGAATGCAATGCCTTATGTCGCTTGTGTTGCCTGCACGAACTGCAGCAGATCGCGCATGTCGTGGCCGGCCGCGGTGGGCGCCACGTCGAGTGCCTCGGGCGGATGCCCCAGGCGGTTGATCCAGAACGTTGTGAAGCCGTACCACGTCGCACCGCAAGCATCCCAGCCGTTGGACGACACAAACAGAATCTGTTCCACCGGCACGCCAAAGGCTTGCGGCGCCAGCGCATAAGCTTGCGGCGCGGTCTTGTAGAGCTTGACCGCATCGACCGACAGCACGTGATCGAACAGCCCCGACATGCCGGCACTCTTCACGGCAATGTCGAGCATCTGCGGGTTGCCGTTGGAGAGGATGCCCAGCGGCAGCCCCATCTCGCGCAGGCGACGCAGCGCGGGCACGTTTTCGGGAAACGCCGACAGGCACGCATATTCGCGCATCAGCGTAGCTTCGTCGTGGGCGGAAAGCTCTACGCCCAGGCGCGCCGCCGCATAGCGCAGCGCATCGACGGTGATGTCCCAGAACGGCTTGTAGTGTTCGCCCGAGGGGCCGGCCAGCGAACGGATGCGCGTGTAGTCGATCTGCTTGTCACGCCAGAGCACCGACAGCGCTTCGCCCTTGCCAGCAAACAGTTGCTCGGCGCGCGCGGCCACGGAATACACGTCGAACAACGTGCCATAGGCATCGAAAACCACCGCGCGAATCGAACTCATCAGAAGCTCCACGGACCCGAAGGTCCCGCATTTTTACGTTCCACTACGCAGAACGCCTTGCCGACCTTCGCAACGAGGGCCATTGTAGAAAAGCTGACGCACCGCACAAAGACGGCAATGGTCACTTGATTTTTAACTTTTACCGATGGAATGACGAGTGATAACCTTTATATTCGTCACAATCCCGCAGGCCCCGGTTGCCACGGTATACATCAGGCATGGATCATTTCAAGCAGCTCGAAACATTTGTCGCCGTCGCAACACGCGGCAGCCTATCCGCCGCCGCCGCCGCCGAGGGTGTGGCGCCTGCCATCATCGGGCGGCGCATCGACGCGCTGGAAGAACGCTTGGGCGTCAAGCTCCTGGTGCGCACCACGCGGCGCATCACCCTCACGTTCGAGGGTTCGGCGTTCCTGGAAGATTGCCAGCGCATTCTCAACGACCTGCACAACGCCGAAGCCAGCGTCTCGGCCGGTGGTGTAAAAGCCAGCGGGCACCTGCGTGTGACCGCCCCCGCCGGCTTTGGCCGCCGCCATGTCGCGCCGATGGTGCCGGACTTTATCGAGGCCCACCCGGATGTCTCAATGACGCTGGACCTGGGCGACCGGGTCGTCGACCTCGTCAACGAAGGTTTCGATTGCGCGATCCGCCTGGGCGACCTGCCCGATTCGAGCCTCGTGTCGATCCGCCTCTGGGAAAACCGCCGCGTGGTGGTGGCTGCGCCGTCGTACCTGGAGCGCCGGGGCGTTCCAACGCAGGTGGAGCAGCTTTCGACGCACAACTGCCTGGCCTTCGGCGCAAGCGCCAACGTGCAGCGCGGCTGGGTGTTCCAGCAAGGCGGCAAGGCCGTCACCGTGAAGGTGTCCGGCACGATGGAATGCACGGACGGCGCCGTGTTGCGCGAGTGGTGCCTGCAAGGCTACGGCCTGGCGTGGCGCTCGTGGTGGGAGGTCGGGCATGACATTGCCACGGGCAAGCTGGTGACGGTGCTCGATGCCTTCGAAGCGCCGCCGATCGGCATCCACGCCGTGTTCCCTCAGCGCAAGCATCTGCCGCTGCGCGTGCGCCTGTTTATCGATTTCCTTAAGAACACGTATGGCAACCCGGCCTACTGGCGCCGGGCGGACGCCGTTATCGGGATCGATTAGCAATCACCCCGAGTGGGTGAAACACCGCGTGCGGCCTACAATCAAGACAAGACCGTCTTCCGCATCCCACCTCAGGAGGCCGCATGTTCCAGCACATCCTCATCCCCACCGATGGTTCCGAGCTGTCGCGCAAGGCGGTGGCGGGCGCGCTCGACTTTGCCAAGACGCTGGGCGCACGCTTGACGGCCTACACCTGCCTTGAGGAATACCCGTACACACCGTTCTCCGAGATCGTCGTCGAGACGCCGCAGGCGTTCAAGGAGCGCGTCGAAGCGCAGGCCCGTGTGGTGCTCAAGGACGTGGAAGACGCCGCCCGCAGCGCCGGCATCAACTGCGACACCGACATGAGCTGCTTTGCCGTGCCCTACATGGGAATCATTGACGCGGCCGAGCGCCATGGCTGCGACGTCATCTTCATGGCATCCCACGGCCGGCGCGGGTTGGCGGGGCTGCTGCTCGGCAGCGAGACGCAGAAGGTGCTCACCCATACTGAGATTCCGGTGATCGTCTATCGCTGAAATCCTCGCCTGCCCGCACGATATCCAGCCGCCTTTTCAGGCGGCTTTTTTTTCTCCTTGACTCTTGTCTTGCTGGCGCATACAACTTTGTACACAAAATAAAAACATCTTGTGTACATTTTTGCGCACAACGACTGCACGGCCTTGAAACCGGCAAAAAAAGCCAAAGGAGACAGCATGACCAGCACCACCGCTTCGGCGGCGCAGGCGGTTGATTCGCCACACGCGCATCCCAACGTCGTCATCAAGCCGCACTACGATCCGCGGCTTACCAACGAAGATCTCGCCCCGCTGCGCAAGCAGACCTGGGGCACTTACAACATCTTCGCGTTCTGGATGTCCGACGTGCATAGCGTGGGCGGGTACCTGACGGCAGCCAGTCTGTTCTCACTGGGCCTGTCGAGCCTGCAGGTGCTGTTTGCGCTGCTGGTGGGCATCGTGATCGTGCAGGTGTTCTGCAACCTCGTTGCCAAACCCAGCCAGGCGACCGGCACGCCGTATCCGGTGATCTGCCGCGCCTCGTTCGGGGTGCTGGGCGCCAACATTCCGGCCATCATCCGGGGGCTGATTGCGGTGGCGTGGTACGGCATCCAGACCTATCTGGCATCGAGCGCATTCCTCGTGCTGGCGCTGAAGTTCATGCCGCAACTCGCGCCGTATGCAGACGCCACGCAGCACGGCTTTGTCGGCCTGTCGACGCTCGGTTGGTCGGCGTTCATGCTGCTGTGGGTGCTGCAGGCGTTCGTGTTCTGGCACGGCATGGAATCGATCCGCAAATTCATCGACTGGGCGGGCCCGGCGGTGTACGTGGTGATGATTGCGCTGGCCGCATGGCTCGTGCATAAGGCGGGCTGGAACAACATCAACCTGACGCTTTCCTTCCTCAAATACGAGGGCTGGGATGCCGTGCCGGTGGTGCTGGGCGGGATCGCGCTGGTGGTCTCGTACTTCTCCGGCCCGATGCTCAACTTCGGTGATTTCTCCCGCTACGGCAAGGATTTCACCTCGGTCAAACGCGGCAACTTCTGGGGGCTGCCGGTCAACTTCCTCGGCTTCGCGCTGCTGACCGTCATCACCACCTCGGCCACGCTGCCGGTGTTTGGCGAGATGATCTCCGACCCGGTCGCCGTCGTTGCGCGCATCGACAACATCACGGCCGTCGTCCTGGGCGCGCTCACGTTCATGATCGCCACCATCGGCATCAACATCGTCGCCAACTTCGTGTCGCCGGCATTCGACTTTTCCAACGTGGCGCCGCAGCACATCAGTTGGCGCACGGGCGGCATGATTGCGGCGGTGGCGTCGATCTTCATCACGCCCTGGAACCTCTACAACAACCCCGAGGTGATTCACTACACGATCGACGTGCTGGGCGCGTTCATCGGTCCGCTGTTCGGCATCCTGATCGCCGATTTCTACTTCGTGCACCGTCAGCAGGTGCATGTGGACGATCTCTACACGCTGCGCCCCACCGGCCGCTACTGGTATCGCAACGGCTACAACCCGGCTGCGGTCTGGACGCTGATCCCCTCCGCGCTGATCCCGATGGCATGCGTGGTCTTCGAACGGCTGCACGCGCTGGCCAACTACAGCTGGTTCATCGGCGTGGGCATCGCGCTGGTGCTCTACACCGTGCTCAGCCGCAAGCAAGGCACCCTCACCCGCTAATCCGAGTCATCGACGCATCAAGCACATGGACATCCGCATCATCAATCCCAACACCACGGCGAGCATGACCGCGCTCATCGGCCGCTGCGCCCAAGCAGCAGCCGCGTCGGGCACGCGCATCACGGCGGTGAGCCCAAAGATGGGCCCGGCTTCCATCGAGAGCCACTACGACGAGGCGCTCTCGGTGCCCGGCATCCTGGAGGAAATCCGCCACGGCGAATGCGATGGCGCCGACGCCTACGTCATCGCCTGCTTTGGCGACCCCGGCCTCTACGCCGCACGCGAACTGGCGCACGGCCCCGTGGTCGGCATCGCTGAAGCGGCCATGCACATGGCCAGCCTGATCGGCAACAGCTTCAGCGTGGTGACGACGCTGGAGCGCACCGTCGGCATGGCCTGGCACCTGGCCGAGCGCTACGGCATGCGGCACGCGTGCCGCAACGTGCACGCAAGCGACCTGCCCGTGCTGGACCTAGAGAAACCCGGCTCCAACGCGCGCCAGATCATCCTGGAAGCGTGCCGAAGCGCGCTCGCACAAGACCGCAGCGACTGCATCGTGCTCGGCTGTGCCGGCATGGCAGACCTGTGCGAAGACCTGAGCGCCGAACTGCGCGTGCCCGTCATCGACGGCGTGGTTGCGGCGGTAAAGCTGGTCGAGGCGCTGGTCGGCATGCGGCTTTCCACCAGCAAGCGCGGCGATTGGGCCCGGCCGCTTCCGAAACCCTACACAGGAATGCTTGCTCCGTTTGCGCTGGCGTAGTGCAAAGCGGAGTGGCGCATTTGCTACCATGCACCATTCCGCTTCTTCTTCTGCACTGCCACCTGCCATGCCCGCACCCGCCCGGGAACCTGCCGACGGCCAACCGGCCGCCGAACCGATCTACCAGGGCCTGCTGACGGCCATCATGGAGCACCGACTGCCGGCCGGCACCAAGCTGGTCGAGGAGAGGCTGTGTGAAGCCACCGGCGCGGGCCGGCCGCGCATCCGCCAGGTGTTGGCGCGATTGGCGCATGAGCATCTGGTGACCCTCGTGCCCAACAAGGGCGCTTTCGTCGCGCAGCCTTCCGTGAAAGAGGCACGCGACGTTTTCCAGACCCGCCGCATCATCGAACCCGAACTGGCCAGCATGCTGGCAAACGCCTGCACGCCCGCCAAGGCCAAACGCCTGCGCGAACACATCGCGGCCGAACACGCAGCACGCGAACGCGGCGACCGGGCGGCCACCATCCGTCTGTCCGGCGAATATCACGTCCTGATTGCCGAGATGGCCGGCAACCATGTGCTGGAACGGCTCACGCGCGAAGCCGTCTCGCGCACGTGTCTGATCATCACGCTCTATGACCGCCCGGGCCTGCCCGCCTGCCCCGAGCACGAGCACGACACCCTGACTGAAGCGATTGCCACCGGCGATGCCGCACGTGCGCACGACCTGATGCGCGAGCATCTGGAGCACATCGAGCACTCGCTCGATTTGCACGCGACCCCTACATCGGCGCTGGATCTCGAATCGATCTTCAAGCGCGCCTGATCGGCCGCGCCGCAATCGCACAGACGAAAAAAAACCGCGCCGTTGCAGAGGCGCGGTTCGAGAGGCCGGCGTGTGGTCAGCACGGCCGGCCCAGGTACCTAGGTGCCGGATGCGTCGGCAACCTCAGGCAACCTTCTTGGCTTGCGCCGTTTCTTCGAAGAATTGTTCGTCTTCCGTCGAGCCCTTCAGCGCCGTGGTCGACGCCTCGCGTTCGATGGTCTGCGTCACGGCGTCGAAGTAGCCCGTGCCGACTTCGCGCTGGTGCTTCACAGCCGTGAATCCCTTTTCCGCTGCCTTGAACTCGGCCTCTTGCAGCTCCACGAAAGCGCTCATCTGGTTGCGGGCATAGCCGTAGGCCAGGTTGAACATTGAGTAGTTCAGGGCATGGAAACCGGCCAGCGTGATGAACTGGAACTTGTAGCCCATGGCGCCAAGTTCCTTCTGGAATCGGGCGATCGTCACGTCGTCCAGGTTCTTCTTCCAGTTGAACGACGGCGAGCAGTTGTAGGCCAGCATCTTGCCCGGGAACTTGGCGTGGATGGCTTCGGCAAACTTCTTGGCGTATTCCAGATCCGGCTTGCCGGTTTCGCACCACACGAGGTCGGCCACCTCCGCGTAGGCCAGGCCGCGCGAGATGGCTTGCTGCAAGCCCGGTTTGGTGCGATAGAAGCCTTCGACGGTGCGCTCGCCGGTGCAGAACGGCTTGTCGTTCTCGTCCACATCGGTGGTCAGCAAGTCGGCAGCTTCTGCGTCGGTGCGGGCGATCAGCACGGTCGGCACGCCCATCACGTCGGCCGCCAGACGCGCGGCCACGAGCTTGCTCACGGCTTCGCGGGTCGGCACCAGAACCTTGCCGCCCATGTGGCCGCACTTCTTCACGGCGGCCAGTTGGTCTTCAAAGTGCACGCCTGCGGCACCGGCCTCGATCATGGCCTTCATCAGCTCGAATGCGTTCAGTACGCCGCCAAAACCCGCCTCGGCATCTGCCACGATCGGGGCGAAGAAGTCGATGTCGTCCTTGCCTTCCGACCATTGGATCTGGTCAGCGCGCTGGAACGTGTTGTTGATCTTCTTCACGACCTTGGGCACCGAATCCACCGAGTACAGCGATTGATCCGGATACATCTCGCCGTTGCTGTTGGCATCGCCCGCCACCTGCCAGCCCGACAGATAGATCGCCTTCAGGCCAGCCTTGACCTGTTGCATGGCCTGGTTGCCCGTCAGAGCGCCGAGCGCGTTGACGAAGGGCTCGTTATTGATCAGGTGCCACAGCTTTTCGGCACCACGCTTGGCCAGCGTGTGTTCGATCTGCAGCGAACCGCGCAGGCGCACGACATCTTCAGCGGTGTAACCACGCTTGATGCCCTTCCAACGCGGGTTGGTATCCCATTCCTTCTGCAGCTTTTGCACTTCGAGTTCGCGTGACATCGCACTCTCCTGTTTGATCGCATCCATCAAATAAAAACCGGGTAACTCACTCTGCGCCTTGAGCCGCTGGCACCTTCTTGGGGCGCTGCTGGGTGGCTCAGGTCATATGTCTTATATAAGAGTGTAGAAATGGCCGGTGCAGCGCAACAAGGAGAACATGCGCAGGAATTGAAGTTTTTACCTCATATTTTTCAATGACTTATCTCCATCGTTTCATGATGCGGAAAGATTTTTTCTATCATGAAAGAAGGTGATGGTGCTGTGCGATGCAGAATTTTTGCGGGCCAAAACCCCTTTCCGCATTGTGAAAAATCATGGACATCTGTCCGTCACATCGCAGGGGCACAAAAAACGCCGCAGACGCGGCGTTCAGGATGGTGATCGGGTGGAAACTCAGGACGTGCGTTCTACTTCCGCCAAGACATCCCACTGTAGGAGATCGGGCGCCTTGCCCTGGAGGGCTGCGGCTACGAACAGATAGATCGCATCGATGAAACCGGCCCGAAACTCGCGCGGCAGCGCGTGCGTGATGCCGTCGATCTTCGAGCGCAGCCGCATGGCCGCGAAGGGCCGGCCGGCACGCGCGTCGATGTGCGTGCGGCAGAGGAAATCCTTGGCTGCGAGGGCGCCCGATTGGTAGTGGCGTAAAGCGCTCAACGTGCACCTCCGTAAGACGGATGCCAGGAGATGCAGGGCGGTGGCGAGGGGTAAGACGCGGGGCGATGCCCGTTTGATGCGAAAGACATGACGTCTCCTAGATGAAGAGGCCAGCCGCTCGCTGCTAAACGAGGGTGGCGGGCCTGACGACGGCGTTAGCAGACCGGCCATCTAGAAACCGGCAGACCCGAAGGTCTCACCGCCCGGCCCGCCATGAAGCATAGGCGTGCACAAGCACCGGACATTGTCCGTCTAGATGGCACATCTTGTGGGCTGCTAAACCCGGCTGCTCGAACGAACAGCGCGCGAATTATATCGTGCGCCCCTCCTCCTCAAAATCGGAATCAGCCTCGAGACAAGCGATGCGCCACCCAATCTCCACCCGTGATGACGGGCCGCCCGGCAATGTGCTGCGGGCTGACCGGATAGACAATGCAGTCGACTGGTTCGCTACCCAGCATGACGGCGTGGTTCTCGCGCAGGAACAGCGCGTCGCCGCCGGGGTAGACCTCTTCGATCTCGTCCAGCACGGGGACAAGCGCCGCGTCGATTTGGTACACATCGCCACGCACGGCGGTGCCGGTCGGGTCCAGCACGAGGCCGGGGTACGCACCAAAGTCGTACAGGCGGCCGTGCAACGTAGCGGTACCGAGCAGCTCCGGTTCGGGAATGCCGCGCTTGGCTGCGGCAACCCGCAAATCATTCGCCTCACCGGCGCGCAGCGTGCCGTAGACGAACACATGGATGGCATTGGCGCGGGTCATTCGAGCATGTCCAGCGAAACCAGCACGCCGTCTTCATCGGCATAGATCCATTCGCCGGACTGGATGTAAGCACCCGGCATCTGCACGCCCACTTCGCGCTGCCCAGCGTTCTTCTTGATGCTTTTGCGCGGGTGCACGGCCAGTGCGTGGATGCCGACGTTGCATTCGGCCAGCTCGCGCGTATCCCGCACGCAGCCGTTGAGCAGAATCCCTTCCCAACCGTTCTCTTCCGCCAGCTTGCCGAGGTTGCCGCCCACCAGCGCGCAGCGCAGCGAGCCGCCGCCGTCGATCACCAGCACGCGGCCTGCACCCTGCTCTTCCAGCGCGGCGCGTACCAGGCCGTTGTCTTCAAACACCTTGAGCGTGGAAGCTGGGCCGGCAAACGCGGCGCGCTTGCCAAAGCTGCGAAATACCGGCGTGAGCACACGTAGGCTGCCGTACACCAGCTTGTCTTCGTGCATGTCGCACAAATCAGTCACGGGAATCATCGTCATGGCAATGGATGGTTTGGCGTTAGCAAAAACAAAAAACGAAAAACGAAAGCGGATTCAACTGCGCGACTGTGCACGCAACGAATCGATCGTCGCGCGTGGGCTGATGATGTTCGGATCGGTCTGCACCTCGATGACGGACGCAACGCTTGCTTCCAGCGCGGTTTCCACCGCCGACTGGAAGCCTTCGAGCGAGCGCACGGTGTGCCCTTCGGCGCCGTAGGCTCTGGCCAGCGCGGCAAAGTCGGGGTTGCGCAGCTCGGTGCCGCTCACGTGCTCGGGGTACTCGCGCTCCTGGTGCATGCGGATGGTGCCGTACATGCCGTTGTTGATCACGATAAAGATGACCGGCGCGTTGTACTGCATGGCGGTGGCCAATTCCTGACCGTTCATCAGGAAGCAGCCATCGCCAGCCATGCAGATGACGGGCGTGTTGGGGCAGATGATTTTGGCCGCCACTGCGGCGGGCGCCCCGTAGCCCATCGCCCCGCTGGTCGGCGCCAACTGCGTGCGCGAGCCCGCCGCCAGCGCACCGTATTGATAGAACCGATGCAGCCACGTGGCGTAGTTGCCCGCGCCGTTGGTCAAGATGCTGTTGTGCGGCAGGCGCTCGCGCAGCCATCGCATCGCGCGGGCCATGTCGATGCCCTTGCCGCCAAACGGCGGCGGCACGATGTTGGCGAGGTAATCGGCGTTGGCCGCTTCTGTCCAGGCAGACCAACGCGGCGGGGTGTCAGGCGAGTCGGGCGATACACCATCCAGCGCTTCCGCAATCGCCGGCATCGATGCATGAATCATCAGGTCGGCCTGGTAGACGCGTCCCAACTCTTCCGCACCGGCATGCACGTGGACGAGCGTCTGCTTCGGCCGGGGCACATCGAAGAGCGTGTAGCCGGAGGTCGTCATCTCGCCCAGGCGTGTGCCGACGGCGAGCACCAGGTCGGCGTCTTTGACGCGCGCGGCGAGCTTCGGGTTGATGGCAATGCCGACATCGCCGGCGTAATTCGGGTGGCGGTTGTCGAACAGGTCTTGCCGGCGGAACACACAGCCTGCGGGCAGATTCCAGCGTTCAGCAAAGGCTTGCATGCGGGCGGCGGCTTGCGGCGTCCAGCCGGAACCACCCAGCAGCAGCATCGGGCGCTCGGCGTTCTGCAACAGCGTCTTCAGCTGGGCAAGATCATGCGGGCTGGGCCATGCCATCGCGCGCGCTTTCGTTGCCACCTCGGGCGGCACATCGGCCACGGCGGCAACCTCGGCCAGCATGTCTTCCGGCAGCGCCAGCACCACCGGGCCGGGGCGGCCGGCGGTGGCGGTCTGGAACGCGCGTGCGATGTATTCGGGGATGCGCTCGACGCTATCGATCTGCGCGACCCACTTGGCCATCTGGCCGAACATGCGGCGGTAGTCGATTTCCTGAAACGCTTCGCGGTCGACGAAATCGCGGCCGACCTGGCCGATGAACAGGATCAGCGGCGTGGAGTCCTGAAACGCGGTGTGCACGCCAATGCTGGCGTTGGTGGCGCCCGGCCCGCGTGTGCAGAAGACGATGCCGGGCCGCCCAGTGAGTTTGCCGTAGGCATCCGCCATGTTGGCGGCGCCGCCCTCTTGCCGGCAAACGATGAAGCGCGCGCGGTCGCGGCGCTGGTAGAAGCCTTCGAGCACCGAGAGATAGCTCTCGCCGGGCACGCCAAAGGCCATGTCGACGCCGTGGGCCAACAGCGCATCAACAAGGATCTGGCCGCCGTGGCGTGGCTCGGCAACGTTGCTGGCGTGGCGTGCGACTGGTGTCTCCATGGCGGGTAGTCTCGCTCTCGATCCGTTGACAACACAATGGATCATAGCGGAACACGCCGCCGCGGCGACTACATCTGCCGGAACAAATGTGCGTATTGCCGCGCGACGGGCAGCGTCTCAGTGCGCCCGCGAATCTTCAACCCCAGGCGGCCCAGCGACAGATGCACGGCGCTCGATACATGCGCCACGTTGACCACCGTACCGCGGTGCACCTGCCAGAAGTGCTCGGGGTCGAGCTGGGTCAGCAGGTCACGCAGGCTGGTGCGGATGAGGGATTCGCCGCTGCTGGCGACCACGTTGACGTACTTGTCGGTCGCTTCCAGATAGATCACGTCATCCACGGGGATGAAGCGCACTTCCTGCCCGACCAGCGCCTTGATGAAGCGCAGATAGCCGCCCTGCGGCGTGGCACGCGTTTGCGCGGCGCCCTGCAGGCCGGCAAGGCGCTCGACAAGCTCAGCCAGCGTCTGCGCGGGATCGGTCACGGCAGGCGCGTTGACGTTGTCGCTCAGGCGCGTGCCGAGCCGGTCCTTCAGCCGCTTGACGGTCTCGGCCAGACGCTCGGTCTGCACGGGCTTGAGCACATAGTCGACCGCGGCTTGCTCGAAGGCATCGAGCGCGAACTGGTCATACGCGGTAACGAACGCCACCAGCGGACGCACTTCCCGCTGCGATAGCTCGCGCGCCACATCAATGCCCGACAACCCCGGCATGCGGATATCGAGAAAGACCACATCGGGCCCCTGCCCGTCGGCCGCATCGTCAATCACGTCGAGCGCGGATTGGCCGTCGTACACGGCCGGCAGCAACGTGGCCTCGGGCCATAGTGCCGCCAGTTCAGCGACAAGGTTTTCAGCCAGTGCCGGTTCATCATCGGCAATAAGCACGCGTGGGGAAGCAGGCATCGATCAGGTTCCGGCGGATGCGCGCGATGAGAGCGCGCCGGTGGCGTTTTCGGTTGAGCGGGAGGTTGAGCGAGAAAAGCGGCAGCGCCATTCCGGCGCGTCGGCTTGAGATGGTGCAGGCGCCGTTTCGTGCGCCAGCGGCAATTCAACGATGATCGTCACGCCATGCGGCACGGTCTCCGTGATCGTCAGGCGTGCGTCGCCATCAAACAAGCGCGACAGGCGTTCACGCACGTGCGTGAGGCCCAGCCCGGAGCCCGTGGCGCCATCGTTACCGAAACCGACACCCGTGTCGCGCACTTCCAGCACAAGCCGCTCGCCCTCGCTGCCGGCCGCCAAGCGCGCAGACAGGGCGATCTCCCCGCCCTCGCGCGCAGGCTCGATGCCGTGCACCACGGCGTTTTCCACCAGCGGCTGAATCAGCATCGGTGGGATGACGATGTTGGCGATGGCATCGTCCAGCGCCAACGAGAAACGCAGGCGATTGCCGAAGCGCAGCGCCTGGATGTCGAGATACGCGCGCAGCAGCGCAAACTCTTGCGCCAGCGTGCACTGCTCGGCGCGTGCGTGCGAAAGCGAGCTGCGCAAAAAACCAATCAAATGCTGCAGCAACCGCCGCGCGGCGGCCGGGTCCCGTGCGATCAGCACATCCACGTGGGCGAGCGAGTTGAACAGGAAGTGAGGCTCGATCTGCGCCTGCAGCGCCATCAATTGCGCACGCACGACTTGCTTCTCGGCTTCTTCCCGCTCCAGTGCATCGAGCGCAGCCTGGCGCTGCAATGCGGCCAGCTTGCCGCGCGACCAGTAGTAATACGTTGCGCCAAGCGCGGCCAGCATGGCGATGATGAAACTCATGCGCAGGCTGTCGGCGCGCCAGGGTTCCGGGTTCGGGTTGTGCAGGCACAGGATCGTCCGCGCGATCCACTGGCCAAACGGCACGCCGATCAGCACCGCGCCCACGATGATCCAAGGAAACACCCTCTTGTTGGGCGGGCCGTCGCCCCAGAGCACATGGCGCGGGATGCCGATCAGCGAGAACATCGACAGCCCGATCGCCTGGCTGAAGACGAAATCTTTCCAGAACGTCTCTTCTGGCCGGATGCCGAACGCCAGCACGGCCGCAATCAGCGTATTGATAACGATGATGACGGCATAGCGGATCACCCAGCGCCGGGCAAAGTGCAGGCAATCGGCAAGCGAAGGGAGCGACACATTGGCGAACATGCGGGCGATCTTACCGGACGGCTCTTCGGCGTTGAAGCTTGGGGTTTCCCGCATTACCGGCGGCCGGCCTGCTCTCGCAAACGGGCGAGTTCCTGGTCGACCATGCGCTGGTAGCCGTTGCCCTGGCTCCAGGCCAGGCTCAGCCCGTGCGCAGCCAGGCCAAACCCCCAGCCCAGCAGCGGCCACACAAACCAGAACTGCCCGCGCGACAACGCAATCGCTGCCAACCCGGCGTTCACGGCCAGGAACGACAGCAGGTGAATGCGGAACCCCAGGCGCGCGCCGGCGCGGTGTCGGGCGCGGCGCAGCAGAGCGTCGTCGGATTCAACAGACGGGGAAGTTGGGGTGTAGGGCACGGCAGACATGGCGGTCTCTGGTGGAACCGAAGATGTCCGCAGTATAGGAATGGCGCCTGGGCAGGCGCCACGGGCGTGCGACGAATGGCGGAATCGGGCGGATGAACGGTGCGCAACCGGCTCCGCCGACACACAGCAGCCGTGGCTATGCCGCCAACGCCTCCCGCGCGGACTGGCCCACCACCGTGGACGCCACCGCCTCCGCCACCGTGTCACGGGAAAGGTGCGGCGCAAACATCCCGATGAAGTCATGCGCATAGCCACGCAGGTACGCGCCACGGCGCACCGCCACGCGCGTGGTATTCGGCTCGAACAGGTGATCTGCCCCAATGCAGACGAGGTTGTCGTCCTTGCGTCCGTCATACGCCATCGAGGCGATGATGCCCACGCCCACATCCAGCGCCACATAGGTCTTGATCACGTCCGCATCCATGGCGGTCAGCACGATCTCCGGGTGCAGTCCGGCGCCGGCAAATGCGGCGTCGATGTTGCGGCGCCCCGTAAAACCCGCGTCGTAAGTGATGAGCGGGTATTGCGCCACGTCTTCGAGCGTGGGCAGCGGGTTCTTGGTCAACGGATGGTCGGGGCTGACCACCAGCACGTGGCGCCAGCGGTACGCCTCGAACGACGTCAGCCCCGGCTCGTTGGCCACCGCCTCGGTGGCGATACCGATATCCGCCTGCCCGGTCAGCAGCAGCTCGACGATGTGCGAGGGCGATGCCTCCTGCAGCGCCAGCGTGACATGCGGATATTCCTTGCGGAACGACTGCACCACCTTCGGCAGCGCATAGCGGGCCTGCGTGTGCGTGGTTGCCACGGTCAGGCGGCCGGACTGGCGGCCGGAGAATTCCTCGCCGGCCTGGCGTAGGTTTTCGGCTTCGAGCAGCAGGCGCTCGACAATGCGGACGATCTCGCGACCCGGCTCGGTCAGGCCCGTCAGGCGCTTGCCGTAGCGCTCGAAAATCTCCACGCCCAGCTCATCCTCCAGCTCGCGGATCTGCCGCGACACGCCGGGCTGCGACGTGTACAGCGCGTTGGCAACTTCGGTCAGGTTGAACTGGCGGCGCACCGCCTCGCGGATGGAACGCAGTTGCTGGAAGTTCATGGCTCGTGTCCTCTCGTATTGGTTGTCGTCGGAGCGGCGAATTAAGCGGTCGCTTGCGCGGCGGCCGGCCGTGCACCTTGCGCGAACACGCGAATCGCGCGCGGGCGCACCACCAGCGTTTCGCCTTCGCGGAAGCCCTCGGCGCGGAAGCGTTCGATGGGCAGGGAGACTTCGATGATGTCGTCGGTGTCTTCGCGCTCCAGCTCAAGCTGGGCGATGGCGCCAAGCGTGAGCGCGCGGCGCAGCATGACGGGAATGCCCTCGGCGCCCGGCGCGTAACGCTCCAGATCGATTTCGTGCGGGCGCACGAAGGCCACCGCCTGATCGGCACGCGAAGAATCGACACCACCCGACGGCACTGCAATGGCGGAATCGCCCACGTGCAGCACGCTGCCGCCCTCGCCTTCTTCCAGGCGCCCGTGGAACAGGTTCACGTTGCCGAGGAAGCCATAGACGAACGGCGTGGCCGGCGTGTTGTAGACCGCATCGGGGCTGCCGACCTGCTCTACCTCGCCGCGGTTCATCAGCACCACGTTGTCGGCCACTTCCAGCGCTTCTTCCTGATCGTGCGTGACGAACAGGCTGGTGACGTGCAGATCGTCATGCAGGCGACGCAGCCAGCGGCGCAGCTCCTTGCGCACCTTGGCATCGAGCGCGCCGAAGGGCTCGTCGAGCAGCAATACGCGCGGCTCCACCGCCAGCGCACGCGCCAAGGCAATCCGCTGGCGTTGTCCGCCCGACAGTTGCGGCGGGTAGCGGTCAGCCAGCCAATCAAGCTGCACAAGCTCCAGCAGCTCCTTCACCTTGGCGCGGATCTGCACTTCGCTCGGCCGCTGCGTACGCGGTTTCACACGCAGGCCGAACGCCACGTTCTGGAACACCGTCATGTGCTTGAACAGCGCGTAATGCTGGAACACGAATCCGACCTGGCGCTCGCGCACATGCTGGTCCGACGCGTCTTCACCATTCAGATGAATGCTGCCCGAATCCGCATGCTCCAGCCCCGCGATGATGCGCAGCAGCGTGGTCTTGCCGCAACCCGACGGGCCCAGCAGCGCAGTCAACTCGCCCTGCTTGAAGTCGAGCGAAACATCGTTGAGGGCAACGAAGTTGCCAAAGCGCTTGGTGATGTGTTGAACCTGGATGCTCATGCGACGCTCCCTTCGAGCGGAGATTGCACAGAGACGTGCGAATGCGAAATCGATGAGGACGGTGCGACGCGCGCGCCCGGGCCTTCGCCCACGCCGGCATCCGCATCGGCCAGTTCGCGGCGGCTGCGCCATTCGACCAGCGTCTTCAGCGCCAGCGTGACGAGCGCCAGCAATGTCAGCAGCGACGCCACGGCAAACGCGGCTGCAAAGTTGTATTCGTTGTAGAGAATTTCCACGTGCAGCGGCATCGTATTGGTCAGCCCGCGAATGTGGCCCGACACCACCGACACCGCACCAAACTCGCCCATCGCCCGCGCGTTGCAGAGAATCACGCCATACAGCAGGCCCCACTTGATGTTGGGCAGCGTCACGCGAAAGAACGTCTGCCAGCCCGATGCGCCGAGCACGATGGCGGCCTCCTCCTCTTCGCTGCCCTGCGCCTGCATGAGCGGAATCAGCTCGCGCGCCACAAACGGAAACGTGACAAACACGGTGGCCAGCACAATGCCCGGCACAGCAAAGATGACCTTGAAATCGTGGTCCGACAGGTAAGGCCCGAACCAGCCTTGTGCGCCAAACAGCAGCACGTAGATCAACCCCGCAATGACGGGCGACACCGAGAACGGCAAGTCGATCAGCGTCAGCAGCAGGTTCTTGCCGCGAAACTCGAACTTGGCAATCGCCCACGCCGCCGCCACGCCAAACACCACGTTCAGCGGCACGGCAATCGCCGCAATCGTGAGCGTGAGGCCGATGGCCGAGAGCGCATCCGGCTCGACCAGCGCTTCGAGATACACGTCGATGCCCTTCTTGAACGCTTCAACAAACACGCTCACCAGCGGCACGAACAGGAACAGCGCCAGGAACACGAACGACACGAGGATCAGCATGGCCCGCACCCACGCAGATTCTGCGGTGGCGCCACGGCGGCCAACTGCGAGCGCCTGACCAAGTTGACGGGAAACGGTACCGGCCATGTCAGGCTCCTGCTGCCGCATTGGCGGTCAAGGGTTCGGGGGCGCGCTCGATGGCGTCGTTGCGATTGCCGCGGCGGCGCGCCCAGGCTTGCAGCAGGTTGATCACCAGCAGCAGCGTGAACGAGATACCGAGCATGACGACGGCAATCGCCGTGGCGCCCGCGTAATCGAATTGCTCCAGCTTGGAATAGATCATCAGCGGCGTGATCTCGGAGACCATCGGCATGTTGCCGGCGATGAAGATGACCGAACCGTACTCACCCGTGGCACGCGCAAAGGCCAGCGCAAAACCCGTCAGCAATGCAGGCAGCAAGGTCGGCAAGACTACGCGAATGAAGGTCTGCCAGCGCGTGGCGCCCAGGCTGGCTGCGGCCTCTTCCAGTTCGGCTTCCAAGTCTTCGAGCACCGGCTGAACCGTGCGCACAACAAACGGCAGCCCGATGAACGTGAGCGCCACCACGATGCCCAGCGGCGTGAACGCGACCTTCAGGCCCAGCGGCTCCAGTCGTGAGCCGATCCAGCCATTTGGCGCGTACAAGGCAGTCAACGCGATGCCGGCCACCGCAGTCGGCAGCGCAAACGGCAGATCGACCAGCGCATCGATCAGCCGCTTGCCCGGAAAGCGATAGCGCACCAGCACCCACGCCACGATCAGCCCGAACACGAGGTTGATCACCGCCGCGATCAGCGATGCGCCGAACGTCAGCTTGTACGACGCCACCACGCGCGGCGCGGTGACGGTGGTCCAGAACGCATCCCACGTCATGGTGAACGTCTTGAGGACGGTCGCCGACAGCGGAATCAGGACGATCAGCGCGAGGTACAGCAGCGAAAAGCCCAGCGCCAGCCCGAAGCCGGGCAGCACATTGGCGGGCTTACGCCGCTTGGACAAAGAAAACGCAGAAGACAGGCTCATCAGCGCACCGATAAAAATGGCCGCCGGGCAAAAAAAACACTGCGGCCGATATGCAGATGAACCGATTGTGGCGAACTGTTCTTATGACGAAAACGAATATTTGCGCATGTGCATCATCGTTTTAGATATAAGGAGTGCTCGGTAAGACATCCCACTGGGCTTGCCAGTCGGCGCCGTCGCGGGTGGTGTCTTGTGCACTTGCGCGACCGATCAGGCGATCAAGCACTGTCAAGCCAGCGTCCCAGTCGCCGAGGTTGGAATCCGCGTTGATATGGCCAGCCTCGCCGGCGTCAATGAACTCGGCGCCCCAACGCGCACCCCAGTCGATAGCACTGCCTTGCGGCATCCACGGATCATTGCGGCTGGCAACGAGCGTGACGGGAAACGGCAACGCGTGGTCCGGAAGCAGATCGCGCACACCGAATTTTTCCGGATCGGCCGGCGCGACCAGCAGCGCTGCGGCCACGGCCTCTTTTGTCTGAACCGCCCAGTGCAGCGCCGCCAGGCAGCCGAAGCTATGGGCCACCAAGATCACGGGGCGCCGCCCACGAATTGGGGGACGCTCAGCCAGTGCCGCATGTACCGCTTCGCCCACGCGGGCAGACCAGCGCGGAAGGTCAGGCGTTGACCAGTCGGTCTGCTCCACGCGGTGCCAGTTTGGAAACCGCTGCTCCCAACGCGTCTGCCAGTGGCCGGGGCCGCTGCCATGCAAACCAGGAACGGTCAGGATGACGGCGTCTGCCGGCCACTGCCAGGCGGGTGCGTCCGATGCGGTTGCGAGTGCGCTGCGTGCCATGGGGGTACTCATTGCGTGAGAGAAATGCCGGCGCACTGCTGCTGTTGCACCAGCGGTGCCTGCGCCATCGGTGTCACCATCGGCGTGGGTACGGCGTCCGGCTCCGGCTCGGCTCCTGGCAGGATGCTGCCCTGCACATAGGCGATACCGGCCGCCCGTGCCAGCTCCAGATCGCTCGGGCGCTCGCAACGCCGCAATGCCAGCATCACGCCCAGCTCACGTGCGGAATCGGCCAGCGACACCATGTGCCGCGCATGCCATTCACGCCGGGCATCCAGCTTCAGGTACGCCGGCTTGGCATGCACGAGCAGCGCGCCCGCTT
Organism: Ralstonia chuxiongensis; assembly: GCF_024158925.1. Classification (NCBI taxonomy): domain Bacteria; kingdom Pseudomonadati; phylum Pseudomonadota; class Betaproteobacteria; order Burkholderiales; family Burkholderiaceae; genus Ralstonia; species Ralstonia chuxiongensis. The sequence continues at coordinate 750,978 of NZ_JAMYWC010000003.1, read as the reverse complement.
CCGCCGGGTCCGATGCCTGCACCGCCACGGCAAAACCGTTGCGCCGGTAGTTGTCCACCACGAACAGCAGCAACCCCAGATCGTCATTGGCCGTAGACGGCACCTGGATGACGAATTGCTCCGGATGCAGCCCCAGCGCCGTCACCGCGCGATGGAACGCCTTGCCATGGTCGGCCGCCACCGCCGCCAGCAACCGGCCATGCACGTTCACAACAAGCTGCCGCGCGTCGGTGCGGGAGAAGTAGTTGAGCGTATGCACGAGCCGGCACAGGCGGTCGAGTTCGACCAGCGTGCCGTCATCCGAGGCCAGCGAAAACACCTTCCACGGGTTCAGGCCCAGATCGCCGTCGCGCGTCCAGGTGCGCATCAGCGCTTCGTGGCCGGCGGGGGCAAGCGAGCCATCCGCAGCAAGCTGCCAGACCGGTTCAAACAGGCTGGTCAGCGCGCAGTGGAAGAACTGGCCCTGCACGCGGCCAGCGGCGTCGCGCCACAACTGGCGGTCCGGCGTCGGGGCGCTCGGCAACGTGCCCAGAAATTGTGCGAGTGCTGTGGTGTGCATCAGGCTCATGGGTGAGGCTCCTTGTTGGGTCGCCGTCTCCTCCCCGTCCTTACAGTTTGGCGATCGATACTTCAGTCGCCTTCACCAGCGCAACGACTTCGCTGCCGATCTTCAGGCCAAGGCTGTCGACCGAGCGCGTGGTGATGACCGAGGTCACGATGCCGGCCGGGGTCTCCACGTCGATCTCCGAGAGCACGTCGCCCCGGATGATCTCCTTGATCTGCCCGCGAAACTGGTTGCGTACGTTAATCGCTTGAATGCTCATGATGTTCCTTCTTAGGTGACAACGGCACTACGTGCCAATGAATGTTTTCAGGAGAAAGGTTTGCAGCGCCTTACACGGCCCAGCGCACGGCAGTGGCCGACACGTCAAAGGGTGATGCCCACGCCGTGTGCGAACGCACATCGGTCACTTCATTCGGATCGATCTTGCGCTGCATCACGCGGTTGAGGATGGCTTCTTCCAGACGCGCAAACGCGGGCGAACCACGGTGGCGCGGACGCGGCAGATCAATGCGTTCGTCCAGCGCAATGCGACCGTCTTCGATCAGCACCACGCGGTCGGCCAGCGCTACCGCCTCGGCCACATCGTGCGTAACAAGTACGGCGGTAAAGCCGAGGCGTTGCCACAGACCTTCGATCAGGTTCTGCATGTCGATGCGGGTGAGCGCGTCGAGCGCGCCCAGCGGTTCGTCCAGCAGCAGCAGGCGCGGCCGATGCACGAGCGCGCGCGCCAATGCCACACGCTGGCGCTGCCCGCCCGACAGGCGCGCGGGCCATTCCCCTGCCCGCTCGGCCAGCCCGACTTGTGCAAGCACTTCAGCGGCTTGCGCACGCTGTGTCTTCGGCAGCCCAAGCGCAACGTTGTCGAGCACCTTCTTCCACGGCAGCAGACGGGCATCCTGGAACATCACGCGGGCATCGTCGTGCAGGCCGTCTTCGGCGTCGCCATCGCGACGCAGATGGCCATCGTCGATACCTTCCAGCCCGGCGATCAGCCGCAGCAGCGTGCTCTTGCCGCAGCCGCTGCGCCCGACGATGACGACAAACTCGCCTGGGGTGATGTCCAGATCGATGCCGTGCAGCACTTCACGATCGCCGTAGCGTTTGACGACGTGCTCGATGTGCAAGGCGGTGCCGGCCAGCGCGGCGTGTTCAGTGGCGTTGCTTTGCAAGCGTCTCTCCAATTCAGCCTCAGGCCGCTGCTTGATAACCGGGGTGCCAGCGCAGCCAGTAACGTTCCAGCCCGCGCGACAACCAATCCGCCAGCTTGCCCAGCAGCGCGTACAGCAGGATGCCCAGCAGCACCACGTCGGTCTGCAGGAACTCGCGCGCATTCATCGTCATGTAGCCGATGCCGGCCTGCGCAGAGACCGTCTCCGCCACGATCAGCGTCACCCACATCAGGCCGAGCGAGAAGCGCACGCCCACCAGGATCTGCGGCAGCGCACCGGGCAGGATCACCTCGCGATACAGCTGCGCACGCGAGAGGCCGTAGCTGCGGGCCATTTCCACCAGGGCCGGATCGACCGAGCGGATGCCGTGATACGTGTTCAGGTAGATCGGGAAGAACACGCCCAGCGATACAAGGAAAAGCTTGGCCGATTCATCGATGCCGAACCACAGGATCACGAGCGGAATCAGCGCCAGCACCGGGATGTTGCGGACCATCTGCAGCGTGGTGTCGAGCAGGGTCTCGGCCGTACGGAAGGTGCCAGTCAGCAAGCCCAGCACCAGCCCCAGCGAACCACCGATCGCAAAGCCCAGCAGCGCGCGCCACGTGCTCACAGCCACGTGCGTCCACAGCTCGCCGGAGCGAGCCAGCGCCACGGCGGATTTCGCCACGTCCAGCGGTGCCGGCAGGATGCGGTTCGACAACCAGCCCCATTGGGCCGATGCCTGCCACAGCACCAGCAGCACCAGCGGCACGATCCACGGCGCCAGTCGTTGCTGGGCGGAACGCAGGAAGGTGTTTGCCTTCGGTTTCGACTTGGATGCCATAGCCTCACTCCTCCCGGCTCAGCTTGCCGCCACGCGCGGCACGATGCCCGTGGCAATCACCTCGCCAAACGGCCCGTTCAGCACGTTGCCCGGCAGCTTGTCGCGCACCGAGCGCGGCAACAGCGGGAACACCAGTTCAGCAAAGCGGTAGGCCTCTTCCAGATGCGGATAACCGGAGAGCACGAATGTATCGATGCCCAGCTCGGCGTATTCCTGCATGCGCGCGGCCACGGTTTGCGGATCGCCCACGAGCGCTGTGCCGGCACCGCCGCGCACCAGCCCCACACCCGCCCACAGGTTGGGGCTGATCTCCAGATCGGCGCGCGTGCGTTTGACGCCGCCGGCATGCAGCGCAGCCATGCGTTGCTGGCCGGCCGAATCCATCTTGCGGAAGGCCTCTTGCGCGCGGGCCACGGTGTCGTCGTCGAGCTTGCTGATGAGCTTGTCGGCGGAAGCCCAGGCTTCGTCGTCCGTCTCACGCACGATCACGTGCAGGCGGATACCGAAGCGCACGGTGCGGCCATGCTTGGCAGCGCGCGCCCGCACGTCGGCCAGCTTCTCGGCCACGGCGGCAGGCGGTTCGCCCCAGGTGAGATACGTGTCGACCTGCTCCGCTGCCAGCTCGTGCGCCGCTTCCGACGACCCACCGAAATACACCGGCGGATGCGGCCGCTGCACTGGCGGATACAGCACCTTTGCGCCCTTCACGCTGAGGTGCTTGCCGGTGTAATCCAGCGCAGCGCCTTCATGGCTCGCGGCCAGTGTTTCACGCCAGATGCGGATGAACTCTTCCGAGGCTTCATAGCGCTGCGCGTGATCGAGGAACAGACCGTCGCCTGCGAGCTCCGACGGGTCACCACCCGTGACGAGGTTCACCAGCAAGCGGCCGTTCGACAAACGGTCGTACGTGGCAGCCATGCGCGCGGCCAGCGTGGGCGCCATCAGCCCCGGGCGCACCGCCACCAGAAAACGCAGACGCTTCGTCACCGGAATCAGGCTCGCGGCCACGATCCACGGGTCTTCGCACGAACGTCCGGTGGGAATCAGCACGCCCTCGTAGCCGAGCGTATCGGCGGCTACGGCCACCTGCTGCAGATAGGTGTGATCGACTTGGCGTGCGCCCTCGGCGGTGCCGAGATAGCGGCTGTCACCGTGCGTCGGGATGAACCAGAAAACTTGCATGTCAGCTCCTCGAATCGTATTCAGCGTTGGGCTATTGCCAGTTGCGCGGGCGTCGGATGCCAGACCAGATCGATCGGCTTGACTGGCCGTGGAATCAGCCCCAGCCCGTGGAAGGCATCGGCCACACGTTGCTGCTCGGCAACCGCTTCCGGCGTTACGGGCCGCACGGGCGACGGCGGCCTGCGCGACAAGAACAGATGCACCGTCGCCAGCGACAGCCCGGAAAAATCCGCAATGCGCTGCGCAGCTTCCTTGCGGTTCTCCTGCACGAGCCGGTCGGCACGCGACAGCTCCGCGAAGATCGCCGCGATGGTGTCGCCGTGCTTCTCGGTAAAGGCCGTCGGCGCGAAGTAGAACGAGTTGTTGGACGACAGCGTGCGGCCGGTGGCGAGCACGCGCGGCTTGATGGCGAGTTCCGTGGCGGCGTAGTACGGATCCCAGATGCCCCAGGCGTCGACGCTGCCGCGTTCGAAGGCGGCACGCGCATCGGCCGGCGTCAGATACACGGGCTGGATGTCGGCAAAGCTCAGTCCGCCCTTCTGCAAGCCCCGCACGATCAGGAAATGCGCGCTGGAACCCTTCTGCAGCGCCACGCGCTTGCCCTTCAGGTCTGCCAGCGTCTTGAGCGTCGAATCCTGCTGCACGAGGATGGCCGAGCTATCCGGCTTGGGTGGCTCCACGCCCACGTAGCGCAAGTCCTTGCCCGCCGCCTGCGCGAATACCGGCGGCGTATCGCCCGTGATGGCGAGGTCGAGACTGCCCGCAGACAGCGCTTCGAGCTGCTGCGGCCCGGCCGGAAATTCCAGCCAGTTGATCTTGGTGCCCGGAAAGCGCTGCTCCAGCGCCCGGTTTTCTTTCACGATGACGAGATTGACCGCGCTCTTCTGGAACCCGATGCGCAGTTGCGCGGGCGGCGTCACCTTCGGCAAACCTGCAGCTGCGGGGGTGGCGGTTGCGGCATTGGCGGCTTGCGCGATGGGCCCAAGCGTGGCAAGCGATGCGCCTGCCACGGTGGCGTTCAGCAGGCGACGGCGTTGGATGTCGATCGTCATGGCAATCAGCGCGCAGCCTGTTGCGTCGTGGGCTGCCACGCCGAATCGGCCACCTTGACGGGACGCGGGATCAGCTTGAGCGCGTGGAACGTGTCGGCAATGCGCTGCTGGTCGGCCAGCGCCTCGGCGCCCACCGGCTGGATGCCGTACGCAATGCGCGACACCGAGCGCGCCACCACAGCCGGCTCCAGGCCAAGCTGCGGGCCGAGAATGGTCGTCACATCCTTCGGGTTGGCCGCGGCCCAGGTATCGGTCTTCTTCAGTTCATCGAGCACGATGTTCAGCACATCGGGCCGGGCACCCGCATAGCCTTTCGATGCCAGGAAATACTGCGAGTTATTGACCACGCCCGTGCCATCTGCCAGCACGCGCGCGCCCAGTTGCTGTTCGGCCGCGGCAAAGAACGGGTCCCAGATCACCCACGCGTCGATGGCGCCGCGCTCGAAGGCGGCACGCGCATCGGCGGGGGTGAGGTACACAGGCTGGATATCGCTGTAAGGCACGTTGGCCTTTTCCAGCAGCTTCACCAGCAGGTAATGCACGTTCGAACCCTTGTTGAAGGCGACGCGCTTGCCCTTGAGATCGGCCACGCTCTTGAGCGGCGAAGTCTTCGGCACGATGATCGCCTCGCCGGCCGGCGCGGGCGGCTGGTTGCCGACGTAGACGAGATGGGCCCCGGCAGCCAGCGCGAAGATCGTCGGCGCTTCACCCGTGGTGCCGAAATCGATGGCGCCCACGTTCAGGCCTTCCAGCAACTGCGGGCCGGCGGGAAACTCCGTCCACTTCACTTCGATGCCTTGCGCGGCAAGGCGCTTTTCGAGCGTGCCGCGTGCCTTGAGCACGGTCAGCGTGCCGTATTTCTGATAGCCGATGCGCAGTTGTTTTGCGGCGGTCGGGGGCGGTGCATCGCTGTTGGCAAAGGCGGCAGGTGCGCCGAGCGTGGCGAGCAGCGTGGCGGCGATGGTCAAAGTCCTGCGCAGGGGCGAATGGGTGTTCATGGCGAATTTGGTGGATGCGGTGTGTATGGGCGGCACGATCCGCGCGCAGAGGCTGCGCGGCGTGACAACAACGGGAAAGTGTTGGCTGCGTGTGTAAGGCGGCGCGTTCAGCGCATCACGCCAGACATCGCATTCGCCCAGCGTCGGCCCGGGCGTGGGTCAGTGCGGCGGCACGTGCGGCGCTGCGGCTGGAGACCATCACCTGCGCCACGGTCGGATGCCGTGCCAGCGCAAGCGCCTGATGCACGCGCTCCACGCCGTCGTCCAGGCGCTGCTGCAGCGATGGGTCAACCGTGACGCCGTCGTCGGCCACGACGATCTGCGAGTCGACCGCAAAGATGCCTGGCAGGATCGAGCGCGCAGCCAGTGCCGTCAGCACGGGGCGCAGCGCGTAGTCGATCGCCAGCGTATGGGCCAGGCTGCCGCCGGTGGCAATCGGCAGCACGACTTTGTCGCGCAGCCCGCTTTGCGGCAGCAGATCGAGAAACGTTTTGAGCAGGCCGCTGTAGGCTGCCTTGTAGACCGGCGTGGCCAGGATCACCACCTCGGCCGCTTCCACCCGCGCCACCGCATCGGCGATGGCCGGGTCGGACACCTGCGCGCCGAGCAGCGCGTCAGCGGGAAGACTGCGCAGGTCCAGGTGATCCGCCCGCTCGCCGGCGCGTTCGAGCTGCGCGCGCACGTGGCCCAGCAGACGCGCAGATCGCGATTGCACCGAAGGGCTGCCGGAAATGGTCAGGATTTGCATGATGCGGATCACTCGATGTTGTTGCGTCGCTTGGGGCCTTACTTGCCCGGTTGATAGAGCTGGTCAAACTGACCGCCGTCGGCAAAGTGCGTCTTCTGCGCCTTCTGCCATCCGCCGAACGTGTCGTCGATGGTCACCAGCTTCACCTTCGGGAATTCGCTCTCGTGCTTCTTGGCCACGGCCGGGTCCGTCGGGCGATAGAAGTTCTTCGCGCCAATCTCCTGCCCTTGCGGCGTGTACAGGAACTTGAGATACGCCTCCGCGGCCTTGCGCGTGCCCTTCTTGTCGGCCACCTTGTCCACCACCGCCACCGGCGGCTCGGCCAGGATGGAAATCGACGGCACGACCACGTCAAACTTGTCCTTGCCTTCCACGCGCGAGGCCAGCAGCGCCTCGTCTTCCCACGCGATCAGCACATCGCCGATACCGCGCTCGGTAAAGGTGGTGGTCGCACCGCGCGCGCCCGAATCGAGCACCGGCACGTTCTTGTAGAGCTTTTGCACGAAGGCCTTGGCGGTGGCGTCCGAACCGCCCGGCTGCTTGAGCGCATAGGCCCATGCGGCCAGGTAGTTCCAGCGCGCACCGCCGGAGGTCTTGGGGTTGGGCGTGATGACGGCAATGCCCGGCTTGACCAGGTCGTTCCAGTCCTTGATGCCCTTCGGGTTGCCCTTGCGCACCAGGAAGACGATGGTCGAGGTGTACGGCGAGGCGTTGTGCGGCAGGCGCTTCTGCCAGTCTTTGCCGGTCAGGCCTTTCTCGGCGATCGCGTCGATGTCGTAGCCCAGCGCCAGCGTCACCACGTCGGCATCCAGACCGTCGATCACGGAGCGGGCCTGCTTGCCCGAGCCGCCATGCGAGGCACGCAGGGTGATGTCCTCACCCGTTTCCGCCTTCCACTTCTTGGCGAATTCGGTGTTGATTTCCTTGTACAGCTCGCGCGTCGGGTCGTACGACACATTCAACAGTGTCGTTGCCGCATGGGCACCCACGGTTCCCCCCGCCACGATGGCAGCCGCCGTAGCACGTACAAGCGTTTTGAAAACAAACTTGCGAATCATCTTGCAGGCTCCGTTTCTGATCTCTGATGGATTTGGAATAGGAGCAAGACTACCGAGCGGGTCTTGTGCGGGGAACGAATGGTTTCAGGGAATGTTCATCGGTTTTTGCATAAAGGCGGGGATTGGGGCTGCGCGGATGCGGGGCAAAGGGCTTCGGGCGGGAGGGCGAGCGTGGCGCTTGAGGGTCAAACCCTGGGCTTTGGATGTTGGAGAGCCGAGCTTGGGCCTTGGACAGCGGGGCTCCGGGGGTTTTGGGTGGAGGTCGGGCCTTGGAGAGACGTTGGGTCGAGTGTTTTTGGGTGGAGCTTGGGTGTTGGAGCGTGGAGCTTGAGGGTTTTAGGGTGACGCTTGAGTGTTGGAGGGTCGAAGGCGGCTGATTTTTTTGCTCGGTTTGAATGTCGGAGGGGCAAGTGCGAGGGTTTTGGGGTGGAGTTCGAGTCTTGGAGGGTGGAGGTTGAGCCTTGGAGGGTGGAGTTCGAGCCTTGGAGGGTGGAGTTCGAGCCTTGGAGGGTGGAGGTTGAGCCTTGGAGGGTGGAGGTTGAGGGTTTTGGGGTGGGGCTTGAGGGTTTTGGAGTCGCGGCGTCGGGGGCTGCCCGGAGCCCTTGGGGTCGGGTTTTGTGGTGGCGCGCGGGGCTTGCTTGCTTGGGGGCGGTCTTCTTTTTGTTGGTGGTACATCCCTTGTTTCATCCCCTGCCGGGGCTGACTCACTTTCTTTGTCTTGCCAAAGAAAGTAAGCAAAGAAAGGCGCGCCCGAGATGGCGAAAGACTCCTTCAATTTTCGTAACCGGGCGGAGGCGGGGAAAACTCGCTGCGCTCAAACAGTTCCCCGCCTTTTTTCCGCCCGCTTACGAAAATTGAAGGCGCCATCAAGGGCAGGAACGTCAACGACCAAACCGGTGGTTTGCGTGTCCTGTCGGAGTTTCGTTTCTTGCGGTGTGCTGCTTCGCTTCGCTCGCTATCTCAACCTGTTCTTACTGCTTTGCCTCGCGTCTTGCCGCACATCCCACTACTGCGGTTGTGCTTCGATGGTGTGGCCGTACCTTGCCCTAGATGGCGCCTTGGATTTTTGTTGCGGGGAGGAAAAAGGAAGGAGCCTTGTCTGAGCGCAGCGAGTTTGGCTCCTTCCCCTCCCCGCGACAAAAATCCAAGGGGAAGTCGCCATCTCGGGCGCGCCTTTCTTTGCTTACTTTCTTTGGCAAGACAAAGAAAGTGAGTCGCCCCCGGCAGGGGGTGAAACAGGGATGCACCACCAACAAAAACAAAAAGCCAAAAACAAAAAAGCCGCTCCGGAATCCTCCGGAGCGGCTTTTTAACGCACCACTACACAGCCTCAGTGCACAACCCGATCAAACGAGAACTGCCCATCCCGATAATCCACCGGCACCACATCCTTCGGGGCAAACTTGCCCTCCAGAATCATCCGTGCCACCGGATTCTCAAGCTGCTGCTGGATGGCCCGCTTCAACGGCCGTGCCCCAAACACCGGGTCGTAGCCCGCCGATGCCAGCTTGGCCACTGCCTCGTCGCTGATTTCCAGCGCCAGGTCCATCTGCGCCAGACGTGCCGAGAGGCGCTTGAGCTGGATGCGCGCGATCGATTCGATGTTGCGTTGGTCCAGCGAGTGGAACACCACCACCTCGTCGATCCGGTTCAGGAACTCGGGCCGGAAATGCGTCTTCACTTCCTGCCACACGGCACCCTTGATCACGTCCGCCGGTTCGGTCGCCATCTGCTGGATGAGCTGCGAGCCAAGGTTCGACGTCATCACGATCACTGTGTTCTTGAAGTCGACCGTGCGGCCCTGGCCATCCGTCAGGCGGCCATCGTCGAGCACCTGCAGCAGCACGTTGAAAACGTCCGGGTGCGCCTTTTCCACTTCATCGAGCAGCACCACGCTGTACGGCTTGCGACGCACGGCTTCGGTCAGGTAACCGCCTTCCTCATAGCCGACATAGCCCGGGGGCGCGCCGATCAGCCGGCTCACGGAATGCTTCTCCATGAACTCGCTCATGTCGATGCGGATGAGGTGCTCTTCCGAATCGAACAGGAAGCCGGCCAGCGCCTTGCACAGCTCGGTCTTGCCCACGCCCGTTGGGCCCAGGAACAGGAACGAGCCGTAGGGCTTGTTCTCGTCTGCAATGCCGGCACGCGAGCGGCGAATGGCGTCGGACACCAGGCGCACGGCCTCGTCCTGGCCGACAACGCGCTCGTGCAGGCGGTCTTCCATCTTGAGCAGCTTCTCGCGCTCGCCGGTCATCATCTTCGACACGGGAATGCCCGTGGCGCGGCTGACGACTTCGGCAATCTCTTCGGCACCCACCTGCGTGCGCAGCAGCTTGTTCGGCTGCTTCTGGCCGGCAGACTCGGCGGCAGTGGCGGCCTTCAACTTGCCTTCCAGTTCGGGCAGCTTGCCGTATTGCAACTCGGCCACCTTGTCGAGCTTGCCTTCTCGCTGCAGCTTGGCGATCTCCAGCTTGATCTTTTCGATCTCTTCCTTGAGCGTCGCCGCACCTTGCGCAGCGCCCTTCTCGGCCTTCCAGATTTCATCCAGATCGGCGTATTCCTTCTGCAGGCGTTCGATCTCCTGCTCGATCAGGTCCAGGCGCTTCTGCGACGCTTCGTCGGTTTCCTTCTTGACGGCCTCGCGCTCGATCTTCAGCTGGATCAGGCGCCGGTCGAGCTTGTCCATCGCCTCGGGCTTCGAGTCGATTTCCATCTTGATGCGCGCTGCTGCCTCATCGATCAGGTCGATGGCCTTGTCCGGCAGGAAGCGGTCGGTGATGTAGCGGTGGCTGAGTTCAGCCGCGGCCACGATCGCTGGGTCGGTGATCTCCACGCCGTGGTGCAGTTCATATTTCTCCTGCAGGCCGCGCAGGATGGCGATGGTCGCCTCCACGCTCGGCTCGCCCACGAGCACCTTCTGGAAGCGGCGCTCCAGCGCGGCGTCCTTCTCGATGTACTTGCGGTATTCATCCAGCGTGGTCGCGCCGATGCAATGCAGCTCGCCGCGTGCAAGCGCCGGCTTGAGCATGTTGCCGGCGTCCATTGCGCCTTCGGCCTTGCCCGCGCCCACCATGGTGTGGATCTCGTCGATGAAGAGAATGGTCCGGCCCTCTTCCTTGGCGATGTCGTTCAGCACCGCCTTCAGGCGCTCCTCGAACTCGCCGCGATACTTGGCACCGGCCAGCAGACCCGCCATGTCGAGCACCAGCACACGCTTGTTCTTCAAGCTTTCAGGCACCTCTTCATTGACGATGCGCTGCGCCAGCCCCTCGACGATGGCCGTCTTGCCCACGCCCGGCTCGCCAATCAGCACCGGGTTGTTCTTGGTGCGACGCTGCAGGATCTGGATGGCACGGCGGATTTCATCATCGCGGCCGATGACGGGGTCGAGCTTGCCGATCCGGGCCATCTCGGTGAGGTCGATGGTGTACTTCTTGAGCGCTTCACGCTGGCTTTCGGCCTCGGCGCTGCCGACGGTCTGGCCGCCGCGTACGGCGTCGATGGCGGCTTCGAGCGGCTTGCGCGACAGGCCGTGTTCGCGCGCAATACGGCCTGCCTCGCCCTTGTCGTCAGCCACGGCCAGCAGGAACAGCTCGCTGGCGATGAACTGGTCGCCGCGCTTGATGCCTTCCTTCTCGGTTTGCTGCAGCAGGTTGCCCAGATCACGGCCGACCTGTACCTGTTCACCACCCTGCACTTGCGGCAGATGCTTGATGGCGCGGTCCAGCGCCGTATCCAGCGCGCCCGTGTTGACGCCCGCGCGGGCGAGCAGGTTCTTGGTCGCGCCATCCGGCTGGCGCAGCATGGCCAGCAGCAGATGGACGGGTTCGATGTACGGATTGTCGTTGCCCAGCGCCAGGCTCTGCGCGTCGGCCAGCGCTTCCTGGAAGCGGGTGGTCAGTTTGTCCAAACGCATTAAAAACCCCTTGCGGAAAATGTTTCACTGCTCCGAAAGATAGGGAGCTTCGGTGGCTTTTCAAGCATGGAAACGCGAGTTTTGATGCAGATTTGCGCCAGAACAAACGGCGGCGCGCCTGCTGGCCACGCCGCCGTCCCAAGTGCTTCAAAATCGTCCTGGCTATCGCATCAGTTGGGCACCGATACCGTCGCCACACCGCCCGACACGCTCACCGAGATGCGGTCGGCCGCGGCCGGCGTGCTCGTGAAGTTCGGCACGTTTGCCGCGTTGATGGCAGGTGCAGCACCGGGCGTGCCACCGCGCGGGGTCGTGCGCACCACCTGCGACGGCGGCAACGGCGTGCCGTTCTTCAGGTTGGCGTACATGGCGTCCAGCGCGCGCTGCTCATACAGCACCAGCGGCACGAACAGCGTGTCGTAGCCGGGCACAAGGTCGATGAAGCCATCGAAATGCTGCGCGTTCATCACCTCGATGTACGACAGCTTGCTCGAGCCGCCCTCAACCTTGGCGTTCAGCCCCAAGTACGGCCGCGAGCCATGGTTGACCGGCAGCAGCGCGTCGTTGCGGCCCTGCACGATCAGCGCAGGCTTGCCCTGCAGGTTGCCCGTGCGCAGCGTCTGGCTGATCCCCGTCTGCAGCGATTGCGAAGCGGCATCGGCGCCCGTCAGCAGGTTCCGCAGGCACAGCGCGCCGTCGAGGTTGGCGGCCTGCGTGCCGGTCGAGTCCACCGACTGGTTGCTGCGCGTCGGCCCGCCCTGCGCGTTGTTGTTGACGAGCTGCACGCCGGAGGTGGGCGGAATGCCGTTGCCGAGCGCCGCCATCTGCGCGAGCGCCGTGGCGTTCACCGCCGTCGGATGGAACGACGCGTCAGTTGCCGCGAAGCTTAGCCCGCACAGGTTGTCGGTCACGCTGGCGCGCGCGAGTGCATTGCCAAACGTGGTCGCCACCGATGGGTCGATCTCGTAGAACGACATCGACGCGTGCACGAGGTCCGATTCGGGCTCCCAGCCATAGGCACGCATCTTCTGCAGGGCTTCGTCAGCCTGGGCAGCTGCCGTGGTGGACGTCAGCAGCCCGGCCGCTTTGAGCGCTGCGCAGCGGTTGGCCTGCGCACCTGCCGGGAACGTCGTGAGGCTGCCAAAGAACGCCTGCGCCGGTGCCGTGGCAACGCTCGCAGACGACGCCGCGCACAGCCGGAACACGTTGGCGTAGCTCACGTAGTCGAACAGCGGTTTGCCGGTCGTCGGCAGCGTCGTGCCGCCGCGCACCACCTGCACACCGGTGTTGGGCGGCAGGTTCAGGCCGGGCTCGCCGACGGCCACCCCGTCGATCCACCCGCCGGTGTCCTGCTCGGCCGCTGCGATGGCCGCACCACCGCCGTTGGAGATGCTCGACGCGATGACGATGGTGTTGTCCGGACGCACCGGCAGCGCGCTGCCGACCAACGCACCGCTCGTCCCCGAGACCTTGTCGTTGATCGCCCAGAACGCGAACTGCACGGCCTGCAACGTGAACAGGCCCCAATCCTTCTCGGGATTGCGCTGCGAATGCGCGTGCTTGAACGCCAGCCGGTTCGGCGTGGCGGCGTTGAAGGCGGACAACTGGCTGCTGGTGAGCGGCGCGGCAAAGTGCGCGTTGGACCCGGCGGCGCTGCGCGTGGTGCGCGTGCCGTCCTGCAGGGCGACGGTGTCGGTAGCCAGATCGTGCGGTCCGGCCCCCGTGCCCTTGTCGGTATAGGCCACGGCGCACTTGCGCTTGAGGCCCCACTCGCCAGTGGAAATCGCGCCGTAGATACCGCGCGAGCCCGACGAGGTGGCGGTGATGATGCAGGGGTTGTTGACGTCGAAGCTGTCCGGGATCTGCACGAGCAGCACAACATTCTGCTGGCCTGTGCCGTCGTCGGAGTACGTCACGTATTCCGTCCCGGCGATCATGCCGGAGCCCTGCGTGACGTTGCCGCTGGCGTCGACGTTCGGGCCATAGAGCGTGCCGTAACCGCCCTTGGCTGCCGTGTCGACCAGCGCGCGGTAGTTGGCATAGATCGCCAGGCGGCGCAGCTCGGCCGCCGTGGGCGCGGTGGGGTTGGCGATGGCGGGCGCGGCGGCTGAAGCCAGGCCGCTTGCGCCCAGGCCGGCGGTCAGCAGGTCGTCGGATACGCCGTCGTACCGGTTGATGGTCACCTTGCCGGCAAAGGCCGGTTTGGTATTGCCCGGCACGTTGTTGCCATCATTGCTGCCGCCGCAAGCGCTTAGCACACCGCAGCCGGCCAGCAGCACGGCACCGGCAGCGATGACGCTGCTTGCTGAGACGTGCCGTCGCAGGCGCGCCGTTCGGGTTGGTTTCATTGCGTCTCCTTCTCGTTATGGATGGAACAACACAAAGCAACCCGCGGCGGCCTTCGATACTGCACGTCCCTACGCCACCGCAGGCACTACCAGTATGTGAACCCAACTTCTCATTCGCAACCCAATTTGCGCGCCCGGCCTTGCGATCAACTGAACGTGCGCACCGTCCAGAGACCGAGCATGGTGAGGAACAGCGAGCCCCCGAGATGCGCCACGATATGCAGCGCGCCCATCAGGTGGTCGCCGGCCAGGATGTTGGCGACAACCTCGCTGGAAAACGTCGAGAACGTCGTCAGCCCGCCCAGAAAACCGGTGATGACAAGCAAACGCCATTCAGGCGGCAGCCCCGCGTGCGTATCGAAAAAACCCACCGCAACGCCAATCAAATAGCCTCCCACCAGATTGGCTGCCAGCGTGCCGTACGGCAAGGCCGGATTGATGGCATTCCACAAGATGGCGAACGCCCAGCGCAACCAGGCTCCCAGTGCAGCGCCCACCCCAACTGCCAGAATGCCAATTCCGCTCATGCGGTCGCGTCCTTGTTATTCGTAGTCGTTGGGTTGCGCAGATGCGCCAGGCTGATTGGCCGTGTTTGCCCCGGCGTTGGTGGTGGCAATGCCCCAGCGGGCGAGCGCCTTGTCGTCCGTGACACGCGCATCGACCCAGCGCGCGCCTTCAGGCGTCTGTTCCTTCTTCCAGAACGGCGCCTCGCTCTTGAGGTAATCCATGATGAATTCGCACGCGGCAAAGGATTCGCCGCGGTGCTTGGAAGCCACCGCCACCAGCACGATCTGGTCTTGCGGCTTGAGCTTGCCAACGCGATGGATGACGAGCGCGTCGATCAACTCCCAACGCTGCATGGCCGCGCTCACGATGTCAGCGAGCGCCTTTTCGGTCATGCCGGGATAGTGCTCCAACTCCATCTCGGACACGCCGGTGCCGTCGTTGATGTCGCGCACGGTGCCGATGAAGCTGGCCACCGCGCCGATGTTTGGGCGGCCGGCACGGAGCGCGGCAATCTCGGCGCCGAGGTCGAAGTCGGCTTCCTGGACGCGGACGGACATGGTCGGTCTCCTGCGCTCAGCCGCCGGTCACGGGCGGAAAGAATGCGACCTCGCAGCCGTCGTGCACAGCGGTATCGGCCGGCACGATCTGGTGGTCGACCGCCATGCGCAGCGCACGGCCTTCGGCCAGGGTTTCGCCCCAGACCGGACCGCGCTGCGCCAGCCAGCGGCGCACATCGCCGACGGTGCGCACGGCCTCCGGCACGACCACCTGCTCCTGCGAGGTTCCGAGTTGTTCGCGCACGCTGGCAAAGAAACGAAGTTCAATCTGCATGGCCATCGCTCCTTACACCAGACCCGCGAACGGCAGGAAGCTGACAACACCGCCCGGCGCGATCGGCTGGTTGGGCGGGTTGTCGATCAGGCCATCGCCCCACACGGTGGAGGTCAGCACGCCCGAGCTTTGATTGGGGAACAGGTCCAGCCCGCCGTTGGCGTTGATGCGCGCACGCAGAAACTCGTTGCGGCGATCGCCCTTGGGCAATGCAAAGTCGGCACGCATCGGGATGCGCTTTGGGGCCACATCCGCCACGCCCTGCAGACGCAGAATGAACGGCCGCACGAACAGCAGGAAGGTGACGAAGCTCGACACCGGGTTACCCGGCAGGCCAATGAAAAACGCGGTGGGGCCACCGACCATGCCTTCTGGCCGGCGCACCTCGCCAAAGGCCAGCGGCTTGCCCGGCTTGATGGCGATCTGCCAAAGGTTCAGGCGCCCTTCCGCTTCCACAGCGGGCTTGATGTGGTCTTCCTCGCCCACCGACACGCCGCCGGAGGTGATGATGAGGTCGTGCTCCTCGGCCGCTTCGCGCAGCGTGTCGCGCGTGGCTTGCAGCGTGTCGGGCACGATGCCGAAATCGGTGATATCGCAGCCGAGGTTTTCCAGCAGGGCGCGCAGCGTGAAGCGGTTGGAGTTGTAGATCGCGCCGGGCTTGAGCGGCTCGCCGGGCATAGCAAGCTCATCGCCGGTAAAGAACACGGCCACGCGCGGACGGCGCACCACGTGCAGATTGGCACAGCCGACCGAAGCCGCCAAGCCGAGTTGCTGCGGGCCAAGGCGCGTGCCGCGCGGCAGGATCTCGGCGCCGTCGGCAATGTCCTCGCCAGCGCGGCGGATCCACTCGCCGGATTCCGGCACGTGGTCGATGGTGACGGTGCCCGTGTCAGCATCAGCCTTGCATTGCTCCTGCATGACCACCGCATCGGCGCCCGGCGGGATCAGCGCGCCGGTAAAGATACGCGCCGCCTCGCCCGCATTGAGCGGCTGGCCGACATGGCCGGCGGGAATGCGCTGCGCCACCTTCAGGCGCGTGCCCGGCGCGGTGATGTCGGCCGCGCGCACGGCGTAGCCGTCCATCTGCGTGTTGTCGGCGGGCGGCACGTTCAAGCTGCTGCGGACGGCCTGCGCGAGAACGCGCCCGTTGGCGTGCAACGTCGACACGGTTTCGGTCTCGTGCAAAACGCGCACTGCGGCAAGCAGTTGCGACAGCGCCGCATCGAGCGTCAGCAAGGACGGTTTGACGGCAGGAGCATCGTTGGCGGACATGCGGGAATGGGGAAGCGGAATCGAAAGGGAGATTTCGATTGTATCGGTTCCAGACCGATGCCATGCATCAGCGCAGGCGTATCAAGCGAATGCGTCGGCCAGCGCGGCCCGCAGTGCCGGCACGATGTGCGCGTCAAACCACGGGTTGTGTTTGAACCAAGCCAGATTGCGCGGGCTCGGATGCGGCAGCGGGAACAGCACACGGCCGTCGGCGTCCCGCACGGGCCCATTGCGCACCACGTCGGTCAGCGACCAGTCGCGCGGCACGTCGAGGTAGTTGCGCTGGGCATAGGTGCCTACCAGCAGCGCGAGCCTTACATCGGGCATCGCGGTCAGCAACGGCCGATGCCACTTGGGCGCGCATTCCGGGCGCGGGGGCAAATCGCCATTCGCGCCGGTACCGGGAAAGCAAAAACCCATCGGCACCACGGCGATGCGCCTGTCCGCGTAGAAATCGTCGTATGAGATCTGCAGCCACTGGCGTAGGCGGTCCCCGGAACGGTCGTTCCAGGGGATGCCGGTTTCGTGGACGATGCGGCCCGGCGCCTGCCCGATGATCAGGACGCGAGCGCGGCGGTCCGCCACGACCACCGGGCGAGGCTCGTGCGCGAGGGCGCCCTTGCACTCGCGGCAGGCACGGATGTCGTGCAGGCAGCGCTCGAACGCTGCCCCTGCCCCGTCATCCGGCACTGCTTCCATCGGTTCAGAGACCGGTGTGCTGGGCGATGTAGCCCTTGATGCGGTCTGCGTCGGCCGGCATGACTTCGAAGCGCTGCGGCAGCGATTCGATATCAGCGTAGCCCGCAGGACGCTCCGGCTCGCGATCCAGCGCTTCGCGAATGGTGTCGCCAAACTTGGCCGGGAGCGCCGTTTCCAGCACCACCATCGGCACGCCCGGCGTCAGGTTTTCGCGTGCCACCTTCACGCCGTCGGCGGTGTGGGTGTCGATCATCGTGCCGTAGGTGGCAAACACGTCGCGGATCGTATCGACGCGGTCTGCGTGCGAGCTGCGGCCCGAGACAAAGCCGAACTCGGCGATGCGGTCGAACTCCGGCTTGCCCGTCATCGAGAAACCGCCCTTTTCGTCCACATCGCGGAAGAGCTGGGCCAGGCGCGCCGGATCACGATCCAGCAGATCGAACACGAAGCGCTCGAAGTTCGACGCCTTGCTGATGTCCATGCTGGGGCTGGACGTGTGATACGTCTGCGCGGCAGAACGCACGCGGTACGTGCCGGTGCGGAAGAACTCGTCGAGCACGTCGTTCTCGTTGGTGGCAACGACCAGCTTGTCGATCGGCAAACCCATCATGCGCGCGATGTGGCCGGCGCAGACGTTGCCGAAGTTGCCCGAGGGCACGCAGAACGACACCTTGTCGCCAATCTTCGGGGCCGCCAGCAGGTAGCCCTTGAAGTAATAGACGACCTGGGCGACGACGCGCGCCCAGTTGATCGAGTTGACCGTGCCGATCTTCTGGCGGGCCTTGTATTCGAGATCGTTCGACACCGCCTTGACGATGTCCTGCGCGTCGTCGAACACGCCTTCGATGGCGATGTTGAAGATGTTCTTGTCTTGCAGGCTGAACATCTGCGCGGTCTGGAACGCGCTCATCTTGCGGTGCGGGCTCAGCATGAACACGCGCACGCCACGCTTGCCGCGCATGGCGTATTCGGCGGCGCTGCCCGTGTCGCCGGAGGTCGCGCCCAGAATGTTCAGCTCGGCGTGCTCACGGTCGAGTGCGTATTCGAACAGGTTGCCCAGCAGCTGCATCGCCATGTCCTTGAAGGCCAGCGTCGGGCCGTTGGACAGGCACAGCAGCGACAGCGACGTGCCGCCTTCCTCGCCCAGCTTGTGCAGCGGCGTGATGTCGGCGGTGTTATCGCCGGCGCGCGCGTTGCAGTAGACCTCGGGCGTGTAGGTGCGGCGGGTCAATGCGCGCAGGTCGTCCTCGGGAATGTCGGTGGCGAACTTGCGCAGGATTTCGAACGCGAGATCGGCGTACGGCAGGTCGCGCCAGCGGGTCAGCTCGTCAACGCTGACCTGCGGGTACTGCTCAGGCAGGTACAGGCCGCCGTCCGGCGCCAGGCCGCCCAGCAGGATGCGGGAGAAGCTCTGCGGCTCTGCGTGGCCGCGGGTCGATCGGTATTGCATGCTCATGTCCTGCGCTTAGTTCAGTTCTTCCATGCGGATGCGCGTGACCTTCGACAGCACGGTCGGCAGCGCTTCGATGGCGGCGATGGCGGCGTTCACGCGCTTTTCCACCGTCACATGCGACAGCATGATGATGTCGGTCTGCGGCTCGCCTTCGCGCGATTCCTTCTGCAGCATGGCGTCGATCGAGATGCCGCCTTCGGCCAGGATGCGCGTGATGTCGGCCAGCACGCCGGTTTCATCGGCCACGCGCATGCGCAGGTAGTAGCTCGAACGCACTTCGTCGATCGGCAGCACCGGCGTGTCGGACAGCGCGTCCGGTTGGAACGCCAGATGCGGCACGCGGTGTTCCGGGTCGGCCGTGTGCAGGCGCGTCACGTCCACCAGATCGGCGACGACGGCCGAAGCGGTCGGCTCGGCGCCAGCGCCCTTGCCGTAGTACAGCGTCGGGCCCACGGCATCGCCATTGACGACCACGGCGTTCATCGCGCCTTCGACATTGGCGATCAGGCGCTTGGCCGGCACGAGCGTCGGATGCACGCGCAACTCAATGCCCGCTTCGACACGGCGCGTAATGCCCAGCAGCTTGATACGGTAGCCGAGTTCTTCGGCGTAGCGGATGTCGACGGCTTCCAACTTCGTGATGCCTTCCACATACGCGCGCTCGAACTGCACCGGCACGCCAAAGGCGATGGCGCTCATGAGCGTGAGCTTGTGCGCGGCGTCAAAGCCTTCGATGTCGAAGGTCGGATCGGCTTCGGCGTAGCCCAGGCGCTGGGCTTCCTTGAGCACCGTATCAAAGTCCAGACCCTTGTCGCGCATCTCGGTCAGGATGAAGTTCGTGGTGCCGTTGATGATGCCGGCGATCCACTCGATGCGGTTGGCCGTCAGGCCTTCACGCAGCGCCTTGATGATCGGAATGCCGCCAGCCACGGCAGCCTCGAACGCCACCATCACGCCCTTGTCCTGCGCGGCCTTGAAGATCTCGTTGCCATGCACGGCCAGCAGCGCCTTGTTGGCGGTGACAACGTGCTTGCCGTTGGCGATGGCACGCAGCACCAGTTCGCGTGCCAGGTCGTAACCTCCAATCAGCTCCACGACGATATCGATCTCGGGCGAATCCACAATCGCAAACGGGTCGTTCACCACCGGCACGGTCGCGCCGGCTTCCTGCACGATAGCGCGGGCGCGGTCGACATTGCGCACTGCAATCATGGCGACTTCAATGCCGCGACCCGCACGACGGCGGATTTCTTCCTGGTTCCGTTGCAGAACCTTGAGGGTACCGCCACCGACGGTACCGAGCCCGAGCAGGCCGATCTTGATGGGATTCATGAGACGTGTCGTAAAGAAACGAAAAAGCGGAGAAGCAAAAAACACACAGGGCAGACACTTCGGTCTGCCCCGCAGTTACTGATCTGGCGGAAGACCGAGTTTATGCGGCCCGGATGCCAGTACCGTGACGCTGACGGTACCGCTCCAGGAAGCGCGAAATTCGGCCAATCGCTTCACGAAGATCGTCTTCGTGCGGCAGGAAGACGATGCGGAAGTGGTCCGGCGAGTGCCAGTTGAAGCCCGTGCCCTGCACCAGCAGCACACGCTCTTCTTCCAGCAGTTGGCGGATAAAGGTCTGGTCGTCTTCGATGGGATACACCGCTGGGTCCAGACGCGGGAACATATACAGTGCAGCCTTGGGCTTGACGCAGGTCACGCCAGGGATGGCGGTGATCAGCTCGTGCGCCAAGTCGCGCTGACGACGCATGCGGCCGCCCGGCGCCACCAGGTCTTTGATGCTCTGGTAGCCGCCCAGCGCGGTTTGGATCGCCCACTGCCCCGGCACGTTGGCGCACAGGCGCATCGACGACAGCATGTTCAGGCCTTCGATGTAATCCTTGGCCGGGCGCTTGTCGCCTGACACGACCATCCACCCTGCGCGGTAACCGCACGAGCGGTAGCTCTTCGACAGGCTGTTGAACGTCACGGTCAGCACGTCTTCCGACAGCGAGCCGATCGCGGTGTGCTTGTTGTCGTCGAACAGAACCTTGTCGTACACCTCATCGGCGAAGATCACCAGGCCGTGCTCACGCGCAATGGCGACGATGCCCAGCAGCAGCTCGTCCGAATACAGCGCGCCGGTCGGATTGTTCGGGTTGATGACGACGATGCCCTTGGTGTTGGGCGTGATCTTGGCGCGGATGTCGTCCAGATCTGGCATCCAGCCATTGGCTTCGTCGCAGATGTAGTGCACCGGCGTGCCGCCCGAAAGGCTGGTCACGGCGGTCCACAACGGGTAGTCGGGCGCCGGCAGCAGCAGCTCGTCACCGGCGTCGAGCAGCGCGTTGGTGGCCAGCGAAATCAGCTCCGACGCGCCATTGCCCAGATAGATATCTTCCAGCGTGACATTCTTGATGCCCTGCTCTTGCGTGTAGTGCATCACCGCCTTGCGCGCCGCGAAGATGCCCTTGGAATCCGAATACGCCGCCGAATTCGGCAGGTTGCGGATCATGTCCTGCTGGATTTCTTCAGGGGCATCGAAACCGAACACGGCCAGGTTGCCGATATTCAGCTTGATGATCTTGTGGCCCTCTTCTTCCATCTGCTTGGCCTTCTCGAGCACGGGGCCGCGAATGTCATAGCAGACGTTGTTGAGCTTGGCGGATTTCTGGATCGTTTTCACGGGCAAGGCGGCGAGTGGCGACGTTGAACGGCTGGAACTACGGGACATTCTGTGGCGCAGCAAAGCGGCGACGGTAACGCCACACAGCGGCAGGCGCCGCTACGCTATTCCTTGCCGGACATCGCTTGTGGCGCGGCGGGCGAAGGAGAGAAAAAGATATAATTTAGCCCATTATGACAGACTTAGGCGGGCATTTTTGCAACGCAGCGAAACCTGCCCGAAGTCTGAAACCTAGCGCCTTTGCCTGCGTGCCGCCGTATGCGCCGCAGTCATCGCGCCCGATGGGATTCCCGCCTTGAAGCTCCATTCATCCGATTCGTCGACCATTCTCAATACCGTTACCGGCTATGGCGACGGCTATATCGAAATCAACAAGGTGCGCTACGAGCACTCCGTGCTGGTGATGCCCGAGGGCGCCGTGGTGCAGTGGGATGTGTCGCGCTTTGAGGATCTGACGCCCGAGCATTTCGCTCGCCTGCTCGAACTGGGCGCCGAAGTGGTGATCTTCGGCTCCGGCAATAAGCTGCGCTTCCCGCACCCGCGGCTGACGGTGCCGCTCACAGAAAAGCGCATCGGCGTGGACGCCATGGACCTGCAGGCCGCCGGCCGCACGTACAACATCCTGATGCTGGAAGGCCGCAAAGTGGCCGCCGCCCTGCTAATCGAGCGTGCCTGACCGCATGCCGATCGACCGCACTGCTCAAGCGCCCATCCTCCCCTGGCGCAATGCGTCGCTGTGGCTGCTGGCTGCTGCGTTCCTAGCCATCTGGCTCGGCACGCTGGGCTACCGGCACCTGATCCCCACCGACGAAGGTCGCTACGCCGAAATCGCGCGCGAGATGTTCGTCTCGGGAGACTGGGTGACCATCCGCTACAACGCCCTGAAGTATTTCGAGAAGCCGCCGCTGCAAATGTGGGGCACCGCACTCGCCTACACGCTGTTTGGCATCGGCGACTGGCAGGCGCGGCTGTTCACGGCGCTTTCCGGCATCGTCGGCATTGTTTTCACGATGCTGGCGGCGGCGCGCTGGTGGGGCAAACGGACGGCGGTCATCAGCGGGCTGGTGCTGGTGAGCGCGCCTCTGTGGAACGTGGGCTCGCACTTCAATTCGCTCGACATGGGCGTGGCCGGCTGCATGACGATGGCGTTGGGTGCGCTGCTGCTCGCGCAGCATCCGGATGCCACGCGCGCTCAACAACGCGGCTGGATGTGGGCCTGCTGGGCATCAATGGCGCTGGCTGTGCTGAGCAAGGGCCTCATCGGCGTGGTCCTGCCGGGTTTTGTGCTGGTGGTCTACACGTTGGTCGCGCGCGACTGGGCCCTGTGGAAACGATTGCATCTGGTGAGCGGGCTGATCATCTTCTTTGCCGTCGGCGCGCCGTGGTTCGTCCTGATCTCCATACGCAACCCGGAATTCGCGTGGTTCTTCTTCGTGCACGAGCATTTCCAGCGTTTCACGTCGACCGTGCATAACCGAAACGCGCCGCTTTGGTACTTCGTGCCATTGCTGGTGGCCGGGTTCCTGCCGTGGCTTGCTCAATTGCCCGGCGCTGCACGCCTGACCCTTGCACGCGGTGAAACCGCCAGCAACGGTTTCCGCCCCACGCTCATGCTCGGCCTGTGGGCTGTCCTGATCTTCGCGTTTTTCAGCATTTCCGACTCGAAGCTGCCGGGCTATATCTTTCCAATCATCCCAGCGCTGGCGATTCTGGCGGCCCTGGTGCTCGAGCACACCAGCGAGCACGCGTGGCGCTGGCAACTCAAGGGCTTCCTGGCGCTGGCGCTGGCTGGTCTGGCGGCCAGCGGTTACGTGGCGACCATGTCGTCGGACATGTACCCGAACGCCGTGTTTTCCCGATTTGCGATGTTCCTGGCCGTGGCGTTCGTGGCGGGAGCAGGGTTCACGTGGCTGGCACTTCGCTTGGCGGACCGGCGCTTCGAGAGCGTGGCCGCATTTGCGTGCGCGTGGTTCCTGACATTTACGGCGGCGATGTTGGGCCACGAAGCTTTCGGGCGCTCCATGTCGGGTATCGATCTCGTACCAGCCGTCAAGCCGTGGCTCAAGCCCGACGTGCCGTTCTATGCGGTGGAGCGTCTGGACCATACAATGCCGTTTTACCTCGGCAGGCCCACCACCATGGTGCAGGAACCTGATGAGCTGGCCTTCGGCGCTAAGCAGGAGCCGGCCAAGTGGGTGCCGACCACCGAAGCGTTCGTGGCGCGCTGGAAAGCCGGCGGTCAGGCCGTCGCCATGATGGGGCCGGGTACCTATGACCGGCTGGCAGCCCAGGGCGTACCGATGATCGTGATCGCCCGCGATGCCCGCCGCGTGATCGTCCGGCGCAACTAGGTTTCACCGCCACGGATTGTCGAAAGGGGCGCGCAAGCGGAATTGTCGTAACATGCGGCCCGGCGGCGGGATTAAGAATATCCGCACGGGGAAACCGCCGCAGTCTGTAAAACATCAAAAGAACACATGAATCTGGTCACTTTCGGGCTGATCCTGACGGGCGTCATGCTCAATGCGTGCGCCCAGCTGCTGCTCAAGGCGGGCGTCAACAACATCGGCCGCTTTGCGTTTTCGGCCGACAACATCCTGCCGATCGGCATCAAGCTTGCAACACAGTGGCCCATCATTGGCGGCCTGTCGTGCTACGTCATCTCGGTGGTGGTGTGGATTCTCGGCCTGTCGCGCGTGGATGTGACCATCGCGTATCCGATGCTCTCCCTGGGCTACGTGGTCAACGCCTTCCTGGCGTGGTATCTGTTTGGCGAAGTGCTGTCGGTGCAGCGCCTGATCGGCATCGCGATCATCCTCGTCGGCGTACTTGTGCTGGCTCGCTCGTGATCCGATGTGCCCGCCCCCAGCACCCAACCTCATTCAAGTCATGACGCAAACCACCGCCACAGCCGAACTTCCGTTCCTGCCCTTCGTGCGCCCGACCATTGACGAGGCGACCATCGCCGCCGTGGCCGATGTGCTGCGCTCGGGCTGGATCACCTCGGGCCCCAAGGTTGCCGCGTTCGAAGCCGCGCTGTCGGAGTACTTCGGCGGCCGCATCGTCCGCACATTCGCCAACGGCACGGCCACGATGGAAGTCGCGCTGCGCATTGCGGGCATTGGCCCCGGCGATGAGGTAATCACCACGCCGATCTCGTGGGTCGCCACGTCCAATGTGGTGCTGACGGTCGGCGCCAAGCCGGTCTTCGTCGACATCGACCCGGTGACGCGCAACATCGATCTGGACAAGGTCGAGGCCGCCATCACGCCGCGCACCAAGGCCATTGTTCCGGTCTATCTGTCGGGCCTGCCCGTCGACATGGATCGCCTCTACGACATCGCCCGCCGCCACAAGCTGCGCGTGGTGGAAGATGCCGCGCAAGCCATTGGTTCGCGTTGGGGCGACAAGCGCATCGGCCAGATTGGCGACCTGGTCAGCTTCAGCTTCCAGGCCAACAAGAACATCACGACCATCGAAGGCGGCGCGCTGGTGCTGAACACGCCCGAAGAAGCCGTGCTGGCCGAAAAATATCGCCTGCAAGGCGTCGTGCGTACCGGCTTTGACGGCATGGAAGTCGACCTGGTGGGCGGCAAGTTCAACCTCACGGACGTGAATGCCGCGATTGGCCTGGGCCAGTTCGCCCAGCTTGAAGCCGTGACCGCACGCCGCGCTGCCCTGGCCCGCCGTTACTTTGCCGGCATGCGCGCAGCCGATATCGAGTCGTTCGGCGTTGAGCTGCCCGTAGAGGACTTCACGCACACCAACTGGCACATGTTCCAAATCGTGCTGCCGCTGGATCGCCTGAAGGTCGATCGCGCCGGCTTCATGGCTGGCCTGAAGGCGCTGGGCATCGGCGCGGGCGTGCACTATCCGCCCATCCACCTGTTCAAGCTCTACCGCGAACTCGGCTGGAAGCCGGGCATGTTCCCGGTGGCCGAGCGCATTGGCCGCGCCATCGTTACGCTGCCGATGTTTGCCGGCATGGAAGATTCCGATGTGGATCGCGTGGTCAGCGCGGTCCGCCAACTTTGCGCCCAGTACCAATAATCCAATAATGAAGACACCCGCTCTCTCGGTCGTCATTCCTGTTTACAACGAAGAAGACGGGCTCGCCGCGCTGTTTGCGCGTCTGTATCCCGCGCTCGACGCGCTCGGCATTTCGTATGAAGTCGTGTTCGTCAACGACGGTAGCCGCGACCGCTCCGCCGCCATGCTGGCCGAGCAGTTCCGCGCGCGCCCGGACAGCACGCGCGTCGTGCTGTTCAACGGCAACTATGGCCAGCACATGGCCATCCTGGCCGGCTTCGAACATGCGCGCGGCGAACGCGTCGTCACGCTCGATGCCGACCTGCAGAATCCGCCGGAAGAAATCGGCCGCTTGGTTGAAAAGCTCGACGAAGGCTACGACTACGTCGGCACCATCCGGCGAGTGCGCCAAGACAGCTGGTTCCGTCGCACCGCATCGCGCGCCATGAATTCGCTCCGCGAGCGCATCACGCACATCAAGATGACGGACCAGGGCTGCATGCTGCGCGCATACAACCGAACCATCGTCGACACCATCAACCGCTGCCGCGAAGTCAACACCTTCATTCCGGCGCTGGCCTACACGTTCAGCAAGAACCCGACCGAAATCGAAGTCGACCACGAAGAGCGCTTCGCCGGCGAGTCGAAGTACTCGCTCTACAAGCTCGTGCGCCTGAATTTCGACCTGGTGACGGGCTTTTCCGTCGTGCCGCTGCAATGGTTCTCGGCGATCGGGATGCTGTTGTCGTTTGCCTCTGCCGTGCTGTTCATCCTGCTAGTGGTGCGGCGCTTCATCCTGGGCGCGGAAGTCCAGGGCGTATTCACGCTATTCGCCATCACGTTCTTCCTGATGGGCGTGCTGCTGTTTGGCATTGGCCTGCTGGGCGAATACATCGGCCGCATCTATCAACAGGTGCGCGAACGCCCGCGCTATCTGGTGCAGGGTGTGCTGGAAGAGACGCCGCATCTGCATGAAGCCGGTGCCGCCGATCTGAAGTCGGGCTCGCAGCGGGGTGTTGCATGAGTTCGCAGCTCAAGCGGCGCGCGGTCGTTTTCGCGTATCACAACGTCGGCGTACGCTGCCTGCGCGTGCTGGCAGCGCGTGGCATTCAGGTCGAACTCGTTGTCACGCACGAGGACAACGCCGCCGAGAACATCTGGTTCGGTAGCGTGCGCGCCACCGCACAGGAATTAGGCATTCCATACATCACGCCGGACAACGCAAACGGTGAAGACCTGCACGCGCGAATCGCCGCCATTGCGCCGGACTTCATCTTTTCGTTCTATTACCGGCACATGATCCCGATGCGCCTGTTGAGCCTCGCCAAATTCGGCGCGTTCAACATGCACGGTTCACTGTTGCCCAAGTACCGCGGCCGCGTGCCCATCAACTGGGCGGTGCTGCACGGCGAGACCGAAACCGGCGCCACCCTGCACGAAATGGTCGAAAAACCGGATGCCGGTTACATCGTCGACCAGACCATCGTGCCGATCCTGCCGGACGACACCTCGCACGAAGTGTTCGAAAAGGCCACCGTGGCGGCCGAGCAAACCTTGTGGCGCGCGCTTCCCGCGATGATTGCCGGGCACATTCCGCAGCACCCGAACGTGCTGGCCAACGGTAGCTATTTCGGCGGCCGCAAACCCGAAGACGGCCGCATCGACTGGTCCAAACCGGCACAGCAGGTCTATAACCTGATTCGTGCCGTGGCGCCGCCCTACCCCGGTGCCTTTACGGACGCCGGCAGCGAACGCTACGTTGTCGCGCGGGCCCGTCTGGCGCACCAAACCCTTACGAATTTGCCGCCGGGCTTGCACGTCGTGGATAATGCGATGTTCGGCGTGTGCGGCGATGGGGGAGCCATCGCCATTCACGAGCTCTGGCGCGTCGAGCCCCAAGCTGCCAGCGGAACATCTGTCGTGACCGCGCAGCAGCTCGCCAGCCAGCTCGCCCTCTCCTGATCTTGAGTTTGCCTTCATGAAAAAAGTACTGATCCTCGGCGTCAACGGCTTCATCGGCCACCACCTGTCCAAGCGCATCCTGGAGACCACCGACTGGGAGGTCTACGGCATGGACATGCAGACCGAGCGTCTGGGCGACCTGATCAACCACCCGCGCATGCACTTCTTCGAGGGTGACATCACCATCAACAAGGAGTGGGTCGAGTATCACGTGAAGAAGTGCGACGTGATCCTGCCCCTGGTAGCTATCGCCACGCCGTCGACCTACGTCAAAGACCCGCTGCGCGTGTTCGAGCTGGACTTTGAAGCCAACCTGCCGATCGTTCGCTCGGCTGCCAAGTACGGCAAGCACCTGGTCTTCCCGTCGACCTCCGAGGTCTACGGCATGTGCGGCGATTCGGAATTCGATCCGGAAGCCTCGCCGCTGATCTACGGCCCCATCAACAAGCCGCGCTGGATCTACGCGTGCTCGAAGCAGTTGATGGACCGCGTGATCTGGGGTTACGGCATGGAAGGCCTGAACTTCACGCTGTTCCGCCCGTTTAACTGGATCGGCCCGGGCCTGGACTCGATCTACACCCCGAAGGAAGGTTCGTCGCGCGTTGTGACGCAGTTCCTCGGCCACATCGTGCGCGGCGAGAACATCAAGCTCGTCGACGGCGGCAGCCAGAAGCGCGCCTTCACGTATATCGATGACGGCATCGACGCCCTGGTGCGCATTATTGCCAACAAGGACGGCGTGGCCTCGGGCAAGATCTACAACATCGGCAACCCGTCGAACAACTACTCGGTGCGCGAGCTGGCCAACATGATGTTGGAACAAGCCGCCAAGATCGACGAGTACAAGGACACCGCCAAGCAGGTCCAACTGGTGGAAACGACCTCCGGCGCCTACTACGGCACCGGCTACCAGGACGTGCAGAACCGCGTGCCGAAGATCGCCAACACCATGGAAGACCTCGGCTGGAAGCCGACCACCGTGATGAAGGACGCGCTGGCGAACATTTTCGAAGCGTATCGCACGCACGTGGCTGAAGCCCGCAGCCTGGTCGAAGACGGCAACGGCAACAAGTAAAGCAACACCCCCCGCGCAGGTTCATGGCTCTCATCGTCCTCAAGATCGACGTCGACACCCTGCGCGGTACCCGCGAAGGCGTGCCCAACCTCGCGCGCATGCTGCGCGAGCACGAGGCGGGCGCGACCTTCCTCTTCAGCCTCGGCCCGGATCACACCGGCTGGGCGCTGCGTCGGGCCTTTCGCCCCGGCTTTCTCAAAAAGGTTTCTCGCACGTCGGTTGTTGAGCATTACGGTCTTCGCACGCTGATGTACGGCGTGCTGCTGCCCGGCCCCGACATCGGACGCAAAGCCGCAGCTGAAATGCGCGCCATCGCCGAGGCAGGTTTCGAGACCGGCATCCACACGTGGGACCACGTGCTTTGGCAAGACAATGTCCGCCAGCGCGACGCAGGCTGGACCGCCCGCCAGATGACCGCCGCACACGCCCGTTTCATCCAGGTATTCGGCCAGCCACCCGCGACGCACGGCGCCGCCGGCTGGCAGATGAACGACCACGCGTTCCGCCAGATCGACAACTGGGGCATGGCCTATGCCTCCGACGGCCGGGGCACGCATCCGTACATCCCGAGCGTTGATGGCAAAGCGCTGAACCACGTGCAATTGCCGACGACGCTGCCCACACTGGACGAGCTGATCGGCGTGGAAGACATCTCCCTCGACAACGTCGCCCGGCATATCCTGAAGATGACCGAGTCCGACCGCGACCAGGTGTTTACCTTGCATGCAGAACTTGAAGGGCAGAAACTTGCCCCGATCTTCCGCGAGTTGCTGCGAGGATGGCGCGCGCAAGGCCATCGGCTAGGGTCGATGGGCGATTACTACGCGACGCTCGATCGCAGTACCCTGCCCGTGCAGCCCGTCACATGGGGCGAAGTTGCCGGCCGCAGCGGCAGCCTGATCGTTCAGCCGGCCTGATCTTTCCGATCTCCGGTTTGGCGTTGGGCGCTGTATCTCAGATTTGCCCGTCTACGAGCTTCCCGTCTCTCTCCTCGCGGTTTTCCGGAACACACCATGCCCGTCACGATCGACCAGCCTCTTCCCGATTTCTCCGCACCGGCAACCAACGGCATCACGTTCTCGCCGGCATCGCAGCGCGGCAAGATCGTCGTGCTGTATTTCTATCCGAAGGACAACACGCCTGGCTGCACCACCGAGGCGATGAACTTCCGCGACCAGTACGACGCCTTTGAAGCCGCCGGCGCCGTGGTGTTCGGCATCTCGCGCGACAGCCTGAAATCGCACGAAAACTTCAAGGCGAAACTGGAGATGCCCTTCGAGCTGATTTCCGACGCCGACGAAGCCGTCTGCGACATCTTTGACACCATCAAGATGAAGAAGATGTACGGCAAGGACGTGCGCGGCATCGAGCGCAGCACATTCCTGATCGACAGCAAGGGCGTGCTGCGAAAGGAATGGCGCGGCGTAAAAGTGCCAAACCATGTCGATGATGTGCTCGCGGCGGTGCGCGCCCTGTAACTGCACGTGGATCCAGCTGTCGGGAAAGTGCGGTGCAGGGCCTCCTGGCGGTTGATTCTGCGTCGATTTCGCATCGTCTGTCGTGGCCAGTTTGCGACGCACCACAGGTCACATGTGAGCGATTGCAAATCACAAAAGCTTCCGATACAGTCGGAACCGATGAGTACGAAATCCGGATGCCATTCCGATAGCCCACGACGGTACCGGCGGCCAAGTTGGCCTGATACCGCTTCTGCGTTTTTCCCGGCAAGCAGGCCGGGCAGGACGTCCGAAACGTGCAGCTTGTCGTGGCGTTCACCTAGGCCGCCTCACCTCTCGCAGGTCATGGCGGCTTTTTTGTGGCCGTCGTCCATGCCTCAACCGCTGCGGCGCGCCCATCCGTTTTCCAGCGTTTCCCGCCAGCGCCGCCTCGCCATGTGCGCGGACGGTGTTTCGTCGTTGTTCCACCCAGAGAGGTAATCGAAGCATGCCGCTGCCGACCATGCCCACCCAGCCAGCCCAATTGCTTGACCCGGCTGAATTCAAGCCTTTCGGCAAAGCCGGAAAGCCGAAGGCGGGTCAGGAACCTCGAAAACCGGTGCCCGCGCTCGAGCGCGAGGCGTTGTCAGAAACAGGCCGTGCGCAACCTAAACGCAATGCAGCCAGCACGGCCCGCGCCCGCTCGGGCGAAGCGTCGCCCATGGCGAAAGACACCTCACGCGAACACACAGGCATCCTCGCCAAGGCCGTGGACACGGTGGGCGCGACCGGCAAATCAACCGAAACCGCCGCCCGCCGCCGCACCCGCCGCGACGAAGGCCCCGCCAAGCTGTTCGTGCTCGACACCAACGTCCTGATGCACGATCCGACATCGCTCTTCCGTTTTGAAGAACACGACGTCTATCTGCCAATGATGACGTTGGAAGAGCTGGACAACCACAAGAAGGGCATGAGCGAAGTTGCGCGCAATGCCCGCACGGTCAGCCGCACGCTCGACCAGCTCGTGGCTGGCACCGATGGTGTCATGGACGACGGCTTGCCGCTCGCCAAGCTCGGCAACCGCGATGCGCAGGGGCGCCTGTTCTTCCAAACGCGTCTGAACGACATCAAGCTGCCCGATGGCCTGCCGCAGGGCAAAGCGGACAACCAGATCCTTGGTGTGGTGGCCGCATTGCAGCAGCAACGTCCGGACCGATCGGTCGTGCTGGTGTCCAAAGACATCAACATGCGGATCAAGGCACGCGCCCTCGGCTTGCCGGCGGAGGACTACTTCAACGATCGCGTGCTGGAAGACACCGACCTGCTCTACAGCGGCATCATGGCGCTGCCGGCAGACTTCTGGCAGAAGCACGGCAAGAACATCGAGAGTTGGCAGGACCCCAAGACGGGCACGACGTTCTACCGCCTGTCCGGCCCGCTGGTGCCGTCGTTCCTCGTCAACCAGTTTGTCTTCCTAGAGCCGAATGACGGCAGTTTGCCGCTGTACGCGCAGGTCAAGGAGCTGAATGGCAAGACCGCCGTACTGCAGACGCTCAAGGACTACACGCACCAGAAGAACAACGTCTGGGGTGTGACCGCGCGCAACCGCGAGCAGAACTTCGCGTTGAACCTGCTGATGCACCCGGAAGTCGACTTCGTTTCACTGCTTGGCCAGGCCGGCACAGGCAAGACGCTGCTGGCACTGGCGGCGGGCCTTGAGCAAGTGCTGGATCAGAAGCTCTACAACGAGATCATCATCACGCGCGCCACGGTGCCCGTGGGTGAAGACATCGGCTTCCTGCCCGGCACGGAAGAAGAAAAGATGCAGCCGTGGATGGGCGCTTTCGACGACAACCTCGAAGTGCTGCAAAAATCCGACGACAATGCCGGTGAATGGGGCCGCGCGGCTACACAGGAGCTGATCCGCTCGCGCATCAAGGTCAAGAGCATGAACTTCATGCGCGGCCGCACCTTCGTCAACAAGTTCCTGATCATCGACGAGGCGCAGAACCTCACGCCCAAGCAGATGAAGACGCTTGTCACGCGCGCGGGCCCGGGGACGAAGATCGTGTGTCTGGGGAACATCGCGCAGATCGACACGCCGTATTTGACCGAAGGATCATCAGGCCTGACCTACGTGGTCGATCGCTTCAAGGGCTGGAGCCACAGCGGGCATATCACGCTGGCGCGCGGCGAGCGCTCGCGGCTCGCGGATCACGCGTCAGACGTGCTGTAAAAATCACGCGGCGACATATTTGTCTGCCGCAAACCGTTGTGCTATCAGGCCGCGCAATTGCGTGGCCTTTTTTTTGCTGCTTCTGAGGCACCTCTCTTTTTCCCTGATGGAGGCCAATGATGCCCATGCAGCAAAACCTGCGGACCCGATCGCGCTTGACCCTGACGTCGGCCGCGCTGGCGATGATGCTGTCCGCCAGCGCTTCCATTGCGCTCGCCGACAACCTCACGCCGAAAACCGCCGGACAGATCAGCTACGTCTGCGGCGGCGTTGCACAAGACGAGCAACAGGCGCTGAACAGCGAGGCACGCAACTACAACCTGTCTTTGCTGTTCACCCAAGGCGCACGTGGCGAATATCTGGCCGACGTCGACGTACAACTCATACGGCACGGCAAGGAGGTCGCAAGCTTTCGCGCCGACGGACCGCGCTGCCTGATCAAAGCCCCGCCGGCAAGCTATAACGTCATCGCCACGTACCAGGGCACCACCAAGCGCGCGACGGTGCAGACCGGCAGCACACGCAGCGTCCAACTGCGCTGGTAAAACGGCCCGCAAAACGCGACGCCATCGAGCCAAAATCCGCAGACCCGCGCCCCGCTTGGCGTTGCGCCTCGCCAACACGCAGTTTGGCTTTCTGACAAGGCGCGCATAGCATGCTCCCTATCTGGACTCTCCTGATGGCGCATGCTCGCGCAGCACAGCTTTCTCCACGCAAACACGCGACTAGCAGGCGCCGGCCTGTTGGCGCTGGCGTGCTTGCTGTCTGCCTGCTCGTCGACACCGACCCGCTCCACCGCCTCGCGCGACGCGGGTCTGCGCACGCGCGGCGCCCCGATCCACGATCCGAGCGCTGGCCTGGAGGAAATCTCCATCGAAGCGATGGCGCTGGTCGGCACGCCATACCGCTACGGCGGCAATACTCCCGACAGTGGCTTCGATTGCAGCGGACTTGTGCGCTACGTCGTGCGGCGCGCTGCTTCTGTAAACCTGCCACGCACGGCGGCCGAAATGGGCCGCCGCGGCACCTCATTGGACCGACGCGACGTCGCGTCGGGTGACCTCGTCTTCTTCAACACGACCGGCCAGCCGAATTCGCACGTCGGCATCTATGTTGGCCAGAACCGGTTTGTCCATGCACCCGCCACAGGCGGCACGGTACGCTTAGAAGACATGACCAAGTCTTACTGGGCAAGCCGCTACATGGGCGCGCGCCGCGTCGTGGCCGTGAGCAATCTGCCCGATGCGCCAGCACCGACCATCGCTCCGATGGCTCCGGCACCCGCCAGCCCAGCCCATCCGATCGACGATGATCCACTGGGAACCCTCGCCCGGTCACGCGACGCTCAAGCTGACAGCCTGATGTCGACGCGCGGGCCTGCCGCTGCGACGACACCTGCGGACGATGACCCCATCGCGCGCTTCGCCACGCAATAGCTGGCGCACGGCCCCCAACGCAAAACGCCCACCGATTTGGTGGGCGTTTCGTTTTTTCGGAGTCGACCTGCGGTCGGCTTACAGCAAGTGTCGGCCAATCCACCAGGCAATCGCCGCCATGAACGCGGATGCGGGAATCGTCAAAACCCACGCCCAGACGATGTTGCCGGCCACACCCCAGCGCACTGCGGAAGCCTTCTGCGCAGATCCCACGCCGACGATGGCGCCGGTGATGGTATGCGTCGTCGACACGGGCACCCCCAACGCCGACGCCAAGAACAGCGTCATGGCGCCACCGGTTTCAGCGCAGAAACCGCCGACCGGCTTGAGCTTGGTGATCTTCTGACCCATCGTCCGCACGATCCGCCAGCCGCCCAGCAGCGTACCCAGACCGATCGCCACATAGCAGCAGACGATGACCCAGATCGGCGGTTCAGTTGAAGTGGCCGACGCGTAGCCGCCCGCGATCAGCAGCATCCAGATGATGCCGATGGTCTTCTGCGCATCGTTGCCGCCGTGGCCCAGACTGTACAGCGAGGCCGAGAGCAGCTGCAGGCGCCGGAACCATCGGTCCACCTTGGATGGCGGCGTTCGGAAGAACAGCCAGGACACCGCCACCATCAGCAGCGAGCCGAGGATAAAGCCCAGCAACGGCGAAATCAGGATGAACGCCACGGTCTTGAGCAAGCCACTCGCCACCAGTGAGCCCGTACCCGACTTGGCCACAGCTGCGCCCACCAAGCCACCGATCAGCGCGTGCGACGAGCTGGACGGAATGCCGTAGTACCACGTGATGATGTTCCACGCGATGGCGCCGACCAACGCCCCGAAGATGACGTAGTGATCGACGATGGACGGATCGATCGTGTCTCGCCCCACCGTGGTCGCCACCTTGAGGTGGAAGATGAAAATGGCGATCACGTTGCAGGCTGCGGCCATCGCCACTGCCTGCTGCGGCTTGAGCACGCCCGTCGACACCACCGTCGCAATGGAGTTGGCCGCGTCGTGGAAGCCATTCATGAAGTCGAACACGATGGCCAGCGCCACCAGCAGAACGACCACCCAGAGACTGATCTGAAGCGTATGCATGAGGCGTCGTCTCGTCAGGCGTTTTCGAGCACGATGCCTTCGATGATGTTGGCAACATCCTCGCAACGGTCGGTCACGCTCTCCAGTTGCTCGTAGATCGCCTTGAGCTTGATCAGCAGCTTGATATCGCTTTCGGTGCGGAACAGCTTGGCCATGGCGGCGCGCATCACGCGATCGGCTTCCGACTCAAGACGGTCGATTTCCTGGGCGATGGTGAGGATCTGGCGGCCGTTGTTCATGTCGTTGAGCAGCGCCACAGCCTTGCGAACCTCCTCGCAGCAAGCCACGCAGATCATCGCGAGCTGACGCGATTCGTCCGTGACATTGGTCACGTCGTACAACGAGATGGTGAGCGACACGTCTTCCATCAGGTCGAGGATGTCGTCCATCGTCGTGATCAGCTTGTGGATCTCGTCGCGATCGAGCGGGGTGATGAAGGTCTTGTGCAGCAACTCGATCGTGTCATGCGTGATGCGATCGGCTTTCTTTTCAAAGTTCTGCACATTGCGCGCATGCATTTCAGCATTGGGCAAGTCATTGACCAGTTCCTTGAGTGCATGGGCTGCCTTGACGGCGCACTCGGCGTGCTGGTTGAAGTACTCAAAAAACTTGCCTTCGGTGGGCATGAAGCGACCGAACATGATGATCCTTGGGAACGGAAAAAAGCAGGAGTCGTAAAAACAACGCCGGACGGGATCACCGCCGGCGCTGTCATTAAAACGCAATATTTTACCGGAACCAGCCTCGCGACATGCGTGGCACGTTGTGGCGGGCCGACACGAATTACACGTTACGTGTCGTTGTCAAAGAATGCATTGCCCCCGGTGAAGTTGTCGAACTTCGTGTATTCACCCAGGAACGTGAGACGAACCGTACCAATCGGGCCGTTACGCTGCTTACCGATGATGATTTCTGCCGTGCCCTTGTCCGGAGAATCGGGGTTGTAGACCTGATCACGATAGATGAACAGGATCACATCGGCATCCTGTTCGATAGCGCCGGATTCACGCAAGTCCGACATCACAGGACGCTTGTTCGGACGCTGTTCCAGGCTTCGGTTCAACTGCGACAGCGCGATCACCGGGCAGTTGAGTTCCTTCGCCAAGCCCTTCAGCGAACGCGAGATTTCCGAAATTTCGGTCGCGCGGTTCTCACCGCTGCCCGAGCCCGACATCAGCTGCAGGTAATCGATCACGATCAGGCCGAGCTGCCCGCACTGCCGTGCAAGCCGGCGCGAGCGCGCACGCAATTCCATCGGGTTCAACGCGGGCGTCTCGTCAATGAAGAGCTGCGCGTCGTTCATCTTCTGGATGGCATGCGTCAGGCGCGGCCAATCCTCGTCGAGCAAGCGGCCGGTACGCAGCCGGTGCTGATCCAATCGCCCAACCGAACCCAGCATACGCATGGCGAGCTGCGTGCCGGCCATTTCCATCGAGAACACCGCTACCGGCAGCCCCTGCTCCACCGCAACGTGTTCGCCGATGTTTAGCGAGAACGCCGTCTTACCCATCGAGGGGCGACCAGCCACGATGATCAAATCACCGCCCTGCATACCGCTGGTCATGCGGTCGAGGTCAACGAAGCCAGTCGGCACGCCGGTAATGTCGCTCTGGTTATCGCGGTGGTACAGCTCGTCGATACGCTCGACCACCTGCGTCAGCAGCGGCTGGATTTCCAGGAAGCCTTTCTGCCCGCGCGAACCTTCTTCGGCAATCGCGAACACCTTGGATTCGGCCTCGTCCAGCAGCTGGCGCACATCGCGCCCCTGCGGGTTGAAGGCGCCGGCGGAAATCTCGTCGGCGATCGTCACGAGTTGGCGCAGCACGCCGCGGTCGCGCACGATTTCCGCATAGCGACGGATGTTGGCTGCGCTCGGCGTGTTCTGCGCAAGCGCGTTCAGGTAGGCCAGACCGCCCACCTCTTCCGCCTTGCCTGCGGCCTGCAACTGCTCGTACACCGTGATCACGTCAGCTGGCTTGGCCTGCGAAATCAGCTTGCCGATGTTGTGGAAGATCAGCCGGTGGTCGTAGCGGTAGAAATCGTGCTCGTTGATGAAATCGGCAATGCGATCCCAAGCGGCGTTATCCAGCAGCAACCCGCCGAGCACCGACTGCTCGGCCTCGATGGAATGCGGGGGCACCTTGAGGGAATCGAGCTGGGGATCGGAGGGCGCGTTCATGGCGGGATTATAGCGGCGCTGCTCGGTCTTCAATCTGGAACCCCTGACACAAAGGACAACAAAAAAAAGGCAGAGACTTTCGTCCCTGCCTTCTTGACTCGCGTCGATCGGTGACCCGGGCGCCGCGAGGTGCTGCGTGCGTGCTTAGGCTGCGTCGCCCCGCACCGACACGTTCACGTCAACTGCCACGTCGGTGTGCAGCGACACGACGACCGGGTGGTCACCCACGGTCTTCAGCGGGCCGTTCGGCAGACGCACTTGCGCCTTCTCAACCTTGAAGCCTTGCGCAACCAGTGCATCAGCGATGTCGTGGTTGGTGACGGAGCCGAACAGACGGCCATCCACACCAGCCTTTTGCGACAGTTGCAGCGTCAGGCCGTTCAGCTTCTCGCCTTCGGCTTGCGCAGCAGCCAGCTTTTCAGCTGCCAGCTTTTCCAGCTCAGCGCGGCGG
The DNA here is from genome assembly GCF_024158925.1 of Ralstonia chuxiongensis. Taxonomy (NCBI): domain Bacteria; kingdom Pseudomonadati; phylum Pseudomonadota; class Betaproteobacteria; order Burkholderiales; family Burkholderiaceae; genus Ralstonia; species Ralstonia chuxiongensis. The sequence goes on along the minus strand of NZ_JAMYWC010000003.1, from coordinate 713,784 downwards.
GCTTCGAATTCCTTGATGGCGGAATCCGTAGCGCGGCGGGCCTGCTTGTTCGGGATCAGGAAGTTACGAGCGTAACCGTCCTTCACACGCACCACGTCGCCCAGGTTACCCAGGTTGACGACCTTCTCGAGCAGAATAATTTGCATTGTGAGTTCTCCTTATCCCGCTGATTAGTGCTTGTGCTGATCGGTGTACGGCATCAGCGCGAGGAAACGTGCGCGCTTGATGGCCGTGTCCAGCTGGCGCTGATAGATCGCGCGCGTACCGGTCAGGCGGGCCGGGGTGATCTTGCCGTTCTCGCCGATGAAGTCCTTGAGCGTGTCCAGATCCTTGTAGTCGATCTGCTCAACGCCAGCCACGGTGAAGCGGCAGAACTTCTTGCGCTTGAACAACGGGTTTTGCTGCTGGAAGCGCTTCTTGTTCTTCGCGTCGCGCTGCTTCTTGTTCATGAATGCCATGATTCAATCCTTTACGAATACGTTACATCCGGAGATGTGAAAGACCAGTGCCTTACTGCTGCGGTGCTTGCGAGCCAGGAATCCTACGCAATCCAGGACGGTGCCCGGAGCGATGCGATCCAGAACGGAAGCCATCTTGCCGGCTGCCAGTGCTTCCATCGAAAACTCGATCTGCCGCACTGTCTGCGCTTCGACCGCCTGCCCGCTGTATGCCAGAAGACAATTGACGATCGGTACGCCGGCCGGGGTGTATCGCATCACCTCGCGCTCGACCAGAGTGGCGACGAGCTGCAGGCGGTTGATGGCGTTGTCCCCGTGGGTTTCGTTCATGCTGGTGATGCGCGATCAGGCTTGCGCAGCACCGCGCGGCATCAGGCGGCCTGTTCGGTCTGAGCGGCGGCCTTCTTGGCCTCTTCGCGTGCGACTTCCTTCATCATCGGCGACGGCGCCGTTTCAGCCTTCTTGGTCTGAACGATGAGGTGACGCAGCACGGCGTCGTTGAATTTGAACGCGTGCTCGAGCTCAGCCAGGGTCTCCTTGCCGCACTCGATGTTCAGGCACACGTAGTGAGCCTTCGCCAGCTTCTGGATCATGTAGGCCAGTTGACGACGGCCCCAGTCCTCGACGCGGTGCACTTGACCGCCTTGCGTGGTGACCGTGCTCTTGTAGCGCTCGATCATCGCGGGCACTTGCTCGCTCTGGTCCGGATGGACGATGAATACGATTTCGTAATGACGCATTGACGCTCCTTGTGGATTAAGCCGCCCGGGCGTCACACTCCGGTGCAGCAAGGTTGGTTAGCCTGCCATTATACGCAGGCCTTGGAGATTTTTTCAATATCGATCAATGACTTGCTGCAGGGAGGCAACTTCTGCCTGGGCGCGCCCAGAGGCCAGAAGCAACGTCAACAGCACACGCGCTTTATATGGGTTCAGCGAGCCACTCGATGCCCAGCGCTCCCCACCAGGCTGCGCGGGGACCACGCCAGCGCCGGTACGCGTGGAACGCAGCACGAAAACGCCCTGCTGACTCGCCCGGTTCAGCGCGGCCTCAAGATTGGCGTGAATCGAGCCCGCGCCAGTTGCGGCAATCACCAGCCCCTTTACGCCAGCGGCGACCAGGGCATCGACCACGCGCGCATCGGGCTGCGCATAGCTCGCCACCACCTCAACCCACGGCCACTGGCCTGCGGGCGGCATGGGCAGCACATCCGCCGCACCTACACGCTGCCCTGCACGCTGAAACTGCACTTGAGCGTCAAGCACAAAACCCAGCGCGCCCGTGTCCGGCGAGACAAAGGCTTCGACCGCGTAAGTATGGCCCTTCTGCACATCGCGAGCGGCGTGCACGCGCTGGTTGAGCGCGACCAGCACGCCGCGCCCGCGCGCCGATGGACTGGCTGCCAGCCGCACCGCGTTCAGCAAATTCAGCGGACCATCTGCCGACAGCGACGTCGACGGCCGCATCGCTGCCGTCAGAACGATCGGCGTATCGGTCTGCTGCGTCAGGTGCAGCAGCATCGCGGTTTCTTCAAGCGTGTCGGTGCCGTGCGTGATGACCACGCCGTCCACTCGTTCGACGTCGATCCAGTGACGGATGCGCGCCACCAGTTTTTCCCATACGTCGAACGTCAGGTCCTTGCTGTCGATCTGGGCGACCTGCTCGGCACGCACGTTGGCGAGGCGCTCCAAACCGAGTTTGCTGGCCGCGAGCAGTTGATCGATGGGGACGGCGCCTGCGCGGTAGCGCGCGGCGGAGCCAGCGTCGTCAGCAGAGCCGGCGATCGTGCCGCCGGTAGCGAGGATGGCGATGGTAGGCAAGGACATCGTTGCAGACATGCGTTGTGGGCAAGGCGCGCATTGTATCCGCCCGCCCCGCCTTTGCCGACGCGGGATTGCCCTGGGCACCCAGAAAACAAAACGCCGGCACACGGGCCGGCGTTTGCAGCAGAAACGGCGTCGATTATTTCTCGACGAAGGCGCGCTCGATCACGTAGTCGCCGGCTTCGCCCATACGCGGCGAAATCTTGAAACCGCGGGCATCAAGCAGCTTGCAGGTGTCTTCCAGCATGGCCGGGCTGCCGCAGATCATGGCGCGGTCGACGGCCGGGTCCATCGGGGGCAGGCCGATGTCGGCAGACAGCTTGCCGTTGTCGACGAGGTCTGTCAGGCGGCCCATGTTGCGGAACGGCTCGCGCGTGACGGTCGGGTAATAGATCAGCTTCTCGCGCACCTGATCGCCGAAGAACTCGTTATTCGGCAATTCGCGGGTGATGAAGTCGGCATAGGCCAGCTCGCTCACTTGGCGCACGCCGTGCAGCAGCACGACCTTCTCGAAGCGCTCGTAAGTGTCCGGGTCTTGAATGATGCTCATGAACGGCGCGAGGCCGGTGCCAGTGCCGAACAGATAGAGGTTCTTGCCGGGCAGCAGGTCATCCAGCACGAGCGTGCCGACCGGCTTCTTGCTCACCAGCAGCTTGTCGCCCACCTTCAGGTGCTGCAGGCGCGACGTCAGCGGGCCGTTCTGCACCTTGATGCTGAAGAACTCGAGGTGCTCTTCGTAGTTCGGGCTGGCAATGCTGTAGGCGCGCATCAGCGGCTTGCCTTCGACCTCCAGCCCAATCATGACGAAGTGGCCGTTGTGGAAGCGCAGCGCCTGATCGCGCGTGGTCTTGAAGCTGAACAGCGAGTCGTTCCAGTGATGGACGCTCAGAACGGTCTCTTGATTGAAGGCGGACATGGTGACGTTCGGGCCAGCCCAACGAGGCTCAATCGGGCTATGTGGCGGTGCAAAAATCGGTCAAGGCCTTGATTTTATGCGATTCCCCGCGGCTGCGCCTGCATGGATTGCGCATAAGCTTCTAACCACTCGCATAGGTTTTGACGGCGGTCATAAGGACCGGGTGCTCGCGCAACACATCACAACAAAATCACTTGCGCTTCCCGCGTCACTGTATAAAATCACAGCACCTGTTCACATATACAGTACACCAATGGCCGCCCTCACCCCTCGCCAACAGCAGATTTACGACTTGATCCGCCAGACGATCCAGCGCACGGGTTTTCCGCCCACACGCGCTGAGATTGCCGCTGAGTTCGGCTTCTCATCGCCCAATGCTGCCGAGGAGCACCTGCGCGCGCTGGCACGCAAGGGCGTGATCGAATTGACGCCCGGCGCCTCGCGCGGCATTCGGCTGCGGGCGGTAGGCGACACGGCGCAGCATCAGTTCTCGCTGCCGTCGATGGGGCTGATGCAATTGACGCTGCCGCTGGTGGGCCGCGTGGCCGCCGGTAGTCCGATCCTGGCTGCAGAGCACATTGATCGCCAGTATCAGGTCGATCCGTCGCTGTTTTCTGCGCAGCCCGATTTTCTGCTGAAGGTGCGTGGCATGAGCATGCGCGACGCCGGCATTCTGGACGGTGATCTGCTGGCCGTGCAGCGCGCCGCCGAAGCCACCAACGGCAAGATCGTTGTGGCTCGACTGGGCGACGACGTCACGGTCAAGCGCTTCCAGCGCAAGGGCCGCCATGTCGAGCTGATTGCCGAGAACCTCGATTTCGAACCGATCCACGTTGATCTGGATCGTGATGAGTTTCACCTGGAGGGCTTGGCCGTCGGTCTGATCCGGCCTGCTGCTCCGTAAGTCTCCGGCGCATCTCAGCGCCAAAACTTCGCCGTTTGATCCAACCTGGAGGTGAGCCATCGGCTCGCCAGGGCGGAGTCTTGCCTCTCGCTTTTCCACCCGAACTCACGAGGTCTGCCATGCGACTCGGATCGATGTCTTCCCGCCGCCGCCCGGTACAACCGGTGCCTTTCCGCCAAACCCAGGGCGTGCGCATCTATCAGGGGGAGCAGCGCCGTACGATGGTCGGCAGCATGGCCGCCATCTGCCGAATGCTGGATGCTATTCCGGTCGCTTCACGTACCGCTGGCGCCGAAAACTGCTGAGGAAAAGAAGGACAACGAGGGGCGATGAAACGTGCTGCCGCAGCCGATCAGGGCATACCCCAATGCTGCCGCCGCAACTGATTTCATACACTTGCCCTGCCCTGAGGACAGGGCTTTCTTCAACTGATTTTCGGCCCGCCGCTTGAGCGGGCTGTTTTTTTTGTTCGCAAGTTGCTGCAGCGGCACATCCCACGATGTTCCGTCAGCAAAACGGACGTTTACCCGGATGTTGTTTGGCGTACGTGACAGTAGTATTGCCAGTGCCCTCAGGGGCAATGAGATCGCTGAATTCGAAGCCCGCACATTGCGGGCTTTTTTTTCGCCGCAACCCGACGGCGAGCCGCTAAACGCTCCCGGCTTTCTCGACGACGAGAATTCGTGCCTCGCCACGCGGGTGCGCCACATGCTCGCAACCGACACCGGCGAAGAAGATGTCACCGGGCTCCAGCGTCGCGACCCTCTCTTCGCCGACTTCGCGGTAATGCATGTCGACCGTGCCGTCGAGCACCACAAACACCTCCTCGCCATCGTTCACATGCCAGCGATAAGGCTGGTCGGTCCAATGCAAGCGCGTGGTAATGCCACTCATGTTGGCAATGTCGAGCGCGCCCCAGGCACGCTCAGCAGTAAACGACTTGGCCCGGATGATGTTCATGGCGGTTCCCGGCGGTTACTGCATGGACGGCAGATTGCCAACACGCACCAGCATCTCGGTGAACATCTGCATATCGAGGTCGAGGTCCGGCACTTCCTTGTACTCGTTGGCGTTGTGCGCGGTGTACTTCTTGCCGGGCATGGCGGGGCCGAAGTTGATGGCATTCGGCATCAGCTTGGCGGTCGTACTGCCGGCCGTGGGGACGGGCTTGGCGTCAAGGCCAGTCGTGTCGCCGTAGATGTTGAGCAGTGTCGACAGCCATGCCCCCTTCGGATCGCGCGCCATCCAGTTGCCCTGGTCGTGGTTGATCTCAAGGGCGACATGGTTGGCGTTGGCCCACGCGTTGATCTTGCCGGCGATCTCACCTCGCAGCGCGTCGGGGGTTTTGCCACGCGGCATGCGCACGTTGGCGGTCACCTCCACGCGGCCATTCTTGTCACCAATCACCGTAGGCGAGATGGTGAGCGGCCCCATGAAGTCGTCCTTGTAGGCGAGGCCCATGGTGTTGCCGAGGTAGTCAGTGCCGTAAAGGTCGGTCAGATAACGCACGGCGTGGGCGTAAGCGTTGTCTGCCAGGCCGAGATCGGCTGCGCGCAGGAACAGCGCCAGACGCGGCAGCGGGTTAACGCCTTCCTCCGGGCGCGAGCCGTGCGCCGACGTGCCGGTCACCTTCAAGACGATGCTGTCCGCGGTGCGCGTGATGTCGATTGCAAACTTGCCCTGTGCGGCCAAGCTGTTCACAAACGCGTCGCGTTTGGCTTCGAGCGCGGCGGCCGCCACGCCCAGATCCCCGCCTTTGAGCGTGGCGGTGGCCGTCTGCGGGACGGAGCTGGCCGACGCCGCGCCCGTCATCGAAATGATGGCCGTATGCGTTGCATCGCCGGCCTGCGCAGGGAAGAACACCTTCAGCGCGCCAGTGCCTTTCTCAGCGACCACGGCCGGATACTTGCTGTCGAGCACGATGTTGTACGCAGGCAATTGCGTGTGTTCGCGGTAGTACTTCATGCCATCGCCACCAGTTTCTTCGGTGGTTTCGATCATCAGACGGATCGTGCGCGCGAGCGGCACGCCGCTGTCCTTGACCGCTTTCATGGCGTACATCGCGGCGGCAATCGAGCCCTTGTCGTCAATCGTGCCGCGGCCGTACAGCAGATTGCCAACGCGCGTGACCTTGAACGGATCGAGCTTGGTGCCGTCGCCGAGCACCCATTCTTCGGGCTTTGCGGGTACGACATCGGCATGCGTCAGGATGCCGAACTCGTCCGAGCCGGTGCCGGGCAGCGTGACTTCAAATACGCGGTTGTCGACGTTGCGATATTTCAGGCCGAAGTCGCGCGCCATGCCCTCGACCAGCTTGCCGAACGCCACGATGGCGGGGTTTTCGTACTGCGGAATTTTGTCGTCGCGCACCGTCGGCAGCGCGACCATCTTCTCGATCGAGGCGATCACGGCCTGCTGGTTGTGCAGGCGGTTGTACAGACCGAGCAGACGCCCGATATTGACGAGGTCATCGCCAGTGAGCGCGGCCTTCTTCTGATACGCGGCAACACTGCCTGCGACCTGCGGATCAGCCTTCGCGGCTGCCGCGAGAAAGCTGTTCAGGTCAGCAGATGCCTTGGATTGTTCGGCGGCGAGCAGCGCATCGAGTTGCGGTTTCTGAAGCGTGGCGGCAAAGGCGCCGGTGCCGCAAGCCAGCGACAGTGCGATCGTCAGCGAAGACAGGCCAATACGGGCAGTGCGTTGCATCGAAGTGGTTTCCAGGAAAGGCGAAGGCGCCATCATAGGGGCGAAGCGCAAGCCACGCATTGTGCGGCGCGAAAAACGCTAAGCTACGCACGCTGCGCAGTATGCTTGGAGTTTTCCTAGGAGGCTTACCGCATGGAACCGTCTCTGGATACCGCCCCGGCTCTGCTGAGCGTGCTGGAAGAACTGCGCCGGCGCGAACCTATTTTCCATCGCCCCGAATTGGGCACGCGCCGCGAAGACTTCGAGCGCATGACCACGGAAGATTTCTGGGAAACCGGCGCCTCCGGTCAGCGCTATAGCCGCAGCTATGTGCTTGGGGTTCTCGATGCCCGGCACGGCCATATCGGCGAGGATTTCTGGCAAACGCGCGATTTCCGCTGCCAGGAGATTGCGCCGGACAACTACTTGCTGACGTACACGCTGGTGCAATCGAACCGGACGACGCGCCGGGCGACGTTGTGGCGGCGGACGGCTGATGGCTGGAAGATCGTGTACCACCAGGGAACGGTCGTGGCGGAGGCTCGTTGAACTCCGTTGCGAAACCCTCTAGGCAAGTCGAAAGAATGTTTGTATAATCGCTGTTTCCTTGAACGGCGACACGCTGCTCAAAGAACAATGGTGGCTGTAGCTCAGTTGGTAGAGTCCCAGATTGTGATTCTGGTTGTCGTGGGTTCGAATCCCATCAGTCACCCCAAGATTCAAGAAAAAGCCCGCATTCGCGGGCTTTTTTTCATTCAGCGGTCGGGGCAACCCGCCCCTTCCTGCATCAAACCGCTACCGCCTCATCGTTCGATTCTTCGCCGCGCCGCAGGTGCGCCCGCGCCTCGTCGAAGAGTGCGTGGGCGTCGGCCAGCGTCTTGACGCGGCCCAACGCCTTGGAATCCGACAGCACGCGCCGCCAGCCGCGCGCGCCCGCCACGCCGCGATATAGCCCCAGCATGTGGCGCACCGCCGCCCCAGCGTAGCCGCCGCGCTCTACCCAGCGGCCGACGTAGCCGATCATCGCGTCTTCCACCTCTGCACGCGTGGGGGCCTCGGTGTCGGCATCGTAGTACCGCGCATCGAACACCGCCATCAGATGCGGATGGTGATATGCCTCGCGGCCGATCATGACGCCGTCAACGTGCGCAAGGTGCGTGTCGATCTGTTCCAGCGTCTGCACCCCGCCGTTGAGGAGGATTTCCAGATGCGGAAAATCACGCTTGAGCTGGTAGACGACTTCGTACCGCAGCGGCGGAATTTCGCGATTTTCCTTGGGGCTCAGGCCTTTCAGGATGGCGTTGCGCGCGTGGACGATGAAGGTCTCGCAACCCGCCTCGGCGATGGCGCCGACGAAATCACGCACGAAATCATAGGTCTCGATGGCGTCGATGCCGATGCGGTGCTTCACCGTGACTGGAATCGACACCGCGTCGCGCATCGCCTTGACGCCCTGTGCGACGAGCTTCGGTTCGGCCATCAGGCACGCGCCGAACGCACCTCGCTGCACGCGCTCGGACGGGCAGCCGCAGTTGAGGTTGATTTCCTTGTAGCCCCATTGCTGGCCGAGACGCGCGGCCTGGGCGAGATCATCGGGTTCGCTGCCGCCGAGCTGCAGTGCCACGGGATGCTCGACCTCGTCGAAATCGAGGTGGCGCGGGACGTCGCCGTGCAGCAGCGCGCCGGTGGTCACCATTTCCGTGTAGAGCCAGGTGTGGCGCGAGATCTGGCGATGGAAGAACCGGCAATGTCGGTCTGTCCAATCCATCATGGGCGCCACCGACAAGCGGCGAGGGTTGGGCGTGGGGCGTTCAGCAGTCACAGCAAGATCAACGATTCAAAATCCAGGCGCGCAGTTTACCGGTTCTAGTCCGACAGCCCCAGCAGCGGATGTTGCTCATGGCGCCACGGCGAGATAAAGAACGCAGCCACTTCATCGTCACGCACGGCGTCGATGCTGGTGTGCTTCCACTTGGGCGCGTGGTCTTTGTCGACAGCGAGTGCGCGAATGCCTTCGATACCGTCGCCTTCAGCAAACACGTGCGTCATCATGTCCAGTTCGCGGCGCAGTTCATCGGCCAGCGTGGTGCGGCGGCCGCGGCGGATCAGCTCCAGCGTCACCGCCATCATCAACGGCGAGCGCTTGGCCATGTGCTCAGCGGTCTGTGCGGCCCATTCGGCATCCGTGCTGCCAGCCAGGTCGGCGAAGATGCCTTGCACGCTGCTCTGGCTGAAGCAGGCATCGATGGCCTCGCGGTGGGGCACGATGATGGCCTTGGCATCATTCGGCGCCGATGCGGCTTCGGTAAAGCAGGCAGCGATCTGCTCGGCGCTGCCCCAGTTGCCATCGCGCAGGCGTTGGACGATGCCCGCCAGCGCGTCGGTGGTGACGTGGCAATCGGCAAGGCCAACTGACAACGCGTCGGCCGCTTCGATCATCTGCCCTGTCACGCCCAGGTATTCGCCCACATGGCCGGGCACGCGCGCCAGGAACCAGCCGCCGCCAACGTCCGGGAACAGACCGATGTTGGTTTCAGGCATGGCCATCTTCGCGCGCTCGGTCACTACGCGCAGCGATGCGCCTTGCGAGATGCCCATGCCACCGCCCATCACCACGCCGTCCATCAGCGCGATGTAGGGCTTGGCATAGCTGAAGATCAGGTGGTTGAGGCGGTATTCCTCGGTGAAAAAGGTGATGAGTTGCGGGTCGCCGGCCGTGGCGGCGCGGTGGAAGAAACGGATGTCGCCGCCGGCACACAGGGCCTTGCCGCCCTCGCCACGCAGGATGACAGCGTGGACCTCCGGATCGTGCTGCCAGGCCAGCAGCGCATGCGACATCGCGCGGATCATCTCCAGCGACAGCGCGTTGAGCGCCTGCGGCCGGTTCAGCGTCAGCCAGCCGATGCCGCCACGTACTTCGGCGATCACGTTGGGTTGGACTTCAGCCTGAGGCGCGATGGAAACGGTGGATTGCATGTCTCGGATGTTGTTGTGGAAATAACGGCTCGCACTGTACACGACAGCGTATTGAAGCGAGGAAGGGCTCTAGCCTGCCCCCTTTCGCAGCGCGGGTGTTGGGCGTATACCTGCCGGTTGGAGACGACACACATCACAACAATCCAATGACCCCTGCCAACGCCACCCCGGGCGCATCCGGTTTCGACCCAGGCCTGATCCTGCTGGCCTTTGCGCCGGTCTTCCTGCTGACCATCGGCGCAGAGGCGTGGTACTGGCGCAAGCGTGATCCATCCGTCTACGGCCTCAAAGACACCGTTTCAAACGCGTGCCTTGCGCTCATGCACCAGGCGTCGGACGCGTTCTTCCTGTGGCTGATGATCAAGACGGTCTATTCGTGGACGTACAGCCACGGCCTGCGCGCGGTGCCCGAGACGTGGTGGTCGTTTGTGCTGCTCCTGCTGCTGCAGGATTTTCTGTACTACTTCTTCCACCGCGCGAGCCATCGCGTGCGCTGGATGTGGGCCTCGCATGTGACGCACCACTCGTCGGAAGGCATGAATTTTTCGACGGCGTTCCGCCAGAGCCTGACCTACCCGATTTCTGGCATGTGGTTGTTCTGGATTCCGCTTGCCTGGATCGGCTTTACGCCGGACTGGGTGATCCTCGCCGTGGGCCTGAACCTGGCATTCCAGTTCTTCGTGCATACGCGGCTGGGGGCACTGGATTCGCGCTACGCCGGCTTCTGGCGCTGGCTCGGGCAATACGTGAATACGCCGTCGGTGCATCGCGTGCACCACGCCAAGAACCCGCAGTACATCGATCGAAACTACGCCGGCGTGCTTACCATCTGGGATCGCATGTTCGGCAGCTTCGTGCCGGAGGAAGACGCGCCCATCTTTGGCATCACGCGGCAAGTCCACACGCACAACCCGCTCACCCTCACCTTCCACGAATGGCGCGACATGTGGGCAGACGTGTTCCGCGATCGGGACATTCGCTACCTGTGGAAACCCCCCGAGTGGCGCAGCCCGCGCGCTGCGGGAACGGTCGAGGCGATGCCGCTCACATGAACGGCGGCCCGAAGCGCGTGGCGACGCGATCGGTGGAATCGAACAAATCGCGCAGGACGGCGCTGGTGCACGTCGGCTGCACGTACAGGTAGAACGCCACTTCCGGCAGTCGCGGCAGGCCATCTGCTTCGGTCAGCACACGCATGTTGGCGTCGAGCAATTCGGTCGTGCGCGCCGTCACGCCCAACCCCGCGCTGATGGCAGCCTTGATGCCCGTCAGCGTGGGCGACAGATAACTCGTGCGCCACGGAATGTGGTGCGCGTCCAGGCATTCAATCGACAGCTGACGGAACAGGCTCAGTTCGTCGGCCATGACCAACGGCACCGGCGCGGCGGGATTGAAGATGAAGTCTTCCGCGCAGATCCACACCATCGGCGACGTGCGCAGCTTGATACCAGGAAACGCATCGTCATAGCGGGTGGAGATCGCCAGATCGAGCGTCTTGTCGCGCAACGCGTCCATCAGGAACGGGCTGCGTCCGACGTTGATTTCCATCTGCAATTCTGGCGACAGCTTGGACAACCGCCGCAGCAGATTCGGCAAGATCGAATCGGCCACGTCATGCGGTGAGCCGATGCGGATTTTCTCGATCGGCCCACCAGTTTGGATCACCTGCACGGCCTGGTCGTTGAGCGCCAGGATCTTGTGCGCATAGGCGACAAGCCGCACGCCATCGGGCGTCATCATCTTGTGGCGGCCGCGCTTCTCGAACAGCGCGCAGCCCATTTCCTCCTCCAGCCGCTGCATCTGCTGCGTGACCGCAGACTGCGTGCGCCCCACCCGTGCCGCTGCCGCGGCAAACGTCTCGTGCTGCGCAATCGCTACGAATGTGCGCAGCAAATCGATGTCCAGATTTCGCATCTCGATCCCGATACTTCAGAAACCCTAATCAATTCCAACCAAGAATTAAATTGTTCTGCGCAATTCTGGCCGATAACCTGCCAGAAATACAAATAACACTGAACGAACAATACGTTCAGACAGACACCTGAGCCGCGGGGAAGCGCGGTCCGACATTGAATCGGTTTCATACAAAGGAGGAACACCATGTGGGTATGGAAATGGGCACAAGCCGCGGCGACGCTCACCTTGGGCATGCTGGGCGTGGCAGGTGTGGCGCACGCCGATGCGCTGACGGACATCAAATCTCGCGGCACGCTGGTCTGCGGCACCCAGAACGCCAGCGAGCCTTACGCCTTTCCCGACGCCGCCACGCGGCAGATCGTCGGCTTTGACGTGGATGTGTGCAGCGCGTTGGCCAAGGGGCTGGGCGTCAAGCTGGAGCACCGCGCGCTGTCGACCGACGCCCGCATTCCCGAACTGAAAACACATCGCGTGGATGTGCTGGCCGCTGCTGTGGCGTGGATGCCGGCGCGCGCCGCGCAGGTCGATTTCAGCAACCAATATTTCGTTGCGCCGATCCGCGTGCTGGTGCGCGCTGATTCGCCCATCCAGACGCTCGATCAGCTTGCCAACAAGAAAATCGCCGCATCCGAAGGGTCCAGCTCGGCAGCCGTGTCTGTCACGCGCCTGCCGGATTCGCGTCTGCTGACATTCCACGATATTTCGTCGGCGTATCTCGCTTTGCAGCAAGGCAAGGTCGATGGGCTGGTGGCGGGGCAACTGGTGCTGGCCCGCTTTGCCAACGAGGCGGCACAAAAAGGCGGCCAGCAATATCGCCTGCTGACCGCGCCCGTGTACGAAGAGCGCTGGGGCGTGGTGACGAACAAGAACGAGCCCGCGCTCATGGCGGCCGTCAACAAGGTGCTGGCGGATTACGACCAGTCCAGCGGCCTGCAGACGAGCTTCGACAAGTGGCTCGGCGCCAAGTCGGTCTACAAGTTCTCGCGCGACTACAAGGTCGAACCGATCAAGCCGCAGTAAGCCCAAGGCGGCCGACATGTTCGATCTCTCGTTCCTGCTCGAAGACGGATATCTGCGCCTGTTGCGGGACGGCATCCTGACCACGCTGCGTCTGTTTGTCGTCTCGGGCCTGCTGGCCATCGCCGTTGGTATTTCACTGGCAACGCTGCGTGCGCTGCCGGTGCGCGTGTTCAAGGCGTTCGTCATCGTGGTTGTCGAATACCACCGCAACGTGCCGATGCTGGTGCAGATCCTGGTGTGGTATTTCGGCGTCCCGCAGTTGTTGCCGGAATCGCTCAAGGTATGGATCAACGCCGGCAACACCGAGTTCTTCTTCGCGGCGATTGCCCTGGCGCTGAACTCGGGTGCGTTCATCTCCGAAGACCTGCGCTCGGGCCTGCGTGCGATCCCGCATACGCAGCAGGAGGCGGCGTGGTCGATCGGGCTGACACATCTGCAGGCGCTGCGTTACGTGATCCTGCCGCAGGGGATTCGCGTGGCGCTGCCCGCGCTGCTCAACCAGGCGCTGTTGCTGTTCAAGAACAGCTCGCTCGCGATGGCCATCGGCGTGCACGAATTGCTCTACCGCACGCGGCAGATCGATAACCTCACCTTCCGCACGTTTGACGTGTTCCTCGTCGCCACGCTGCTATATCTGCTCGGCACGCTTGCGCTGATGTCGCTGTCGGATCGCGTTGCCAAGCGTCGTACGACGCCACTGGGGGTCTGACGCATGCTTGAAATCCTGCATGACTATCTGGCGTTGTTTCTGGTCGGGTCGTGGCCGAATGGGCCGCTGGGCGGTGTGGCGGTGACGCTGGTGCTTTCGGCGCTGGGCTTGGTGATGTCGTTCCCGATTGCAGTGCTGATCGGTCTGGCACACGTGAGCCCTTGGCGCTGGCTGCGTCGTATTGCCGGTGTTTGGTCTCGCCTGGTGCGCGGCATTCCGCTGCTGATGATCATCTTCTGGGCGTACTTCGCGGTGCCGCTGCTGGTGGGCAAGGAAGTGTCCGCGTTCACCACGGCGGTCTGCGCGATCATCGTCTACGAAAGCGCATTCCTCTCGCAGATCGTACGTGCGGGGCTGGAGGGCCTGCCGCGCGGACAGATGGAAGCCGCGCGCTCGAACGGCCTGTCCTGGCTGCAGAGCATGCGCTACGTGCAACTGCCGCAAGCGCTGACCAACATGCTGCCGTCGATCGTCAACCAGTTCGTGTCGATCATCAAGGCAACGTCGCTCGCCTATGTGATTGGCGTGCCGGAGCTGACGTACTCAGCGGCGCAGGTCAACACCATCACGCTGACCAAGCCGCTGGAGACCTTCCTCGTGCTGGCAGCCTTCTACTTCGTTTTGTGCTTCGCCATCTCCCGCTTCGCGGGGCAGCTGGAGCGCCGCATTGCCCGCCATCGCGCGGGGCTTGCCTAGGAACAAACCCTTGCCGGAGACAACATCCCATGCTGGCATTTAAAAACGTCGATAAGTACTACGACGACTACCACGCGCTCAAAGGCATCAGCGCCACCATCGAACGCGGTGAAGTCGTTGTGGTGTGCGGCCCCTCGGGCTCGGGCAAATCCACGCTGATCCGCACGGTCACGCGGCTGGAAGCCATCCACGGCGGATGCATCCGCTTCGAAGGACGCGATGTCCATGCACGCGATGTACGCGTCAACCAATTGCGTGCGCGCATCGGCTTCGTGTTCCAGAACTTCAACCTGTTTCAGAACCTGTCGGTGCGGCAGAACCTGATTCTCGGGCCGACCAAGGTGCTCGGTCTATCGCGCGATGAAGCGACGGCGCAGGCCGAAGCGCTACTTGCCAAGGTCGGCCTTGCCCACAAGATCGACGCGATGCCCGCGAACCTCTCGGGCGGCCAGCAGCAGCGCGTGGCCATTGCACGGGCGCTGGCGATGAAGCCGCCGCTCATGCTGTTTGATGAGCCGACCAGCGCGCTCGACCCCGAGATGGTGCAAGAGGTTCTGCACGTGATGCGCGAGCTGGCAGACGACGGTCTCACGATGATGATCGTCACCCACGAGATGGGCTTCGCGCGTGATGTGTCCAGCCGTGTCTGGTTCATGGACCAGGGCGAGCTGCTGGAGGACTCGCCGCCTGACCAGTTCTTCAGCCGACCGAAGCACGCGCGTGCGCAGCGCTTTCTGCAAGACGTCCTGCGGCCGGCCCCGCGCATTGCCGAACTCGTCGCCTGACACCAACAACGATAACAACGCCACGTCATACAACAAGGCGCCCCCATACCTCAGGAGAATCCATCCATGTCGACATCTCTTCCTCAGCAACGCCAAGCGGCAGTCAATGATGCGATTGCAGCCATGAAAGCCGCTCTCGCACCCGAAGGTGAAACGCGTCCCGCACTGGCGGACGTGCTCGAACAGGTCAAAGGCCTCGCCGCGCGCACGGAGTTCTGGCAGGAAACCGACTTCCCGCCTCCCAGCGACGGCGAGCTGCAAGCCCGCTACCTGATCCACGAAGATGCAAACCAGACCTACGCGCTGTACCTGAATGTCATGCGCCCGGGCAAGAAGATCACGCCGCACAACCACACCACGTGGGCCTGCATCGCTGCCGTGGCCGGCACGGAATACAACTATGTCTACCGCCGCACCGACGACCGCGCCACGCCAGGCGTCGGCACGCTGGAAATGACCGACACCGTTGTCGTCGAACCCGGTACCGGCATCGCGCTGGCGGCCGAAGACATCCACGCCGTCGAGATCAAGGGCGAGGCTCCCATCCGCCATCTGCACATGTACGGACGCGCGCTCGAAACGCTGACCGAGCGCATCACGTTCGACCTGGCGACCGGCCGCTACCAGACCATGGGCATCGGCGTGAAGACGCGCCGCTAACCGGCCAGCCTCAACCCGAATCGCGTTGCCTGCAATCCGCGCTGCGTGCGCGGAGGGGCGCGCTCACCCTTTTGATTCGTTTCGCATCGATATGACATCGTTCGTTACCGCCCAGACCCTGAAAGCGTGGCTGCACGACGGCGCCGAGATTGCGCTGTTCGACGTGCGCGAGCACGGCCAGTACGGTGAAGCCCACCTCTTCTACGCCATCCCGCTGCCGTACAGCCGTCTTGAGATCGATGCCCCGCGCCTCGCGCCCCGCCGCGCAGTGCGCATGGTCGTTTATGACGACAACGATGGCGTTGCCGACCGCGCGGCCGAACGCCTGAGCGCCGTCGGCTACACCAACGTGCACGTGCTGCAAGGCGGCGCACAAGGCTGGACTCACGCAGGCTTCACGCTATTTTCCGGCGTCAACGTACCATCCAAAACCTTCGGCGAACTCGTCGAGATGGCGTACCACACGCCACGCGTCACCGCACGCGAGCTCGCGGCCATGCGCGAACGCGGCGACGACGTGGTCATCGTCGACGGCCGCCCCGTCAGCGAATATCTGAAGATGACGATCCCGTCGTCGATCTGCTGCCCGAACGGCGAACTTGGGCTGCGCATCCGCGAGCTTGTCCCCGATGCAACCACGCCGATCGTCGTCAACTGCGCGGGCCGCACACGCAGCATCATCGGCGCGCAGACGCTGATCAACCTGGGCATCCCCAATCCGGTGATGGCGCTGGAGAACGGAACGCAAGGCTGGTACCTCGAAGACCTGCCTCTGGAGCACGGCAGCACGCGCCGTTATCCCGACGTCGTGACGCCCGCTACCGTCAAGGACATGCGCGAGGCCAGTCAGCAACTCGCCGCCCGCTTTGCAGTGCCCGAGGTCGATGCAGAAACGCTCGCACGTTGGGCTGCACACGGTGAGCACAGCGTCTTCCTGTGCGATGTCCGTACCCCCGAGGAATTCGCCAGCGGCAGCCTGCCAGGTGCACAGCATGCACCCGGCGGCCAGTTGATCCAGGCAACCGATCAGTACGTCGGCGTGCGTCATGCCCGCCTCGTGCTCTTCGATGCCGACGGCGTGCGCGCGCCAATTGTTGCAAGCTGGCTGCGGCAACTCGGCCACGATGCCTATGTGCTGCGCGAGGGGTTGAACAGCAACGCGAGCCTGCCGGTGGCCCCAACCGCGTTGCCGCAACCGTTACCGGAAATCAGTGCGCAAGCGCTCTCCACCGCGCTCGCGGCCGGCACCGCACACGTGATCGACTTGCGCCCCAGCATGGCCTTCCGCCGCGCCCACGTGCCTGGCGCCACATGGGCCATTCGTCCGCGCTTGCCGGCCCTGGCCGCCGACCGCGATACCGTGTTGATCGCTGACGACCCGCGCATCGCAGCACTCGCGGCGGCGGATTGGGGCACGGGCGCACCGCGGGCTGCATCGCGTCTCAAGTTACTCGCCGGAAGCGTCGCCGCGTGGACTGCTGCCGGCTACGCCACCGAAGGTTCCGAGAACGTCCCGCCCGACGCCGATTGCATCGACTATCTCTTCTTCGTGCATGATCGGCATGACGGCAACAAGGCTGCAGCAAGGCAATACCTAGCCTGGGAAACCGGCCTGCTGGCCCAGCTCGACGCGCAAGAACTTGGCGCCTTTCGCGTGGGCGCTGGTGCCGCGCAGTCATGACGCTCAACCCTCGAGGCCCACGCACCATGTCATCGCAGAAAACCGAGCCACGGCTGGCAACCCGAGTCGCAACACGCCTCGTCAAGGGTGGCACATCGCCCGCCTTTGAAGGCGGCCGAGCCGTCAACCCGCCCGTCGTGCGCGCCTCCACCGTGTTGTTCGAGTCGATGGACGAGATGAACGACGCGCGCCGCCGTCGCGGCACCGAACGCATGTTTACCTACGGCGCGCGCGGCAACCCGACGGGCTTTGCGCTGGAAGACGTTGTCGCGCAACTCGAAGGCGGCTATCGCACGCGGCTCTTCCCGACTGGCCTGGCCGCCATTTCGATGGTTTTCCTGGCCTTCGCCCGCCCAGGGGATCACGTATTGATTGCCGATTGCGTCTACCAGCCGCTGCGTCATTTCGTCGATACGTTCCTGCGCCCCTGGGGCGTGGAGGTGACGTATTTCTGCGCCGACGGCAGCGATGTCGCACAGCAGATCAAACCGACGACCAAGCTCGTCTACGTGGAATGCCCCGGCTCGCTCGTCTATGAGATGTGCGATCTGCCCGCGCTGGCTGAGATTGCGCATCGCCATGGGGCCCTGGTCATCGCCGACAACACGTGGGGCTCGGGTCTGCAATACCGCCCGCTCACACTGGGTGCCGACGTATCGATCATGGCGGCAACCAAGTATCTGAGCGGCCACTCCGACGTGATGATGGGCACGGTGACCACCACACAGGCGTGCTGGCAAACGCTCGCCACGATGAGCGACGCCCAAGGCGTGGCTGTCAGCCCCGACGATGCCTACCTCGTGCTGCGCGGCACGCGCACGCTGGCCGCGCGCCTTGCCATGCACGAACGCAACGCGCTTGAGATTGCGCGCTGGCTTGTGGCGCGCCCGGAAGTGGCACGTGTCTTTTGCCCCGCGCTTCCCGAAGACCGCGGCCACGCATTGTGGAAACGCGACTGCAGCGGCACCAACGGACTGGTCTCGTTCGAATTCGCCCAAGCAGATGCGCAAACCGCCGGGCGCTTCGTCGATGCCCTCACGCTGTTTGGCATCGGCGCCTCATGGGGCGGCTTTGAGAGTCTTGCGACGGTCAGCAATGTGGCGGGCACGCGCACCTGCACGGATTGGTCCCGAACGGGTCCGATCGTGCGCCTGCATATCGGGCTGGAAGACCCGCAAGACCTGATCGACGATCTGGCACAAGCCTTCGCGCGCATCCAGACGTAACGCCACCGGCATCGCCGGACGAAAAAAAACGCCCCGAAATATCGGGGCGTCGTTTTGGCAGACCGACTGGCGATCAGACCGCTTCTTCACGCGATGCGCGCTTGCGCTCGTGTTCCTTCAGGTGACGCTTGCGCAGGCGGATGCTCTTCGGCGTGACTTCCACCAGCTCGTCGTCGGCGATGAATTCCACCGCGTATTCCAGCGACATCTGAATCGGCGGCACCAGGCGCACAGCTTCATCGGTGCCCGACGCACGCACGTTGGTCAGCTGCTTGCCCTTGATCGGGTTGACGACCAGGTCGTTGTCACGGCTGTGGATGCCGATGATCATGCCTTCGTAAAGTGCATCGCCAGGCGACACGAACATGCGGCCGCGATCCTGCAGCTTCCACAGCGCGTAGGCCACGGCAGCGCCGTCGTCCTGCGAGATCAGCACACCGTTATGGCGCTCGCCCAGGTCGCCTTCCTTGACCGGTGAGTAGTCGTCGAAAATGTGGCTGATCAGGCCGGTGCCGCGCGTCAGCGTCAGGAATTCACCCTGGAAGCCGATCAGGCCACGGGCCGGAATGCGGTATTCCAGACGCGTACGGCCCTTGCCGTCCGACGCCATGTCGAGCAGCTCGCCCTTGCGGCGGCCCAGCTCTTCCATCACACCGCCCTGGTGGCCGTCTTCCACGTCCACGGTGAGACGCTCAAACGGCTCGCACTTCACACCGTCGATTTCCTTGAACACCACGCGCGGGCGCGACACGGCCAGCTCGTAGCCTTCACGGCGCATGTTTTCCACCAGAATCGTCAGGTGCAGTTCGCCACGGCCCGACACTTCGAAGATCGTGTCGTCGCCGGTGTCTTTCACGCGCAGGGCCACGTTGGACTTCAGCTCGCGGTCCAGACGATCGCGCAGTTGGCGGCTCGTCACGAACTTGCCTTCGCGGCCAGCCAGCGGCGAGGTGTTGACGCAGAAGTTCATCGTCAGCGTCGGCTCGTCCACCTTCAGCATCGGCAGGGCTTCCTGGGCGTCCGGAGCGCACACGGTGCAACCGATGCCCAGTTCTTCAATACCGTTGATCAGCACGATGTCGCCGGCTTCGGCTTCCTGCACCAGCTCGCGCTCCAGGCCGCGGAACTTCAGCACCTGGTTGATACGGCCCTTGATGGGGTTGCCTTCCGGACCGAACTTCACCACCACGTCCTGCAGCGGACGCACGCGGCCACGCGTAATGCGGCCCACGCCGATCTTGCCCACGTAGCTCGAGTAGTCCAGCGAGATGATCTGCAGCTGGAGCGGGCCGTTCGGGTCGTCGTTACGCTGCGGCACCTTGTCGAGAATGGTCTCGAACAGCGGCTTCATGTCGCCTTCGCGCACATCGTCGGTCAGGCCCGCGTAACCGTTCAGGCCCGAGGCGTACACCACCGGGAAGTCGAGTTGGTCGTCGTTGGCGCCCAGCTTGTCGAACAGGTCGAAGGTCTGGTTGATCACCCACTCCGGACGCGCACCCGGGCGGTCCACCTTGTTGATCACGACGATCGGCTTCAGGCCCAGGGCCAGCGCCTTGCGCGTCACAAAACGCGTTTGCGGCATCGGGCCTTCCACGGCATCCACCAGCAGCAGCACGCCGTCGACCATCGACAGCACACGCTCCACTTCACCACCGAAGTCGGCGTGCCCCGGCGTGTCGACGATGTTGATGTGCGTGCCGTTGTATTCGACCGCGCAGTTCTTGGCCAGGATCGTGATGCCGCGCTCTTTTTCGATGTCGTTCGAATCCATCACGCGCTCGGCGATCTGCTCGTTCTCGCGGAACGTGCCGGCTTGGCGAAGGAGCTGGTCGACCAGAGTGGTTTTGCCGTGGTCAACGTGGGCAATGATGGCGATGTTGCGAAGCGCGCGCATGGGATGTGAACTCGAAAAGACGTGATACGAGCCCGGGACAGCACCCAAATTCAGCTCGCGGAATAACCTGACATTCTAGCATGCTGCGATGCGCAAGACATGACACTCCTTGACGAATCGATGAAGGAGCATAGTTCGAGTGCATCATAGATCACCAATTATTTCTAAAAATGGAATCGCACATTCAGTACCTTGCTGTTTGCTGCGCCGATTCGTATATTTGTCCGGACAATGATTGTGCATACATAAGATGTCCGAACAAACAAGACCCGCCACCGAAGTTGCTGCCGGAACGCTCTTCCGGGTGGAGGACTACCGCATGTGCGAAAGCGTGGGCTACCTCGTCGGGCGCGCCAAGACGGCGCTGTCCATGGCCATCGAGCAGGAAGTTGCCGCGATGGATGTGACGCATTCCCAGGCCAGTTGCCTGGTGCTGCTCGCCAACGGCCGATGCCAAACCGCTACCGATCTGGGCCGCGAATTGAACACCGATATCGGTTCGCTCACGCGCATGCTCAGCCGCATGGAAAAGCGCGGCCTGATCGAGCGCGTGCGCAGCGAGTCCGACCGCCGCGTCGTGCATCTGGAGGTGACGCAAGCCGGCCGTGACTTGGCTGACCGCATGCCAGCCATCTATACGCACGTGCTGAACCGTTTTTTTGCTGGCTTCACGCCGGGCGACGTCGATACGCTGCGCGAACTCCTCAAGCGCATTCTCGACAACGGCGCCGCCACGGAGGGGCACCGCGTGCGCCCCGCCGGCCACTGACGCCGCCCCGCTCGAATTGCATCTGCAGCACCGAACGCTTCCCGCCCCCTTGATCGCTTGACCCATCAAACAACATGAACGCCTTGAATTCCGCCCCTCAGGCACTTTCGCCCCTAAGCCGCGCCGGCAGTCCGCGCGCGCAATGGCCGGCACGCCTGGGTGTGGCGCTTTCCACCGTGACGCTGGCCGTGCTGGCTGGTTGCGCGAACCTCGGCAATTCGCACAGCACGCAGACGCTGACAACGCCGGGCCAGTTGGCGAGCGCGCAATCGTTGCCCTCGCAAGGCGGCCAGTGGCCGTCGCAGAATTGGGTCGATCAGTTCAACGATCCGCAACTGCGCGCGCTGGTGGATGAGGCCATCAAGGACAACCCGAACCTGCAAGTCGCCTTTGCCCGCGTGCGCGCTTCGCGTGCGATGGCCGATGTGGTGCGCGGCAATCTGTATCCGAGCGTCGGTCTCGATGCCGACATGACGCGTCAGCGCCTGTCGGAATACGACATGTTTGAAGGCACGCCACTGGCTGGTCGCTGGTTCACGGAATCGAAGATCCAGCTGGGTGTGAGCTACGACCTGGATTTCTGGGGCAAGAATCGCTCTGCGCTGGAAGCTGCGCTGTCCGATGACAAATCGATGGAAGCGGAAAGCCAGGCTTCGCGTTTGATGCTGTCGACCACGGTGGCACGCACCTACGCCAAGCTGGCCGCGCTCTACGCGCAGCGCGACGTGGCCGAACGTGCAATCGTGCAGCGCAAGGATTTGACCAACCTTGCAGGCCAACGCGTGCGTGCTGGCCTTGATACGCAAGTTGAAACCACGCAGGCCCGCGCCAATGTGGCCGCCGCACAGACGGAACTTGAACAAGTCGACGAGCAGATCGCGCTGGCACGCAACCAGTTGGCCGCGCTGCTGGGCAAGGGCCCCGACCGCGGCCTCTCAATCACGCGCCCGACGCTGCTCGCGCAAACCACGCCCAAGCTGCCGAACAACCTGACCATCGACCTGATCGGCCGTCGCCCGGATCTCGTGGCTGCGCGCTGGCGCGTGGAAGCCGCGTCGAAGGATATCGACGTCGCCAAGGCGCAATTCCTGCCGGATATCAGCCTGACTGCATTCCTGGGGCTGGCTTCGATTGCGCCGGAAAACCTGCTGCTTGGTGCATCGCGTCAGCTCGGTATCGGCCCGGCGCTCAAGCTGCCGATCTTCCAGGGCGGCAAGCTGCGCGCCAACCTGCGCGGCAAGTACGCCAACTATGACGCTGCAGTCGCGAGCTACAACCAGACGCTGACCGAAGCCCTGCACGACACCGCTGACCAGATCACCACGCTGCACAGCATTGACTCGCAGATCGCCATCCAGCGCACCGCCTTGAGCGAAGCTGAGCGCGCCTACAGCCTTGCACGCACGCGCTACAGCGCCGGCCTTGGTACACAACTGGTTGTGCTGAACGCCGAGACTACCGTGCTGCAGCAACGCAAGCTCGCGACCGATCTGCAGGCACGCCGACTCGACGCGCAGATGGCCCTTATCAAGGCCCTCGGCGGCGGCTATACGGCAGAAGACCTCCCCGGCGCCAAGCCCGAGGCCGCCGCATCGCATGGCTGAGCTGTACTGAATTGAACTGAACCGAACGTTCCACCGCATTCTTTCGAGCCAACATCATGAGTGACAACAAGCCCCAAGCCGCACCGTCCGCTGCCCCCGCACCCGCAGCCCCCGCGGCAACGCCCGCCGGCAACGGCAATTCCAACGGAAAGCGCAAGCGCATGCTGACCACGCTGGCCGCCGCACTGGTCGTTGCCGGCGTCGGCTACGGCGTCTACTGGGGCCTGTACGGCCGCTGGTTCGAGTCGACCGACGATGCATACGTGCAAGGCAACGTGGTCCAGGTGACGCCGCAGGTGGCGGGCACCGTGGTCGCCATTCGCGCTGATGACACGCAGCTCGTCACCTCCGGCCAGCCCGTGATTGAGCTGGATCGTGCCGATGCACGCGTCGCGCTGGAGCAGGCTGAAGCCGCACTTGCGCAGACGGTGCGCCAGGTGCGCACGCTGTATTCGAACACCAGCGCGTTCACCGCCACGTTGGCCATGCGCGAAAGCGATCTCGCCAAGGCAAAGGACGACTTGGCACGCCGCAAGCAGATCGCCGGCACGGGCGCCGTGTCGCAAGAAGAAATCTCGCACGCACAAACCGCCGTGCAGGCTGCCCAGTCCGCATTGGAAGCCGCCAAGGAACAACTGCAGGGCAACCGCGTGCTGACCGAACAGACCACGCTGGAGCGTCACCCGAACGTGCTGCAGGCTGCTGCCAAAGTCCGCGAGGCTTACCTGGCCTATGCGCGTACCAGCCTGCCGGCATCGGTCACGGGCTATGTGGCCAAGCGTTCGGTGCAGGTCGGCCAGCGCGTCGCTCCGGGCACGCCGCTGATGGCCATCGTGCCGCTGGACCAGCTCTGGGTGGACGCCAACTTCAAGGAAGTCCAGGTGCGCCACATGCGAGTGGGCCAGCCGGTTGAACTGGTGGCCGACGTGTATGGCAGCAGCGTGACGTATCACGGCAAGGTGGTCGGTTTTTCGGCGGGCACGGGCTCGGCGTTCTCGCTGCTGCCGGCACAGAACGCCACGGGCAACTGGATCAAGGTGGTGCAACGCCTGCCGGTGCGCGTGTCGCTCGACCCGAAGGAACTGAAGGACCACCCGCTGCGCGTAGGCTTGTCGATGGAAGCCAAGGTCGACATCCATGACGAAGGCGGTCAAAGCCTGGCCACCTCCCCGACAGCCTCACCGCTGCAAACGACGGTGTACGACCAGGCCGGAAAAGACGCCGATCAGGTCATTGCCAGCATCATCACAGCCAACGCCGGCCGCGGCGGCGCTACGGCACCGGCCGCCACCAACGTGCCGGCTGCAACGGCTCCGCGCACTTCACAACCCGCACCCAAGGTCTGACGCATGGCAACAGCCGCGCCCAAGCCGCTACAGCCACTGACCGGCGCCAAACTGGCGATCGGTACGGTCGCGCTGTCGCTGGCCACCTTCATGAACGTGCTGGATTCGTCCATCGCCAACGTGTCGATCCCGGCAATTTCGGGCGACCTGGGCGTGGCCCCGAACCAGGGCACGTGGGTCATCACCTCGTTTGCGGTAGCCAACGCCATCTCGGTGCCGCTCACGGGGTGGCTGACGCAGCGTTTCGGGCAGGTGCGCCTGTTCGTCACGTCCATTCTGCTGTTCGTGCTGTCGTCGTGGGCGTGCGGGCTGGCGCCCAACATGGGCATGCTGATCGCGGCCCGGATCATCCAGGGCGCTGTGGCGGGCCCGATGATTCCGCTGTCGCAATCGCTGCTGCTGTCGACATATCCGCCCGCCAAAAGCTCGATGGCATTGGCGCTATGGGGGATGACCACGCTGGTCGCGCCGATCATGGGGCCGATCTTCGGCGGCTGGATCTCAGACAACATGAGCTGGCCGTGGATCTTCTACATCAACATCCCGGTGGGCATCCTGGCTGCGTACGCAACGTGGGTCATCTACAAGGACCGCGAATCGCCGACACGCGCGCTCCCGATCGACAAGATCGGCCTGGCGCTATTGATCCTGTGGGTGGGCTCGCTTCAGTTGATGCTCGATCGCGGCAAGGAACTCGACTGGTTCAACTCGACCGAGGTCGTGGTGCTGACGGTCGTGGCCATCGTGGGTTTCGCGTTCTTCCTGGTGTGGGAGCTCACCGAAGATCACCCCGTCGTGGATCTGACGCTGTTCAAGGGCCGCAACTTCAGCGCGGGGGTCGTTGCGATCTCGGTGGCGTACGGGCTGTTCTTCGGCAACCTCGTGATCCTGCCTCTGTGGCTGCAAACCATCGTCGGCTACACCGCCACGGATGCGGGCCTGATCATGGCGCCGGTGGGCATCTTCGCCATCATCCTGTCGCCCGTGATCGGCAAGAACCTGCCGAAGATGGATGCACGCTGGGTGGCGACCACGGCGTTCATTACCTTCGCGCTGGTGTTCTGGATGCGCTCGCGCTTTACCGTGCAAGTCGACACGTGGACGCTGATGATCCCCACGCTGATCCAGGGCGCCGCCATGGCAATGTTCTTCATCCCGCTCACGTCGATCATCCTCTCGGGCCTGCCGCCCGAGCGGATTCCGGCGGCATCGGGTCTGTCGAACTTCGTGCGGATCATGTTCGGCGGCATCGGTGCATCGATCTCGACCACGGTGTGGGACAACCGCTCAGCCCTGCACCACGCCCAACTGGTCGAGCACGTGAATCCGTACAACCCGGCCTATGCGTCGTCGATCAACCAGTACACGCAGCTTGGCATGCCCAACCTGCAGGCCAATGGCGTGATCGAACGCGTGATCTCGCAGCAAGCCGCAATGTTGGGCGCCAACGATATCTTCTGGATTTCGGCTGTGCTGTTTATCGTGCTGA
This sequence comes from Ralstonia chuxiongensis, assembly GCF_024158925.1. Taxonomy (NCBI): domain Bacteria; kingdom Pseudomonadati; phylum Pseudomonadota; class Betaproteobacteria; order Burkholderiales; family Burkholderiaceae; genus Ralstonia; species Ralstonia chuxiongensis. The sequence goes on along the minus strand of NZ_JAMYWC010000003.1, from coordinate 688,226 downwards.
TCGTCTTCATCTGGCTGACCAAGCCGGCGAAGTCGGCGGCCGGTGCGGAAGCGGCAGCCGGTGCGCACTGATCCAAGATCGCGCAACAAAAAAGCCACGCATAGCTGCGTGGCTTTTTTTTGCCGTCGATCGGCTTAAAGATGCACGAGCCGCCCCGGTCGCAGCACACCATCTTGCCAAGTAGCCACTCCGAGCAGCGATGCCGTGGAGCCCGCCCCTATCGCCTCACGCACGCCGTATACGCGTACCTGATCTGCGTTCGGCAACGCCAATCGCAACGGCAAGCGCTGTCCATGCAGGAAGCGGCGGCTCTCTTCCGCATCCAACTCCACACGCGGTAGCGTCTGCAGCAGCGCATCGACTGGGGCCAGCAATGCGGCGCGAGCATCTTCAGCGGCCGCGTCCAGCAATTCGAGCGTCACGGCGCCGTTCAGTGTCAGGTTGCCGACCTGCGTGCGTCGCAGCGCAACCAGATGCCCGCCGCAGCCCAGCGCCTCGCCAATGTCTTCACCCAACGTGCGGATGTACGTTCCCTTGCTGCATGACACGCGCAACGTGATCGTCGGCTCTGCCGACTCCAGATCCGTCGCCAACACATCGATCGCGTGGATCGTTACCCGACGTGCAGCGCGCTCCACGGTCTGACCCGCGCGCGCGTACTCGTACAACGGCTTGCCGTCCTTCTTCAGCGCAGAGTGCATCGGCGGCACTTGGTCGATCTCGCCGACAAAGCGCGCGATGACTACTTGCAGCTGCTCCGGCGTGACCGAAACAGGGCGCTCGCTCAGCACCTCGCCTTCCGCATCTGCGGTACTCGTCTTGATACCAAGACGCACAACGGTTTCGTACGTCTTGTCCGCATCGAGCAAATCCTGCGAAAACTTGGTCGCCTCGCCAAAACACAGCGGTAGCAAGCCCGTCGCCAGCGGATCCAGCGTGCCGGTATGCCCCGCCTTCTTGGCCCACAGCAAGCGCTTGGCGCGGATCAGCGCATCGTTGCTCGACCAGCCGATCGGCTTGTCCAGCAGTAGCACGCCATGCACATCGCGGCGAGGCTGCTTCTGTGGCGTGGTCGCATGTTGCTCACCCATTTCAATCGTCTTTGGCACGCGTGGCGTTGGCCTCATCGATCAGGCGCGACATCTCGATACCGCGTTCGACCGAACCGTCGAAGTGGAAATGCAGTGTAGGCACCGTGTGGATGTGCAGGCGCTTGAACAACAGCGAATGCAGGTAGCCTGCCTTCTCGTTCAGGATGGCGCCGGCGACTTCCGGCTCGGCGCCCAGCACCGTGAAGTAGATCTTGGCGTGCGCATAGTCAGGCGTGAGCGTCACGGATTGCAGCGTCACCAGGCCCATCGCCGGGTTCTTGATTTCGCGCTGGATCAATTCGGCCAGATCACGCTGGATCTGATCGGCGATGCGCACGTTGCGGCCAGCGGCCGATCCCGATTTCTTCGGCATAGAGTGTTCCTCACATGGGCGCCGCCAGCACGCGCTAGTCTGGCCCAAAAGACAAAACGGTGGCGCGGGACGCGCCCGGGCCACCGTCGCAAAGTCGAGCCGGACACCGCAGCGTCCGGCCAACGTATTACAGCGTACGCGCCACCTCGGTGATCTCGTAGACCTCGAGTTGATCGCCTTCCTGAACGTCGTTGAAGTTCTTGATCGACAGGCCGCACTCGAAGCCTTGCTTCACTTCCTTCACATCGTCCTTGAAGCGCTTGAGCGAATCGAGTTCGCCCGAGAAGATGACCACGTTCGCACGCAGCACCCGGACCAGCGAATTGCGCTTGACGAAACCGTCCAGCACCATACAGCCGGCCACTGCACCAACCTTCGGTACGTGGAAGACCTGGCGCACCTCGACAAGGCCCGTCGTCTCTTCGCGCTTCTCCGGCGAGAGCATGCCCGACATCGCCGCCTTCACCTCATCCACAGCGTCATAGATGATGTTGTAGTAGCGGATGTCGATGCCCTGATGCTCGGCCAGCTTGCGTGCGCCCGCATCAGCCCGCGTGTTGAAGCCGATGATGACGGCCTTCGACGCGGTTGCCAGGTTGACGTCCGACTCGGTGATGCCGCCCACGGCCGCGTGCACAACCTGTACGCGCACTTCGTCGGTGGACAGCTTCTGCAGCGAGTGCACCAATGCTTCCTGCGAACCCTGAACGTCTGCCTTGATGATCAGCGGCAGCGACTTCACGTCGCCTTCGCTCATCTGCTCCAGCATGTTTTCCAGCTTGGCGGCCTGTTGGCGCGCCAGCTTCACGTCACGGAACTTGCCTTGGCGGAACAGCGCGATTTCGCGTGCCTTGCGCTCGTCCGGCAACACCAGCACTTCTTCGCCGGCGCCCGGCACTTCCGACAGACCCTGGATTTCCACCGGGATCGACGGACCAGCTTCCTTGGCCGGTTTGCCATTTTCGTCCAGCATGGCGCGCACGCGGCCGTAGGCCGTGCCAGCGAGCACCACGTCGCCGCGCTTGAGCGTACCGCTCTGCACGAGCACCGTAGCGATCGGACCCTTGCCCTTGTCCAACTGCGCTTCCACCACCAGACCCTTGGCCGGCGCATTGACCGGCGCCTTCAGTTCCAGCACTTCAGCCTGCAGCAGCACGTTTTCCAGCAGGCTGTCGATGCCTTCGCCAGTCTTGGCGGACACCGGCACGAACGGCACATCACCGCCGTACTCTTCCGGAATCACGCTCTCAGCCACCAGCTCCTGCTTGACGCGGTCGGGGTTGGCTTCGGGCTTATCAACCTTGGTGATCGCCACCACGATGGGCACCCCGGCCGCCTTCGCGTGGGCGATGGCTTCCTTCGTCTGCGGCATGACGCCGTCGTCGGCAGCCACGACCAGAATCACGATGTCGGTTGCCTTGGCGCCACGTGCACGCATGGCCGTGAAGGCCTCGTGACCCGGGGTGTCGAGGAAGGTGATGACGCCGCGATCGGTTTCAACGTGATACGCGCCGATGTGCTGCGTGATACCGCCGGCTTCGCCTGCCGCAACCTTGGCACGACGGATGTAGTCCAGCAGCGAGGTCTTGCCGTGGTCGACGTGACCCATGACGGTCACGACAGGCGGACGGGTTTCGGCCTCGGCATTCGTCGGCTCTTCCACGCCGCCAATCAGCAGCGCTTCCGGATCGTCAAGCTTGGCGGCGACCGCCTGGTGGCCCATTTCTTCGACCACGATCATCGCGGTCTCTTGGTCTAACACCTGGTTAATCGTGACCATCTGGCCGAGCTTCATCATCTGCTTGATGACTTCGGCAGCCTTGACCGACATCTTGTGCGCCAAATCGGCCACAGAGATGGTTTCCGGCACGTGCACTTCACGCACGACCGGCTCGGTCGGTGCCTGGAAGGCATTGCGGTTGTCGTCCCCATGGCGGTTGCGGCCGCCCTTGGAGCCGGAGCGCCAGCCGTCGGCACCGCCACCGGTATCGCCGCGCGTCTTCAGGCCGCCACGCTTGCCACCACGGTTGTCGTCTTGCCAACCCGCCTTGCCACGACCGCCCTTCTTGTCACCCGTAGGCGAGCTCGGTGCAGCTGCGGCTGGTGCGGGGGCAGCCGGCTTCTTGGCAGCCGCAGCCGGGCGTGCTTCGCCAGCCGGCTTGACCGGCTTGTGCAGCGTGCCCGATTGCTCGGCCTTCTTGACTTCTTCAGCCTTGCGTTCGGCAGGTGTCTTCAGCACACGAGCGGGGGCGCTCATCATCTCGCGGATGGCACGTGCTTCGGCTTCGGCAGCTTCACGGCGCTTGCGCGCACCGTCTTCCTCGGCCTTGATCTTGTCGGCAGCAACGCGCGCTTCGTCAGCGGCCTTCTGCGCCGCTTCGCGTTCACTTGCCAGACGTGCGGCATCTTCCTCGGCCTTACGGCGCGGGGCTTCGTCCGACGCTTCAGCGGCTGCGCGGGCAGCAACGGCTTCCTCTTCCGCCTTCTTGGCAGCAAGTTCAGCCTGGCGTTTCTGCTCGGCTTCCGCTGCTTCCTGGCGGGCGCGTCGCTCAGCTTCCTCGCGCTCCATTGCTTCCTGGCGCGCCTTCAGCTCGGCTTCCTGCTGGGCCAGCAATTCGGCCTGGCGGCGCTGTTCTTCCTCGCGACGCGCAACTTCCTCGGCATCGACCACCGGTACAGCCTCTGTGGCGTCCGATTCAGCCTGTGCCGCGTTCGGCTCATCACGCTTGACCAGCACGCGCTTCTTCTTGACTTCCACTTGCACGGTACGCGTCTTGCCGGTGGCATCCGCTTGGCGGATTTCGCTGGTTTCGCGCTTGGTGATCGTGATCTTCTTGCGCGCGCCATCCTCGGCGCTGCCGTGTGCTCGCTTGAGATAGTCGAGCAGTCGGGTCTTGTCCGATTCGGTGATGACGTCTTCCGGCGTCGCCTTTTGCACGCCCGCGGCTTGCAATTGTTCCAGCAGCGCTGATGCGCTACGGTTCAATTCGCCAGCGAGTTGGGCAACTGTTGTGCTTGCCATTCAAACCCTTTCGATGCTTGGTTTCAGTGAGGATTGCGATAAACGATCAACGCTTATACGACTCACGAAAACCAGTGTTCACGCGCCTTCATGATCAGCGCCTTGGCTTGTTCTTCGTCGACGCCGGTCATCTCGACCAATTCGTCCACGGCCAGCTCGGCCAAGTCGTCACGCGTCTGGATGTTCCCCTCGGCCAGCTTGCCGATCAGCTCCGGGGTCAGCCCCTCGAGGTCGCGCAGGTCTTGCGACACCTTCTCGACCTTTTCTTCCTTCGCCAACTCCATCGTCAGCAACACGTCGCGAGCGCGGTTGCGCAGCTCGTTGACGGTGTCTTCGTCGAACGCTTCGATTTCCAGCATTTCCTGCAGCGGCACGTAGGCCACTTCCTCGAGCGAGCTGAAGCCCTCTTCGATCAGGATGTCGGCAACCTCTTCGTCCACGTCCAGCTTCGCCATGAACAACTGGCGAACGACGGAGCTTTCTTCTGCCTGCTTCTGCGCAGACTCTGCCGGCGTCATGATGTTGATCTGCCAGCCGGTCAACTCCGACGCCAAGCGAACGTTCTGGCCGCTACGGCCGATGGCAACGGCGAGGTTTTCCTCGTCGACCACCACGTCCATGCTGTGCTTTTCCTCGTCTACGACGATGGACTGCACTTGCGCCGGCGCCAACGCACCGATCACAAACTGCGCCGGGTCTTCCGACCACAGCACGATGTCCACAGCCTCGCCGCCAACTTCGTTACGGACAGCTGTCACACGGGTCCCGCGCACGCCGACGCAGGTGCCAATCGGGTCGATACGCTTGTCGTGTGCAACGACCGCGATTTTCGCACGCACGCCAGGATCGCGCGCGGCTGCCTTGATCTCCAGCAGGCCCTGTTCCATTTCCGGCACTTCGTTTTCGAAGAGCTTGATCAGAAACTCAGGGCAAGTGCGCGAAAGCTCGATCTGCGGGCCACGTGCGGTACGGTCGACATTCAGGATGTACGCCCGGACACGGTCGCCCGTACGCAGATTTTCCTTCGGGATCATCTGGTCGCGGGCCAACAGCGCCTCGACGCGGCCGGTTTCAACGATCAGGCCCTTCTTGTCGGCACGCTTGATCGTACCGGTCATGACCTTCTCGCCACGATCCAGATAATCATTCAGGATCTGCTCGCGCTCAGCATCGCGGATGCGCTGCAGGATCACCTGCTTTGCAGCCTGCGCGCCAATGCGGCCGAACTCGACCGACTCAATCTGCTCTTCGACGAAGTCGTCTACATCGAGGTCAGGATTCTGCTCCTTGGCTTCGAACAGCAGAATCTGCTTGTCCGGTTCCTGCAGGCCTGCATCGTCGGGAACGACGAGCCAGCGACGGAAGGTTTCGTGTTCGCCCGACTCACGGTCGATCGCCACGCGCACATCCACGTCTTCTTCAAAGCGCTTCTTGGTCGCCGAAGCCAATGCGGCCTCCAGCGCCCCGAACACCACATCCTTGTCGACGTTTTTTTCGCGCGCAAGCGCATCGACGAGCAACAGAACTTCGCGGCTCATTGCTTGTTCCCTTTGTTTCGATTTCCTTTGAAGTCCAGCACGGGCACCAGCCGGGCGCGGTCGAGTTCCGACAGCGTGAATTCCAGCAGTGCGGGGCCTTCCTTGCCCTCAAACTCAAGGCCGATTCGTTCCTGGCCTGACTCGCCCGTCGGAGCCTGAATGATTCCCGTGAAATTCTTTTGCCCGTCCACTGGCAGGCGCAACGTCACCTTGACCTCAAGGCCGGCGAAGCGCGTGAAGTCGGCCAGCGTGCGCAGCGGGCGGTCCAGCCCGGGCGACGACACTTCCAACCGTTCGTAATTGACGTTTTCAACTTCGAACACGCGCGTGAGCTGATGGCTCACTTTTTCGCAATCTTCAATGACGATGCCGTTCTCTGCCTGATCGATATACACGCGCAGCAGCCCAGCGGGTGCGCGCTCCACTTCCACCAGCTCGTACCCCATGGCGGTGAGGGTTTTCTCAATCAGATCAGTCAGATGCACGTTTTTCCTGAAGAATTTCCCGGTATGGCCAACCTGCGGAAGCAAAAAAAAATGGGCGCAACGCCCATATCATTCGCCCATCTTCTACAGGATGACTTTTGATTAGACTGACATTGTAATACGCTTCCAGGCAAAACGCAAAAATTGCCCAGAAGCCGCCACAAAATGGGGCGTTGCGACGGCTGCCGCACACAACGCCCGCATTTTTTTAGCGCTTACCGCCGCGTTTGCCACCACCGCGCGGCGCCTTGTTGCCGCTCGGGATGCCACCACCACTCTTTCCGGGGCGCTTGCTACCGGGCGCGCGATTGCCATCATGCATACCACCGCCGCCAGCCGCGCCGCCGCGGCCATTCGGGCGCTCACCCATACGGGTGCGCGCTGTCAGCGTGGTCGGACCGCCCACATTGATGTAGCCCATGGACGTTTGCATCGGATCGGGCTGGCGCGGGTTGGTCGGACGGCGCTGCGCGGGCTGCGCGCGATTACCGTTCTCAACGCCCATACCGCGCGACTGGAAGTTAGCTTCCCCCGCAAAACCGGACGACATCGGCCCCATCAGCACCGGCGCAGGCCCACGGCGACGATTGCCCTGGCGGTCTTGCCCACTGCCGGAACTGGCCGTCGGCACCTTCATGCCCAGCGTGCCCATCAGCGTACGCACATCGTCGGCCGACACTTCCTGCCAGCGCCCGCGCTTAAGCCCGCGCGGCAGGACGAAGCTGCCATAGCGCGTACGGATCAGGCGCGACACGGTCAGGTTGACCGCTTCGAACATGCGCCGCACTTCGCGGTTCCGCCCCTCGGTCAGGGCGACGTGGTACCAATGGTTGACACCTTCGCCGCCGCCATCGACGCAGCGCAGGAAGTTGGCTTCGCCGTCCTGAAGTGGGATACCGTGCAGCAGCTTCTGGCGATCGGTTTCCGCCAGCTCACCAAGCGTACGCACTGCGTATTCACGCTCCACGCCATAGCGCGGGTGCATGAACCGATTGGCGATGTCGCCGGACGTCGTGAAAATCAGCAGGCCCTCGGTATTGAAGTCAAGGCGGCCCACAGCGACCCACTTGCCGGTCTTCATGCGCGGCAACGCGTCGAACACGGTCGGACGGCCTTCCGGATCGGACTGGCTCACGATCTCACCGGCCGGCTTGTGATACAGCAGCACGCGCGGCGGCTTGTTCGGCAGCTTGCGCTGGATCAGCTTGCCGTTCACGCGCACCTGATCGGTCGCGAGAATGCGCTGGCCGATATGAGCCGGCAGGCCGTTCACGGAGACGCGACCTTGCAGGATCAGGTCTTCCATGTCGCGGCGCGAGCCAAGCCCGGCATCAGCCAAGATTTTGTGCAGCTTAGGAGCGTCGTCGTCGGAGGTCAGTTCGCGCCCCTTGGGGGGCTGCGATGCGCCTCCGGCGTCAACCTCCGAGTCGTACGCGCCTGAAATCACGTATTGGAAGACGTCTTCGGAGCCCTTGCCGCCCTTCAGCCCCTTGCCCCCGCGATTCTGGGTCTGACCCCCAGCCTTGCCTTGCGGTTTACCGTTGCGGCTCTGCTGCTTGCCACGACCGCCGGCATTCTTGCCGCCAGCACCTTCCGTATGCTCGCCGCGCTCGGCGCGTTCCGCCGGTTGGCCTTCGCCTTGGCGGCGACGGTTCTTGCCGAAACGGCCGCGCGGGCCACGTCGCTCGCCCTGGCTGTCTGCTGGCGCCTGTTCGGCCGGTGCAGCACCCTCTGCGGCAACTACCGCCGGCTCAGCTGTCGCCTCTTTCGGCTTGCGTGCCCGTGGCGCGCGGCTCTTGCGCGGTTGCGCAGGCTGGCCGGCGTCCGCGCCACCCGCCTCAGCGGCTTCACCCTCAGGGCGGCCGTCCTGCTGCTGGCGGCGCGAAGCCACCAGATTGCGCAAGCCGCGGCGCAATCCCTTGCGACGAGGCGCGGCCTCAGTCCCATCACCGCCGTCTTGTCGCGGCGGCTGAGCGTCGGCGTCGGCCGGCATACGTGTATCCATGGAGTCTGACTGGGTGCTCACAACGTCTTCAAAAAATCTAGGGGTTCAGGCCATGCGCCGACTGTGCGGCAGGCATGGCGTTACGAATGTTCATTGGCGGGAGCCACAGGCGGCTCGACCGGTGTTTTGTACTCATCTTCGGATGGAACCTCGGTCGCACTCACCGCTTGCGACTCGGTTTCCAATGCCAGCTCACCACCCGCCGCACCCTCAGTAGACTGCGCCGGCGTTTCAGCGATTACCTCAACGGAAGCCTCGGCAACCGGCAATGCAGCCGATTCCTGCACCGAAGCCTCGGCGCTCCCAGCACCTTCCGGCGCGTCGTTGACGAGCGCCGTCAGCTCTTCCACCGCAATTGCACCGCCTTCAAACTCGATGGCGCCCTGCTCCAGCAAGCTCGCCTGCGCTTGGGCGCGGGCATCTTCAAGCGGCGGCAGTTCGTCCAACGAGCGCAAGCCAAGGTCGTCGAGAAACTGCTTGGTCGTCGCATACAGCGCGGGGCGGCCCGGCACGTCGCGATGACCGATGACCTCGATCCAGCCACGGTCTTCAATCTGCTTGATGACCTGCGTGTTGACCGTCACGCCGCGAATGTCTTCGATATCGCCGCGAGTGACCGGCTGACGATAAGCGATGATCGCCAGCGTTTCCATCACAGCGCGCGAGTACTTGGGCGGCTTTTCCGGGTGCAGCCGATCAAGATACACGCGCATTTCCGGGCGGCTCTGCAAGCGCCAGCCGGAGGCCAGCGCGACCAGTTCGACACCTCGATTCAGCCAATCCTGGCGCAGCTCTTCGAGCAGCACACGGATGGTGTCTGCGGACACATCTTCGTCGAAGAGCTTGCGCAAGTCATTGACTCGCAACGGGTCCTGCGCGCAGATCAGCGCGGTTTCGAGGACGATCTTCGCCTCTTGGGTATTCATCGGGTTGAGCGGCTCGTCATTGCTCGCGCACGGCCAGTCGCCGTCACGCTTGAGGTTTGTCGTCCCACCGCGAAGCACGCGGCATTTCTGAATGCTGTTGCCCGCCCGGGCCCGGCGCGCGAAGGCCAATCATCCAATTGGAGCCTGCACCGAAACGCAGTGGCTGTGCCCGCAAAGTAGGGCCGGAGGAGCGAGTTGATCCGGTGCCGGTCAGGCACCACAAGGGCAATTTCTTCCGCCGCCATGGGGACGGATACTGCGCCGGACGACTACCAAGAAGAACGGCAGCCCGCCCGAATCGACTGTCCAGGGGACTCTACCGCTGGATGGCATCGCTTGGCGCCGCGCTTAGGATTGTTGATTTGCGCGGGTGGCGAATCGAATTGCGGTTGATTGTAGGGCAATTTCCAGCAGCGCCGCAACCGGGAAGATGTCCTAGCCTCCTATCATGGGACGATTGGCAATTTTTGCCTGCCTGAACGCCTACAGCACCAGACAGAATCCGTGTGCGTTAAGCATCTCCGGCAACCAGATTGCGTGAGCCAGCCCCCAGACCCCAAACCCGGCGATGGCGATGCCGGCCGCGCCCCGCGCCCATCGCTGGCGCGACAGCCCACGCAGCCACCCAGCCAGACCAGACATCATCAGCAGGTTGGGCAGCGTACCCGCACCAAAGGCGAGCATGACCACGGCCCCGGAAGCGGCGTTGCCTGCCAACAACGCCACAGCCAATGCGCCGTAGACCATCCCACACGGCACCAGCCCCCACGCCATACCCGTGAGATAGCGGCGCAGTAACGGTGGCTGACGCTGCAGCCTACCGCCCAGCGTGGCGGCGCCTCGAGACAGGCCTCCTGCCACGCGGCCAAGCAAGCGTTCAAGCCACACACTGCGCCACGCATCCCCTGCGGACCGAACAAGCAGCAAAACCCCGTAGGCGACCAGCAATGCGCTAGCGAACGCAAACAAGCCGCGTTGAATCGGCAGCCATTGCTGGCGCCAGACGGTCGCGCCCATGGCACCCATGATTGCGCCCAGCAACGCATAGGTGGTCAGCCGGCCGGCATGCATGACGACCTGTTCAAACCAAAGCCGGCGACGGGACACGATCCGCACCGCCACAGCGCCACGTTCGGCTGCGAGTGCGATACCGCTGCACATCGCCAGACAATGCACACCGCCGAGCAATGCAATCAGGAAAACGCTCACAAGCGCCGCGGCACTCATCTTTCTGACGCTCTTTTGATATGGACCAAGGTTTTTGTCTTACTGTTGCGAACCAAGCGTAATTGACGCGTTTTGCCGCATCGGAAATGTCCGAGGACAAGAAGGTCGCCGTTATAATAAGCTGGCGCTGTAAAACAAGAATTACTCATTTCACCTTCCCGAAATTCGCCCCCGCCCGTGCTCACTCGAATCGCACTTACCGACCAAGCCTCGCGTTGTTCCACCTGTGTACTCGGGCAAATCTGCCTGCCGGTGGGAATGAACTCGGATGACGTGCGCAAGATGGACGATTTGGTCGGCGAGCGCATCCGCATTAAGAAGGGGCAATCGCTCTATTCTCTGGGTGAGCCGCTGGAGGCGGTTTACGGCATTCGTTTCGGCACACTCAAAACCCATCTGACGCTTGAAGACGGTCGGCATCAGATCACAGGGTTCCACCTGCCGGGTGAAATCGTCGGGCTCGATGGCATTGGCGATATGCGCCACGTGTCGGACGCCACCGCGCTTGAAGATACCGAAGTCTGCGTGGTGCGCTACGACGAGTTGCAGCACCTTTCGCGCCGGCTGCCTTCGCTGCAGCATCAGTTCTTGCGCATCATGAGCAAGGAGATTTCGCAGGATCATCTGATGCTGCTCACACTGGGCTCCATGCGTGCGGAAGAGCGTCTCGCAGCATTCTTGCTCAACCTCTCGAAGCGTTCGGCCCAGCGCGGATATTCGTCGACCGAGTTTGTGCTGCGCATGAGCCGCGAAGAACTTGGCAGCTATCTGGGTCTCAAGCTCGAAACCGTCAGCCGCCTGTTCTCGCGCTTTGCCGAAGCGGGTCTCATCCAGATCCGCCAACGCCACGTCAAGCTGATCGACCTGGCCGGCCTGCGCCAGGTCATGAGCGGTCAGGCGGCCTAAGCTGCCTTTCATGGCTCCCGCTCAGACGAGCGGGTGTTCATGCGCTTCCAGCTTGCCAATGCCCGGCGACACATAGAGCGTCAACGCGCTCGACAATGCGCACAGCAACCAGAACACAAAGAAGGACACGGTGTAAACCGCCTGGGCCGACACCGTGATCTGCTCGCCGAAGAAGCGCAGATCGACGGGGTCTACCACCGCGAAGACCACCAGCTCAGCCAGGGCCGCCGACAGAAATGCCGGCCACAGAATCCACATCAGCAGTCGACGCTTCATCGGGCCTCCGTGTGAATGGCATGCGCCGGTGCGCCCGTCGTCTTTTCAACGACCAAACCGCGCCGCACGACGTTGTCATGAATAACAGCATCGGGATGCGATATCGCCAGCCAAATGGTGACGCCGCAGCCGACCATGGCGACGAACGGCCCTGCCATCAGCAGCCACGGCCACGGCTCGCGCCACCAAGGACGGGCCTGTGCGGAAGATTGCGTTGCGTGCATCGTTGCCTCCTGTTGGGGATGCCGCATCAGCGCGGCACGATGAAGCTCGACGGTTCGCGCAGTACAAGGCTGTCGCTACCGCTGTCTGCATGGATGACGAAACGGATTTTGTGCGAGCCGGGGGCGGCATCGTCGGCCGGCCGGCGCACGCGCACTGGCAGCAGCCGGTTAGCCGCTGGCGGCAGTTCCAGTGTGGTCGATTCGCCGCGACCGCCCTCCACGTCCAGTTCCGGCATGCCCTCGGCGGTGATGGTCACGCGCATGGGGTGCTCGGACGCGTTCATCAGTTGCAGGCGATAAACGTTCTCGATCTTGCCGCCGTCCACTTCACGCGCCAGCGCACCACGATCACGAATCACGTCAACCTTGAGCGGCTGCCGCATCGCCAATGCCACGATGAACCCGGTGAAGAGCACCAGCATGATCCCGGTATAGATCAGCACGCGCGGACGCATCAGATGTCGCCGGGCTTCCTTCGGGCTGAGCCGATCAAGCATCGCGCGTTCCGACGTGTAGCGGATCAAACCGCGCGGGTAGCGCATCTTGTCCATGACCTGGTCACAGGCGTCAATGCAGGCGCCACAACCGATGCATTCGTATTGCAGCCCTTGACGGATGTCGATGCCGGTCGGGCACACCTGCACGCAGATGCTGCAGTCGACGCAAGCACCCAGACCCTGGGCTTCGAAATCGGCGTTGCGCGAACGGCTGCCGCGCGGCTCGCCGCGCTGCGTGTCATACGTGACGACGTAGGTATCGGGATCGACCATCACGCTCTGGAAACGAGCGTAGGGACACATGTAGCGGCAGACTTGCTCGCGCATGAAACCAGCGTTGCCCCACGTCGCAAATGCGTAGAACAACATCCAGAATGTCTGCCAAGGACCGAGCGACAGCGTCCAGGTCTCCATGCCCAGATCGCGGATCGGCGTGAAGAAACCCACGAAGGTAAAGCCCGTCCACAGGGCGATGAGGATCCAGGCCGAATGCTTTGCGGCCTTCAGGCGGAATTTGCGCAGGCTCCAACGCTCACCGTCGAGGCGGATGCGCGCGAAGCGATCTCCTTCGATGTGCCGCTCGATCCACATGAAAATCTCGGTGTAGACCGTCTGCGGACAGGCATAGCCGCAAAAGAGCCGCCCCGCCACCGCCGTAAATAGAAACAGCGCGAGCGCCGACAGCACCAGCAGCAACGTCAGATAGATGACATCCTGCGGCCACAATACGAGGCCAAAGAGGTAGAACTTGCGGGCGCCCAGGTCGAACAGCACCGCTTGGCGACCGTTCCACTGGAACCACGGCAAGCCATAAAAGATGGCTTGCGTGGCCAGAACCAGCCAGACTCGCCAACGCGCAAAGGCGCCGGTCACGGCGCGCGGATAAATCTTGCGCCGGACCTCATAGAGCATCTGCTCGGTGGGGGCGTCGTCGGCGCCCGCCGCCGCGGTGGCGGGCGTCATCGGGCGCCAGGCTGGTTCTTTGTCGCTCATTGCTCGTGACTCGTATTGCTATTCGACAGACCCCAGACGTAGGCCGCCAGCATGCGGATCTTCTCTGGTGAGAGCAGGTTCTCGTGTGCCGGCATCGTGTTGTCACGACCCTTGAGGATGGTCTCGACGATGGTTGCTTCCGAACTGCCGTACAGCCAGACGCGGTCGGTCAGGTTAGGTGCGCCAAGTGTCTGATTGCCCTTGCCGCTTGCCGTGTGGCAGGCCGCGCAGACCGACTTGAACGTCGGTTCACCACGCGCTGCCTTGATCGGGTCGTAAGACAGGCCCGACAGCGAGCGCACGTAGTTGGCCACGTTGACAGCCTGGTTGCCATCCACCACCGCAGCCAGCGAGGGCATGACACCGTGACGCCCCTTGGTGATAGTGGTCAGGATCGTCTCGGGCTCGCCGCCGTACAGCCAGTCGCTGTCGGTCAGGTTCGGGAAGCCCTTCGAGCCGCCAGCGTCGGAGCCATGGCACTGCGCGCAGTTGTTCAGGAACAGGCGCTGGCCAATCTCATGGGCCTGCGGGTCGGCGGCGATCTGCTTGATGTCCATGCTGGCATAACGCTCATAGACCGGACGGACCTGTGCATCGGCTGCAGCGCGCTGCGCCGCCAATTCGCCCCGTGTCGAGAAACCAAGCGCGCCGCCGTATGAACCCAACCCCGGGTAGAGGATCAGGTACCCCAACGCAAAGATGCACGACAGCAGGAACATCCACATCCACCAGCGTGGCAGCGGATTGTTCAGTTCGCGCAGGTCGCCGTCCCATACATGGCCGGTGTCCTCGCCCGCGCTATGACCGGGCGCAATCTGAATGCGCCGCTGCGAAAACAGCAACCAGACACACCACACGATGCCGACTAGGGCGATCGCTGCGATGTAATACCCCCAGAACTCCGAAATGAAGTCGCTCATGATTCTGTGTCCTTATTGATGCGGGCGCGACGCGTCTGCGTGCGCACCGGCGACCTCGGCCTCATCGGGCAGCAGGAACGGCAGCATGGCCGATTCCGCATTCGCACCGCGGCGATGCGCGGAGAATGCCCACCAGGTAATGCAGACGAACAGCACGAGGAAGACGGCAGTCGCAATTGCACTCAGCGTGGCCATGGCTTACTCCTTCGCTGCAACGGTGGCAGGCGCGGCGGCCGGAGCAACAGCCACGTCCCGGACGTTACGCAGCTCCACGCCAAGGCCTTGCAGATAGGCGACCACGGCGTCTTCTTCCGTTTTGCCCGCGAGTTGCTCGCGCGCCCCGGCGATCTGGGCATCCGTGTACGGCACACCCAGCTGACGCAGGACATGCATCTTCTTCTCGATGTCGCTGTTATCCAGCGGCGTCTTCGAGAGCCACGCATATGACGGCATGTTCGACTCGGGCACCACTTCACGCGGATCACGGAGGTGGATGCGATGCCAGTCGTCCGAATAGCGCTGCCCAACGCGCGCCAGATCCGGGCCCGTGCGCTTGGAACCCCACAGGAACGGGTGATCGAACACCGACTCGCCAGCCAGCGAATAGTGGCCATAGCGCTCGGTCTCGGCGCGAAGCGTACGCACTTGCTGTGAGTGGCAGCCAACGCAGCCTTCGCGGATGTAGATGTCGCGCCCCGCCAGCCGCAGCGGCGAATACGGGGCGATGCCCTTGACCGGTTCAGTGGTCGAATGCTGGAAGAACAGCGGCAAGATCTGCACCAGGCCCGCAATGCTGACGACGACGAGCGTCATCACGATCAGCAAGCCGATGTTCTTTTCCAGCGTCTCGTGCGAGAAAAACTTGTTGGATTGATTGCTCATGTTCCCCTCCTCACTGAGCTGCGACCATCGGGGTCTGGGCCGATTGAGGAATCGGTGCATCGATTGCCTTGCTGCCCTGGATGGTCTTGAACACGTTGAATGCCATCAGCAGCATGCCGCCCAGGAAGCACAGGCCGCCAGCCAAGCGAATCAGGTAGAACGGGTACGTTGCCTTGACCGCTTCGACAAAGCTGTAGGTCAGCGTGCCGTCAGCCTCGGTGGCGCGCCACATCAGGCCCTGCATCACGCCGGCAACCCACATGGCGGCGATGTAGAGCACCACGCCGATGGTCGCCACCCAGAAGTGCACCTCGATCAGGCGCGTGCTGTACATCTTCTGCTGGCCAAACAGGCGCGGGATCATGTAGTACATCGAGCCGATGGTGATCATTGCCACCCAGCCCAGGGCGCCGGAGTGCACGTGGCCGATCGTCCAGTCGGTGTAGTGCGACAGCGCATTCACGGTCTTGATGGACATCATCGAGCCCTCGAACGTCGCCATGCCGTAGAACGACAGTGCCACCACGAGGAACTTCAAGATCGGATCGGTGCGCAGTTTGTGCCAGGCACCCGACAGGGTCATGATCCCGTTGATCATGCCGCCCCACGACGGCGCCAGCAGAATGAGCGAGAACACCATGCCCAGCGACTGCGCCCAGTCGGGCAGCGACGTGTACTGGAGGTGGTGCGGACCCGCCCACATGTAGGTGAAATTCAGCGCCCAGAAGTGGACGATCGAGAGGCGATACGAATAGATCGGACGCTCGGCCTGCTTGGGCACGAAGTAATACATCATGCCCAGGAAGCTGGTGGTCAGGAAGAAGCCCACTGCGTTGTGACCGTACCACCATTGCACCATCGCATCCTGCACGCCGGCATAAGCCGAGTACGACTTCCACATCGACACCGGCAATTCAGCGTTGTTGACGATATGCAACAGAGCAATCGTGATGATGTAGGCGCCGAAGAACCAATTGGCCACGTAGATGTGCCGGGTCTTGCGCTTGGCGATTGTGCCGAAGAACACGATCGCGTAAGCCACCCACACCACGGTGATCAGGATGTCGATCGGCCATTCGAGTTCGGCGTATTCCTTCGAGCTTGTGTAGCCCAGCGGGAGGGTGATGGCGGCTGCCACGATCACTGCCTGCCAGCCCCAGAACGTGAAGGCGGCAAGCTTGTCGGAAAGCAGACGCACCTGGCAGGTACGCTGCACGATGTAGTAAGACGTCGCAAACAGAGCGCTGCCGCCAAACGCAAAGATGACGGCATTCGTGTGCAGAGGACGCAGCCGACCATAGGTCAGCCAAGGCACCCCGAAATTCAGTTGCGGCCAGATCAACTGGGCCGCGATCAGCGCACCGACCGCCATACCGACGATGCCCCAGACGATCGTCATGATCGAGAACTGGCGAACAACGCGGTAATTGAAGGTCTGGGTGGGCTGCAACGCGCTGGACGATTGCATGCTTGCTCCCCGAGAGTGTTGGTTTGATAGGGTCATGTTAAGAATGGGGCGATATTCGAGTCTTGACGTGCGTCAAGACACCCCAGCCAACGTGGTCAAGTAGTTCCGTCCCGCGACATTGCGTCACGCGCCGGGGTATCAGGGTCCAGCAGAATCGATTCAGCAGGCGCCTTGAGATCGTCGTACTGGCCCGAGCCGACGGCCCACCACAGCACCCCGACAATCGCCACCACCAACATCAGCGACAGCGGAATCAGCAGGAACAGCGTTTCCATTTCGGCTCCTTAAACGGCGCGCGACAAACGCCACGCATTGAGCGCCACCAGCAACGACGACACCGACATGCCGATGCCCGCTACCAGCGGCGACAACCACCCCAGCGTGGCGAGCGGAATGCTGATCGCGTTGTAGGTGACGGCCCAGCCGAGGTTCTGGCGCACCACGCGCAACGTGCGACGGCCAATTGACACGGCCTCGCTAATGGCAAACAGGCGCGGCTCGGTGAGGATGGCATCCGCGCCGGCCTGGGCCAGGGGCGCACCCGACCCAATGGCGATGGAGACCTGCGCCTGCGCGAGCAAGGGCGCGTCGTTGATGCCGTCGCCGACCGCCAGCACGCGGGCGCCGTCTGCCTGCAGCTTGCGCACGTAGGCACGTTTGTCTTCGGGGCTTGCGCCGCCCACCGCGCGGTCGATGCCAAGGCGGTTGGCCCACCAGTGCACGGTCTCAGGCGCATCGCCGGAAACGAGATGCAGGCGCAATCCTTGTGCACGCAACGCGCTCAGGCATGCGGGCGCATCGGTACGTGGCGTATCGGCCAGCGTGAAGCGCGCGAGTGGTTGGCCGTCGCGGCCGAGCCAGATCGACGTGCATGCGGCCGCCGGCGGCACTTCCTCCATCGGCGCTTCCGTGCCGTAACGAATGGAAGCAACCGGCTGATCTGCGTAGTACGCTGCTGCGAACGACTGCGTGCCAAGACGCACCAACTGGTTATCAGCCACGGCATACACGCCCTGCCCCGGCACATTGGTCACGCGCCCCAACGTTGGCAACAGCATTTCAGCGGAGGTGGCGGCGCGCAACGACTGGGCGATCGGATGATTCTCGGATTGCTCCATCGCGCACGCCAATGCGAGGCAGTGCTCGGCATCCACATCGGCGAAGGTCTCGATGCTCAGCAAGCGCAAACGCCCCTCGGTGAGCGTGCCGGTCTTGTCGAGCAGCACGTCCGTCACGGCTGCCAGGCTCTCGATGGCGTGGCCGCGCGTGACCAGCACACCGCGCCGTGCCAGCGCACCACTGGCCGCGGCCAGCGCAGACGGCGTAGCCAGCGACAACGCGCAGGGGCAACTCACCACCAGCACCGCCACGGTGACGGCAAACATGCGTGTCGGATCGATCCACCACCACGCGATCGCCGTCAGCAGCGCCCAGCCGAGCAGCACTGCCACAAAGCGCCCGGCCACACGATCGGCGAGTTCAGCCATGCGGGGCTTGTCCGTCAAGGCGCGTTCCAGCAGATCGACGATGGCGGCAAGGCGCGTCTGGGCGCCCACGCGGTTCACACGCACGCGAATTGCGCTGACGACGTTGTAGCTGCCCGCGAGCACGGTCGCGCCCACGTCGCGCGGGCGCGGCACGCTTTCACCGGAGAGAAGCGATTCGTCGATCTCGGTGGTGCCGCGTTCAATGGTGCCGTCGGCGGGCAGAACTTCACCGGCGCGCACCTCCACGCAATCGCCTTGCTGCAAGGCTGCAACGGGGATGGTCTCGAGCACGCCGCTTTCGGCGTTGAAGCGCCGGCAAGTGGCCGGCAACTGATGCACCAACGCTTCGGCACCGGAAGCCGCGCTCTGGCGCGCACGCAGTTCGAGATAGCGCGCCGCCAGCAGGAAAGCGACGAACATCGTCACGGAATCGAAGTACGTCTCGCCATGACCGCGCAAGGTCGCCAGCACACTGGCAACGAACGCCGCGCCGACCCCCAGCGCCACGGGCACATCCATGCCGACGTGCGCATGCCGTACTTGCCGCCACGCATTGACGAAAATGGGCCGCGCAGAAATCAACACCACCGGCACGGTCAGCATCAGGCTGGCCCACTGCATCAGGCGCGTCTGGCTCACGGGGATGTCGCTGCCGTGCAGGTAAACCGGCCACGCGTACATCATCACTTGCATCATCCCGAGCATCGCCAGCCCCAAGCGGATCAGCAGGCTGCGGCGTTCACGCGCCTCGGCAGTGCGGCGGGCGGATGGCTGGTCGGGCCACGCTTCGTATCCGACGTCGGCAATGGCGGCGAACACCGCAGACAGCCGCATCGCCCCGGCATCTCCGACGATGCGCGCGCGTTCCGTGGCGTAATTGACGGTGGCTTCGCGCACGCCCGGCACTCGGGAGAGCGCACGCTCGATCAGCCATACACACGCAGCGCAACGCATGCCGCTGATAGCAAGGGAAAGTTCTTCCGCACCGTCAGCGCGTGTGCGTACGAAGCGCTCCCGCATGACGGGCAGATCGTAGGTCGCCCAAACGGCTTCGGCTTCGGTGCGACGGTCACCTTCGATGGGCTTGGCGAAGGCGATGGGGCCGTCATAGACGTGGCCCATGCCGGAGGCGTGCAGCGTTTGCGCGACAGCCTGACAGCCGGCACAGCAAAATTCCCGAGACTTGCCGCCAATGTCGGCACGGACAGCGGTGGCGCCGTCCAATGGCGAAGCGCAGTGATAGCAGGTGACGTGCGACGCGCCCACCCCGCTCGGGCCGATAGGCGAGCCTATGCCGTCAACCGGCGCGGTTGGATGATTGGGGGCGAATATCGTCGTCATTATGGGGACGATGCTAGCCAGCATCCCCCCGCGCGCCCTTGATGCGCATCAAGCACGGCGCAATAAGACTCCACCGGAAATGCGATTCTCAGCGCACCTCACCCATGCAAACCCTCCCATAAAGAAAATCGGCCGCCTATAGTAAATAGCTGCACCAGGCAAACAGGAGGGCGCGACATGGCAACCGAATTCAGCCTGTACAACATCCACTGTGAATGGGGCGAGCACGGAGCATCCGCGCTGGCGCCACATTGCGACGCCGTCATCGTGGTGGACGTGCTGTCCTTCTGTACCTGTGTGGATGTGGCCGTGGCGCGCGGGGCACGCATCTATCCGTACCCATGGCGCGACGCCAGTGCTGAAACCTTCGCGCGCCGCGCCGGCGCCATGCTGGCGGGCTACAACCGGAGCCAGGCGGGGTATACGCTCTCGCCGGCGTCGCTCCGTGAATTGCCAATCGGCAGCAACCTGGTCCTGCCCTCGCCCAATGGGGCGACGCTCGCGCTCGCCACCGGATCGACACCGACGTTTGCAGGTTGCCTGCGCAACGCGCGCGCGGTGGCAGAAGCCGCATCGCGACTGGGCCGCCGCGTGGCCGTGGTGGCGTCAGGAGAACGCTGGGCTGATGGCAGCCTGCGCCCGGCGCTCGAAGACTGGTTGGCCGCCGGTGCGATCGTGCATCACCTGTCGGAAACGGTAGCGGGGTTCTTGCCACAAGCGCTGTCGCCCGAAGCGCTCGCCGCCCGCGCGATCTATCGCGAGGCGTCGCAGACCGGCATGATGAAAGCGTGGTTGCTTGATTCTGTGTCGGGCCGCGAGCTGTGCGAACGCGGCTTTACCGAAGACGTGACCATGGCTTCGCAAACCGACGTGAGCAACGTCGCCCCCATGCTGGTGGAGGGCGCGTTCCGCAACGTCAACCGCAAGACCGAGCGCCTGCCGCAGGACTTCTTTGGCGCTAGCCTGCGGCCCTCACAAGCACCGCCGTCGCATCGCAACCCGCCGCCGACGTCACACTAGGCACGCGGCAGCGAGCGAGATCAGGTCAGTGACGTGTCGACTTCGCGGCGAGGTGCCTCGAGGTATTCGCGCGACTGCATCTCGACGATACGCGACACGGTGCGCTGGAATTCATTGGCCATCTGGCCTTCGGTGTACAACTCGTCCGCTGGCACCTCCGCCGACATCAGCAGCTTGACCTTGTGATCGTAGAACACGTCGATCAGCCACGTGAAGCGGCGCGCCTCGGACGCCATGCGCGGCGTCATCTTCGGCACATCGGCCAGGATGACGGTGTGAAAGCGCGAGGCGATTTCCAGGTAATCGTTCTGTGAGCGGGGGCCACCGCACAGCGTGGCGAAGTCGAACCACACCACGCCGCCAGCCTTGCGCGCAGCGCGAATCTCACGGTGCTCGATGCGCAGCACCGGCGATTCGTTCGGCACTTCCGCCACTGCCGCAAACGCATCGCGCAACGCCGAGTTGGCCTTGGCGCCCAACGGCGTGTAATACGCTTGCACCTGCTCCATCGCCCGTTTGCGGTAATCGACGCCCGCGTCGACGTTGAGGACGTCGAGCTTCTCCTGCAGCAGCGCAATGGCCGGCAGCACGCGGTCGCGGTGCAGACCGTCCGGATACAGCAAGTCGGGCCGATAGTTGGACGTCATCACAAACTGCACGCCGTTGGCAAACAGCTGATCGAGCAAGCGGTGCAGGATCATCGCGTCGGCAACGTCGCTGACGTGGAATTCATCAAAACAGATCAAGCGGTAGCGCTTGGCGATGCGACGGGCCAGTTCGTCCAGCGGATCAGCGCGGCCGCGCAGTTCTTCCAGTTGACGATGCACTTCGCGCATGAACTCGTGAAAGTGCAGGCGCGTCTTGCGCACCAACGGCACGCAGCTATAGAACGCATCCATCAGGAACGACTTGCCGCGCCCCACCCCGCCCCACATGTAGACGCCACGGGGCAAATCCGGGCGCACGAGCATCTTGCGCAGCGCAGTCGAACGACGGGCCTTGTAGGCAACCCATTCGTCGTAGCACCGCTGCAGGCGATCGACGGCGCGTTGTTGCGCTTCGTCGGGCTGATAGCCGCGCGCCTTCAGTTCCTGTAGGTAGGTTTCCTGAACGTTCATCTGCTTAATCTGCTTGGGGCACCATTTGCGGGCCCAAATGGACCGATGCCCGGCAATCTTGTGGATTCACCGGGCATCGTGCTTGCCTTGCGGCTTGCGATTTACATATTGAGCTGACGCTTGTCGACCGCCAGCGCAGCTTCGCGCATCACTTCCGACATCGACGGGTGCGGATGGCAGATACGGCCGATGTCTTCAGCTGCAGCCTTGAACTCCATCGCCACCACGGCTTCGGCAACCAGGTCCGAAGCATTGGCTGCCACGATGTGCACGCCCAGGATTTCATCGGTCTTCGCATCGGCGATGACCTTCACGAAACCATCGGATGCGCCCATGCCCAGTGCACGGCCATTCGCCATGAACGGGAACTGGCCGGCCTTGGTCTCGCGGCCTTCGGCCTTGAGCTGCTGCTCGGTCTTGCCCACCCACGCAATTTCCGGGTAGGTGTAGATGACCCACGGAATGCAGTTGTAATCGATGTGCGGCTTCTGGCCAACGATGCGCTCGGCCACAGCCACGCCCTCGTCTTCTGCCTTGTGCGCCAGCATCGGGCCACGCACCACGTCGCCGATCGCCCACAGGTTCGGCAGCTTGGTCGCGCAGTGTTCGTCCACCTCGATAAAGCCACGCTGATCCGCCGCCAGGCCGATCGCTTCCAGACCCAGGTTGTCGGTGTTCGGCACGCGGCCGATCGACACGATCAGCTTGTCGCACTCCAGCACTTGCGCAGCGCCGGCAGCGTCGGTGTAGTTCACCTTCACGCCCTTGCCCGACGATTCGATCTCGCCGACCTTCACGCCGACGTTGATCTTCAGGCCCTGCTTGGTCAGCAGCTTATTGGCTTCCTTAGCAACGGATTCGTCAGCCGCACCGAGGAAGCTCGGCAGCGCTTCGAGAATCGTCACTTCGGCGCCCAGACGGCGCCACACCGAGCCCAACTCCAGGCCGATCACGCCAGCACCGATCACGCCCAGCTTCTTCGGCACTTCACCAAACTTCAGTGCACCTTCGTTGTCGGCAATGGTCACGTTGTCGACCTTCACGCCCGGCAGATGGCGAGCCTTCGAGCCCGTGGCGATGATCACGTGCTTGGCGGTCACGACTTCCGTGCCGGCCTTGCCTGCGATCTCGACCTGATAGCCCGCGTCGGTCTTACCGACGAACTTGCCGTGACCCTTAAGCAACGTCACCTTGTTCTTGCGGAACAGGAACTCGATGCCCTTCGTCATCTTGCCGACGATGTCGTCCTTGCGCTTGAGCATCTTGGCCACGTCGACCTTGACGCCCTCCACCGTGATGCCGTGGTCGGCCAGGTGGTGGTTCACGTTCTCGAACTCTTCCGACGAGGCCAGCAACGCCTTCGAGGGAATGCAGCCAACATTCAGGCAGGTGCCGCCCAGGCGCGGCTCGCCCTTCGGATCGTCGTAGGCGTTGTCTTCGCAGCAGGCCACGTTCAGGCCCAGCTGGCCAGCGCGGATGGCGGCGATGTAGCCACCGGGGCCGGCGCCGATCACCAGCACGTCAAATTCTTTGCTCATGGAGAAATCCTCGATTCGGACGCCGACGCACCCAATGGGCAGCGGCATCTCAGGTCATCAACGCGTCGATTACAGGTCCAGCAGCAGGCGTGCGGGATCTTCCAGCGCTTCCTTCATGGCGACCAGGCCCAGCACGGCTTCGCGGCCGTCGATGATGCGGTGGTCGTAGGACATGGCCAGGTAGTTCATCGGACGAACCACGACTTGGCCGTTCTCCACCACAGCGCGGTCCTTGGTGGCATGCACGCCCAGGATGGCCGATTGCGGCGGGTTGATGATCGGGGTCGACAGCATCGAGCCGAACGTGCCGCCGTTCGAGATCGAGAACGTACCGCCGGTCAGGTCGTCCAGCGTCAGCTTGCCGTCCTTGGCCTTCTGGCCGAACTCGGCAATCTTCTTCTCGATATCGGCCAGGCTCATCTGGTCGGCATTGCGCAGGATGGGCACCACCAGGCCACGCGGCGAGCCGACAGCGATACCGATGTCGAAGTACCCGTGGTAGACGATGTCGTTGCCATCAACCGACGCATTGATCACCGGGTACTTCTTGAGTGCGTGGACAGCGGCCTTCACGAAGAACGACATGAAGCCCAGCTTCACGCCGTGGGTCTTCTCGAACTGGTCCTTGAACTTGGCGCGCAAGTCCATCACCGGCTTCATGTTGACTTCGTTGAAGGTGGTGAGAATGGCGTTGGTCGATTGCGACTGCACCAGGCGCTCGGCAATACGGGCGCGCAGGCGGCTCATCGGCACGCGCTCTTCCGGGCGGTCGCCCAGAGCGGCGAAGTCCACCGGCGCAGCAACCTGCTGCAGCGCCGGACGTGCGGCTTGCGGAGCAGCAGCGGCAGCCGGCTTGGCGCCACCAGCCACGGCACCCAGCACGTCGCCCTTGGTGATGCGGCCATCGCGGCCCGTGCCGGCCACTTGGCCAGCCGACAGATTGTTCTCAGCCATCAGCTTGGCAGCCGACGGCATGGCCACGCCACCCGCGGCAGCGGCAGCCGGAGCGGCAGCAGCCGGCGCCGGTGCAGCGGCTGCGGGAGCCGGTGCAGCAGCAGCCGGAGCGGCGGCGCCTGCCTTGCCTTCGGTGTCGATCTTGGCCAGCAGCTGTTCCGACGTCACGGTTGCGCCGTCCGCCACCAGCACTTCGGCCAGCACGCCAGCCGACGGGGCCGGCACTTCCAGCACGACCTTGTCGGTCTCGACTTCGATCAGGATTTCGTCCTGGGCCACGGCTTCGCCCGGCTTCTTCTTCCAGGAGATCAGCGTGCCTTCTTCAACGGACTCGGAAAACTGCGGGACCTTGACTTCAACGATAGCCATTTCGGTGCTTCCTTGGATTCATGTGCACATGCTCCTCTTCTTCGGGAGCCGCGCTAATTCGATATACGGTGGAATTCGGTAGCGAAGATGCGTCAAGGCGACAGCCGAAGCTGCCGCCTTGGTGCAGATGTCGCTTACTTGTTCAGCACGAAGCCCTTGAGCTTGCCAAACGCGGCATCGATCAGCGCCTTCTGCTGCTCGTTGTGCTTCGCGTAGTAGCCCACGGCCGGTGATGCCGATGCCGGGCGGCCTGCGTAGCCCAGCTTCTGTCCTTCGGTCATGTTCTCCAGGATGTAGTGCTGCACGAAGAACCAGGCACCCTGGTTCTGCGGCTCGTCCTGGCACCACACCACTTCGGCGAGGTTCGGATACTTCTTCAGCTCGGCTGCGAACGCCTTGTGCGGGAACGGATAGAGCTGTTCCACACGGATGATGGCCGTGTCGGTCTGGCCACGTTCCTTACGGGCGTTGACCAGGTCGTAGTAGACCTTGCCCGAGCAGGCCACGACGCGCTTGACCTTGGCGGCATTCAGATCTTCGGCCGTATCGGCGATCACCGTCTCGAAATGGCCCTTGGCTAGATCCGACAGAGGCGACACAGCATCCTTGCTGCGCAGCAGCGACTTCGGCGTCAGGATGATCAGCGGCTTGCGGAACATCCGGATCATCTGGCGACGCAGCAGGTGGAAGATCTGCGCCGGCGTGGTCGGCTGCACCACTTGCATGTTGTGGTCTGCGCAGAGCTGCAGGTAGCGCTCCAGGCGTGCCGAGCTGTGCTCCGGACCTTGGCCTTCGTAGCCATGCGGCAGCATCAGCGTCAGGCCCGAGGCACGGCCCCACTTCACTTCGCCCGACGAGATGAACTGGTCGATCACCACCTGTGCGCCGTTGGCGAAGTCGCCGAACTGGGCTTCCCAGATCACCATGGTGTTCGGCTCAGCCGACGAATAGCCGTACTCGAAGCCCATCACGGCCTCTTCCGACAGCACCGAGTCGATCACCGTAAAGGGAGCTTGGCTCTCCGACACATTCTGCAGCGGGATGTAGCTGCCAGCGTCCCAACGCTCGCGATTCTGATCATGCAGGACTGCGTGACGGTGCGTGAACGTACCGCGACCAGCATCCTGGCCAGTGATACGCACCGGGTAGCCAGACGCCACCAGCGATGCGAAGGCCAGGTGCTCGCCCATGCCCCAGTCCAGCGACAGCTCGCCCTTGCCCATCTTGGCGCGGTTGTTAACGACGTTCTCAACCAGCGGGTGCAGCTTGAAATGATCGGGGATGGCGGTGATGCGCTCGGCCAGACGCTTGAGTTCCGCCATCGGCACAGCGGTGTCGGCCGCATCCGTCCATTTGCGGTTCAGGAACGGCATCCAGTCCACAGCGAACTTGTTCTTGAAGTTCGACAGCACCGGGTCGACCGTGTGTTTGCCCGCGTCCATGGCGGCGCGGAATTCCTGCACCAGGGTGTCCGGCTCTTCGGTCTTCAGCGTGTTCTGCGTGACGAGTTTGTCTGCGTAGAGCTTGCGCGTGCCGGGGTGCGTGCCGATCTTCTTGTACATCAGCGGCTGCGTCATCGCCGGCGTGTCTTGCTCGTTGTGGCCGAGCTTGCGGAAGCAGATGATGTCGACCGCGATGTCCTTCTGGAACTCGGTACGGTAATCCACGGCCAGTTGCATGGCGAGCACAACGGCTTCCGGATCGTCACCGTTCACGTGCAGGACCGGCGCTTCGATCATCTTGACCACGTCGGTACAGTACAGCGTCGAGCGCGAGTCGCGCGGGTCCGACGTCGTGAAACCGATCTGGTTATTGATGACGATGTGGATCGTGCCGCCCGTGCCGTAACCGCGCGTTTGCGCGAGGTTCAGTGTTTCCATCACGACGCCCTGGCCAGCGAAGGCTGCGTCACCGTGGACTTGCACAGCCAGCACTTGCGCGCCGTGCTTGTCGCCGCGGCGCTCCTGACGCGCCTTGACCGAACCTTCCACGACCGGATTGACGATCTCAAGGTGCGACGGGTTGAACGCCAGCGACAGGTGGACGGGGCCGCCCGGCGTGGTCACATCGCTCGAGAAGCCCTTGTGGTACTTCACGTCGCCAGCGGGCAGATCGTCCACGTGCTTGCCTTCGAATTCGGCAAACAGGTCTGCGGGCATCTTGCCCAGCGTGTTGACCAGCACGTTCAGACGGCCG
Source organism: Ralstonia chuxiongensis (assembly GCF_024158925.1). Lineage (NCBI taxonomy): Bacteria > Pseudomonadati > Pseudomonadota > Betaproteobacteria > Burkholderiales > Burkholderiaceae > Ralstonia > Ralstonia chuxiongensis. Next base: position 661,370 of record NZ_JAMYWC010000003.1, on the reverse strand, counting down.
CGGTGGGCCATGCCGATCACGATTTCCTGCACGCCCTTGGCGCCGGAATGCTGGATCAGTTCGTCCATGGCCGCGATGAAGCTTTCGCCGCCTTCAAGCGAGAAACGCTTCTGACCGACGTACTTGGTATGCAGGAAGCGCTCGAGGCCTTCAGCGGCCGTCAGGCGTTCCAGGATGTGCTTCTTCTTTTCAGCGGAGAACGTCGGCTTGGAGCGGATGGTTTCCAGACGCTCCTGCCACCAGCGCTTTTGGGCTTGGTCGCTGATGTACATGAATTCGGCACCGATCGAGCCGCAGTACGTTTCGCGCAGGTTGTTGACCAGCTCGCGCAGGCTCATCGATTCCTTGCCGAAATACGTGTTGCTGGCATTGAAGATGATGTCCTGGTCGGCCTCGGTGAAACCGTAGAAAGCCGGGTCCAGATCCGGCACCGGCGGGCGCTCCTGACGCTTAAGCGGATCAAGATCAGCCCAACGCAGGCCCACATTGCGGTACGCGGCAATCAGCTGCGTGGCCGACACGCGCTTGCGACCCATATCGGAATCGGCAGACGCGACAATCGTCTTGATCGGGCCAGCCTTGGCGCGCTCAGCAAACGACGTGACGATGGGGGCGTGGGGGATATCCCGGGCGTTGGAACCGTCGACAGCGGGGACGTTCTGCAGCGCATCGAAGTACGCGCGCAATGCCTCGCTAACGGACGTGGGATCTTGAAGGTACGCTTCGTACTGATCTTCAACGTAGGCGGCGTTACCGCCGGACAGGTACGAAGTGTCCAGGTACTGCTTATACAGCTCTGTCATGGGGCGCTCACTTTTCTCCGGGTCTGCCGGAGTTCAGCGGGTTCATCAACCTTCCGCGACACGGCTTGACCGGTTAGCGGATCGCAAACTAAATCGCCTGAAATCACCTGGTCGGACCGGATCGCGTAATGCAGAAAGGAGGTACCGAGACAGCTTTTACAGACAAGTTGTGCGGGAAGGACCTAAGTCTTCACGGGTGGGAAGCATAGCATGTTTATAAGCAATATTCTGATTCTTTGACGTGACAAAGGACCGTTGTTATGCCACGTCAAAGCCATGCTTTGATCACATTCAGGCGGGCGAAATACGGTCGACCCAATCGGTGATCAAGCCGTCCAGTCCCGCACTCCAGAGCAACTGCGCGCGATCCAGGTCGTTGACCGTGTAGCAGCAGACGCGAAACCCTGCGGCGTGTGCCTCGTCAATGATCTCTGGCGTGAGTTCGCGATGGTTGGCGTCGAGAGCAACACAATCCAATGCGCGCAGGCGAACGAGCCAATCGGCGGGCAGTTTGTCGAGCAGCAACGCGCGGGGCAATTCCGGCGCAGCTTCGCGCGCGGCGGCCAGCGCTTCTTCGGAGAACGAAGACAGCAGCGGCGGCACGTCGGCGCCGGCCCACAGCGTGCGGGCGTCGAGCGCAACAGCGGCGCCCGTGCGCCACTCTGCGCCTGGCACCGGTTTGATCTCGATATTGGCGAGGAAGTTGTTGGCGCGAAGGTAGCGCGCGATGGCTGCCAGCGTCGGCACCGGCTCGCCGGCGTAGGCGGGACTGTGCCAACTGCCTGCGTCCAGTTGCGCGATCTGGCCAAGCGTGAGCGCATCGAGGCGACCTGCGCCGTTCGTGGTGCGATCCAGCGTGGCGTCGTGCAACAGGACCGACGCGCCGTCGCCGGAGAGCTTCACATCGAATTCGAACATGCGATAGCCGAACGATGCGCCATGGCGGAAGGCTGCCAGCGTGTTCTCCGGCGCCAGCTTGCCCGCACCGCGGTGCGCAATGGCACGCAGATACGGCCATGCCGGCAAGGCGTGTGCGCCCGTCATGCCAGAGCCTCGATGCGGCGCGTGGTTTGCGGGTCGAACCAGTGCAAGTGCTCGGCCGCCGCGGTGATCGGCAGCTTGTCACCGGCCTTTACGCTGGCGTGCGGTTCCAGGCGGACCACGACAGGATGACCAGCCAGCGTGCCGTACGCGAACGCATCCGCACCGAGGGCCTCGACCACGCGCACGTCGATGAAGGCGATGGCCTGATCAGCCGAGCACGACTCGATATGTTCGGGGCGCAATCCCATCAGCGCGTGTTCGGGCAGGTGCAGCCCCATCGGCAGATGGCCTAGCGTGGCGGCAGCATCGCCCTCCTTCGCACCATCCACGCGGATCTGCGTGCCGCCACCAGCATTGCGCGACACGGGCACGAGGTTCATCGGCGGCGAGCCGATGAAGCCCGCCACGAACGTGCTGGCCGGACGCGAGTACACCTCGAGCGGTGTGCCGATCTGCTCGACCCGGCCGCCGTTGAGCACCATCATGCGATCGGCCAACGTCATCGCTTCGACCTGATCGTGCGTGACGTAAAGACTCGTCGTGCGCAGACGGCGATGCAGATCCTTCAGCTCCAAGCGCATCTGCACTCGCAGCTTGGCATCCAGGTTGGAGAGCGGTTCGTCGAACAGGAACACAGCCGGCTCACGCACGATCGCGCGGCCCATGGCCACACGCTGGCGTTGACCGCCCGAGAGCTGGCGCGGCTTGCGATCGAGCAGCTTGCCGAGTTCGAGAATGCCCGCGGCCTGCTCAACACGCGCTTGAATATCGCTCTTGGGCAAGCCCCGAATCTTCAGGCCGTAGGCCATGTTGTCGAACACGCTCATGTGCGGATACAGCGCGTAGTTCTGGAACACCATCGCGATATCGCGCTCGGCCGGCTCCAGTTCGTTGACGACGCGGTCGCCAATCCACACTTCGCCGCCGGTGATCGGCTCCAGCCCCGCCACCATGCGCAGCAGCGTGGACTTGCCGCAGCCCGACGGCCCGACGATGACGATGAACTCCCCGTCGCCGATTTCCATATCGATGCCGTGCACGACCTGGAGGTTGGCGTAGTGCTTCTGGACGTTGCGTAACGAAAGTTTTGCCATCTTGCTTCTTTTACTTTTCGGTTTCGACGAGGCCCTTCACGAACCACCGCTGCATGCCGATCACGATTGCCGCAGGCGGCAACATGGCCAGCATCACGGTGGCCATCAGCAGGTTCCAGTCGGTGGCGGAATCGCCGGAGCGGGAGATCATTTGCGTCACGCCCAGCACGATGGGCGTCATGCTCTTTTCGGTCGTGATCAGGAGCGGCCAGAGGTACTGGTTCCAGCCGTAAATGAACTGGATCACGAACAGCGCCGCGATGCTGGTGCGCGAGAGCGGCAGCACCACGTCCCAGAAGAACTTGAGCGGGCCGGCGCCATCGATGCGCGCGGCTTCCGCCAGTTCGTCGGGAATCGTCAGGAAGAACTGCCGGAACAGGAACGTGGCCGTGGCCGACGCGATGATCGGAATCGTCAAACCAAGGTAGCTGTTCAGCATGCCGAGATCCGACACCACCTTGTACGTAGGCAGAATCCGCACTTCCACCGGCAGCATCAGCGTGACGAAGATGAGCCAGAAGAATGTCTTGCGCATCGGAAAGCGGAAATAGACGATCGCAAACGCCGAGATGATGGAAATCGCGATCTTCCCGAGCGAAATGCCCAGCGCCATGATCAGGCTGTTCATGAGCATGGTGCCGACCGGCGTAGCCGAGTTGCCCATGCCCGACGTGAGCACCGTGCGGTAGTTTTCGATGAGGTGCGGACCGGGGATCAGCGTCATCGGTGCTTGCAGCACGTCTTCGGCCGTCAACGACGACGCGACGAAGACGACGTACACCGGAAAGGCCACGACGATCACACCGAGAATCAGCACGACGTGGGTGAGGAAGTCCAGGAATGGACGGCGTTCAATCATGGTGCGTATGCCCTCCTGTCAGTATTGGACTTTGCGTTCAACGTAACGGAACTGGACGATCGTCAGCACGATCACCAAGGCCATGAGGATCACCGACTGGGCCGCCGATCCACCGATATCGAGACCGCGCACGCCGTCTTGATAGACCTTGAACACCAGCGTCTCCGTCGCCTTGAACGGGCCGCCCTGCGTGACCGAATCGATGATGGCGAAGGTGTCGAAGAACGCGTACACGACGTTCACCACCATCAGGAAAAACGTGGTGGGCGACAGCAGCGGAAAAACGATCGACCAAAAGCGCTTCCAGGGTCCGGCACCGTCAATGGCGGCCGCTTCGATCAGCGACTTCGGAATGCTCTGCAGCCCCGCCAGGAAGAAGAGGAAGTTGTAGCTGATCTGCTTCCACGCCGCGATGATGACCACCAGCGTCAGCGCCTGCCCGCCGTTGAGCACGAAGTTCCAGTCCACGCCCATCTTGCGGATCACGAACGACACGATGCCCAGCGAGGGGTTGAAAAGGAAGCTCCACAGCACGCCCGCCACGGCCGGCGCAATGGCGTACGGCCAGATCAGCAGGGTCTTGTAGAACGTGGCGCCACGCAGCGCGCGATCGGCAAAGTACGCCAGCGCCAGCGAGGTGCCCAGACCCACCAGCGCGACGCCAATGGCGAACACCGCTGTGGTCTGGAACGACCCGAGGTACGTCGGATCATTGAAGAGATCACGAAAGTTCTCCAGCCCCACGAATTCGAGGTTGATGCCGAAGGCATCCTGGCGCAGCAGCGACTGATATAACGCCTGCCCTGCGGGCCAGAAGAAGAACACCAGAGTGATGACGATCTGCGGGGCCACCAGCACATACGGCAGCCAGCGCGACCGGAAAACGACGCGTTTTTCCATGCGACATTCCAAAAACGCACCGCCGGCCTGTGCGAGCGCACGAGGCCGGCGGTTTAGACGAGCGCCTAATAGGCGCTTATTCCTTGACGGTCTTCTCGAAGCGGACGAGCAGCTCGTTGCCGCGTGACACAGCCGTGTCCAGCGCTTCCTTCGGCGTCTTCTTGCCGGCCCAGACGGCTTCCAGCTCTTCGTCGATCACCTGACGGATCTGCGGGAAGTTGCCCAGACGAATGCCGCGCGACTTGTCGGTCGTCTTGACGATCATCTGCTTGACGGCAACGTCAGCGCCCGGGTTCTTGTCGTAGTAGCCGGACTTCTTGGTCAGCTCATACGCTTCCAGGGTAACGGGCAGATAGCCCGTCGACTGGTGCCAGTCGGCTTGCACGTCCGGACGCGACAGGAACGAGAAGAACTTCGCGACGCCCTTGTACTCCTCGGCCTTGTGGCCGCCCATCACCCACAGCGAAGCGCCGCCGATGATCGTGTTCTGCGGGGCACCCGGCACGCCGGCTTCGTACGGCAGCGGAGCGGGGCTGAAGTTGAACTTGGCGTTCTTGCGGATGTTCGCCAGCGCTGCCGACGAACCCGTGTGCATGGCGCACTCACCCGCGATGAACTTCGCCTTCGGCTCGTCCTTGCGGCCGGCGTAGGTGAAGTAGCCCTTCTTCTCCATGTCGAGCAGGTTCTGGATGTGCTTGATCTGCACCGGGCCGTTGAAGTTCAAGCGAGCCTTTGCGCCACCAAAACCGTTGTTCTCTGTGGCGAACGAGACGTTGTGCCAGGCCGAGAAGCTCTCCAGATGCACCCACGATTGCCAGTCGGTCGTGTAGCCGCAGGGCACGCCGGCGGCTTTGAGCTTTGCCGCATCGATGGCCACTTCCTGCCACGTTGCGGGCGGCTTGTTCGGGTCAAGGCCGGCCTTCTTGAAGGCGTCCTTGTTGTAATACATGATCGTCGTCGAGCTGTTGAACGGGAACGACAGCATCTCGCCCTTGTTCGACGTGTAGTAGCCAGCCACAGCAGGCACGTAGGCCTTCGGATCAAATTTCTCGCCGGCGTCCTTCATGACCTTGGCCACGGGCACGATGGCGCCCTTGGCGTTCATCATCGTCGCGGTACCAACTTCGAACACCTGCAGGATGGCCGGTGCGTTGCCGGCGCGGAATGCCGCGATGCCCGCAGCCAGCGATTCATCGTACTGGCCCTTGTAGACCGGCACGATCTTGTAGTCGGACTGGCTCGCGTTGAACTTGGTGGCGATCTCGTTCACCTTGTCGTTCAAGGCGCCTTCCATCGAATGCCACCATTGGATTTCCGTCACCGCGTACGCGCCTTGCGCAAACGTACACGCGGCCAGTACTGCTGCGGCCCCCGCAATCTTCTTGATCGACATGATTTCTCCTGGTTTCGACCCGGCGGGCTCCCTCGCTCCGCCCACGGTGCGCCGACTGTATATGCACGGTCGGTCATTTTTATGACAGCGGGATGTTACTTCCCTTTCTGTCACAAAGAAATCGGGAAATCCCTCCAAGGTTTGGCTTGCAACGGCCGTTAGAATGGATTCAAGACACTCTCTTTTGCACCCGCAGCATGCTCGCCCCACCCACCACTCCTGCCGCTCCCGACTCGCCTGAAACCACGCCCGTCATTGCTGAGCGGCGTGTTCCGCAGGCCCTGCATCAACTCTCGGATGATGCACTGCGCAATATCACCGGCGTCTTCACCGACGTGGATGGCACCCTCACCACGAGGGGGAAGCTTCCCGCGCAGACGTACTCGGCGCTGGAGCGCTTGCATCGTGCCGGCGTCAAGGTCGTGCCGGTCACCGGCCGCTCGATTGCCTGGTGCGAAGTCATCGCGCGGCTTTGGCCTGTTGATGCGGTGATCGGCGAGAACGGTGCGTTTGCCATGCGTGTCGATTCGCGTGGACATCTGGCCACCGACTTTGTGGACGACGCGCAAACGCGCGCGCGCAATCTGGAGCGCATCCGTGAAGTCGCTGCGGAGATCCGGCGTGCCGTGCCGGGGTCAGCGCTGGCGACGGACCAGGCTTGGCACGCAGCGGATCTCGCTGTCGATCATGCCGAGCAAGTCCCGCCGCTGCCGCAACACGCCGTGCAACACATCGTCGACATCATGCGCACGCACGGCATGCATGCCACGGTCAGTTCGATTCACGTCAACGGCTGGTTCGGCAAGCACGACAAGCTGAGCGCCAGCGTGTCGCTCGCGCGCCGTGCATTCGGTATCGACTTGCATGCCGAGCATGAACGCTGGGTGTTCGTGGGCGACTCGGCCAACGATGCTGCAATGTTCGAGTTCTTCCCGCTCTCGGTGGGTGTGGCCAATGTGCTGGACGTGATCGATACGCTGCCCGTGCCGCCCGCTTACCTTACAGAGGCCGAGGGGGGTGGCGGCTTTGCCGAAGTCGCTGAACGCATCCTGGAAGCGCGCTCCCTGGCCCTGCCCGCGCCACGCGACTGACGCGGCATCCTCGCACCGCAACACGACCTGGAGATCCGGTGTCGCTTGCCGCACGCGGCACGCCGCTTGCGCCGAAATTGGGCGTTGCACCGCTTTGCACCATGTGACTGCCTCATAACGGTGCATACGGTGCCAACGCCCTTTTTTACGCAACCGACAGGAGCCCTCCATGCAAACAGAGAAACTGCGCCAGCGTTTTGAACATGCGGAAAGCACCATCGCCGAACTGGCCCGGACCTGCGCCTCGCACAAGGACGTGCCTGACTCGCTGAAGCAATCGATCCAGCAACTGGACGACCAGGCCCGCCAGTGCCACTCGCGGCTCGAAGGTGCTGAAGATCAGCAGACCTTCGTCGAGGCCATCGACAAGCTCGAAGCCTGCTCCGACCGCGCGAAGATGGCCTGCCAAAACGCCACCGGAAAGGTCGACCACTCCGTGGAATCTGCCGTGATGCGCGCGCATGAAGAACTGTCGCAGCTGAAGCACAAGCTGCACTAAGCGCGGCACGCATTCGCGGCACACAAAAAAAGGGCGGACTCCCTTATCGGAAATCCGCCCAATCCCAATCGCCAAGCTCGACGATATTCGGTGGACTGGCCCTGCTGACAGCGCGTCAGTCGAAGCCAAGCTCCTGCAATTTGCGTGTGATGGTGTTGCGGCCGATGCCAAGGCGCGTTGCCGCCTCGACGCGGCGCCCGCGCGTGACACCAAGCGCAGCCTCCAGAATCGCCTTCTCGAAGCGACGCGTAAGCGCGTCCATCACGTCAGGCTGACCTGCTTCGAGCATGGCCTTGGCCTCACCCGCGAGCGCGCGCTCCCAGCCTGCGGAGATGGATGCGCCCACTGAAGTCGTCGAAAGCAACGCATCGACCGACGGCGTAACGCCATACTGTTCGCCACCATGCGACGGCTCGCCGATGAAGGCCGGGCGCGCCTGGGCATCGCCCATGGCAGGCAGCATCTGCGCGTTGCCACGCACCAGATCGGTGGGCAGATCCTTGCTTTCAATGGTCTGCGCCGGCGCCATCACGGTCAGCCAGTTGCAGAGGTTTTCCAGTTGCCGCACGTTGCCCGGGAACGGCAGCGTGGCGATATGCGCCAGCGCATCGTCCGACATACGCTTGGGCTCCACGCCCAACTCCTTGGCGCTCTTCTGCAGGAAATGGCGCGCCAGCAGCGTGATGTCTTCCGGGCGTTCACGCAGCGCCGGCAAGCGCAGACGGATCACGTTCAGGCGGTGGAACAAGTCCTCGCGGAACAGGCCGTCCTTGACGCGCGTTTCAAGATTCTGGTGCGTGGCCGCAATGACGCGCACGTTGGCCTTGAGCGGGTTGTGACCGCCCACGCGATAAAAGTGTCCGTCCGACAGCACGCGCAGCAACCGCGTCTGCAGATCGAACGGCATGTCGCCAATTTCATCGAGGAACAGCGTGCCGCCCTCGGCTTGCTCGAAGCGGCCGCGGCGCATGGTCTGCGCGCCCGTGAAGGCGCCACGCTCATGGCCGAACAGTTCGGATTCCAGCAGATCTTTCGGAATTGCTGCTGTATTCAGCGCGATAAAGGGACCGCTCGCGCGCGGGCTGTGCTTATGCAGCGCCCGGGCCACCAGCTCTTTACCCGTGCCGGATTCGCCGGTGATCAGCACCGTCACGTTGGACTGCGACAACCGCCCGATCGCGCGGAACACGTCCTGCATGGCCGGCGCCTGCCCGAGAATCTCAGGCGCATCGCTCAGGCGGTCGTCGATTTCCTCCTCGCGCAGGCTCTCTTCCAGCGCGCGGCGGATCAGCTCGACCGCGCGATCCACGTCGAACGGCTTAGCCAAGTATTCAAACGCTCCGCCCTGGAACGCCGCCACGGCGCTGTCCAGGTCCGAATACGCGGTCATGATGATGACCGGCAGCCCCGGGTGCTTGGCCTTGATAGCCTGCAGCAGATCCAGCCCCGAGCCGCCCGGCATGCGGACGTCGGAGATCAGGACTTGCGGCGTTTCTTCGTCGAGCGCGTTGAGCGCGTCGCGCACGTTGGTAAAGCTGCGCGAAAGCAGGCTCTCACGCGCCAGCGCCTTCTCAAGGACCCAGCGGATGGATTGATCGTCGTCGACTATCCAGATTGGCTTCATGTGTTGGTTCGTCTGCTTGACTTCGTCTCGCCTGGGCCGTCTCGCGCTGCGTTGTTGAAGCTGCGACGCTTCAGTGCAGCGGCACGAGAATGCGGAAATCCGTTTGACCCGGCCTGCTCTCGCATTCGATCAGACCATCGTGCTGCTGCACGAACGTCTGCGCGAGTGTCAGGCCCAGCCCACTTCCCCCCTCCCTTCCGGACACCAGCGGGAAGAAGATTCGCTCGCGGATGTCGTCCGGGATACCAGGACCGTTGTCCACTACATGCAAGTCCAATGCCAGCTTGTAAAGACGTTTCGCAATCGTAACTTTGCGTGCCACGCGCGTGCGCAGAATGATTTCGCCGTCGCCCTGCGCGATGCGAGGGCCCAGCGCGTGCGCCGCGTTGTGAACGATGTTGAGCACGGCCTGGATGAGTTGCTCCTTATCACCTCGAAACTCCGGCAGGCTCGCGTCGTAGTCCCGCACGATCCGCAAGCCCTGCGGAAACTCCGCCAGCACCACCGAGCGCACCCGCTCCAGCACCTCGTGGATGTTCACATCGCCAACGATATGCGGATGCCGGTGCGGCTCCAGCAGGCGGTCGACCAGCGTCTGCAACCGATCCGATTCCTTGATGATCACCTGCGTGTACTCGCGCAGCGAGCGCTCCGGCAGCTCGAACTCCAGCAGCTGCGCCGCGCCGCGAATGCCGCCCAACGGGTTCTTGATCTCATGCGCAAGGTTGCGGATCAGCTCTTTGTTGGCGGAGGTCAGATCGAGCAGACGCTCTTCGCGCTCGCTGCGGATCTTCTGCTCGTTGGGCAGCAGCTCAAGCAGCACCGAGCCCGGCGCAAAATCGAGCGCGCCCACGACGGCATGCGCATGCAGCGGCTCATGGCCTACACGGTCGAGCGACACGTCGCGCCGCTTGGCGTCGAACTGGCGCGCTGCCACGGTGGCGATCATCTCGGCCAACTCCGACGGATCGGCAAACAGCTCGTACAGCGACATCTCCACCAACTGGCGGCGGGACACGGCCAGGGCGGCTTCAGCGGCGGGATTGGCGTAGAAGATCGTCAGCGCCGGATGGCGGACGAAGAGGATGGGATTGGGCACCGCATCGAGCCCGGGGAACGACGGCGGTGCACCATGTGAGAACGGAATCAGCGGCGGCCCGTCGAGGGGCTCGCCTTCGGAGACCTCCAGCCCGAGGGCGGAGGCTGACGGCGCGGATGGCGTCGTCTGTTCCTGTTCATCGCGGCGTGCCGCTTTGCGGATCAGTCGACGCATGGTTTATCTAGTCCTTGAGATTGCCCAGCTCCCGGCGGATGGAATCGACATTGGCCTGGCTGCGCTCGATGTCGCCCTTCAACTGCGCGGTGCGGTCCAGATACTTCTGATAGTTACGTTCGTTGCCCTGGCGCTCGGGCTGACCGTTGTTGTATTCGGTCTTCAACGCCTGGAGCTTGCGCTCCTCGTCTGCCAGCTCGGCCTCCAGCACCTGGCGGCGTTCGCCGTCACGCGCCTTCTGCGTGGCGTTGTCCACGCGGGGGAAACCACCGCCTGCATTATTTTGTGCCGGCGCGGGCGCGGCTCCTGCACTGCGCGGGCTGCGCGTGCCTGGGACGGTCACCACATCGGGCAGCGTCAACTTCTTGCAGCCTTTCACGTTGCCGCTGTTACGGTACTCCGGCACGCCGTTCGGGCCGGTGCACAAATAGACATCATCGGCGTACGCGGGCGCCTGCACGGACAGCGTGGCAAACACCGCCGCAGCCGCGGCAAACAGTCCGGATGCGATGCGTGGGGAAGGACGGGACATGAGTGGAACCTGGCGGATACGTCGATCGGGCGCCGGAGTCCGGCGGACGCTCATTCTAGCCACAAAACTCCGCTCATAAAAAGGAAGGGCGACCTGCGCCGCCCCTCCTCTCACAACCGTCTCTTCGCCCCGACACATTGCCCGGGGCGCTCGCAGATTACAGCGAGTAGTACATCTCGAACTCGAGCGGGTGCGTCGTCATGCGGAAGCGCGTGACTTCTTCCATCTTCAGCTCGATGTAGGCGTCCAGCATGGCGTTGGAGAACACACCACCGCGGGTCAGGAACTCGCGATCCTTGTCCAGGTATTCGAGGGCCTGATCCAGGCTCGAGCACACGGTCGGGATCTTTGCGTCTTCTTCCGGCGGCAGGTCGTACAGGTTCTTGTCGGCAGCTTCGCCCGGGTGGATCTTGTTCTGCACGCCATCCAGACCGGCCATCATCAGTGCCGAGAAGCCCAGGTACGGGTTCATCAGCGGATCCGGGAAGCGCGTTTCGATACGACGGCCCTTCGGGTTCGCAACGTACGGAATACGGATCGAAGCCGAGCGGTTGCGTGCCGAGTAGGCCAGCTTGACCGGAGCTTCGAAGCCCGGCACCAGACGCTTGTACGAGTTCGTACCCGGGTTGGTGATGGCGTTCAGCGCGCGAGCGTGCTTGATGATGCCGCCGATGTAGTACAGCGCGAATTCCGACAGACCTGCGTAGCCGTTGCCTGCGAACAGGTTCTGGCCGTCCTTCCAGATCGACTGGTGAACGTGCATGCCCGAACCGTTGTCGCCCACGACCGGCTTCGGCATGAACGTTGCGGTCTTGCCGTAGGTGTGTGCGACGTTCTGGATCACGTACTTTTGCAGTTGGGTCCAGTCGGCGCGTTGCACCAGCGTGCTGAACCTCGTGCCGATTTCGTTCTGGCCTTGGCCTGCCACTTCGTGGTGGTGCACTTCAACCGGAATGCCCAGCGATTCCAGGATCAGGCACATTTCCGAGCGCATGTCTTGGAACGTATCGATCGGAGCAACCGGGAAGTAGCCACCCTTCTTGCCCGGACGGTGACCCGAATTGCCGTGTTCGAACTCCTTGCCCGACGACCACGGAGCTTCTTCGGAATCGATCTTCACGAAGCAACCCTGCATGTCGATGTTCCAGGTCACGCCGTCGAAGATGAAGAATTCGGGTTCCGGGCCAAAGTAGGCGGTGTCGCCCAGGCCGGTGCTCTTCAGGTAGGCCTCAGCACGCTTGGCGATCGAGCGCGGGTCGCGGTCGTAGCCCTTGCCGTCCGACGGCTCGACCACGTCGCAGGTCAGGACCAGGGTCGGCTCTTCGTAGAACGGGTCGACGTGTGCGGTGTTTGCATCCGGCACCAGCAGCATGTCCGACGCTTCGATGCCCTTCCAGCCGGCGATCGACGAGCCGTCGAATGCGTGACCGCTTTCGAACTTGTCTTCGTCGAAGTGCGAAACGGGGACCGAGACGTGCTGCTCCTTACCCTTGGTATCTGTGAAGCGGAAATCGACGAACTTGACGTCGTTTTCCTTCACGAGCTTCATCACGTCTGCAATGCTTTGGGACATGCCATTCTCCTGGTAGCGCAATAACGCAAAGTATTGTGAGCCGGTTGTGTGACGGATCGCTGCACATCGGCTGCAATTCGTCCTCACTCCGAAACATCTTCTTTCCAGCAAGGTCGTCCGACACGAACGGACGCCCCCGAAAAAGACCGCGGGAATCTTAGCAGAAACTATGCCAATTCCGGTCCGACATCGGGCATCCACTCCCGCAAACAGTGCAGCGCCGCGCCAGCCCATGCCGGGACACGGTGCGCGCGCGCCGGCAATCCGGCCGACCTCATGCTCGCGCTGCCCGCTGATCGAGCTAACGCTGTTCAAGCAGCATAGTCAACGCACCACAACGGTGCATATCGCCCCAAGCTGCACTATTTGTGTGCACATGGGATGTGCGCGCACCACTACGGGGATTTTCGCCCGCGTCATGTGACGGCCGCGCTAGAATGATCGTTTACCCTTTCACCCGTTCCTGCCCATCATGACTGCCATCACGCTGACCCGCGAGTCCCTGCTCGAGGCTGCTGCCGCCCGCCGCGAGGCAGACCAACTGCCGTACTTCGGCGCACTGTCGCCGCAAGAGGCTGCCGCATTGTTGGCCGCCGACCCGCAAGCGCGACTCGTGGATGTGCGCACGCGTGCCGAACTCGACTGGGTTGGCACGCCGGACATTTCGCCAAGCCAGTTTGTGCATGTGGAGTGGAATCAGTATCCGGGCGGTGTGCGCAACGCCAACTTCCTGAGCGCGCTGGAAGCCGCCGTGCCGAAAGATGCGCCGGTGCTGTTCCTGTGCCGCAGCGCCGCGCGCTCCAAGCACGCGGCAGCAGCGGCTGCGCAAGCAGGCTATGCGGCAGCGATGGATGTGTTGGAAGGTTTTGAGGGCGCAAAAGACACCGAAGGCCATCGCAAGACCGTGGAAGGCTGGTGCTTCCGGGGCCTGCCCTGGCACGGCGCTTGAGGCACGCTGCTGGGCGTCAGGACGCCGGGGGGGCGTCCGCCTCGAAAATCTCGCCACCCAGCGCCAACGCGCCCTCTCGCAGCAACACATAGGCGCGCACCACAGCGTCCGGTGAGCCCTTAACGCCCAGGTCGATGTGCGAGCGGGCATAGCGCTCACCGCGCGCTGCATCGCCCACGCTGGGCAGACTGAAAACCTTCACACCATCGAACTCAGCTTCGATGCGTTCCATCAGCGGCGTAAGCCGCGACTCCGGCAAGCCGAACACCAGGAACGAGCGCTCCTCGCGCGGCGCGCGGTGGAATTGGTCGGCGTAATAGGTGTCAAGCACCCACTCCATCATCGGCCACGCCATCACCGGAAAACCCGGCATGAAATGGTGATGCACCACCGAAAAACCGGGGATACGGTTGTAGCTGTTCGGGATGATGCGTGCGCCCTGCGGAAACTCGCCCATCTTGAAGCGGTGCTGGTTTTCGGGCGTGGAGACATCGCCCTTGACCGGGTCACCGTTGGCCGACTCGGAAATGCGCAACGTGATCTGCTCGCGCGCTTCCGGATGCAGCTCCAACGGTACGCCCAGCGCAGCAGCTGCGCATTGGCGTGTGTGGTCATCGGGTGTTGCGCCGATACCGCCAGTGCAGAACACCACGTCATCGCTGGCGAAGGTACGTTTGAGGACGCTCGTGATGCGCGCGGGTTGATCGCCGACGTATTCCGCCCACTCCAACGCTAGGCCGCGCTCGCCGAGCACTTCGATCAACTTGCGCAGGTGTTTGTCTTCGCGGCGGCCGGAGAGAATCTCGTCGCCGATGATGATCATGCCGAAAGCCATGTCAGTTCCGATGGTTTCTGATTATTCGCGAGGTAGTTCAATGGTAGTGACTTCGATCACGCTGGCCTCGACCATGCGCGCAGGCGGCGCTTCAGCGCGAAGGCGCGTGAGCGCACGCAAGCAGAAATGACCGAACCAGAGTGCTGAGAAAATGAAGATCAGCACATACAACCAGATGACGGCGATGGCGATGATCGGGAACAGCACAATCGTCACCACCGACGATACCCACAGCAGCGTCGGCGCCGAGCCCAGCATGCCAACCGCCACGCCAATGCCCAGGAGCGGCAGCCGGTAGCGCTGCATGATCGCGCGGCGCTCTTCGGCTGTAGCGTGGTCAGCCAGCGCATCGTACGTCATCAACCGGTACGTGAGCCAACCCCACAACAAGGGTGGAATCAGTGCAAAAAACGGTGGAATCAGCCACAGCGGCAGAGTGACGATGGCCACCACGATGACCACCAGCGTGCATAGCAGCGCATGCATCAGGCTGCCCAACACCGAGCCGCCCTTGTGACGCTCCAACTGCGGATAGCTGCGATCAAGAAAACGCATAACCACCGGCACCGACGCCACGCTCACCAGCACGAGAATCGATACGACGATCACCGGCACCAACAAGGTGATCACGAGCAACGGCGCAATGGCCGACCACAACCCGGCCATGCCGATGGCGTTGAGGCCGCTCTTGATCCAGCCCATGAAGGCCCAGCCTTCCACAGCGTTGCGGGCCATGCCGTTCATGGCATCCCAGCCGAAATACAGCACTCCGCCCCAGACCACCACGGCCACGACGAAAGGCAGCACTGTCAGGAACAGCATGCGCGGATGCAGTTGCGAGAGCAGCGCCCGGCCAAATGAGCGAATCAGGTCGTTCATGCAGAAATCGGGAAATCAGGGAGCGAACAGCCTAGCACAGCGCGCAGAGACGACGCTGGTGCCGCCGCACGTGCGCTTTACGCTCGGCCGAACAAGCGCTTGAGGCCGAGCCACTGCTGACGCAGCACGCCGCGCCCGTAGTCGCGCGAGCGCCCTTGCGGTGCGGGAAGTTGATCGCGGATACCGGTGGCGTGGTACTCCGGCGAGAAGATGGCGGTGCCGAACAGCATGTCCCACCACGGGAACAGCACGCCAAAATTGCAGCCACCCAGCACGCCGGGTTTACCTGGCACCTCGTGCCCCAGCCCAATGGCGTGATGCATACGATGAAAGCGCGGCGAGATCAGCAGCCGGTCGCCCAGCCAGCCGAAATGCAGCCGCACGTTGGCATGCTGCAGGCTTTGCAGCAATTGCGAAATGGCGACCAGCAACACGTACTGCGAGGGTTCCACCCCAATGGCCAGCGCCGCGATGGCAAAAACCGCGCCGCGCAGCACATCGTCGAGGATGTGGTTGCGGTCATCGGACCAGAGCGTCATCTGTTGCTGACTGTGATGCAGCGAATGAAGGTTCCACCACCAGTGAAACTTGTGCGAGAGGCGGTGATACCAGTAGTCGAGCAGGTCGAACAACACCAGATAGATCAGAAAGCTGACGATGGAAACCGACGTGACGCCTGGCCACCAGTCTTCCACATTCAGATGCGCCCAGCCCCAGAACCGCAGCCTGCCGTCGAGGCCGTCGATCAACGGCTGCAGCGTGAAGAACAGCAGCAGCGGAAAGAATCCCAGGCGGTGAAACAGCGTGTAGAAGATATCGGCGCGCACGGCCTTGCGGTCATGCATCGGCTCCACGGGGCGCCAGCGCTCCAGCGGACGGAAAATCAGCAGCAGCACGGCGATCTGCACGAGCCCCATCAGCAACCACTCAGTGCCGGGGTACGCATCTTCAACGTAACCACCCAGGCCGACCGCATAAGTGATCGGCATCACGACGTGCTGGAAGAGCACATCCTGGGCCTGCGTGAAGGTGTCGGCGATCCAGTCAAACATGTCAGCGGGCTGCCGTGTGTGCCGGGTGAGCAGCAAACCAGGCTTTGTACTGCGGATGATCGCGCAGCGTGGCAAAGCAGAAACCCTTGCGCTCCAGGCCGGTGATCAGCGGCTCCAGATCCGCTGGCGCCCACGGATCCTTGCGCGACCAGATGCCCAGATGCGCCATGGTGATGTCGCCATCGCGCAAGTTGGACAGCGCCTTCTGCAGCAACGCGTCGTTCGGATAACGCTCGGACGGCAACTCATCGCCCAGGAAACCGGCGGGCGCCCATGCCACGTGGGCAAACCCGCATTGCTTGGCCCAGGCCTCGGTCGTTGCCGAAAGGTGACCACCCGGCGCGCGCCACAACGGGTCCATCGGCTGACCGGTCATGGCCTTGAAGCGCGCGGCGCTGTATTTCAGTTCCGCACAGAATTCAGGCTCGCCCCACAAGACATTGCGGCCGCCCTGCTCGCCAAACTGAGGGCGGAAGCGGACCTTGCCCGCACCCGCCTCGCCCTTGTAGTAGACGTGATCGAAGGTGTGCGTACCGAATGCGTGGCCGTCGGCGGCAAGCGATTTCCAGTAAGGCGCCCAGCCGTCGTCCAGCGTGCTGTCGCCGTGGATGGTCTTCTCGTTGGCAAGGAAGAACGTGGCGTGGATGCGATGGCGGCGCAGTGTGTCAGCAATCAACTGCGCCTGGCTCATGCTGCCGGTGTCGAATGTCAGGTAGACGGTACCTTTGCACGCACCGGCATTCACACCACCGGGTGCGGCCGTGGCGAGCGCGCACAGGCCCAGCGCTGCCGTGGCAGCGAACGTGCGCAACATCGACAGGCGGGATTTCATCGTCGTGATGCTCAAATCAGCGGAGCGCGCGTGCGGAAGTAAATGCCGTGCGGCGAGCGCCCGACCTTGATCTCTTCCACGACCTTGCGGCTTGCCACGTCGACGATCGCCACGCGTTTAGCCCAGCGGCAGGTCACCCAAAGCTGCTTGCCGTCGGCGGTCAATTCCATGTCGTCGGGGCCAGGCGGCAGGCCGGTGATGTCGCCCACCTTGGTCAGCGTTTGCTGATCAATGATGCTGATCGTGCCCGACACGCGGTTCGACAGGAACAAGTGGCGCTTGTCACCCAGCGCGCGGAAGTTGTGCGCGCCCTTGCCGGTCGGGATGCGCTTGACGCTGGTGCGGTTGTGCCAGTCGATCACTTCGACGTAATCGGCGCCGGTCATGCCAACCAGCAGGTATTTCTGGTCGGTCGTGACCCACACCCCGGCCGGTGCGGAGCCAATGGTCATGCGCCACATCACGGTCTGCGTGGGCAGGTCGATGGCCATCACCTCGTTGGAATCCTGCAGGGTGACGAACGCGATCTTGCTGTCGGCGGTATAGGCAATGTGGCTCGGCGTCTTGGCCGCGGGCACTTGCTTGGCGATGGTCAGCGCGTGACCGTCCCAGCGGTAGATATCAATGCGGTCCAGCCGGTTGCCGGTGGTCAGGAACCACTTCTGGTCCGGCGAGAAGCCGATCTGATACGGATCGTCGATGCGCGGCACACGCTGCTGAATCTTGCCGGTCACGGGATCGAGGAACACCAGTTCGTTGCCGACTGCGTTGGCGACGATCAACGATTTTTCGTCAGGCGTGGCGATCAGGTGGTGCGGCTCCTTGCCGATCGGGAACGTCTCGAGCACCTTGCGGGTGTCCTTGTCGATCAGAGAGACGCTTGCGTCGCCCGAGTTGAGCACGGTGACGACTTCAGCACGCGCCGCATGCGCTGCCATTAAAGCAGCGGCCGACACGACAAGCGTGGAAAACCAACGGGAGGCAAACGAGGCGCGCAAGGCAGACATATCGAGAAGATTCAGCAACTTAGCCAGCCATTTTAACGCTCGCATTTACGCCGTCGCTGACACAAATCAAAAAAAGAAAACGGGAACTTTCCCCGCTCCCAACAACGCATTGCAGCTATCGCTGCATTGATTCCCACACCTTCTGCAGGCGCTTGACCGACATCGGCACCGGCGTGCGCAACTCCTGTGCAAACAGGGCGATGCGCAACTCCTCCAGCATCCAGCGGAATTCCTCCATGCGTGGATCATTGCCGCCCTGCCCTTGCACCCGCAGGGCCTTTTCCGCGCGTTGGTATTGCTGGACGAGCGGCGCCATCTCCTGCATCCGCTGGGTGTCGCGCGTCGGGTCAGCCTTGAGCTTGTCGATGCGCAGCGCGATGCCCTTCAGGTATCGCGGAAAGTGCGTCAACTGCGCGTACGGCGTCGCCTCGATAAAGCGCTTGTGCATCAGCGTCTTGATCTGCGCGTCGATATCGGCGGTGGCGGCGGCAAACGGCTTGGCGATCTGCAGCTTGCGCGGCAGTTGCGCATATTCGGCCAGGATGGCGCCAACCAGCCGCGCGATCTCCTGCGCCAGCAACGTCAGGCGCGCGCGGCTTTCGTCCTTACGGGCACCGAAGCTGGCGTCATCGGTGGGCAGCGGGTCTTGCAGGCAGGCGCGCTCCAGCGTGGCATCCAGGATCTGGTCGCGCAGATCATCCTGCGTGCCCAGGTTCATGAACTGGATTGCCATTTGCGACAGGCCCGGGATGTTCTTTTCCAGGTACTTCAACGGCTCGCGCAGCTGAATTGCAAACAACCGCCGCAAGCCCAGGCGATGGATGCGCGTGGCTTCCGCCGGATCATCGAAGACTTCCACATCGCAGTGGTCACCGGCATCGACGAGTGCCGGATAGCCGAACAGCGTCTGGCTGCCTTTGCGCACCTCCAGCAGTTCCGGCAGCTCGCCAAAATTCCAGGTGGTCAGGCCCGAGTAAAGCGCGGCGTTTGCCGGGGCTTCCGACTTGCCTGCCTTGCCGGGCTTAGCACCCTCGTTCTGGGCTCCAGCCACGGCAGCATCCTGCGCGGCGATCGACTGGAATGTCTGCTGCGCGCGCCCGCCCAGTTCCGCGCGCAACTGGGCCAGATTGCGACCCATGTCGAGCTGGCGGCCGTGCTCGTCGATCACCTTGAAATTCATGAAGTGATGTGCGGGCAGCGTTTCGAGCTTGAAGTCGGCGCGCTTGAGCGCGATGCCGGTCTGCTCGCGCACGTCGGCGATCAAGCGGTCGAGCAGGTCGCCATCCCCCAACCGCACGCGCGAGACGAATCCGGCGGCGTAGTCCGGCAGCGGCACGCAATGGCGGCGCAGCTTCTGCGGCAGGCTCTTCAGCAGCAGATGCACCTTCTCCTTTAGCATGCCCGGCACCAGCCATTCGGTGCGCTGCGCGGGCACCTGGTTGAGCGCGTACAGCGGCACTGTGAGCGTTACGCCGTCGCGCGGGCTGCCGGGCTCAAAGTGATACGTCAGGCCCATGTCGATGCCGGCAATCGGCAGCACCTTCGGGAACAGGTCGGTCGTGATGCCGGCCGCTTCGTGCCGCATCAGGTCATCGCGATTCAGGTACAGCAGCTTCTGGCCGCTTTTGCCGCTTGCGCTGGCGGCTTCGGCATACCAGCGCTCGAACGATACGGTGTTGTAGATGTCCGCCGGAATCTGGCTGTCGTAGAACGCGTAGATCAGCTCGTCGTCCACCAACACGTCTTGCCGGCGTGACTTGTGTTCGAGGTTTTCGATCTCACGCACCAGGCGCTGGTTGTGCGTGAAGAACGGCAGACGCGTTTCGAATTCGCCATCGACCAGCGCGCGGCGGATGAACATCTCGCGCGCTTCCTTCGGCTGCATCGGCCCAAAGTGCACGCGACGCTGCTGATAGATCGGCAGGCCGTACAGCGTGCCACGCTCAAAGGCCATCACCTGTCCGGCCTTCTTTTCCCAGTGCGGATCGCTCCACGACACCTTCAAGAGGTGCGCGCCGACCTTCTCCACCCATTCGGGCTCGATGCGTGCCAGTGTGCGGCCGAACAGGCGGCTGGTTTCGATCAGCTCGCCACCAACGACCCACTTGCCCGCCTTGCGCGCAATGACTGAACCCGGCCACAGGAAAAACTTGATACCGCGCGCGCCGAGGTATTCGCGGCCTTTCCCATCCGCCTCTTCGATGCGCACACCGATATTGCCGAGCAGCCCCGTCAGCAGCGCCAGGTGCAACTGCTCATAGGTCGGATCGGATTCATTGAGCTTCCAGCCCTGCTCCGCCACCGTGGTGTGCAGCTGCGAATGCACGTCGCGCCACTCACGCAATCGCACGTGCGACAGGAAATGCGAGCGGCACTGGTCCTGCAGCTGCTTGTTCGACTTCTTGTGCGCGACGGCCTCTTCAAACCACTTCCACAGCTTCACCCAGCCGAGGAACTCCGATTTCTCATCGGCAAACTGGCGATGCGCCTGATCCGCCTGCTGCTGCAGTTCTTGCGGGCGCTCCCGTGGGTCTTGCACGGACAAGGCGCTTGCGATGATCAGCATCTCGCGCAGGCACTGGTGGTCGCGGCCGGCCAGGATCATCCGCGCCACGCGTGGGTCCAGCGGCAGGCGAGCGACCTGCTTGCCCAGCGGAGTCAGCGCGTTTTCGTCGTCGACGGCACCGAGTTCTTGCAGGAGCTGGTAGCCGTCGGCAATCGCGCGGCCGAGCGGCGGCTCGATGAAGGGAAACTGTTCGACGTCCGTCAGCCGCAGCGCCTTCATACGCAGAATGACCGCCGCCAGCGAAGAACGCAGGATCTCCGGATCGGTAAAACGCGGCCGCGCAATGAAATCCGCTTCTTCATACAAGCGGATGCAAACGCCATCGGCCACCCGGCCGCATCGACCAGCACGCTGGTTGGCCGCAGCTTGCGACACCGGCTCGATCTGCAGTTGCTCGACCTTGTTGCGATACGAATAGCGCTTGACACGCGCCAGCCCCGTATCGACCACATAGCGAATACCCGGCACCGTCAGCGAGGTCTCGGCCACGTTCGTCGCCAGCACGATGCGACGCGCGTTGGACGGCCGGAACACACGCTCCTGCTCCTGCACCGACAGGCGCGCAAACAGCGGCAAAATCTCGGTATGCGCGGGATGGTGCTTGCGCAGCGCCTCGGCCGCCTCGCGAATCTCGCGCTCGCCCGGCAGGAAGATCAGCACGTCGCCCGAGCCTTCGCGGGCCAGTTCGTCCACCGCATCGACGAGCGCTTCGTAGAGATCACGCTCCTTGTCCTTCTCGTCGCGCTGAATCGGCCGGTAGCGCACCTCGACCGGATACAACCGGCCGCTGACTTCGATGACAGGCGCTGGCCCCTTTGGGCCAGCAAAGTGCTCGGCAAACCGCTGCGCGTCGATGGTCGCCGAGGTAATGATCACCTTCAGGTCGGGCCGGCGCGGCAGAAGCTGCTTGAGATAGCCGATCAGGAAATCGATGTTGAGGCTGCGTTCATGCGCCTCGTCGATGATGATCGTGTCGTAGGCGCGCAGCAGCGGATCGTTCTGCGTCTCGGCCAGCAAGATGCCGTCAGTCATCAGCTTGACCGACGCCCCCGCAGAGAGCGTGTCGTTGAAGCGCACCTGAAAACCCACGTGCTCGCCCACCGGCGTGCCGATTTCCTGCGCGATACGCTTGGCCGTAGACGTGGCTGCAATCCGGCGCGGCTGCGTATGGCCGATCAGCCCGGTACCGCCCGCGCCAATGCCTCGCCCGATCGACAGGCAGATCTTCGGCAATTGCGTGGTCTTGCCCGAGCCGGTCTCACCCGAGACGATCACCACCTGGTTGGCGGCGATGGCCTGGGCGATCTCGTCGCGCCGGGCCGACACGGGCAGCGCTTCGGGAAACGTAATCGGGGGTACGCGGTTGGCACGTGCGCGGCGCGCCTCCAGCGCCGCGGCGAGCTCTTCCGGCGTGGGCTTTTGGCGGCGCGGCGGACGACCATTGCCGCCGGGCTTGCGCTCGGGCGGCTGCGTGTCTTTCGGCGATTTCGGGGAAGGCGCCGCCGGGCGTGGCCGGGGCGGCTGGGCGTGGGAATCTGACATCGGGCGGGATTATAATCCGCGCATCTTTCCTACGCCGGCCCGCGCCCCGTGCCGCTTTTCCTCCTCCGTCCGTGACCGCTCGCTCCTCCGCCCCCGCCTCCGGCGTTTCGCTGGCGGCGCACACGCCCGCCCCTGTCGACGTCGCCCCAATTCCGCCCACGCCCGAACAGCAGCAGTTCGTGGACTGGCTGCGCGAGGTGGCGCCTTACATTCACTCCTTCCGCGACAAGACCTTCGTGATCGGCTTCGGTGGCGAGCTGGTCCAGGCCGGCATGCTGGGCGCACTCGTCAACGACGTCGCGCTGTTGCATGCGATGGGCATGCGCATCGTGCTCGTGCACGGCTCGCGCCCGCAGGTGGAAGAACAGCTTGCCCTGCGCAACGTGAAAACCCAGTTCGTGGATGGCGTACGCGTGACGGACGCCGCCGCGCTGGAATCCGCCAAGGAGGCCTCCGGAGAACTGCGTCTGGATATCGAAGCGGCCTTCAGCCAAGGCCTGCCCAACACTCCGATGGCCGGCGCGCGCATGTCGGTGGTATCCGGCAACTTCGTGACGGCGCGGCCGGTGGGCATCGTCAACGGCGTGGATTTCCAACACACGGGGCTGGTGCGCAAGATCGATGCGGAGTCGATCCAGCACTCCCTGTCCAACCGCAAGATCGTGCTGCTGTCGCCGCTGGGCTTTTCGCCCACGGGCCAGGCGTTCAACCTGTCGATGGAAGACGTGGCCGCCAACACCGCCACGGCGCTTAAGGCCGACAAGCTCATCTTCATCACGGAGCTGCCCGGCATCACGGACCGCGTGGGCAAGCTGCAGCAGGACCTGTCGATGGAAACGGCCATCGAGCGCCTGCGCGACGGCAGCCTGTCGCACGACACGGCTTATTACCTGCAGCACATCGTCAAGGCGATGCGCGGCGGCGTGCGCCGGGCACACGTAATCCCGTTCGCGCTGGACGGCAGCATCCTGCTGGAGCTGTTCCTGCACGATGGCGTGGGCACCATGGTGTCGCACACCGATCTGGAATACCTGCGCGAGGCCACGCTGGACGACGTGGGCGGCATCGTCTCGCTCATCGAGCCGCTGGAAGCTGACGGCACGCTGGTGCCGCGCGAACGCCGTCTGCTGGAGCGCGACATCGCCAACTTCTCGGTCATCGAGCACGACGGCATCATCTTTGGCTGCGTGGCGCTGTATCCGTATCCGAAGGACGGCATGGCCGAAATGGCCTGTCTGATCGTCTCCCCAGACAGCCAAGGCACCGGCGACGGCGAGCGTCTGCTCAAGCACACCGAAGTGCGCGCACGTGCGCTGGGCCTCAAGCGCCTGTTCGTGCTCACCACGCGGACGGAACACTGGTTCCTCAAGCGCGGTTTCGTGCGTGCCGGCGTGGACGATCTGCCGGAAGACCGCCGCAAGCTCTACAACTGGCAGCGGCGATCGATGGTGCTGATGAAGAAGCTCTAAACCCTTGGCGCGCGTCGTGGAATCCAAGCCCGGCGGCGCGCGGCCTTTACAATAGCGGCACCTGCGTCGCGTTTGAGCGGCGCTCCCGCCACACAAAAGGAATCCCCATGGCCCGCATGGTCCACTGCGTCAAGCTCAACAAGGAAGCCGAAGGTCTCGACTTCCCGCCCCTGCCCGGCGAACTGGGCAAGAAACTCTGGCAAAGCGTCTCGAAGGAAGCCTGGGCTGGCTGGCTCAAGCACCAGACCATGCTGATCAACGAAAACCGCCTGAACATGGCCGATTCGCGCGCACGCCAGTACCTGCTCAAGCAGACCGAGAAGTACTTCTTTGGCGACGGCGCAGACGAGGCTGCCGGCTACGTGCCGCCGCCCTCGGCCTGATTTGCCGCGATCAAAAACAAAGCCGTTCAGCGCAAACTGAACGGCTTTTTGTTTGGTCAACGGTAATCCAAAGTGCCGCAACAAGCATAAAAAAAAGCTGCCCATTTACATGAGCAGCCTTTCGCTGAGAAATGGCTAGCGATCAGAAATCGCGCCGCTGCACACCCGCTTCCGTTCCCAGCAGCAGCACGTTGGCGCCGCGCTTTGCAAACAGGCCGACCGTCACCACGCCCGGAATATCGTTGACGATCGATTCGAGACCCTTCGGATCGGCAATGCGCAGGCCCACCACATCGATGATCACGTTGCCGTTGTCGGTCTTGTAGATCTGGCCTTCCTTGGTCATGCGCAGACGCGGTTGGCCACCCAGCGCAGCAAGTTGGCGGGCCACGGCGGCGCGTGCCATGGGCACCACTTCAACCGGCAACGGGAAGGTGCCCATCGCCTCAACAAGCTTGCTGCCGTCAGCAATGCAGACGAACACGCTGGCAACCGAGGCAACGATCTTTTCACGCGTGAGCGCACCGCCACCGCCCTTGATCATGGCGCCCGAGGCGTCGATTTCGTCAGCGCCGTCCACGTAGACGGGAATGACATCGACTTCGTTCAAATCGAGCACCGTGAAGCCATGGCCCTGCAGCCGACGCGTCGACGCCTCGGAACTGGACACCGCGCCAGCAAAGCGCGCCTTATGCGGCGCCATGGCGTCGATGAACAGGTTGGCCGTCGAGCCGGTGCCGACACCCAGCACGGCGCCCTCGGGCACGTTGGCCAATACGTAATCCGCTGCAGCCTGCGCCACCAGCGCCTTCAGTTCATCCTGCGTCATCGCAAAACTCGGTCGGGATCGGAAAACCCGGTAGTGTACCGGATCAATTCGATGGCTCTCGGCCGGCTGGCGGAGCCAAACCTGCGGAGTACAATCGATTCACCTTTCCACCTCCAGCGCAACGCTGGAACGTACTTCGGACTCGCTTCATGACTCAGCTCGATCAACTCAAGCAGTTCACCACCGTCGTCGCCGACACAGGCGATTTCCAGGCCATGCGCGCCTACGCGCCGCACGATGCAACGACCAATCCGTCGCTGATCCTCAAAGCCGTGCAGAAAGCCGAATACCGCCCGCTGCTGGAACAAGCCGTGCGCGACGCCCGCAGCGACAGTGTGGAAGACATCATCGATGCCGTGCTCGTGGCATTCGGCTGCGAAATCCTGTCGATCATCCCGGGCCGCGTGTCGACCGAAGTCGATGCGCGCCTGTCGTTCGACACCGAGGCGACGGTCGCCAAGGCCAAACATTTGATCTCGTTGTACGAGGCGCGGGGCGTGGCGCGCGAACGCGTGCTGATCAAGATCGCGTCGACGTGGGAAGGCATCCGCGCGGCGGATCAGCTCCGCACCGAAGGCATCCGCTGCAACATGACGCTGCTCTTCTCGCTGGCCCAGGCGGTGGCATGTGCGGAAGCGGGCGTGCAGCTCATCTCGCCCTTTGTCGGCCGCATCTACGACTGGTACAAAAAGGACGCCGGCGCCAACTGGGACCCGGTCGCGCAAGGCGGAGCGAACGACCCGGGCGTGCAGTCTGTCCTGCGCATCTATAACTACTACAAGAAGTTCGACTACCCGACCGAAGTGATGGGCGCGAGCTTCCGCAACATCTCGCAGATCGTTGAACTGGCCGGCTGCGACCTCCTGACCATCAGCCCGGATCTGCTCGCCCAGTTGCAGCAGTCCGACGCGCCGGTCGAACGCAAGCTCTCGCCGGACAATGCCAACGCCGCCAACATCGTGCGCCTGCCGGCCGACGAGAAATCGTTCCGCTGGCAGATGAACGCCGATGCCATGGCCACCGAAAAGTTGGCCGAAGGCATCCGCCTGTTTGCGGCGGACGCAGTCAAGTTGGAAGCGTTGATTGAGCCGCTGCGCGTGGCAGCGTAAGAAGAACGCGCGCTTTATCCCAGCATGGCGGGCAAGCACACGCCCGCCGGCTGGTGGATCACCAGATCGGCCGTTGCATCCAGCGCGCTAGGCTCCGGATTCACGACGATCACCTTGGCGCCGTGGTCCTTTGCCAACCCCGGCAGCCCGGCCGCCGGATACACCATGCCGGACGTGCCCACCACTAGGCATACGTCACACGTGTTGGCGGCCTCTTCAGCGCGGTAGTTCGCCACGAGCGGCAGTTGCTCGCCAAACCACACCACGCCGGGGCGCAACATCGCGCCGCACGTCGCACAACGCGGCGGCCGGCCCGGCTCGGCCGTGGCGACATCGCATTTGCCGCAGCCGCCAAGCCACTTGTTGGCGAACAGGTTGCCATGCAGCTCGATCACGCCTTCGCTGCCGGCGCGCTGATGTAAGCCATCGACGTTCTGCGTGACGAGCGTCACCTTCTTGCGCTTGGCCAGCGCGGCAACCGCCAGATGGGCGGGATTCGGCTGCGCCTGCAGCACGCGCTCGCGGCGCTCCTGATACCAGTCCCACACCATGCGCGGGTGCTTGCGGTACGCGGCCTCGGTGGCCATGTCTTCGGGGTTGAAGCGCGACCACAGGCCGGTCAATGCATCACGAAACGTGGGCACGCCGGACTCGGCCGAAACGCCAGCCCCCGTCAGCACCATGACGTGCTGGGCGGCCTCGACCCAGGCGTGGGCCTGGGCCAATGCAGCCGCATCGGATGCGGCCGTGGGTTCGACACGCATTACTTCTTGGCTGGTGCCGCTGCGCGTTGGCGCACAGCTTCAAACAGGCACACGCCGCTGGCCACCGACACGTTCAGGCTTTCCACGCTGCCCGCCATCGGAATGCTGACCAGCGCGTCGCACGTTTCGCGCGTGAGGCGACGCATGCCCTCACCTTCGGCGCCCATCACGATGGCAATGGGGCCCTTGAAGTCTGCCTGATAGAGATCCTGTTCGGCTTCGTCTGCCGTGCCGATCACCCACACGCCACGTTCCTGCAGCTCGCGCAGCGTGCGCGCCAGGTTGGTCACGGTGATGTACGGGACAGTTTCGGCCGCGCCGCTGGCCACCTTGGCGACCGTCGTGTTGATGCCAACGCTGCGGTCCTTCGGTGCAATCACGGCATGCGCGCCGGCAGCATCGGCCACCCGCAGGCACGCGCCCAGGTTATGCGGATCGGTCACACCGTCGAGCACCAGCAGCAGCGGCGTACCTTCAATGCCGTCGAGCAGTTCATCGAGATTGAGCGCCAGCGACAGTGACTCTGCCTTGGCAACCACGCCCTGGTGGCGGTCGGTGCCGGCGATGCCGCGCAGGCGGTCGGCGTCAGCGGGGATGAGACGCACGCCCGCTGCTTCCGCCACTTTCAGGAAATCCTGCATGCGGCGGTCGCGGCGGTTGGCCTCGAAGTAGATTTCGTCGATCGACTTGGCGCCGTGACGCAGTCGGGCGGTAACGGCATGAAAGCCGATGAGGAGCTTGGATTTAGACATGGCGCGATTGTACCCGTCTACCCACGCTCCCCGCCCGCTTTAACGCCCCTTGGTCTTGCGCGGGGCCTGGCCTGCTGCCTTGCGCGGCGCGGCGGTCTTGGCGCCGCCCTTGGGCTTCGTGCTGCGCGCCGGCTGCTTCTTGCGCGCTGGCTTGGCGTGGGCATGGCCCGGGGGCAGCGCACGGCCACCCGGCTCGAACACCGGCTGCTCTTCGATAACGCGATCGAGCGTCTCGTCGAACGACTCCTCCGGTTTGGCCGTACCGCCCAGCAATGCGGCTAACTGGCGCGGTTTCTTGCGGCCAACCGAGGGCGCCGGCGTTGCCCCGGCGGGCTGACGCGCGGTCGCGGCTTCCGGCGCACCGGTCACCTTGGCCGGGCGCAGCGCCTTGGTTGAAGGCTCCTGGATCAGGCGGAAATCCATCTTCCGGGCATCCAGATCCACGCGCAGCAACTGCACGCGCACGCGGTCGGTCAGGCGATAACGGATGCCTGTGCGTTCGCCGCGCAGTTCGTTGCGGGCTTCGTCGTATTGGAAGTAATCGCTGCCCAGCTCGGTCACGTGTACCAAGCCTTCCACGTACAGCTCGTCGAGCTGCACAAAGATGCCGAACGATGTGACAGCGCTGACGGTGCCCGAGAACTCGTTGCCGAGCTTGTCGCGCATGAAATAGCACTTGAGCCAGGCTTCGACATCGCGCGAGGCTTCGTCGGCGCGACGTTCGTTGGTCGAACAGTGCACGCCCAGTTCATTCCAGATCGCTTCTGTCTTGGCCTTGTTGACGACCGCAGCCGGCACGCCTTTCTCGGCTTCGGCTTGCAAACGGCGCGCCTTGGGCGACAGCGCGCTATTCAACTGAACGCCCGGTGCCATCGCCGGCACGTAGCGCGTGCGATGCAGGATCGCCTTGATGGAGCGATGTACCAGCAAATCCGGATAGCGGCGGATCGGGCTGGTGAAGTGCGCATATGCCTCATACGCAAGGCCAAAGTGGCCGATGTTGTCCGGACTGTAAACCGCTTGCTGCATCGAGCGCAGCAGCATGGTCTGCAGCATCGGCGCGTCTGGACGCGCTGCCACTTTTTCCATCAGTTCGGCGTAATCGGCAGCCTGCGGCTTGTCGCCACCGCCCAGCGTCAAGCCGCTCGTTTTCAGGAAGGCTCGCAGCGCCTGCAGCTTTTCTTCCGTCGGCCCAGCGTGGATGCGGTACAGCGCCGGATGTTTGTACTTCTCCAGCATCTCGGCCGCGCAGACGTTGGCCGTCAGCATGCACTCCTCGATCAGCCTGTGCGCGTCGTTGCGGGTGCGCGGCAGGATCTGCTCGATCTTGCCCTGCGCGTTGCAAACGATGTACGTCTCGGTGGTGTCGAAGTCGATCGCGCCACGCTCGCGGCGCGCCTTGAGCAGCGTCTGATACAGCTCGTACAGGTCCTGCAGATGCGGCACCAGCGGCGCCCGCTTGGCAGCCTCCGGACCCTTCACGTTCGACAGAATCGCCCAGACCTCGTTGTAGGTCAGGCGTGCCTTCGAATGCATCACCGCCGGGTAGAACTGATAAGCCTTGATCTCGCCCTTGGCCGTGATCACCGCGTCGCAGACCATGCACAGACGGTCCACTTCCGGATTCAATGAGCACAAGCCGTTGGAGAGCTTCTCCGGCAGCATCGGGATCACGCGGCGCGGGAAATAGACCGAGGTCGCGCGATCAATGGCGTCTGCATCCAGCGGATGTCCGGGCCGCACGTAATGCGACACGTCGGCAATCGCCACGATCAGACGCCAGCCCTTGGTGCGGCCGATCTTGACAGGCTCCGCGTAGACGGCGTCATCGAAGTCGCGTGCATCTTCACCGTCGATGGTGACGAGCGACACATCGCGCAAGTCGATGCGACCAGCCAGATCGGCATCACGGACCACGTCGGGCAGCGCTTCCGCCTCGCGCTGCGTCGGCTCAGAAAACTCGTGCGGCACGCCGTACTTGCGCACGGCGATTTCGATTTCCATGCCAGGATCGTCAATCTCACCCAGCACTTCGACCACGCGGCCGATCGGCTGTACGTAGCGGTCCGGATATTCCAGGATCTCAACGCTTACCACTTGGCCGACCTTGGCCTTGCCTTGCCCCTTAGGGGCGATCAGGATGTCGCGGCCCAGGCGCTTGTCTTCCGGCGCCACAACCAGCGTGCCGCTTTCCGACAGCAACCGCCCGATGACGCGCTTGTTGGCCCGCTGCAGGATCTCGACGATCTGCCCTTCCGAGCGACCGCGGCGGTCATAGCCGACGGCACGCACCAAGGCGCGGTCACCGTGCATGGCCTTCTGCATCTCGCGCTCGGGCAGGAAAATATCGGGCTCGCCGTCATCGCGCACGAAGAAGCCGAAGCCATCGCGATGGCCAATCACGCGCCCTTCGATGAAGTTGGGCTGGTGCGCCAGTTCGTAGCGCCCCTTGCGGTTGAGTTCGATCTGACCATCCCGCTCCATGGCGGTCAGACGCTTGATAAAGCCGTCATGCTCCTTGCGCGTGACAGACAGCGTCTTGGCAATATCGGTAGCAGACAGCGGAGACCCCGACGTGCGCAGCACACCGAGGATTTCCTCGCGGCTTGGGATCGGATAAGTCGGTTGATTCAATTTTTTCTTCTAGAGTGTTGACAGGATCGCTGGACCCCGTAATAATTACAGCTTCGGTACACGCACACCTGCCCAGGTGGCGGAATTGGTAGACGCACTAGTTTCAGGTACTAGCGGGTAACTCCGTGGAGGTTCGAGTCCTCTCCTGGGCACCAGAGTTTAGGAACGGCGCAACGCAAGTTGCGCCGTTTTTCTTTTCCGCGGCCGGATTGCCGTTGTTCAGTTGCTGATGCGACATTCCGCGAAGTGCGACGTGCATTGTGTCTTGGCTATCGCGCCAGGGCTGAGCCAGAATCACCGGACTCACCTGCCCCAAACGCTGGGTGGGCTCGAAGCCCAGTGCATCCACAAAGACACACCTCGCTTCGATCAACCGCGTACCTGGCATTGGGCAACTCCTGCAAAGCCAATCCGTACGCGGGTTTCGGGCCAATATTGCAGCCCGTGACAGCAGGTTACCGAAGTGGCACGCACGACGCAAGCCGCACACGCCACTCCATTCGCGCCTCGACGCAATCGACCAACGTCTCAAACTGCCGGCGCCTCGCCGTTGCCGGCTGAACGTGACTTGCCGCGCTTGATCCAGGCCGCCAAGTTATGCGGGCGCAGCGTGTCGTACTCCTCGAACGGCTGATGGATCCACGGATTGGTCGCAAGAAACTGCACGGCATAATCAGGCTTGATCTTCGAGCATGCCTTGTGCCACAGCACAGCGGTACGCACGTCAGTCACGGCCGGATAGCGCTCCTTCAGGTGACGCCCAACGCGCTCCAGCGTGATGCCCGAATCCACCAGATCATCCACCAACAGCACGCGGCCCGACAGCTCGCCACGGGTCATGGTGATGTATTGCGCGATGTCGAGATCTCCCTGCTGTGTGCCAGCGGCTTCGCGATAGCTGCTGGTCGCCAGGATGGCCAACGGCAGGTCGTAAATGCGCGAAAGCTGATCGCCAACGCGCAAGCCGCCGCGCGCCAGGCACAGGATCTTGTCAAACTTCCAGCCCGACTCGTGCACGACGAGCGCCAGGCGCTCGATCAGGCCGTGGTAGTCATCCCAAGACACCCACAGGTGCGAGTCGTCGTTGATCGGCTGGTTCATGGTGTACCTCTTCGTATCGTGAATGCGGCGTGAGTTGCCGCTATCGTGTTCTATGAAAAACGGCGCTCCATGCAAATTCGCCCGGCGAATCACCGGGCGAATCTGAGAGCACCGCGTCAGTCCTTGTAGGGATGACGCAGCAGGATGGTCTCGTCGCGGTCAGGACCGGTCGAGATCATGGCGATCGGAATGCCAGCCACTTCCTCGACGCGCTTCAGGTAAGCCTGGGCGGTCTCGGGCAGCGCGTCCCACTCCTTCAGTCCGAACGTCGAGGTGTTCCAGCCCGGGAATTCTTCGTAGATCGGCTGGCAACGCCCCACGGCATCGGAGCCACGCGGCAGGATGTCGATTTGCTTGCCATCGAGCATGTAGCCGACGCACAGCTTGAGGGTTTCCAGGCCATCCAGCACATCGAGCTTGGTCATGCACAGGCCCGACACACCATTGATCTGGATCGCACGACGCAGGGCGGCGGCATCCAGCCAGCCAGTGCGGCGTGGCCGGCCCGTGACCGAGCCGAATTCCTTGCCGACATTGGCCAGACGCACGCCGATCGGATCTTGGCGCGCCGGGTTGTCCGCGTCATACAGCTCGCTCGGGAACGGGCCGGAACCCACGCGCGTGCAATACGCCTTGGTAATGCCAAGGATGTAATGCAGCTGGCCCGGACCAACGCCCGCACCCGCAGCGGCATTGCCTGCCACGCAGTTGCTCGACGTGACGAACGGATACGTGCCGTGGTCGATATCGAGCAGCGTGCCTTGCGCGCCTTCGAACATCAGGTTCTTGCCGGCAGCGTTAGCGGCAAACAGTTCGGCCGACACATCCGTCACCATCGGGGCAATGCGGCCTGCATACGACAGCATCTCGTCCAGGGTCTGCTGGAAATCCAGCGCCGGGTGATTCAGGTACTGCGTCAGGACAAAGTTGTGGAAGTCGAGGTTCTCGCGCAGACGCTCGGCGAAGTAAGCCGGGTCGAACAGGTCCTGCACACGCAGCGCGCGGCGGGCCACCTTGTCTTCATATGCCGGGCCGATACCGCGACCGGTAGTGCCGATCTTGGCGGCGCCGCGCTTGGCTTCGCGCGCCTTGTCGATGGCCACGTGGTACGGCAGGATCAGGTTGGTTGCTTCCGAAATGCGCAGGCGGTTCTGCACCTGCACGCCGGCCGATTCCAGCTCGTCGATTTCCTTGAACAGCGCTTCAGGCGAGAGCACGACGCCGTTGCCGATGTAGCACGCGACGCCATCGCGCATGATGCCCGACGGAATCAGACGCAGAATCGTCTTCTTGCCGCCGATGATGAGGGTATGGCCTGCGTTATGTCCGCCCTGGAAACGAACCACGCCTTGCGCATGATCGGTCAGCCAATCGACGATTTTCCCTTTACCTTCGTCACCCCACTGGGTGCCGATGACGACGACATTGCGTCCTTGGCTCACTGCTGGTGCGGACATGTTGAATTTGCAGATGGGTTAAAAACGTATTCTACCCTTGTTGCCAGGGCCTTCCCTGGAATTACCGGGTATTTACACAACGTTATGCAACAACTTCAGACCGAAGCGTTGCGGGGCTTGACGATCCAGCGACCGCCCTCTTCAACGAGTTGCCGATCGTAAGCGAACTCCTCCAGATCTTCCGGGTGGCCCGGCAGCGACTGGATGACAATTTCGCCCGCCGCGCGCAGCGCAGCGATCGCCTCACGAAGCTTGGCATCGCCCGACCAGGGTGCGTGGATGGCAGCGGCGCGCGCCTCCACCGGCGAAATGCCGGCGACCTCACGCAGGTCCAGCGAAAAGCCGGTCGCCGGGCGAGCACGGCCGAAAGCCTCTCCGACCTTGTCATACCGACCGCCACGCGCCACGGCATTTGGCACACCGGCCACATAGGCAGTAAACATCACACCGCTGTGGTAGTGGTAGCCGCGCAGGTCGGCCAAGTCAATATTGACGGTCGCACCGCCTGCGCGCTCGGCCAGCGTAGCCAAATCGTCCAGCGCGCGGCCAATGGCGGGCAACGCGGGCAACTTCTTACGCGCACGGCCCAGCACATCAACACCACCGTACAGTGCCGGCAGCAGGTTGATGGCGTCGCGCTGCACCGGCGGCAGATCAGCCGTGATGGCACGCAGAGCAGGCACATCTTTGGCTGCGAGCGCCGTGAAGAGGTCGTCCTGAAGGCCGACAGCAACCGGCGATTGTTCCAGCAACGCCGCCACCACCCCAACGTGGCAAAGGTCCAGGCGTACATCGGCCAGCCCCGCGCCCGATAGCGCGGCGAGCATCAGCTCCTGAATTTCCAGATCGGCTTCCAGGCCTGCATGGCCATAGATTTCGGCCCCAATCTGCAGCGGCTCGCGCGTGACGTGGAATCCACTCGGGCGCGTATGCAATACCGATCCCGCATAGCAAAGACGCGTCACGCCAGCGCGGTTCAGCAAGTGGGCATCAATACGGGCGACTTGCGGCGTGATGTCGGCGCGCAGGCCGATGGTGCGGCCCGAAAGTTGATCGACCAGCTTGAACGTCTTCAGGTCCAGATCGTGACCGGTGCCCGAAAGCAGCGACTCGATGTACTCCAGCATGGGGGGCATGACCAGTTCGTAGCCGTAAGTACGGAACAGGTCGAGCATGCGGCGGCGCAACTCTTCAATTTTGCGCGCCTCGGAAGGCAGCACATCAGCAATGGATTCAGGCAGCAGCCAATTGGTCGGCATGGCGGTCTCGCTCGGGAGTCTTGGTACAGCAGAAATTTGTAAAAACGCAGGCAGTGCGCTAGCGATGCAGCAACCGCAGGAGGATGAGGCCAATCGCCATCGACACTAGGCCGATCACGCGAAGCTTTTCGTCCGGCAGCTCGGTCAGCGTCTGGAAAGCGCGCCGCCAAGCCCGTGGTGCCACGAACGGCAAGATGCCCTCGACTACGAGCACCAGCGCGCACGCTGCCAGCAAAACGGTGGGGAGTGACTCTTCCATGGGGTGCGGTTGGCGAACGAACAAAACCCCGGCAAGCCGGGGTTTGTCCGCCTCAAATGATCAGCGACGCATTGTACTAGCGATGGCGCCCCGTCTGGGCAGCCGGCGCTGGCGCCGAACCGCCGCCGTTCGGGCTGCGCATGTATTTGAAGAAATCGCTGTTCGGCTGCAGCACCATCACGTCCTTCCGATCGCGGAACGATGCGCGATACGCCTCCATGGAGCGCCAGAATGCGGCGAACTGCGGATCACGGCCAAACGCATCGGCGTAAATGTCAGCGGCGCGAGCGTCGCCCTCACCCTTGATCTTCTGCGCATCGCGGTAGGCATCGGCAAGGACGACTTCGCGCTGACGATCGGCATCGGCGCGGATTTTCTCGCCCTCTGCAGCACCCGTCGAACGCAGCTCGTTGGCCACGCGCTTGCGCTCGGCTTCCATGCGGCGGTAGACCGATTCGGTCACGCTGGCCAGCAGGTCCACCCGCTTCAGACGCACGTCGATGATGTCTACACCGACCGACTTGCCGTACTCCTGCACGCCCTTGAGGATGCTCTGCATCACCGCTTCACGATCCGTCGATACCACGTCAGACACGGTGCGGCGCGCAAACTCATCGCGAGCGATGGAGTTGATCTTCTGCGTCATGCTGTCCTGCGCGAGGCGATTATCGCCCTTGAAGCTCACGTAGAACAGACGCGGATCGGACACGCGCCACTTCACAAACCAGTCGACCAGCAGGTTCTTCTTTTCAGCCGTGATGAAACGATCGGCGCCGGCCACATCGATGGTCTGCAGGCGCTTATCCATGAACACCACGTTCTGCAGCGGCGGCGGGAGCTTGAAATGCAGCCCCGGCTCCTTGATGACCTGTTTGATCTCACCAAAGGCGAACACCACGGCGTACTGCCGCTGGTCCACCACGAACACCACCGACGAGAACACCGCCAGGGCAATGACCAGCGCCACGAAGGCAGAAATCAGACGATTCATAGTGCCCTCCTGTTAGCGCGAATCACGGTCACGGTTGCGCAGTGCTTCGCGCGAGCGCGAGTCTGCGTCATTGGCCGGTGACGGGTTGGAGGGAGTCGGCACGCCTTGCGCAGACCCACTATCCTGGGGCGACGCACCAGGCGCGGCAGCCGAACGCGATGTATCGCCCTGCGTTTGCGCGATCAGCTTGTCCAGCGGCAGATACAACAGGCTGCCATTGCTCTGATCGACCAGCACCTTGGTCGAGTTGGCGTAAATGTCCTGCATGGTTTCCAGATAAATACGGTCGCGCGTGACCTGCGGCGCCTTCGCGTATTCGCGTTGCACCGACGCAAAGCGAGCCGCATCACCTTCCGCACGTGCGATGACCCGT
Source organism: Ralstonia chuxiongensis (assembly GCF_024158925.1). Lineage (NCBI taxonomy): Bacteria > Pseudomonadati > Pseudomonadota > Betaproteobacteria > Burkholderiales > Burkholderiaceae > Ralstonia > Ralstonia chuxiongensis. Next base: position 625,643 of record NZ_JAMYWC010000003.1, on the reverse strand, counting down.
GCCTTGTAGCCTTGCGCCTCTTCACCCAGACGTGCGGCCGTACCCTTGGCGCGGGGCACCACGTCGTTGGCATAAGCCTGACCTTCGGAGATGGCACGCTCGCGGTCCTGGCCCGCCTTGGTCACGTCATCGAACGCGGCCTGCACCTGCTCGGGCGGCTGCACGCTCTGCACGTTGACGCTAAGGATTCGGATGCCGGTCTTGTACGCCGACAAGATGCGTTGAATCGACTCGGCTAGGTTGCGGCCAACGGCATCGCGACCTTCGTACAGCACCGCGTCCATCTTGTTGCGGCCGACGATCTCGCGCACCGACGTCTCAGCCGCCTGCGTCACCAGTTCTTCATCGCCGCCGCGGTCCGTACGGTTGTAAAACAGGTAGTCGACGGGGTTGGCAATGTTGTACTGAACCGAGAATCGCACGTCGACGATGTTTTCGTCCTGCGTGAGCATCGACGAGTCTTTCAGGTTCGTGTCTTTGATCTGGGTAGTCCGACCGATTTCGAGCGTGCGCACACCCGACAGGTTCACGATCTCGTGCGATTCGATCGGATACGGCAAGCGCCAGTTGATACCTGGCGTTGCCAGATACTTGAAGCGGCCAAACTGCAGGATCACGCCCGTCTGGCCTTCCTGCACGATAAAGAAACCGCTGGCCAGCCACAGGCCAACAAGCACCGCCAGCAGCACACCGACGCCCAGGCCTGAACCGCTTCGGCCGTTACCCGGACGCAGTGGCGTGGGGCCATCGTTACCGTTACCGCTATCCTTGCGACCGAACAGGTTATTCAGGCGGCGATTGAAGTCGCGCCACAACTCGTCGAGGTCGGGGGGGCCGTCCTGAGGCGGCTTGCTTTGACGCTTTGGCTCGTCTTTGCCTTCGCGCTCGGCGTTGTTGTCATCGCCGCGACCCCAGCGAGGATCGTTCAGCGAAAGCAGCACACGCAAGCGGTGCCACAAACCTCGCACGTTACGCGGCGAGGCTATGGAAGAAGACTGGGTCGAAATCTCGGGCATGAGCGGTCGGGCTTGTCCTGATTGGCTGACTGCGAAGGAGTGACGGGGCATTCTATCAGCCCTCTTCGTCACCTTTGGCTGAAGAACCGCTGTTCGGCAAGCTTTGCGACAGTTCGTCACGGTGCGCCGGCAGCGAATCACGGCGGGTATCGAAACGCGGATCGAAATCGCCGCCATGCGACGCAGGGTTCTCCCGCAGGCGGATCGCGGTCTCGACCAGCGCCTCGCGCAATAGATCAAGCCCGGTACCTTCAATGGCAGAAACGAACACACGCCGCACGGCGCCGGTTTCGTCGCGCTCGATGCGCGGGCCAGCCGCACGCAACTCCTCCGCCGCGTCGATCTTGTTCATCACCAGAATCTGCGGGATGCCGCTGGCGTTGATTTCATCCAGCACGCGATCCACCTGCTCCATCTGCTCGTGCTTGACGGTGCTGGCGGCGTCCACCACATGCAGCAGCACGTCGGCGTGGACGGTCTCTTCCAGTGTCGCGCGGAAAGCCGCCACCAGTTGCGTCGGCAAATCGCGGATGAAGCCGACCGTATCCGACAGCACCACGTTGCCCAGCCCTTCGAGGTACAGCCGGCGCGATGTCGTATCCAGCGTGGCGAACAACTGGTTGGCTGCGTATGCGCGCGCTTTGGTCAGCGCGTTGAACAGCGTCGATTTGCCGGCGTTGGTATAGCCGACCAGGGATACGGAAAACGCGTCGTTGCGGCTGCGCGAACGGCGCTGCGTGTCATGCTGACGCTGCAGTTTGTCCAACTCGGACGATAGCCGCTTGGCGCGTTCGTCCAACATCCGCCGGTCCAGCTCGAGCTGACGCTCGCCCGGGCCGCCGCGCAGGCCGACCCCGCCTTTCTGGCGCTCCAAGTGGCTCCACGCCCGCACCAGACGCGCCGCCTGATATCGCACGCGAGCGAGTTCCACCTGTACCTTGCCGACGTGGCTTTGCGCGCGCTGGCTGAAAATATCGAGGATGAGGCCGGTCCGGTCCACCACGTGGCGCCCGAAAAAGCGCTCGAGGTTACGCTGCTGAGCAGGACTCAGCGCATGGTTGAAGATGACGATTTCCGCGTCTTCCTCGTCTGCGGCAATCCTCACCTCTTCGGCCTTGCCTGCGCCGATGAACAGCGCTGCATCAGGCCGGGAACGCTTGCCCGTAACCGCGCGCACAGGTTCAGAGCCAGCTGTGGAGGCCAGCAGCGCCAGTTCACTCAGACTTTCCTGGAAATCATGTTTGCCGAAATCGACAGCGACCAAGATGGCGCGCGTCGGCTCCGAGCTGGAGGTGGGATGAGATGCCAAACGGGGGAATAGAGAAAGGAAAAACGGGGTGGGTGCGTCCCGCCGCGCGGACGGCGGCGGGAGCGAAGCAGACTCAGGCGTCAGGCGCTTCGTCCACGCGGAAATTCACGGCACGGGCCGGCACCACGGTGGAGATCGCATGCTTGTACACCATCTGCGTCACGGTATTACGCAGGAGCACGACGTATTGGTCGAACGACTCGATGTTGCCTTGCAGCTTGATACCGTTGACGAGATAGATCGACACCGGCACATGCTCCTTACGCAGCGCATTCAGAAACGGGTCTTGTAGCAATTGCCCTTTGTTGCTCATGGCACACTCCAGATTTATAGGTTTAGTGGTGGGTTATGGGGCTAGGAAGCCCGGGTTCAAGCAGTCGACGCAAAAAAAGTTCGTCAAAAGAGTCGGCCAGACGCGTCCAAATGACGCCAATGGCGCCTGGGTTTGCAGACACCAAGCGCCATGTCTCGAGAATTTAGCCTTAGAAATCAGGGAAAGCAAACGGAAAACCGATGACCCCGCCATATGAAATGGCTCGGCCTTTTTGGTGATCCCCCGTTCGACTGCCCCCGCGTCACACGCCCCCGCCGTCGAGCACCGCCCGCGCGATGCTCAATCGTTCGATTGTGCGTACGGGTTTTTGTTCGTACGAAATTCGATCCGCAGCGGTGTGCCCTTCAGTTGGAACGCCTCTCGGAAACGCCCCTCCAGGAAGCGGCGATAGGTCTCGGGGATATTCGACAGCGCGTTGCCGTGAATCACCACGATTGGCGGGTTGGAACCGCCCTGGTGCGCGTAGCGCAGCTTCGGGCGCGAGACGCCGGCACGACGCGGCTGCTGATACTCGACTGCCTCCATGAGCACGCGCGTGAGCTTAGGTGTCGGCAGCTTGACCATGGCGGCGGCGTAAGCGGCATCCACGGACTTCATCAGCGCGCCAATGCCCGTGCCCTCCTTGGCGGAGATGTAATGCACGTTGGCAAACGACAGGAACTGCAGCTTGCGCTCCATATCGTGCTTGATTCGATCGCGTGCATGGCCGGTCAGGCCATCCCACTTGTTCACGCCGATTACCAGCGCGCGTCCGGACTCGACGATGAACCCGGCGATATGTGCATCCTGGTCGGAAATGTCCTGCTGCGCGTCGAGGATCAGCACAACCACGTTGGCGTCGGCAATCGACTGCAGCGTCTTCACCACCGAGAACTTCTCGATTGCCTCGAACACCTTGCCACGCTTGCGCAAGCCGGCCGTATCGATGAGCGTGTAAGGCTTGCCGTTACGCTCGAAATCCACATAGATGGCGTCGCGCGTGGTGCCCGGCATATCGAACGCGATCACACGCTCTTCGCCGATGAGCGCGTTCACCAGCGTCGACTTGCCCACGTTCGGACGGCCAACGATGGCAATGCGGGTGCCGTGGCCGTGCGCGTCCGCTGCCTCGGCAAGTTCAGGGCGCTCGGCAAACGCCAGGTCGAGCGCCTCGGCCACCAGATCATTGACCCCATCACCGTGCGCGGCCGAGATGGCAGCCGGATCGCCCAGGCCAAGCTCGTAGAAATCGCTGGCGACGGCGGTGTAGCGCATGCCTTCAGCCTTGTTGACGGCCAACAGGATGCGGCGCCCGGTTTTGCGCAGGTAGTCGGCAATCACGCGATCCTGCGGCGCCAGCCCCAGACGACCATCGACGATGAAGATCACGACATCGGCTTCGACCACGGCCTGGCGCGTCTGCTTGGCCATCTCTGCAACGATGCCGTCCTTGGCGACGGGTTCGAAGCCGCCCGTATCGATGGCAATGAACGGACGGTCGCCCACGCGGCCCTCACCGTAGTGGCGATCGCGCGTCAGGCCAGGAATATCCGCCACCAACGCGTCACGCGAGCGCGTCAGACGGTTGAAGAGGGTCGATTTGCCGACATTCGGCCGCCCTACGAGGGCAATGACTGGTTTCATGCTTGTGTGCCGCACGCGAATGGCGCCACGGCAAATTCTGATTGCTGCAACTGCGGTTGGCATCTGCACGGCTGAATGCCTGATGACACAGATGCAAGACGCCCGCGGAGTACGCGGGCGCAAGTCCAAGGCGGCGATGCCGCCCCGATGTGATGCGTGTGCCGCCACAGCCCATCCGGGCCGCGGCGGCCAATGTTATTTCGGCAGATAGCCGTAGACACCGCCACCGCGGGTTTGCACGACCAGCGTCTGGCCAACCACCACGGGTGCTGCACCAATGGCACTGCTATCGGTTTTCACGCGGGCGACGAACTTGCCGTCATCACGCGACAGGAAATGCAGCCAACCTTCGGAATCGCCCACGATGACCGCACGGCCAAATGCCAGCGGCGTACCGAGGTCGCGCCACAGCAGCGCGTCGTTCTTCCAGAGATCGGCGCCATTTTGTGCGTTAAAACCATAGACCACCGACTTCTCGTCAGCGGCGAACAGCCCGTCATCATCTTGCGTCACACCGGTCGGCGACGAGAAATCACGACCCCAGCGCGGAGCGCCGGTGCTCGTATCGAAACACGCCACGCGCCCTTGGAAGCTGGCTGCACAGACTTGCGAACCGTTGATCGACGGTGCCCCGGTCACATCGTTCAGGCGCTCGATTTCCGATACCCCACGCGGATACGACACGGCAGCTTCCCAGCGCAAGGCGCCGTTGCTGGCCGACAGCGCGCCCAGCTTGCCACCTGCAAATCCGAGGATGATGTTATCGCCGGAAAAAATCATCGGCAGACTGCTGCGCAGGTTCAGCGCCGACGGAGAACGCTGGTAAATCCATTTGCGTTCGCCATTGCTGGGATCCAGACCCATGACGCGGCCATCGGTCGTACGGACGATCACCAATCCTTGGCCCACCAGCGGCGCCGTCAGGACTTCACCGTTGACGGCGATCTTCCACTTCTGCGCGCCCTTTTCGTCGAACGCGATGACCGCGCCCTTCTCACCTGCCACCGCTGTCAGCGTGCCATCGCTGCCAGGGCCGGAGGTCAGGTCGACGTCCGCCTTACCTTGCCAGACCGTGCGACCGGTGGCGCCATCCAGGGCGGTCACAGTACCGCCGGCGGCCGACACATAGACGTTGTTGCCCGCCACCGCCGGCTGCATCACGTAGCGGCCGCTCTTGCCGACGCTCACGCTCCACACCTGGCGCACAGCCAACACTTGCTGAACTTCCGTCAGCTTGGCCGGCTCATGCTTGTTCTTGCTGCTGAACAGCGAGCAACCACCAAGGACAGCCGTCGCTGCCAGTGCCAGCACTGCCACGCGTGCCGCCTGTGCGACACCGCGCGCGACACCACCCTGCTCAAGTGCGTGAATCATGAAATCGGGATCCTTTTGTTATGCGTTGAATTGCACGGGGTGCGCCAATCAGGCGCCGCCCAGGGCATCCAGCTTGAACTGCACGATCTGGCGCGCCGAAGCATCGGCCGGACCGAATTTTTCCAGCGCCAGCTTGTAGGCGGCGCGGGCATCTTCGTTCTTCTTCTGCGCGGCCAGCAGATCACCGCGACGATCGGCGTACAGCGCGGTGAACGCCGGCGCAACGTCGCCGGAGACTAGCGCGATGCCCTGATCGTAGGCTTTCTCGTCGAGCAAAAGTCCAGCCAGGCGCAGCTTGGCGAGCGCCTTGTATTCATCGTCGCGCGCATGATCAACCGTCCATTGCAACTGCGCCTTGGCGCCAGCCGCATCGTTGGCTTCGTACAGCGCCTTGGCAGCGGCCAGCGCGCTCATCTGCGCGTAGGCCGTACCGCCAAACTTGTCTTCCATGTCAGTTGCGGCGCGCTTGATCTTCTCAGCGTCCTTGCCATCAACGGCCTTCTGCACCTGCTCGTACAGCACGGACGCTTCGCCGGCCTGCTTGCGCTGCCAATTTTTCCAGCCGAACCAACCGGCCACAGCCAGCAGCACCACGATGGCGATCCACGTAATCACGTTGCCGTTATCACGCCACCAGTGCTTAAGGCTCTCTATTTGTTCCTGTTCTTCGAGATCGTAGGCCATGCTTTGCAGAGCTTGAATATTGGAAGTGAATCGCGGTGGTTCGCTGCCGAACGCACTGTCGCGGTTAGTCGTTGTTGGCCACCATGGCATCGATCAGGCGGTCGACCAGTTGGTCCGACGGCACGGTCTGCTGGGCATCCGCGGCGGGATCGCCACGCAGCGGCTTGATCTGCGCAACACCTTGGGTGACTTCATCGTCGCCAATGATAACCGCATAGGATGCACCACTTGCGTCAGCGCGCTTGAACTGCGACTTGAAGCTACCGTTGCGGCCTTCCGGCGAGGCGTGAAGGATGACATCGAGGCCGGCATCGCGCAGTCGCTCTGCCGCGATCAGCGCCTGCACCTGCGCCTCATCGCCCTGGTGGACGATGTAGACGTCACAGCCTTGCGCTTCGGGCTCGAGCTTTTCCTCACGCAACAGTTCGATGATGCGTTCTACCCCCATCGCCCAGCCGCATGCAGGGGCAGGCTTGCCGCCGATCTGCTCGATCAGCGGGTCATAGCGGCCGCCGCCGGCCACGGTTCCCTGCGCGCCCAGCTTGTCCGTCGTCCACTCGAAGACGGTGAGGTTGTAGTAATCCAACCCCCGCACCAGACGCGGGTTGATGGTGAACGGAATGTTGTTCGCCTTGAGCAGCTTCTGCACGCCTTCAAAGTGCGCGCGCGATTCGTCGCCCAGGTAGTCGATCAACTTCGGCGCGCCGGCGGCCATTTCCTGCAGCGCCGGGTTTTTCGTGTCAAGCACGCGAAGCGGGTTGGTGTACAGGCGGCGCTTGCCGTCCTCATCCAGAATGTCCTGGAAGCCTTCCAGATATTTGATGAGGTCGGCGCGATGCGCAGCGCGCTCTTCCGCCTGACCGAGCGAGTTCAACTCCAGCTTCAGGCCGACCAGACCGAGATCGTCCCAAAGGCGCTGGCACATCAGGATGACTTCTGCGTCGATGTCCGGGCCCGCAAAGCCCAGCGCTTCCACGCCCACCTGATGGAACTGGCGATAGCGACCGCGCTGCGGACGCTCGTGGCGGAACATCGGGCCGGTGTACCATAGGCGCTTCGGGCCGTCGTACAGCAGGTTGTGCTCGATCACGGCGCGCACGGCGGCAGCGGTGCCTTCCGGGCGCATGGTCAGTTGCTCGCCGTTCAGCGCATCGGTGAAGGTGTACATCTCCTTCTCGACGATATCCGTCACCTCGCCGATTCCACGCACGAACAATTGCGTCTGCTCGACGATCGGCGTGCGAATCTGCTGGTAGCCATAGGCGCGCAGCATGCTGCGCACCGCGTTATCAAAGTGCTCCCACAGGGGGGCGTCACTGGGCAGCAGGTCGTTCATGCCTTTGACGCCGGCGATCTTCTGCACGCGTTGTTTTTGTGTATCGCTCATCATGTCACGTTGAAAGCTGGCCTCTCGCATCTACCTCTATGCGGGGCCGGCCGGTCGTTTCGCGCTTGGGCTTCGAGTTTTGAAGCCCGTGCCGCTTAGACCGTCGCCGGGGTCTGTGCGCCGTAATGCGTGCGCACGTACTCGTCGACGATCGTCTGGAATTCTTCTGTGATGCGTTCGCCGCGCAGCGTTTTCACCTTCACGCCGTCAACGAACACCGGCGCCGCCGGCGATTCGCCCGTGCCTGGCAACGAAATGCCGATGTTGGCGTGCTTGCTCTCACCGGGGCCGTTGACGATGCAGCCCATCACGGCCACGTTCATCTCTTCGACACCGGGGTACTGCGTCTTCCACATCGGCATCTGCTCTCGCAGGTACGACTGGATGCGCGCCGCCAGTTCCTGAAACACCGTACTGGTCGTGCGCCCGCAACCCGGGCACGCGATCACCATGGGGGTGAAATTGCGCAGGCCCATGGTCTGCAGAATTTCTTGCGCGACGATGACTTCCTTCTCGCGTGGCGCACCCGGCTCCGGCGTGAGCGAAATGCGGATCGTGTCGCCGATGCCTTCCTGCAGCAGCACCGACAACGCCGCCGTGGAAGCGACGATGCCCTTGCTACCCATGCCGGCCTCGGTCAGGCCCAGGTGCAGCGCGTAATTGCAGCGACGCGCGAGCTCGCGGTACACAGCAATCAGATCCTGCACTGCAGAGACCTTGCATGACAGGATGATCTGGCTGCCTGGCAAGCCCAGTTCTTCAGCCTTCTGTGCGGACTGGATCGCCGAGGTAATCAACGCCTCAACCATCACGGCGCGAGCATCCCACGGAGATGCGCGTTGCGCGTTCTCGTCCATGATGCGCGCGAGCAGATCCTGATCTAGGCTGCCCCAGTTCACGCCGATACGCACCGGCTTGTCGTAGCGGCAGGCGATCTCGATCATCTGCGCGAACTGCGTGTCGCGCTTGGCACCCTGCCCGACGTTGCCCGGGTTGATGCGGTACTTGGACAGCGCCTGCGCGCACTCCGGATAGTCCTGCAGCAACTTGTGACCGTTGTAGTGAAAATCCCCCACCAGCGGCACATCCACACCCATGCGGTCGAGCTGCTCGCGGATGGCCGGCACCGCAGCGGCGGCGGCCGGCGTATCCACTGTGATGCGCACCAACTCAGAGCCGGCACGCGCCAGCTCCTTCACCTGGATTGCGGTACCGATGGCATCCGACGTGTCGGTATTCGTCATCGATTGCACACAGACCGGCGCATCGCCGCCGACATGCACGACGCGATCGCCCCAGCGGATTTCGGCCGCGCGCGAGTTCCGGCGCGGCAACGGGCCCACCAAGGCTGGAGCGCAATCGAGAGGCGTGGTGATTTCCATGATCAGACAAGGCGCGCCGCTCACAAGCGCCGCGCCATTTACAAAACGGTTCAGGGCAACGTAGCCCGTGCCACGCGATTGCGGGCGTACTTCTGAAGATCGACGGTGGCACCGCCCACGGCCAGCGATTCAACTGCTTCCGCATTGCCGAAGACGACCTTGAATGGCGGCGTACCGGTCAGATCACGTGCGTCACCTTCCTTGGAAATGCCACTGGCAAGCGTCTTCCCAGTCTTGTCCTTGATCTCGTACCAAGACGAACCGGAGAAGCGTACCGAGACCGTACCGCCACCCGATTCAGCCGGCTTGGCGGCTTCTGCCGGCAGCGCAACGACTGGAGCGTCGACGTTGATCACAGCCGGCTTGGCACCCGCAACGGCTACAGCGGGCGCCGGCGCGGCACCGTTGTCCGAACGCGGCAGCGTAGGCGGGGGCGCCAGCGGCGCAGTCACCACACCGGAGGCCGGAGCGGCCGGCGTAACGGGCGTCAACGGTGTCGGCATAGAAGCGGCCGGCGTTTCTGCCGGAGCCTGCTCAGCCGCTGGAGCCACTTGCGCGGGCGCGGTTTGCTCCGCAGCCGATGCTTCCTTTGCTGTGGATTCTGTGTTCTGCGTAGCTGCCGTTTGCGTGGCAAACCACTGCTTGAGACGATCCATACCAGCGAGCGCGCCGGCCGCCACAATCACCGCAATCAGCACGCCGATCAGCCAGCGGCCACTGCCGCTCCGACGCTTGGCAAAGCTCGGCTTGTCGGAAAACGATTCACCCAGGCCGCCTTCGGGGCGCAATCCGATGTTGGTGACCTGCGCACGCGCGTTCAAACGCGCGAGCTGATCATCGACATCGACCTGCAGAGCGCGCGCATAGGCGCGGATGAGGCCCTTGGTAAACGTCATGTCGGGCAACGCACTGACATCCGCCGATTCCACCGCCAACAACTTGCCCGGTGCCACTTTCAAGCGCGTGGCCAGATCGTCGACCGTCAGACGCTGATGCTCACGGCCGGCGCGCAGGCGTTCGGCAATCTGACGCAACGCATCGTCGCGCTCAGGCGACGCGGCGGCAGGCGGATTCGAGGCAGGCGCCGTGCCGTGAGAGAAGTCGGCAGCGCTTGCCACGTCGCGGTCAGTCATCCCAGGCTCCTCGTTCGAATGCCGCCTCTTCGGGCGCATTGGGGAAGCGACGCTGCAATTGCGCGCTCCATGCGTTCTGCTGCGAAGTGTCACCGAGGCGACGCGCGATGCGAGCGCCCAGCCACAAGCTTTCTGCCGTCGCATTGCCACGGCCATTCACACGTTCGATAAACGGCATGGCACGCGCGTATTCGCGGCGTTTGTAGTAAAGCTGCGCCAACGTGAGGTTGGTCAGCAAATTGTTTGCGTCGATGTAGGTGGCGCGCGTCAGGCTCTTCTCCGCGCCATCCAGATCGCCCTGACGCATCTGGCAAACGCCTAGGTTCGTCCACGGCTTGGCCGGGCTGGCGGCGGCAGGCGTCTCGATGGCCTGGCGCAGCATTGCCATGCCTTGATCCGGCTTGCCGCCTTGCGAGCACAGGAACCAACCGTAGTTGTTCAGCAGGTCACCATCTTGCGGTGTCGCGGCCAGCGCGCTGCGGAAACTCTCGTCTGCCTGTTCGCGTTGACCGAGATTCATATAGGCCAGCGCACGTATGTGATACGCATTTGGGACACTCGGATCGATCGCGATGGCGTTCTTGATTTCCTCAAGCGCTGTCGCATTCTGACCAGCTTCCAAGTATTGCGTCGCGAGCTGCAATCGGATCGCGGCCCGGCGACCGGCGTCGGCCTTTTGATCGGGGACGGTCGTGACTTCTCGTGTCTGTGTCTGGACCGGCGGCGACAATGCGCACCCGGCAGCTGCCAGCGTGAAGACCAGACTGACAGCAGTCGACCAACGCTTCATGCGGTACCCATGCGGTGAGTTGAGTCGGCCCCGACCACGGGGATCTCGACGATCTTGCCGAACTTGCCGCGCTCGGCCAGGCGTGTGCGATCTTTGACCTCGCCGGCGAGCTGACCGCAGGCCGCATCGATGTCGTCACCCCGCGTCTTGCGGATGGTCGTGACAATGCCGGCATCCAGCAGCACTTGTGAGAAACGGCGGATCTGCTCATTGTTCGAGCGCTTCAACCCCGATTCCGGGAACGGGTTGAACGGGATCAGATTGAACTTGCACGGCACGTCGGCCACGACGCGCAGCAGTTCACGGGCATGCTCGACGGTGTCGTTGACGCCATCGAGCATGCAGTATTCAAACGTGATGAAATCGCGCGGCGCAAACTCAAGATAGCGGCGGCAGGCTGCCATCAGTTCGGCCAGCGGGTACTTCTTGTTGAGCGGCACGAGCACGTCGCGCAGCGCATCGTTGGATGCATGCAGAGACACTGCAAGCGCCACGGGCACATCGCGCGCAAGGCGGTCCATCATCGGCACCACGCCGGAGGTGGATACCGTGACGCGTCGGCGCGAAAGGCCATACGCGTTATCGTCCAGCATCAGGGCCAAAGCCGGCACCACGGCGTCGTAGTTCAGCAGCGGCTCGCCCATGCCCATCATCACCACGTTGGTGATGACACGATCGTCCTTCGGGCCGCGACCGAGCTGCTTGCGCATGGCGAATTCGGCCATCCACAGCTGACCGATAATCTCGCCCGTGCTGAGATTGCGCGAGAAGCCCTGCTTGCCGGTCGAACAGAACCGGCAGTTGACGGCACACCCCGCCTGAGACGATACGCACAACGTGCCACGCGTCTCTTCGGGGATGTAGACCGTCTCGACGGCATTGCCCTGCCCCACGTCGACCAGCCACTTACGCGTGCCGTCCGACGAAAGGTGATCAGTAATGACCGCCGGTGCCTGGATGTTGGCGCGGGTCGCGAGCTTTTCGCGCAGCGACTTGGCGAGATCGGTCATCTCGCCAAAATCGGACGCGCCCGACTGGTGAATCCAGCGCTGCAATTGCTTGGCGCGAAACGATTTCTCACCCAGGCTCTCGCAGTACGCGAGAAGACCCTGTGCGTCGAAATCGAGGAGATTCACCACATCGCTCATGACTTGCAACCCGAAACCACCAATTCCAGTCTAGTGTTGACGCTTAGCGGCTGTAAATGTTCAGGCCCGGGAAGAAGAAAGCGACTTCCACGGCAGCCGTTTCAGCAGCATCCGAACCGTGCACGGCGTTGGCGTCGATGCTGTCGGCGAAGTCGGCGCGGATCGTGCCCTTCTCAGCCTTCTTCGGATCGGTTGCACCCATCAGGTCACGGTTCTTGGCGATTGCGTTTTCGCCTTCCAGCGCCTGCACCATCACCGGGCCCGAGATCATGAAGTCCACCAGATCCTTGAAGAACGGGCGCTCCTTGTGCACGGCGTAGAACTGCTCGGCTTCTGCGCGCGACAGGTGGATCATCTTGGCCGCGACGACCTTCAGGCCTGCGCCTTCGAAGCGGGCGTAGATCTGGCCGATGACATTCTTGGCCACGGCATCCGGTTTGATAATCGACAAAGTGCGTTCGAGCGCCATCAAAAACTCCAAAAAATGAAGGTGTTACGTGAAAGATAAACGTTAGATTCTAACACGGGAGGGAGCCAGATTGGATGTCAAGCGGTGCAACCCGACGACGCGCATGCCGGGAGAGGCGGGAGGCGCAACGATCACTTTGCATTGAGCACGCTGCCAGCCCGATTTACGCGCCTTAGCATCCCCTTATTGGGGGCACGGAAAGTCACCCGCAAAGGACACTTTCCGCCGCGATTGCCGGCCAGCAGCCGGAACCGCGTGGCATGCTGACTCTCCAAGTAAGGACGGCGCGGCTTGCAAAAGCCCGCTTTGGATGCCACATTCGCTGTGTCGTCGCATTGTCTGCAATGTCATTCACCCCAAGGAGTTCGCATGGACAACCAACTCAACACGTACGGTTTTGGCGCTTCCGGCACCGCCGGCGCGTTGGCCGTCCGTAACCGTGTGCTGCGCAATACCTATTGGCTGCTCGCGCTTTCCATGATCCCCACCATCCTCGGTGCGTGGATCGGTGTCGCTACCGGCTTCAACCTGATGGGACGCAGCCCGCTAATGGGGTTCGTCATCTTCATGGCAGTGGCCTTTGGCTTTTTCTACGCCATTGAGCGCTTCAAGAACAGCGGCTTGGGCGTGGCCCTGCTGCTCGGCTTCACGCTCTTCATGGGGCTGATGCTGTCGCGGCTGATCGGCATGATCCTGGGCTTCTCGAACGGCGCGTCGCTCATCATGACGGCGTTCGGCGGGACAGCGATCATCTTCGGTGTGATGGCGACGGTCGCCACGGTCAGCAAGCGTGATTTCTCGGGCCTGGGCAAATGGCTGTTCATGGGCGTGCTGGTGCTGATCGTGGGCTCGGTGGCCAATATCTGGCTGCAACTGCCGGCGATGATGCTGACGATCTCGGTGCTGGCCATCGCGATCTTCTCCGCTTACATCCTGTTCGACGTGCAGCGCATCGTGAACGGCGGCGAAACCAATTACGTGACTGCCACCCTGGCGATCTACCTGGACGTCTACAACATCTTCACGAACCTGCTGGCGATCCTGGGCATCTTCGGCGGAAATCGCAACTGAACGAAATTCGGCCCCCGACGCGCTAACACTGGCGCGGAGCAACAAAAAAAACCGGCGCCTGATGCGCCGGTTTTTTTTTGCACGCAAGACTACGTGATGAGCGATCAGACGCGCTCGAATACCGCCATCGATTCCACATGCGACGTGTGCGGGAACATGTTCACTACGCCCGCACCGGCCAGCCTGTAGCCGGCCTCATGCACAAGCAGACCCGCGTCGCGCGCCAGCGTCGCCGGATTGCACGACACGTAGACGATGCGCTTCGGCAACAATTCAGCCGCATCACCGCCACGCTGAGACAACTCGGCCAGCGCCTTGGACACAGCCAGCGCGCCTTCGCGCGGCGGATCGATCAGCCAACGGTCAAACTTGCCCAGCGCGGCAATGTCATCAGCCGTCACTTCGAACAGATTGCGGCAAGCGAATGTTGTCTTCGCGTCCAAGCCGTTGTACTGGGCGTTGGCCAGGGCACGCGTCGTCAGCGCCTCGCTGCCTTCGATCCCCATAACCTCGCGGGCACGTGTAGCCATTGGCAGCGTGAAGTTGCCGATACCGCAGAACAGGTCGAGCAGCCGATCACCCGGTTGCGCGTCGAGCAGTTTCAGCGCCCGCGACATCAGCGCCCGGTTGATCTGGTGATTGACCTGCGTGAAATCCGTCGGCTTGAACGGCATGGTGATGCCGAACTCGGGCAGCGTGTACGTCAGCGTACGATCGAGCGGATGGAACGGATAGACCGTATCCGGCCCCTTGGGCTGCAGCCAGAACTGAACGTTGTGATGATCGGCGAAAGCGCTCAGTTCCGCCTCATCTTCAGCGGTGATTGGCTCTAGGTTACGCAACACCAGCGCGGTCACATCCTGGCCGACGGCCAGCTCGATCTGCGGCATACGCTGCACGATCGATAGGCGCCCCACCAACTCGCGCAACGGCACCAGCAGCGCCGACACGTGCGGCGGCAACACCTCGCATGACGTCATGTCGGCCACATAGCTGCTTTTGCGCTCGTGAAAACCCACCAGCACGCCACCTTTGGCCGCGACATAACGCACGGTCAAACGCGCGCGATAGCGGTAACCCCAGTCCGGACCGGCAATGGGCCGGAACACCACGTCCGGACGCAGCTTGGCCAAATGCCACAGATCGTCTTCCAGCACGCGCTGCTTGATCGCAACCTGCGCGCGCGAATCCAGATGCTGCATCGAGCAGCCACCGCACACCCCGAAAAATTTGCACCGCGGCGTCACGCGCGAAGCGGACTGGCGCAGAATGTTCACGACACTCGCCTGTTCGTACGACGACTTGACGCGGTGACTGCGGTACATCACCCGCTCGCCCGGCAATGCGCCTTCCACGAAGACAACCTTTCCCGGCGTGCCATCCTCGTTCACTAAACGCCCAATGCCCCGCGCTTCGCCATCGAGCGAGACGATGTCCAATGGGCCCGCCACGGGCATCTCGGGCTTACGGCGCCCACGGGTTTTGGCCGGCGGCGTGTCCGGCGCGACCGTTGCTGGAACGGAAGAGGAAGGCGTGACGTTGGGTGCAGCTTGAGACACGAGCGAGCCTGGGCAAAATGAGGACAAGGGCGGCATTGTAAGACACCGGAGGACCAGCATGGGCACCGTCATCCTGACGTGGAATATCCAGTGGGGCCGTGGCGCCGACGGGCACGTCAGCCTCGAGCGCCAACTCTCGCAAGCCCGTGCGATGGCTGAATTCGACGTGTTATGCCTGCAGGAAGTCACCTCCGGCTTCAGCAACCTCCCAGGCCAACCGGGCATCGACCAATGGAGCGAACTGGCCGATGCGCTGGGCAGCGAATACACCGTCATCAGTGGATTCGCCCTGGAGCGTAACAACGGCCTGCACGTGCAGCGCTTCGGCAACGCCATTGCCACGCGCCTGCCCGTGCATTACATCCGGCGTCACGCATTGCCCTGCCCGCCCGATGCCACACCGTGCATGCCCCGCATGGCCATTGAGGTAATCGTGCAGGCGCCGTTTGGTGCCTTGCGTGTTGTCACCACACATCTGGAGTACTACTCGGAACCTCAGCGTGTGGCGCAAATCGACGCACTGCGAGCCATCCACACGGAAGGTTGCGCGCGTACGGACCAACCATCCGTGCTTGGCACCGAGCCCGAAACTGGTCCTTTCCGCCCGCTAGCGCAGACCACGGCAACCATCGTCTGCGGCGATTTCAACTGCAAGCCAGATTCCATGCCCAAGCGCTTGGCCACCGTGCCATTCACTCGCGAACCCGCTTTGCATGATGCGTGGGAGATTGCGCACGGCGCGACGCCGCAGCCACCGACTTTCGGTGTGCACGACCGCGCTGGCTGGACCGAACCGGCCTACGCGTGCGATTTCGTGCTGATCAGCGAGCCATTGAAGCGGCGCGTGGTGCGCCTAGAAGTCGACAGCGCCACGCAGGCATCGGATCATCAACCGATGCTGCTGGAGCTGCTGAACGACTGAAAACAGAGGAGAAAGAGGGGCTACGGCGCTTTACAGCACCGCGTCCTTGCGCACGCCCTGCGAGGCGAAATGACGCTTGAGCTTGACCAGCGCCTCCTGTTGAATCTGACGCACGCGTTCACGCGTCAAACCCATCTCAGCAGCCAGTTCTTCCAGCGTGGCAGGCTCGATGTAGTTAAGGCCAAAGCGGCGCTCAACCACATAGCGGTGCTTGTCGGACAAGCGTGCGAGCCACGACTTCATCAAGAGTGACAGCTCGCGATGTGCCACCTCCTGATCGGGCGAGGCACCATGCTCGTCCGACAGGAAATCAAGCAGGCTCGTACCCGGATCAAGATCGAACGGCGTATCCAGCGAAGTCGTGTGCTCGTTGAGCGAGAGCACGTCCTGCACTTCCTCCGTGGTCTTGCCGAGCAGGTGAGCGATGTCTTCGAGGCTTGCGTCGCGGCCATCCACGCCACTCTTTTCCAGATGACGCTTGGCGCGCAGCACCTGGTTGAGCTCGCGAATTACGTGCACCGGCAAACGAACTGTGCGCGCCTGATTCATGATCGCGCGCTCGATGCTCTGGCGAATCCACCACGTTGCATACGTGGAGAAGCGGAATCCGCGTTCCGGATCGAACTTTTCGATCGCGTGCATCAGACCCAGATTGCCCTCTTCGATCAGATCGAGCAGCGGCACACCGCGATTCAGATAGCCCTTGGCAATGCTCACGACCAAGCGGAGATTGCGCTCGATCATGACTTGGCGCGCGGCAAACTCGCCCGCCTTGGCCAACGTCGAGAAATGCAGTTCTTCGGCCGGCGTCAGAAGCGGCTTAATGCTGATGCGATTGAGATAGTGCTGAACGGTGTCGGCAGCCAGTTCGGCCTGCAGCACCTTGCGGAAATCTTCCTCGGGTGCAGCTTCCTCGGCCTCTTCACCCTCTTCCTCTTCTTCATCGGGCTCGTCGGCACTGTCCGACGTGTCGTTGAGCTCGGCGGAATCGGAAGCAGGCAGGTCGTCGACAAGCGCGTCGACGACTTCGATCTCTTCAGCAGGGGGCTGTGCCTCGCCGCGCGCACGCCGTCCCGCGCGCCCATTCGGGGTGCGCTGGCCCTCTACAGCAGCGTCGATGTTGTCATCGGCGGGGTTGACGGGCGTGGCGGCTTTCTGGCGCGGCATGCATTCCTCTATTGAGGCGGCAAGTAGCGCATCGGATCGACCGGCTTACCGTTGCGGCGCACTTCAAAATGAAGCTTCACGCGATCCGCATCGGTACTGCCCATTTCGGCGATCTTCTGCCCTTTCTTGACCGTGGATTGCTCGGTGACCAGAACCTTATCGTTGTTGCCGTAGGCGGTCAGGAACGTGTCGTTGTGTTTGATGATGACAAGATTCCCGTACCCACGCAAGGGTCCAACGTGGATCACTTTTCCGTCGTCGGCAGCGACCACCGCGTCACCGCGTTTGCCGCCAATGTCGATGCCCTTGTTGCTCTTGTCATCGAACCGGTTGATGAGCGATCCGCGTGCCGGCCAGGCAAGCGAGATTGCGCCGTCGCTTGCCCCGGCAGGAGCACTGGACGACGCTGCGGGCGGCGGCGTCACCGGCGTGGATTCGACCGGCTGCGCAGTCGTATTGGCCGGGCGAACCGGCGTGACCACGGCTCCGGTGCTGCTGACATCCGCGTTCGGAGGAACGACACGTAACAGCTGATCGACTTCGATCTGATTCGGATTGGCGATGTTGTTCCAGGCCACCAGGTCGCGCGGCGCCTGGCCGTTACGCAAGGCGATGCTGTACAAGGTATCGCCACGCTTGACTCGATAGTAGCCGGGGGGCGGCGGCTCCTGCGACACGGTGCCAGCGCTGCCGGCACGCGAGGTGCGGTCGAGAACAGGGGCTTGGTTGCCGGAGGATGCGCAAGCCGCCAGTAGTGCGGCCGACACCATCGCCACGGCGAGCCGGCCTGCGCGTGCGGGGCTTGGACGGTTCATGGAGCTCCGGGAAATGAACATGCTAAACAGTTCCTGATTTTAACGGGACAAAGAAAACGCCTTCAAGCGCGGTACTGTGAAACTGGAAGCGGCTGCGACGCTCGATAAGAACGAGCTGCTGCGCGGGGCCGCTGTTGCGATCGGTAGCCACCGGGGCGATCAGCCGGCCGCCAACGGTCAGCTGGTCGAGAAGCGCCTGCGGCACCTCCAGCCCTGCCGCCGCCAGGATGATGGCGTCGAACGGCGCGGCCTTCGGCAGCCCCAGCATGCCGTCGCCATAGTGCAGACGGATGTTTGGCACGCGGAGTGGCCGCAAGTTCGCTTTGGCTTTTTCATGCAGCGGGCGGACGCGCTCGATCGAGTACACCTCGTCGGCGAGCTGTGCCAGAACGGCTGCCTGGTAGCCACAGCCGGTGCCAATTTCCAGCACGCGAGCGAGCGGCATGCCAGTGCGGCCGGACCGTCCACTCAACAACAGCTCGATCATCCGTCCGACCACTGACGGCTTCGAGATCGTTTGCTGATGACCGATCGGCAATGCGGAATCTTCATACGCCTGTGAGGCAAGGCCGGCATCGACAAACAGATGTCGCGGGACCGTGCCAATTGCAGCGAGCACCCGCTTGTCAATCACGCCTCCGGCCTGCACACGGCCAACCAGCGCCTGACGCGCACGGTCCGATGCCATGCCGCCGGCAGCCGCGTGCGCTGCCGCTGTGCGTGCCTGTACAGCGCTCGCAGCAACAGCACCGACAACAGCGTCGACACCCGCCACACGCTGTGGCGCAGGTGCAGGGGCGGATGCGGGCGACGCGCGCTCAACGGATGCCGCACGCACCGGCGTGGGGCGTGACACCGCGCTCACTCCTGACGAGATACGCGTTTCACGCTGGCGCTCCACGGGCTTGCGCTCGACCACTGCGTCAAGCGTCAACGGAAAGCGCCGGTCTCGCGGGCGTTCAGACATGAGCCACCGTGACGATCATGGCGTCTGCCAGCGGCGCACGGTGCGCAGTTGGGCCGTATCGGTCAGATCGAGCTGCAGCGGTGTCAGCGAAACGAAGCCATGCGCGACGGCATGGAAATCGGTGCCCTCGCTGGCGTCTTTCGCATCGCCGGCGGCACCGACCCAGAAGATCGGCTCGCCGCGCGGATTGGCCTGGCGGATCACCGGCTGCGATTGGTGCCGCTTGCCCAGACGCGTCGCGCGCCAACCGGCCAGTTCGCCGTAGGGCAGATTCGGGATATTGACGTTGAGCAGGACCGGGCCGTCCAGCGGATCGGACAGATAGCGCTCGACAACTTCGCGGGCGACGCGCTCGGCAGCGTCGAGGTGCGTCCAGCCCTTGTCGGCCTGCGAGAACGCAATCGACGGAATACCGAACAGATAGCCCTCGATGGCTGCGGCGACGGTACCGGAATACAACACGTCTTCGCCCATGTTCTGACCCTGGTTGATACCGGAGACGACCAGGTCGGGCTTCTCTTCGATCATGCCGGTAAGCGCGATGTGCACGCAGTCCGTCGGCGTGCCGTTGACGAAGCGAAAACCCTTCTGGGCACCGTCGGTCGCTTCGAACACCGAAAGCGGACGCTGCAGCGTGAGCGAGTTCGACGCGCCGCTGTGGTTCTGCTCCGGTGCGACCACCGTCACGCGGCCCAGAGGGCTCAGCGCGCGATGCAGCGCCGCGAGCCCGGGCGCGAGGTATCCGTCGTCGTTGGCAATGAGAATATGCATGGCGCGGATTGTAACCGAGCAACGTTCGCGAATTGTGCTCGCGCACACGTTCTACACGCTTACAAAAAATGCATCGACAAGCCGCACGATTTATCGCCGCCGGCTAAATCGAACGACCGTGCTTTTATTCGGTTACACTGCCGAACGAGATCGCGTGCAATGCATGCGAGATGGCGAACAATCCAACGCAAAACTGTTGAGGAGACACTGATGAAAGCCGTCGTCTGCAAGACCTGGGGCCCGCCCGAATCGCTGGTGATCGAAACGCTGCCGGACCTGTCGCCCGGTGCTGGTGAAGTGGTTATCGACGTCAAGGCTGCGGGGGTGAATTTCCCTGACGTGCTGATCATCCAGAACAAATACCAGTTCAAGCCGGAGTTGCCGTTTACGCCCGGCTCGGAAGTGGCGGGCGTTGTTAACGCCGTCGGCGAAGGCGTGTCGCACCTCAAAGCCGGCGACCATGTGATCGCCTTCCTCGGTCAGGGCGCCTTTGCTTCACAGGTCAAGGCGTCGGCCAAGGTGGTGATGCCGATGCCGCCTGGCATGGCGTTCGACACCGCCGCCGCATTCACGCTTACGTACGGCACGTCGCACCACGCGGTGGTCGATCGCGGCCAACTGAAGGTCGGCGAGACGATGCTTGTGCTCGGCGCGGCCGGCGGCGTTGGACTGGCAGCCATCGAGATCGGCAAGGCGATTGGCGCACGCGTCATCGCGGCGGCGTCGAGCGACGAAAAGCTGGCGGTCTGCAAAGACCACGGCGCCGATGCGCTCATCAACTATTCGACCGAAGACCTGCGCGAGCGCATCAAGGTATTGACCGACGGCAAAGGCCCCGACGTGATCTATGACCCGGTCGGCGGCATCTACGCGGAACCGGCATTCCGTTCGATTGCCTGGCGTGGCCGCTACCTCGTGGTCGGATTTGCCAACGGCGAAATCCCGAAGATGCCACTGAACTTGGCGCTGCTAAAAGGCGCGTCGCTGGTCGGCGTGTTCTGGGGCGAATTCGCGCGTCGCGAGCCGAAGGCGAATCTGGCGAACATGATGCAGATGCTCGGCTGGATGCAGGAAGGCAAGATTCGTCCGCATATCTCGGCGCGCTATCCGTTGGAGCAGACGACGCAAGCGCTGCTGGATATGGCGGCGCGCAAGGTGACGGGCAAGGTGGTGATCCAGCCTTAAAAAACGCAGGCGCTGGAGACAAAAAAGCCGCGCAGGTTGATCGCCTGCGCGGCTTTCTTTTTTATGCAACCGCTTATCAGGCTGCTTCTTCCAGCGTCGGATAGTCGGTGTAGCCCTTCTCCTGGCCACCGTAGAACGTTGCGCGATCCGGCTGGTTGAGCGATGCGCCGGCACGGAAGCGCGCCACCAGATCGGGGTTCGCGATGAACGGACGACCGAACGCAACGGCATCAGCCAGACCGGAGGCAATCATCTGCTCGCCCTCTTCCGCCGTGTATTGGCCGCACACGATGAGCGTGCCCTTGAAGGCGTCGCGGAGTTGGCGGCGGAAATCGTTGGTCAGCTCGGGCCCGCCGGCCCAATCCGGCTCGGCGATGTGCAAATAGGCGATGCCACGCTTGGTCAGCTCGCGGGCGAGGTACAGCGCGCTTTCTTCGGCTTGTGCATCGGCAATGTCATGCGCGACGAAGTGCGGCGACAGGCGGATGCCGACGCGGTCTGCGCCAATCTCTGTGATGGCGGTGTCGACCACTTCGAGAATCAGTCGGGCACGATTTTCCAGGGAGCCGCCGTACTGGTCGGTGCGCTGGTTGCTGTTGGTCGACAAAAATTGGTGCAACAGGTAACCGTTGGCCGCATGGATTTCAACGAAATCGAAACCAGCGCGGCGTGCACGCAGGACGGCTTGACGATATTGCGCGATCACGCCAGGGATTTCTTCCGTGGCGAGCGCGCGCGGTTCGCTGGTCGGCACATTGGCGGGCGTGCCGTCGGGCTGCACGACAAAGCTCTGTGCACCCTTGGCGACGATGGCCGACGGCGCGACAGGTGCCTGGCCGTTTTCCTGCAGCAACGTATTGGAAATACGACCCACGTGCCAGAGCTGTTGCGAGATGCGGCCGCCCTTGGCGTGCACAGCATCCACCACCGCCTTCCAGCCAGCTTCCTGTTCGTCGGTGTACATGCCCGGCGTCCAGGCGTAGCCCTGGCCCTGGCGGGAAATTTGCGTCGCTTCCGTCACGATCAGGCCGGCGGTTGCGCGCTGCGCGTAGTAAGTCACGTTCAGTTCGGTCGGCACGTCGCCAGGCTGACCTGCGCGCGAGCGCGTGAGCGGCGCCATCACGACACGGTTGGCGAGGGTCGTACGGCCGGTCTGAATCGGGGACAGCAGTTGTTGGGTCATATCAGCTCCTGAAAGAGAGACTATTCGACCGGTCATCTAGAACCGGAATCAAAGAAAAAGCGAGGAACATGCCTCGCCGGCAATGGTTTGGTTGCAATCAATGCTTGGGCTTGGCCAGCAGGATTTCCGTTTGCGCCACGCAGCTCTTGAACGCGGCCACAGTGCGATGCGACTTGGCCAACAGCGCGCCGCCCATCCACATGGCGTACAGCCCTTCGGCCAGCTGGTGCGCATCCTCCACAGGCGCCAACGAACCGTCGGCGACGCCCGCCTCGATTGCCGTGGCGATGCGCTCGACCATGCGCGTCATCCCCGTCGACAGCACCTTGCGCATCGGCTCGGACAAATCCGACACTTCGCCCGACAGCTTCACCGCCAGACAGGTGACTTCGCACGCGCTGCGCTCATGCAGATCGATCCAGGCCATGAAATAGCGCAGCAGCCGCTCGCGGGCGGTGATGCGCGTGTCGTTGAACAGGCTAACAACCCCGGCGTCGTAATCCTGGAAATAGCGCTCCAGCATGGCAACGCCAAAGTCTTCCTTCGACCCGAAGTAGTAATAAAACGAGCCTTTGGGTACCTGAGCGCGGCCGAGGATTTCCGCCAAACCGACCGCCGAGAAACCACGTCCGAGGATCAACTCGGCACCGGCGTCCAGAATGCGGTCGCGGGTGTCGTGCCGGGCTTCGGCGCCTTCAGCGGTGACGGGTTCGGGATGCTTGCTCATGATGGATCGCATTGTAGTAGACCGACCGTCTAGTTGCATGACCCTTCTATGAGCAGGGCCAATATGACGTACGCGTCGTTGAGGCGCTCGCTCAGAGCTTCTCTGTTTCGCCGCTCTTCGGTTGCCAGCGCATCAGGCGTTTTTCCATCAAGCCGACGAGCCAGTCGAGCACCAGCGCAAATACCGTCAGCACGACGATGCCCGCAAACACGGTGTTGATGTCGAAGGTCCCTTCGGCCTGGAGGATCAGGTAACCAACACCGCGCGCCGAGCCGAGATACTCCCCCACCACCGCTCCGACGAAGGCCAGACCGACCGACGTATGCAGCGATGAGAACACCCAGCTCGTCGCGCTCGGCAGATAGACAAAGCGCAGCAGTTGCCGCTGCGATGCGCCCAGCATGCGCGCATTGGCCAGCACGACCGGGCTCACTTCCTTCACGCCCTGATAGACGTTGAAGAAGACGATGAAGAACACCAGCGTCACCGCCAGCGCCACCTTCGACCAGATTCCCAGCCCGAACCACACGCCAAAGATTGGCGCCAGGATCACGCGCGGCATCGAGTTGGCAGCCTTGATGTACGGATCAAGCACCGCCGATGCGGCCGGGCTCAGCGCCAGCCACAGCCCTGCGCCCAGGCCGCTGGCCGTGCCAATGGCAAATGCCAGCACCGTCTCGGCCAACGTCACGCCAAGGTGTTGATAGATATCGCCTTCGGTGACGAACCACGCCCAGATGCGCTGGGCAACGATGAGCGGTTCTCCAAAGAAGAACGCAACTTCCTGCGAGCGCGTGGCGAAGTGCCACACGCCCAACGTGACGACCAGCAGGCCAAGCTGCCAGGTGCGCAGCGCGAATAGAGAAAGCGGACGGTTAGCCATGGATGCAATCGATCAGATTCAGGTCAAGCCACGCGGCGATGCTGCGCATAGCCCTTGAGCACTTCTTCGCGCAGCACATCCCAGATGCGCGAATGCAGGTCGACAAAGCCGGCCTGATCGCGAATCTCGGCCACATCGCGCGGGCGCGGCAGGCCGATCGTGAATTCACCGATCGGGTGCGTGCCGGGGCCGGCGGCCAGCACGACCACCCGGTCGCTCATGGCAATCGCTTCGTCCAGATCGTGCGTGATGAACAGCACCGCCTTGCGCTTGGCGGCCCACAGATCGAGCACCTCGTTTTCCATCAGCTGGCGCGTCTGAATGTCGAGCGCCGAGAACGGCTCGTCCATGAGGATGATGTCTGGGTCGAGCACCAGCGTTTGCGCCAGGCTCACACGCTTGCGCATGCCGCCGGAAAGCTGATGCGGATAGCGGCCTTCAAACCCGGACAAACCCACGCGCGCGAGCCACGACATGGCAAGGTCACGCGCTTCCTTGTCGGACATGCCCCGAAACTCCAGCCCGGCCATCACGTTGTCGAGCGCGCTGCGCCACGGCATCAACGCCTCTGCCTGGAACATGTAACCGGCGCGACGATTGATGCCGAGCAGCGGCTCACCAAAGACCCGCACCTGTCCGGAAGACGGCTGCAGCAGGCCCGCAGCCAGATTCAGCAACGTAGATTTGCCGCAGCCAGTCGGGCCGACCACGGAGACGAACTCGCCGGCCTGCACCTCCAGCGAGGTGTTTTGCACAGCGGTGTAACGCTGGCCCGGCGTGTCGGGTGAGATGAACGTACAGGTGATCTGATCGAACGAAAGCGCGGGATGGGACATGGTCTGCGGTCCAAAAGCAATGCGCCCGGGCGGAACCGGGCGCGTTGCTGAAAGCCTGTCGAAATTACTTGTACTTGGCGTTGGCCTTCTGCACGAAGGCGTTGGTGAAGGTCTGGTCGAGCTTGATCTGCTTGCCCTTCACTTCCGCATCAAACTCCGACAGCGTGCGCAGTGCCGTGGCGGGGCCGTCGGTGGGCATCGTGCCATCCGGCGAGATGGCCTCGCGCACCTTGTCCCACGCCGCCAGATACAGCGCACGGTCACCCAGCAGATAGGCTTCCGGCACCGTCTTGACGATGTCCGACGGGCCTGCCTTCTGCAGCCACTTGAGCGCGCGCACCATGGCGTTGGTCATCGCCTGCGTCGTGTTCGGATTCTTCTGGATGAACGCGGTGGATGCATACAGGCAGCCGGCCGGCATGTTGCCGCCGAATACCGCCTTGGTATCGGCCAACGTGCGGGTATCCGAGACCACGCGCACTTCATTCTTCTGCGTGAGCATCGACATCACTGGGTCCAGGTTGGCCAGGGCGTCGATCTGGCCAGCACGCA
Source organism: Ralstonia chuxiongensis (assembly GCF_024158925.1). Lineage (NCBI taxonomy): Bacteria > Pseudomonadati > Pseudomonadota > Betaproteobacteria > Burkholderiales > Burkholderiaceae > Ralstonia > Ralstonia chuxiongensis. The sequence goes on along the minus strand of NZ_JAMYWC010000003.1, from coordinate 600,356 downwards.
CGGCGGCAATCGCCCCACTGCTCGGGCCCACGCCAATGATCGACACTTCGTTCGGCTTGATGCCGGCGCGCGCCAGCACGTAGTTGACCATGATGTTGGTCGACGAACCCGGAGCCGTCACGCCGATCTTCTTGCCTTTCAAATCGGCAATCGACTTGTAGTTGGGCATCGTCTTGTTGTTGACCGCCAGAACGATCTGCGGGGCACGCCCTTGCAGCACGAACTCCTGGTACATCTGGCCCTTGGCCTGCATTACCAGCGTGTGCTCATACGCGCCGCTCACCACGTCGGCGCTGCCGCCAACCACGGCCTGCAGGGCTTTCGCGCCACCGGCAAAGTCGACGATTTCAACGTCCAGGCCTTCGTCCTTGAAGTAGCCAAGGCGCTCGGCAATTGTGAGCGGCAGATAGTAGAACAGCGCCTTGCCGCCCACCGCGATGGTGATCTTGCTCTTTTCAGGTTTGCCCTGTGCCAGAACGGCGGGGCTGGCAGCCACCAGGCTCGTCGCGCACAGTGCTGCGCCCATCCATTTTGCCCAGCGCCCAACGACTCGTGTCCCCATGCCTGTCTCCTGTTTGGTGGCGTTCACTGCCTCGGCGGCGATATTACCGCAACGATTTGCAACACAACATGCGGGATCGTCCTAGCTGTCTAGCTCTTGGCTTCGGCAATGATGCCTTGCGACACCAGCGCGTCGATCTGCTCGTCCGTCAGGCCGTGGCCGCGCAGCACGTCGCGCGTATGCTGGCCCAGGCGCGGCGCGCTCGCCTGCACGGCGCCCGGCGTGGCGGAAAGCTTGGGCACCACGCCCGGCATCTCTACATCAATGCCAGACTGCGCGCGCACCGTTTCGATCACGCCGCGCGCCCGATAGTGAGGGTCTGCGGCAATGTCGGCGATGGTGTAGATGGGGCCGCTGGGCACCTCGGCCGCATGCAGCGCTGCCAGCACATCGGCGATGGGCAGCGTGCCTGTCCAGGCGTTGATGGCGGCATCGATTTCGTCCGACCGGGCGGCGCGGCCGTCGTTGCGGGCCAAATCGGGATCGTCGGCCAGATCTTGCCGGCCCATGTGTTGCATCAGGCGGCGGAAGATGTTGTCGCCGTTGGCGGCAATCAGAACGTATTCGCCGCCGGCGCACCGGTAGGCGTTCGACGGTGCAATGCCCGGGAGCGCCCCGCCCGCCGGCTGGCGGATTGCCCCGAACACCGAGTATTCGGGCAGCAGGCTCTCCGTCAGGTTGAACACGGATTCATACAGCGCCACGTCGATCACCTGCCCCTTGCCGCCACGCGCATCGCGTTCGTACAAGGCCAGCAACACGCCTAGCGCGCCATGCAAGCCGGCGATCGTGTCGCCAAGTGACAGCCCGGCGCGGGCAGGCGGCCGCCCCGGCTCGCCGGTCAAATAGCGCAGGCCGGCCATGGCTTCAGCAATGGCGGCAAAGCCGGGTTCATCACGTTTGGGGCCCGTCTGGCCATAGCCCGACACGCGCAGCATGATCAGCTTCGGATTGATGGCGGAAAGCGCCTCGTACGACAGCCCCCACTTTTCCATGGTGCCGGGGCGGAAATTCTCGATCAGGACATCGGCTTCGGCGGCCAGCTTGCGTACGACTTCCTGCCCCTCCGGCACACGCAGGTCCACACAGACCGACTGCTTGTTGCGCGACTGCGCCTCCCACCAGACCGACGTGCCCTCATACAGCATCCGCCATTTGCGCAGCGGATCGCCCTGCCCCGGCGGCTCGATCTTGATGACCTGCGCGCCAAAGTCGGCGAGCGTCTTGGCGGCAAACGGCCCGGCAATCAGTTGCCCGAGTTCGAGCACGCGGATGTCCTGCAAAACCTGTGTCGGCATGGTTGTGTAGAAAGCGTTGAATTCAGAGTGCAGCGGGGTTGCCAAGCAGATGCGTCATCAACAGGCGCGCGGAGCTGGTCAGCGCATCGGGATCGCGCACGCCCACCAACAGGCGGCGATGCGCCCATTCGTCTTGCAGTGCCACGAGCGCCAGACCCGCACCCGGCAGGCTCGATACATGCCCTTGCGCCGCGATGCGCGGCAATATGCCCACGCCCAAGCCAGATGCCACCATGCGGCAGACGGCTTCAAAGCTGCGCACCTGGATACGCAAACGCAGCGGCTTGCCCAGGCGGACACTCTCGTCGACCAGTTGCGCAGCCAGCGAGGTGCCCGGCGGCAGGCTGACGAAATCGAAATCCACAACGTCGGCGAAATGAACCTGCTTGCGCCCGGCTAATGGATGCCCGCGCGGCGTCACCAAGGCGAGATCGTCCTCGCGGTAGTCGAACGATTGCAGCCCGTCGCACGGCGTACCGGCCGCGAAGATGCCAAGGTCTGCGCGGTTCTCGCGCAGCGCCGCAACAATATCGCCGCTGTCCTGCTCTTCCAGCGCGATGCGGATGGCCGGATTGGCCAACATGAACGCGGCCAGATCGTCGGCCAGGAATTGCGTAATCGACGAAGTATTGGCCCACACGCGCACCAGCCCGCGCGTGCCTGCGGCAAAGTCAGACAGCGCACCGGCCATGCGCTCGACGTCCTGCAGGATGCCCACAGCATGGCGGAAGCACGCCTGGCCGGCCTCGGTCAGTTCCACGCCGGCGGCATGCCGATAGAGCAACGGCGCGCCCACGGCCGCTTCCAAATCGGAAATCCGCTTGCTTGCCGCAGCCACAGCCAGGTGTGATTGGCGCGCTCCGGCCGAGATGCTGCCCAGCCGGGCCACCGCCACAAACAAGCCGAGGGTGACAAGATCGAAGCGGGCGAGATTCATCGTGGAAAGCTGAAGGTGGGAAATACACAACATCGGATGTGACATCGTGGCACGTTCCGTGCGTGTTTCATCCGGCCGTCACCCGCCCACGTTTAACATGGCGGACTTTTGCCGTTCCCGGATCCGAAAAAGGGATTCTAACGGCGTTCTCCCTGATTGCCGCCATGTTGCTTCCGTTCCGTCTTGCCCGCTTGACCGCCCTGTGCGCCCTCTCCTTGAGCGCCGGCCATGCCTTGGCAACCCAAAGCAGCACCGGCGACACCACCAGTTGGGCGATCAACGCTCCCGATCGCTTTGCCGTGCACGGTCAGGCCACTTACGTATGGCAGCACGACCTGTCGTTCCACTCGCCGTACAGCGGGCTGAACAGCCTGTCAGGCAAATCGACCACAAGCTATTCGGTTACGACGACGCTCGATCTGGGTATGCGCCTGTGGCAAGGCGCCGAAGTGCACTTCAATCCGGAAATGGCGTTCGGCCAGCCTTTCTCGGGTCTGCATGGCCTGGCCGGATTCACCAATGGCGAGCTTGCCAAGACCGCCGGCCCAAACCCGACGCTCTACCGCGCACGCGCCTTCTTCCGCCAGACGGTCGGCCTGGGTGGCGGCACTGAGGATCGGGAAGCCGAGATGAACCAGTTTGCCGGCCAGGTCGACAAGCGTCGCCTGGTTTTCACGGCAGGCAACTTCTCGGTGCTGGACGTATTCGACGGCGTGACCTATGCGCATGACCCGCGCACCCAGTTCCTAAACTGGTCGTTCCTCACGCACGGCGCATTCGACTACGCGGCCGATGCGCGTGGCTACACCTGGGGCGCTGCGCTGGAGTACTACGACGGCGACTGGGCCTACCGCATTGGCCGCTTCATCCAGCCGGAAGAGTCCAACGGCCTGCCGCTGGACACGCGTATCGGCCGCTACTATGGCGACGTGTTTGAAGTGGAACGCAGTCATACGCTTGCCGGGCAGCCGGGCAAGCTGCGCGTGATGCTCTTCCGTAACAGGACCGACATGGCCCGCTACGACGATGCCCTCGCCCTCGGACAGTCGACGGGCAGCGCGCCGGACATCAGCCTCGCGCGACGCGACAACACCAAGGTGGGGATCGGTCTTGGCGGCGAACAGCAAATCAACGATGACATTGGCGTCTTCGCACGCGCATCGTGGGCGGACGGCAAGACGGAAACCTACGCTTTTACGGAAATCGATCGCTCCGTGTCGTTCGGCACGCTGATCAAGGGCAGCAAGTGGGGCCGCTCGGACGACACGGTAGGGCTCGCAGCGGCGATCAACGTGCTGTCGCCAGATCACCGCCGCTACCTGCAGCAAGGCGGCCTGGGCGTATTCCTGGGAGACGGCAAGCTGAACTATGCGCCCGAGCAGATCGTCGAGGCCTTCTATAGCTTCCAGGCGACCAAGCACCTGTGGATAAGCGCCGACGCGCAATGGATCCGCAACCCCGGCTACAACGCGGATCGCGGCTCTGCGGTGTTCTTCGGTACGCGACTGCATACCGAATTCTGAGGTTCAGGCGCGCCCGCTCAGAGCTGGCGCCGATCCAGGACCGCGCGGGCAATGGTGCCCGCGTCCACGTATTCCAGTTCACCGCCCACCGGCACACCACGCGCCAGACGTGTCGCCTTGATACCGCGCGCCTTCAACATCTCGCCGATGTAGTGGGCGGTCGCCTCGCCTTCGCTGGTGAAATTGGTGGCGAGGATGACTTCGGCGCACGGCCCACCAAGCGCAGGGTCGGTCGCGCGAGCAAGCAAGCGCTCGAGGTGGATCTCTTTCGGGCCGATGTTGTCCAGCGGCGAGAGCCGCCCCATCAGCACAAAATATTGGCCGCGATAGGTCAACGTCTGCTCGATCATCATCTGGTCGGCCGGCGTTTCCACCACACACAGCACCGACGCATCGCGACGCGTATCCAGGCAGGTTTCGCAGATTTCCTGCTCGGTAAAGGTATTGCAACGGCTGCAATGCTGAATCGATTCCGTCGCCTCGGACAGCGCCTGCGCCAACTGCGCAGCGCCTTCGCGATCATGCTGCATCAGGTGATACGCCATCCGTTGGGCAGACTTGGGACCCACGCCCGGCAGTACGCGCAAGGCTTCAACCAGCATCTGCAGCGCCGACGGCGTGCCTGGAGCGTTACGCATCACGCATGCTCCAGAACCGTCGCGTGGTGCAGCACTTCCGGCATCGGATCATAGAAATGATGCAGCAGCGCACGCCAGCGCTGGTACTCGGGCGACTGCCGAAAGCCGATGGTGTGGTCTTCCAGCGTCTGCCACTGCACCAGCAGCAGATAATCGCTGGTCTTCTCTATGCAGCGCGACAGCGACAGCGAAACGAAGCCCCGCATCGCACCGATGATGTGGCGAGCCTCGCCGAAGGCCGCCTCGAAGGCAGCTTCCTGGCCGGGCCTGACGTGCAGCAGCGCAGATTCCAGCACCATGGCGCGATCCTGACGAGCGTCGTTTAGAACGGCAGCTTGAAGCCGGGCGGCAGCATGCTCGCCATGCCACCCAGGCCGGAGGTGAGCGAGCCCATCTTCTCTTGCGCAGTGGCCTCGGCCTTGCGCACGGCGTCATTGAACGCAGCAGCGATGAGGTCTTCCAGCAGATCCTTGTCTTCGCCTTCGGCCAGCAGGCTGGGGTCGATCGACACACGCTTCACGTCGTTCTTGCAGGTCATCACCACCTTCACGAGGCCCGCGCCAGACACGCCTTCCACCTCGATCAGAGCGAGTTGCTCCTGCGCTTTCTTCATGTTTTCCTGCATCTGCTGGGCCTGCTTCATCAGCCCGGCGATCTGGCCTTTCATCATGGTCGTTGCTCCTTGAAATGGGTCATGCAAGACGCGCCGCTCAGCGGTGCGCGCCGGTGTTCAATGTTCAGTCTTGGAATGCGATTCAGTGCGTGTGCGGTTGGATCGAACCAGGGACGACCTGCGCGGCAAAGTCCCGGACCAGCGCCTGCACAAACGGGTTGGCAGCGATGGCATCTTCGGCACTGCGCTGACGCTCGGCGCGCTGCTCGGCATCCAGAGCCGCAGCGGTGGCGCGTGCAGGGCCGATGTCGCACGCCACGCGAACGGGCGTGCCGAAGCGTTCCGTCAACGCCGCTTCCAGACGCTCGACGACGTTGGCGTCAGTCAGCGGAGGCAAAGGTACGCGCAGACGCATCGTGACGCCTTCGACGGCCGCCAACTCGCTCTGGTAAGCCAGCTGTTGGGCCAGACCGCGGATCGGCAGGCACGCTGCCAGCGCCGGCCAATTGCCGTCGAACGTGGTGAGGCCGCTGGCACTCAGGTCAGGCGGCGTGGCAGCGGCCACCGGCTCCGGTGCGACCGTCTTCGCCAGCACGGGTGCAGTTGCGGGCGCCTCGATCTTTGCTGGACGTGTTGCCGGTTCAGCCGCGCCGGGGCGCACGCTCGAAGCGGAATCCCAACCGGCAAAGGCCACGTCCATCTCTTCAAGCGACGGCGAAGCAAATTCGCCCGGCATTTCATCCCAGGGCGGCGGGCCATCATCGGCGGGCGTGGCAACTGCAACCGGCTGCTCACGGCGCTGCGGCGGAGAGGCCGCAGCCGCAGCCGGATTCGGACGTGGGCCCACGACCGGAGCAACGGGAGCAGCAGGACGAGCCACAGGCGCAGGCGCGGCCACCGGTGTAGCGGCAGGCGCGGAAGCACCACCACGGCCACGGCTTGACGCCTGACGCGCAGCGGCCAACGCTTCCATTGCCGGCGAGCGACGCGCTGGGGCCGCAGCCGGCGTCTGCACAGCCTCTTCAACGGGCGCTGGCGCCGGCGGAGTCGCCTGATAAGTCGCACGCGGCGCCTCGACCACCGGCTCCGGACGCACCGCCACTGGCGCGACCTGGGCAACCGGCGTCGCCACCGGCGCAGTCGCCGTAACGGCCGGACGCGTCGATGCGGCCGGCGTTGCAGCCAGCGGCATCGCCCGTTTCCCGCCACCACCGCCCGAAGGCGGCGGCGCTTCTCCACCCGACTGTCCGGGCTGGAACGCAAGCATGCGCAGCAGCGTCATCGTGAAGCCGGCGTATTCATCCGGCGCGAGCGCCAATTCGTTCCGGCCCAGGTTGGCAAACTGGTAGAACAGTTGCACCGACTGCGCGTCGAACCGCTCGGCAAGGCGGCGCACATCGTCGGCCTCGGGCCAGTCGTCCTGCACAGCGGCGGGAACGACCTGCGCCAGCGCAATCTTCTGCAGCAAGGATGCAAGATCCTGCAGCGCGCCCGAGAAGCTCAGACTGCGCCCGGCCATCTCATCGGCGATCTCGACAAGCGCCGCGCCGTTCTCGTCGGCCAGCGCATCGAGCAACCGCACAAGGTAGCTTTGATCAATCGCGCCGAGCATGCCCCGTACGGCAGCCTCGCTCACCTCGCCAGCGCTGTACGCGATGGCCTGGTCGGTGAGCGAAAGCGCATCGCGCATCGAACCCTGAGCAGCGGCCGCCAGCAGACGCAGCGCATTCGGCTCGTGGGCGATGCCCTCTTCGCCAAGAATGCGGTCCAGGTGAGACACGATGTGCCCCGGCGGCATCTGCTTGAGGTTGAACTGCAGGCAACGCGACAGCACCGTCACCGGAATCTTCTGCGGGTCGGTGGTCGCAAGAATGAACTTGACGTGCTCGGGCGGTTCTTCCAGCGTCTTCAGCATCGCGTTGAAGGCGTGGTTGGTCAGCATGTGCACTTCGTCGATCATGTAGACCTTGAAGCGACCGCTGGTTGGTGCATAGACCGCGCGATCCAGCAACTGGGCCATCTCGTCGACGCCGCGGTTGGAGGCGGCATCCATCTCGATGTAATCGACAAAGCGCCCGGCATCGATCTCGGTACAGGCGCGGCACACGCCGCACGGCTGCGCGGTGATGCCGCCCTGCCCGTCCGCGCCGATGCAATTGAGCGACTTGGCAAGGATGCGCGACAGCGTCGTCTTGCCGACACCGCGCGTGCCCGTAAACAGGTATGCGTGGTGCAGGCGCCGCTGTTCGAGCGCATGCGTGAGCGCTTTCACCACGTGTTCCTGACCGACCAGCGTGGTGAAATCGCGAGGGCGCCACTTGCGGGCGAGCACTTGATAACTCATGCGGCGGATTGTAGCAAAGCGAGGTGGATTTCCGACGCGGTTTCGGAGGGGTCAACCGCCATGCGCGCCGAGCGAATTGCAAGGATATTCAGGTGGGGACGTGGGAGTCGGTTACAATGGCGGTCGGACGGGCCTCCTCGCATGGTGGCGCGGTCAACCTGGTCAGGTCGGGAACGAAGCAGCCACAGCCGTTTTCCGCCAGTGCCGAGGGTCAGGCTCGTCCCCTTCTCTTTTCCCCTTCCGCATCACCCCTCCCCTTTTTGTTTGTGCCGCCCGCATCAGAACAGCGCGCCTTGGCTGTCGTCGTGTGATGCCTGGACGGGCTTCGGCAACGATTCCAGATCGATCCATTCTTCCTGTGCGGTAGCCACGCCTGCGCGCACGGTGCGCCCTGGATACATCGGCGTGACGGCAGCCACATAGCCGCGCAGCTGATCGGCATAGGCGGCACGCTCGACAGGCAGCAAGCGCAGCTTGTAGTCGACCACGAGGACGTCGTTGCCGCGTTCGATCAGGCGATCGATGCGCAACAGCGCACCGTCTGGGCCGAAAAGTTCGATCTCGTTATGCGCGACGTCGAAGCGCGCGGGGTCGAAGACATGCGCCAGCGTCTCCGCTGAAAGCATCCGACGCACGGCATCGGCGGTGCGTGTGGCGTCGGCTTGCGTGACGCCGGTGGCGCTGAACCAGCGCGCGATCGTCTCGGCGTCAGGTGCCTGTTCGGGCAAGCCCCGGCGAGTCAGGCGCTCCAGCACCGCGTGCAGCAGTTCGCCCTGCGCGACAGCGCCTTGGTCAAAAACGATATCGGCAGCCCCCTCGGCGACAGCGCCGGCAGCGCCAACACGCACCGTCACAGTCAGCGGCGCGCGGAAATCGTGATACGAGACCGCCTCCTGCCCTGCTGCACCGACAGCCGAATCGGCTACGCCATCAAGCACCGGAGCGGGTGACGCTACGCCTGCCGCGGCGAGCAGCGTGTACCAGCTCGCCGTGCCGTCCACTTCAGGCGCATCACCTTCATCGACAGATTGGGCCGCCGTGGCATCGCGCTTGTTCGCCACGCCGGAAACGATCAGCGCTTGCCGTGCACGCGTCATCGCCACGTAGAGCAAGTTCCAGTTCTCGCGCTCGGCAAGCTCGTTTTCTTGCTTGAAGAGAGGCTCGCGCGCGAGGCCTCGCTCGGACGTTTTGCCGAAGGCGGAAAAATGCGCAGGCGCCTGCGCGCCGGGCGGCCAGTCGATCAGGATGCCGGCCGTATCGACACGCGCGTCGCTGTGGTGGCTGTCGAGCAGCGCAACGAACGGCGCCTCAAGCCCCTTCGACGCATGCACGGTCAGTATCTGTACGGCGTCGAGACCTTCGCTGGCGACTTCGGCGTCGATTGCATCCGGCGCCTCGGTGTCGCCCTGCGTGCCTTCGTCAGGGCTTTCATCCTCATCGCCCTGGCGGATGGCGCGCAGCTCGGCCATGAACTTAGGCAGGCTCGGGTAGCGGCCACCGTCCAGATCGAGCGCGAGCTTCAAAAACGCATCCAGGTTGGCGAGCACTTGGTCGCGGTTTGCGGCCGGTGCGCGCTCGGCATAGCGGCGCTTGAGTTCGCCGGTGTAGACGATGTGATCGAGCAGGTCGTGCACCGGCAGCGTGGGCGCCACCGCCAGCCAGCGCGAGAGCATGCGATGCGCGTGGCGCAAGGTGTCCGCCGCATCGGCCTGGCCGGCCAGCGCGGTGAGGCGCTCCCACCATGTCAATGCGACCGCGCCTTCGCCAAACTGCGCCAGTGCGATGAGGTGGTCGTCCGTGGCGGCGAAGATGGGGCTGCGTAGCACATGCGCGAGCGACAAGTCGGCCTGCGGCGTCATCAGAAAATCAAGCAGCGCGCACAGATCAAGCGCTTCGAGCGTAGCCAGCAGACCGCCACGGCGCGGGCTCAGATACGGCACGCCGGCGTCGCGCAGCGCACGTTCGTAATCGGCGAGATAGCGTTTGCGGCGGACGAGCAGCTGGAAATCGCTCCACCGCACAGGGCGCTCGACGCCGCCTTCACGAATGCGCTCATTGACGTGTAACGCGCGCAGGCAAGCAGCCACTTGGCGGCCCTCTTCATATCGCTGCGAATCGCCGGCTTCTTCGCGCGGTTCGGTGAGCGTATCCCGGGGTGCGGCTTCGTCGGCCTGCTCGGCTTCGGACACCGGCACCAGCGGCAACAGCAGCGCCTGCCCGATGGGTGCGTCCACGGCGGTGCTCTGCTCGGCGTAGATGGGATAGTCGCCGCGCGCGCGCGCTTGCAGGAACACGGCGTTGACCCACTCCAGCACGGCCGGCGCGTTGCGACGCGTGCGGTTCGTACGCAGCACGGTCGCGTTGAATTCCGCAACGAGCATTTCACGCGCAGCGTCGAACAACCGTGCATCGGCGCGGCGGAAACGGTAGATCGACTGCTTCGGATCGCCCACCAGAAACACGCTCGGCTGCGTGCCGGTGCCAGCATAGCCGGCCAGCCAGCCTTGCAGGATGCGCCACTGCATCGGGTTCGTATCTTGAAACTCGTCCAGCAGCAGATGCTTGTAGCGCGCGTCGAGCCGCACCTGCAGGTAAGCGGCCGTGTCGTCTTGCTGCATCAGGCGCGCCGCCTCCCATTCGAGATCGGTGAAATCCATTGCGCGCGCCTGGCGCTTGTAGGCCTGATAGCGATCGATGAGTGCATCGCCTAGCGCAAACAATGCAGCGTTGACGGCGCGCACGTGGGCTTCCTGGCGGCGGGCTTGAATCGTCGTCAGCGTTTCGCAGAGCGTGGTGTGCAAGGTCACCAGCGTTTGTGCGTGCTCGTCGCCGACGGCTTTGATAAGCGCCTTGGTCGGTTTGCAGGCGCGTGCCTTGCCGGCCTGCGTATGGAAGGCCGAGAAGAGCGCATCAAAGGCTTGCGCGCGAGCGGCCTCGTCCGACACGTTCATTCCGCGCACAGCAGTCACCGCCGATTCGATGGTCACCGCGCGCTTGCCCTCGGCCGCACCGCCCTGCCCAAGCCAGCCGGACACGCGCAGCATGTCGCCCCACAACGCCGCATCCTGCAGCGCTTCGATCAACGGATCGACCGTCGCATCGTTTCCTAGCAGTGCGTCCAATGCATCCAGCGGCCGCCCCGCCGCCTGCGTCTTGTACGCCCACCAGTCGCTGCGCTGGTGGAACATTGCATCGAGCAGGCGACTGGCCTGGAAATCGCCGACCCGATCGGCAAGCGTTTCATACGCGGCGCGCAAGTCAGCGTGATCTTCGGCCAGCAAGCCACGCCAGAAAGGCGCCCAAGCTTCGCGCCGCAGCCGCCCGGCATCTTCACGCAACGACGCGCCTTGCTGCACGCCAGACGACAGCGGCGCCCCGCGCAGCAATGACCCAAACCAGCCGTGGAACGTATCGATCGCCATGCGCGATGGCGATTCCAGCACGCGCGCATACAGTCGGCGCGCGGTTTCAATCAGCGCCGGGGCATCGCGCTCATCCACCGTGCGCGCGATCAGTTCGCGCACGACGCCTTCATCGTCGGCGCTGGCCAGTTGCGCGAGGATGTCGAGCAAACGCTGCCGCATCTCTTCGGCGGCCTTGCGTGTAAACGTGATGGCGAGAATGTCTGACGGCGCGGCGCCTGCCAGCAGCAAGCGCAACATGCGGGTGACCAGCAACCACGTCTTGCCGCTGCCTGCGCACGCTTCCACCACGGCCGAGCGCTGCGGATCGCACGCGGCACGCGAAAAGGTCTCGGGCGAGACGGCGGCGCCGTCGCGTTCGTAAGCGTGATCGCTCATGCCGCGCCCTCCGGCTCGCGGGGCGTACCTTCGGTCCAATACCCCTTGCGGCACAGGCCACGCGCCGCGCAGTAGCGGCACGCCGATTCATCACCGAAGGCCGGCAGCGGCGCACCGGCTGCGAGAGCGGTCATGTCCTTTTGCATCTGTTCGATCAACCAGTCGACGACTTGCGTGAAGTCGGGCAATGCAACGTCGCGCTTGTCCCCGCGCGCCTCGCCGTCGAGCGAAACCCAGCCGCCCGAATCAGCACGCGCATCGAGCACGCCGTAAAACGGGAGCTGGCAATCCTCAAACGGCGTCTTGGCGCGACGCACCAGCACCATTTGAGATTGCGTCTTGTAATCTAGCACTGCCACGCCGTGTTCGTCGTGTACGTCAATGCGGTCGATACGGCCGCGCAAGCGCAGCGGGCGCTCGTCCGGCAACGTGATGGACGTATCGACATCGACCTCACCCGCTTCAAAGCGCCAGCCGTCAGCCTCGCGCGCAGCCTGCCACGCCAAGTACGACGGCATCACGCCGAGCCAGCGCCGATAGAAGCGCAACGCGTTGCCGTCCTCGGCCAACAGCGGGCCGAACTGTTCATCGGTGATGGTCTGCAGCAGCCCCTGACGATCGGCCGGATCGCGCATTGGCACTTCCAGCAACTGCCGGTGAAAACGATGCAGGATCGCGTGCAGGATCTCGCCGATGTCGCGTTTCTCCAGCTCGTCGGAAACCTCTTCCAACTCGCCCAACCGCAGCATTCGGCCGACGAAAAACTGATACGGGCAGCGGCGCAGGCTGTTGTATGCGGCCGCACTCAGCGTGGACGGCACCAGCGTCGGCGCGGCGGGCGCCGGCATATCGGTTGGCTGGCTCGTCGTCTGCAAACTGGGCAACGAGACCGACGTATCGATACGCACGCCGCTCACCGCCAACCGGCGTTGCAAGCGTTCAAGCCAGCCCGAAAGGCGATGCGGCTCGCCGCGTCCGCCGTGGCGTTGCCAGGTCAACACCACCTCGGGCTGATTGAGCAGCACTTCGGCCAAGTCGCGCGCCTGCTGCGCGAAGCGCTGGGCGCGGTCGGGCAAACCGAGTTCACGTCGCACGTCGTTGGAGAAGAACAGCCATTCCGGCTGCGCCGACGGCAACTGCGCATCGTCGCAACCGACCACCACGACACCATCAAAGCGCCGCATGCGCGCGCCATTCAACGGCAGGATGACAACACGCCGGTCCGCTGGCGGCGAAGGCTCGCTGAAGACGGCGGACTCAAGCAGCATCGAGAGCAACGCGCGCCACTCCGTGAGCGAAAAACGCGCGCCCGCATCGGTGCTGCCATGTATGGAGGTCCGCAGGCGGTCAATCCAATCCAGCAATTGGCGACCTGCATCGTCGTTCTGCAAACCGGTGCGCATATGCAGACGATCGAGTGTGCCTGCCAACAGCGTTATCCACGCGTCGAGCGTGGCGCTGCCGGCACGGCGCCACAGCGCCGCTTCGTCGGCCAGCACGCCCAGGCGATCGGCCAGGCGGCTGGCCTTTGCTACGCCCTCGGCATCTTCGGCCGGACGATCGGCCACCAGACGGCGCAGCCGTCCCCAGCCGCCCGAAACGTTGTGCCGACGCACCCGGCGCTCCAGTTCTGCAACCCATGCGGGCGTGGCAGTGCCGGCGTCGGCATCGCGCAAACAGAACGGGCTTTTGATGAGATCGAGCAGCGCCGCGGTATCGCCATCCCCTTGCACCACGTCGACCCAGCGCATGAGTGCCGCAGCGGCGCGCGTCGTAGAGAGCTTCCAGCCGGTCTCGTCGCGCACCGGCACGTTCACACGCGCGAGCAACGCGCGAACACGCCGCGCGACGATGCGATCCTGCGCCACCAACGCCAGCGAGCGGCGCCCGGCGTTCAACCAATCGACCAGCGTATGCGCGGCGAAGGCCGCCTCGTCCTCAAAGCGGGCGGCGCCGGCAATGCGCAGGATTGGCGCGGGAATCTGGGCATCGGCAGCATCGTCCGCCGCCTGGGCGGGCGTGGCGCACTCGGGCCAGGCGTGCAACAGCAGATCGCGGAAATCTGCGTGCGTGGCGGGCCCGGCAGACGCGCCGGTTTCAGGCGCATTCCAGTCGTAGCCGATGTTGAGCACCGGCACGCGCTCGGCGGCGCGCTGCAGGAAATCCAGATCGACTGTCTCGGGATCGGTTGGGCTCATCCACACGATCGGCCCGTGCAGCTCGTCCAGCAGGCGCCGCATGGCCCGCAGGCGCATTGGAATCGGGTCCGCCGCGCCCGAAAGCAACCGCCAGAACGTCAGCACGATGCGCGATTCGGTACCGAGAAAACGGTCAGACAATTGTGCGTAGGTGCGCTCCAACGCCTCAGCCAATGCCGACTCCAGCTCATCGGGCCGCCCATCGGCGCCACTGTGCGCCGCATCTAGCGTCAGCCAACGTTGCGACAACTCATCCGACACCGTCACGAGCACCTGCGCCACGCCCCACAGGGCGGCATCGTCCTGTGCGCCAAGCGCTTCACGCAGCCATGCCTGCGTCTTGAGGGCCTGCTGCACGGCGAGCAGTCGCGACAGCGGCGTGCGCGCAAGGGGCACGCCCGCTTCGGGCGGCAAATCGAGCAGCCAGTGCCCCAGCGTCAGGATGCGAGGGAGCAAGCGCGGCGTGCCGGCCGCTTGCGCACTGGCGTGCAGGGCACTGCGCACCCCCGGAATCTGCGCGGCTGTCGGCACAACGATCGTGGCGGTACCCGAGGATTGGGCATGCGCATCCAGAAAGCGCCATGCAGCGTCGGCGGCACGAGAAAGGAATGCTGGGCCAGGCGCGAAGGCAAGCGTCTGCATGCGAGGGAATATGGCGATATACCGGGAAGCGAAGACCTGCGGCTATCGGCCTGATAGGCAGAATCAACGACTGAATCGGTTGAAAATGAGGGCGTCGGTACTATATCAGCAGCATCCGCGCCGACAGTGGTCCCAATACACGCCGGTTCGTGTAATCGTGTAATGTATGGGTTCGGCGCACGTCGCCAGCTTTTACGAAATAACAGAGGTTCCCGCCATGAGCGAACAGATCAAGTATGTGAGCGACGCGTCCTTCGAGGCAGACGTGCTCAAGTCCGACAAACCCGTGCTGGTCGATTTCTGGGCCGAATGGTGCGGTCCCTGCAAAATGATCGCCCCGATCCTGGACGAAGTTTCCAAGGACTACGGCGAGAAGGTGCAGATCGCCAAGATCAACGTCGATGAAAACCAAGGCGTGCCGGCCAAGTTCGGTATTCGCGGCATCCCGACGCTGATTCTGTTCAAGAATGGCGCTGTGGCGGCGCAAAAGGTGGGCGCACTGTCCAAGTCGCAGCTGACCGCATTCCTGGACAGCCACCTGTAAGCCCTTTTTCGGCTGCGGGCGACCCTTCGCGTTGCCCCTCGCCCACGCTGGCGCACTTCCGCCTGGAAGCTCGCCAGCGTTGTGCTAAGATTGCAGTCAATCTGTTTCTCCGAGCGTTCGCTCGACCTTTTCCCCCTCCCCCCGTTTCTCGTTTCGCCGCCCGTTCGGGCCCTTCCCTCATCTTTCGTCTATGCATCTGACAGAACTGAAATCCTTGCACGTGTCCCAATTGCTGGAAATGGCGGGGCAGCTGGAGATCGATAACGCCCAACGCATGCGCAAACAGGAATTGATGTTTGCCATCCTGAAAAAGAAGGCGAAACAGGGGGAAACGATTTTCGGTGACGGCACACTTGAAGTGCTGCCCGATGGCTTCGGTTTTCTGCGCTCGCCGGAAACCTCGTATCTGGCCAGCACCGACGACATCTATATCAGCCCGTCGCAGATCCGCCGATTCAATCTGCACACCGGCGACACGATCGAAGGTGAAGTCCGCACGCCCAAGGATGGCGAGCGCTACTTCGCGCTGGTGAAGGTCGACAAGGTCAACACGCAACCTCCTGAAGCGGTCAAAAACCGCATCATGTTCGAGAACCTGACGCCGCTGCATCCGAACAAGCCGCTCACGCTCGAACGCGACATCAAGGCCGAAGAAAACATCACCGGCCGCATCATCGACATGATTGCCCCGATTGGTCGCGGCCAGCGCGCGCTGCTGGTGGCAAGCCCGAAGTCCGGCAAAACCGTGATGCTGCAGCACATTGCGCACGCCATCGCGACCAACCATCCGGAAGCCGAGCTGTTCGTGCTGCTGATCGACGAGCGCCCGGAAGAAGTGACCGAAATGCAGCGCACCGTGCGCGGCGAAGTGGTGGCCTCGACGTTTGACGAGCCTGCCGTTCGTCACGTGCAAGTGGCCGAAATGGTCATCGAAAAGGCCAAGCGCCTGGTCGAACTGAAGAAAGACGTGGTGATCGTGCTGGATTCGATCACGCGTCTGGCCCGCGCCTACAACACCGTGGTGCCGACCTCGGGCAAGGTACTGACCGGCGGTGTCGACGCCAACGCGCTGCAGCGTCCGAAGCGTTTCTTCGGTGCTGCACGTAACCTGGAAGAAGGTGGCTCGCTCACCATCATCGGCACGGCGCTGATCGAAACCGGCAGCCGCATGGATGACGTGATCTACGAAGAATTCAAGGGCACCGGCAACATGGAAGTGCACCTGGAACGCCGTCTAGCCGAGAAGCGCGTCTACCCCGCCATCAACCTGAACAAGTCGGGCACCCGCCGCGAAGAACTGCTGATCAAGCCGGACATCCTGCAGAAGGTGTGGATCCTGCGTAAGTTCATCCATGACATGGATGAAGTCGAGGCGATGGAATTCCTGCTCGACAAACTCAAGACGACAAAGAACAACGCCGAGTTCTTCGACATGATGCGACGCGGCGGCTAAGTCTCCTGCCTGCATAGCGAAAAGCGCACCCATTGTGGTGCGCTTTTTTATTGCTGCGTCAACTGCCTGTTTTTCCAGCGGATTTCCTCGTCAAAGCCGTGAAATTCGCTAGTTCATTTGCATTACAGGGCGGGCGCGCAAGCGTTTGCCACTATCGTCCTTAAACGTCATCGCAAAAGAGAAACCCGGCAACCATACTGCAAGCCTGCCCTGGCTGAGCCGCCTCGGCAAAGAACGAACCACACCAAGAATCGAACGGGGGAAACCATGCGCGAAGAGTCGCTGGAATGTACTGCTGCGTGCCGAACCGTCATAGTGGCGTCGCGCGCAGGGATGGGGGAGATCGACGAGACAATTCTGGGTGCAGAGTGGCACGTGCGGCGCGTAACGTCGATGCGTGAACTGGGTTGCGCCATTCGCGACGGCGTTCCCATGGCGGGGTTGGTCGATTTCAGCGGCGCGTTCTCCGCTGCGGAGTTGGATTTACTCGAGCGCTGCATGCAGGTCTCGCATGTAGGCTGGGTGGCCGCCCTACCGCCGGCCCTGCTGAACCACGAACGCGTGCGCCAACTCGTGCGCGATTACTGCGTGGACTACGTGCAGATGCCGCTGCGTATGGATGAGGCTGCGAATTCGCTGCGTCACGCCTGGGGCATGGCCTCGCTCGCACAACAACTCACGCCGGCGCCCAAAGCGAATCATGCTCGCATGCTGGGCGAGTGCCCCGTCATGCACAGCCTGTTCCGCGCCATCCGCAAGGTCGCGCAGAATAGTGCGCCAGCCTTCATTGCGGGCGAGTCCGGCACCGGCAAAGAGTTGACTGCGCAGGCCATTCACGAAGCGTCCTCTCGCGCAGGCGGGCCGTTCATCGCCATCAACTGCGGGGCGATTCCTCCGCACCTGATCCAGTCCGAATTGTTCGGCTACGAAAAAGGCGCATTTACCGGCGCGCATCAACGTCATATCGGCTGGGTCGAGCATGCCAATGGCGGAACGCTGTTCCTCGATGAAATCGGCGACCTGCCGCTCGAGAGCCAGGTCAGCCTGCTGCGTTTCTTGCAGCAAGGCACGATCACTCGGCTCGGCGGGCATCAGGCGATTCCGCTGGACCTCCGCATCATCTCGGCAACGCACGTGGATCTGGAAGCGGCCCAACATCACGGCGGATTCCGCACCGACCTGTTTCATCGACTGTGCGTGCTGACCTTGTCGGTGCCACCGCTGCGCGAGCGCGGCAGCGACATCGTGCTGCTGGCAGAACACATCCTCGCCCAGCACGCCAGCGAGGCGTCGCACCGCATCCGCGGGTTCACGCCCTGCGCGTTGCACGCGATGATGCATTACCCGTGGCCGGGCAACGTGCGCGAACTCATCAACCGCGTGCGCCGCGCATTGGTGATGACCGACAACCGCAAGATCTCCGCCGCTGACCTGCATCTCGAAGGCTACGCATCCGTGTCGGGCCAGACGCTGGAAGAAGCGCGCGAAGGCGCCGAGTCGGATGCCATCCGCACGGCCATCGCGCGCAACGGCTTCCACATGGGCATGACGGCACGCGAATTGGCGGTGTCTCGTGTCACGCTGTATCGGCTGATGCAGAAGCACGGTATTCGCGCAGAACATCCTCTGCATACGGCCTGAGCGTCATCCGTCTCATCGGTTTCATGCGATCGGGGGCGTAGCGTTAGCGCTGCGCTCCTGAAGGGCATTGGGCGCAAGGACGAAAAATGACCGACCGACCTGCCCTGCCTGTTTCCCCCCAATCGGATTCATCCAGCATTTGGTTCAGTGCATTCAATTCAGCTGCCAGTGCAGGAATAAATTGGCGGTGCGAGCGCCGCAAACGCGGTCAGGTTGGCTTGCATCGGGATCCCGCTCCAGGATGGCTATTAAGAAAAGAGTGCCCGCCGGGGGACGGAGCACGAAACCGTTGAACAGCCGCTACGCCGGCCTGTTCGGCGCACGTTGCGAACGCGCCACATTTTGGTGCGTCCAAGGCCGCGCAACCACCGACAGCCTTTGCCAGGAGAGTGTTGCGGCGCCGACAATCTGACACGGTGAGTGGCACATACCGGAAAGCACCCCACTTCCGGGGGGATTGCGCAAGCCACGTCGCCGTTGGATTGTTAAGCCACGCATGCGACGTACTCAGTTCGCCGTCCGTGAGTGCGGACACGACAGAACCGGTGGATGGATCGAATGCGCGGGTGGGAATGAGACCGAATGCGAGTCGCGCCGGCAACGTATCGGCGAGAACGCTTCGAAGGGCGATCAGCAGCGTGATTGCACGCTGCACGACGAAATCGCCGTCTACTGCGAGCGCAGGCATCATGACGATCATGGCCGTGCGATTTGCGACCACTCCCGTCTTCTCGACCGTCCACCCAAACGGCAAACGTCGAGCACAGCGCTGCGCGATTGTCGGCATGGCTCGCTCCTCCCCGACGGATATAGAGCGACATCCATGCCATGATGGCTAACGCCTTGTTTTGGCGGGATATTTTCCACACGGAGAACCGCGCGACCCAGCATGGCATGCGATTTTTGTGTCGCGACTGAAACAGCCGTCGCCACAAAAACCGCGGTTATCGGGCGCAGGCGCTGCGGTGGTCGAATTGCGCGCCCTGGCAAACGCTGGGCTACAGTACCAAGGACGCCGCATCGAGGGTCCCGAGGCATGGCCGTGGCGGCTGTCATTTTTGACTTCCGCCACTAAAATGATTCGGAACGGGGGTCTGCTCCGGCCTGCATCTCGCCTGGGCGACAAGGATGTTCGCAAGATCGGTAACAGGTCGAGAACAACGATGAACACTGTTTTGATCGAAGCCCATCCGTTGGTGCGTACAGGCATTGCGCACCTGCTACGGACGCTCAAGGGCGTCACTGGCGTCACGGTTGTCGAACCGGACGAAGGGATGTTCGACGCCATCGAAACCAATGCCGACGCCGGTCTCCTTGTGATCGGCCTGCCGCTGCCACATCTCGACGAGTTGTCGGCCATCGGCGAAATCATGCATCGGCCGCATGCGCGCCACGTGGTCGTGCTGGCCGAATCCGAATCGCCCGACATCATCCGCACGCTCATGCAGATGGGCTTGTCAGGCTACACGCTCAAGCATTCGCCGGGCGAAGTCATCGCGGCTTCGCTGGAGCTCGTTCTGGTGGGCGGTCAATACATTCCGGCCAGCGCGCTGCTGCCGGAATCACGCCTGGACGGCGCGCCCAACCCGGCGCTCGCAGGCGACCCGCAGACCGATCCGAAGCTGCTCGGCATTACGCCGCGGCAGTACGAGATTCTGGTGCTCCTCTCACGCGGGCATCCGGTCAAGACCATCAGCCGCATGCTGAACATCTCCGAGGCAACAGCCAAGGCGCATATCAGCACGCTGTATCGGCGCCTGAAAGTCCGCAGCCGCACCGAGGCCGTGTACGTCGCTAATCAGCGCGGTGCACGACTCCTCTCAGTCGCCTGATCCCCCGACAAGGGCGCAAGCGAGCGTCGCAAAGCTGCTGGCGACGGCCGATATACTGGACGCATGCTTTCGTCCGTCTTCCAGTGGTTCTCCGGCCGCGCACGCACACGGCGCCTGACCCGTTACGCCATCTCAGACGCGCTGTGGTCACGCGCGCTCGATAGCCTGCCCTTCCTGCTCGACTGGTCTGACGCAGACCTCGCACGCCTGCGGGAAACGGCCACGCTCTTCATCGCCGAAAAGGAATTCACCACCACGCACGATTTGCCGCTCGCCGACGACATGGTGATCAGCGTTGCCGTGCAAGCCAGTGTGCCGATCCTGGAGCTGGGCATGTCGTGGTACGGCGGATGGCACGGCGTGGTCATCTACCCCGGCGAGTTCGTCATCCGCAAGGAAGTCATGGATGAAGACGGCGTTGTGCACAACGTGCGTGAAGAAGCTGCCGGCGAGGCATGGGAGCACGGCCCCGTCATCCTCTCGTGGCAGGACATCGAACTCGGGGGCGCACTGGCCAAGCCAGGCGCGCAGCCGTACAACGTGGTCGTACACGAGTTCGCGCACAAGCTCGACATGCTCAACGGCGAGTCGGATGGTATCCCGGCGTTTTCATCGCGCCTGCATGCGAATGTTGACCGCGAGCAATGGGCCGATGACCTCTATGCTGAATACGACGCCTTTGCCAATCGTTGCGAGCAGATTCCAGCGCATCGGTGGGGCGACGATCCGATCCTTTCGTTGCTCGACCCTTATGGCGCACAGCATCCGGCCGAGTTCTTTGCGGTAGCGTCGGAAGTGTTCTTCGTCGAACCGGTGGCCTTGCTTGAGACGCTTCCATCGTTGTACGCACTCCTGCAAGCCTTCTACCTGCAAGATCCGGCACGGCGCGTGCTGGACGCTGAGCAACGCCAGGAGGGATTCCTGCCATGACGATTCGCCAAGCGCTTCGCACAACGCTGCTCGGTTGTTGTCTCGCTGCCGGCACAGCGTGGGCACAGCCAGCCGTGCCCGTGATCCTCAGCGTCACCGCCCAATTCGATGGGCAATCCGAAACCAAGCGCGTCACGCTTTCGGCCGACACATCCACCACAGGCCAGCACGTCGCACTGCTCGAACGTACCCATACATACGACGTGGGTGGCTCGATGCCTCGCAAAGAATGGGAGGCGCGCTTCGCCGCCGGCCTGCCCGACGACACGATCCCGCTAGGCTGCGACACCACCACGTGCCAATTCATGCGCCACCGGTGGGCCAAGACCGGCGTGGACGTCACCCTGCGGCCGATGGTCGTGTCGGGCGAGTTCCAGTCGCTGTCGATCGGCGTAACGCTGCATCGGTTCCAGCCGTCGCCCGACGCCGAGGCCCCAGCCCGGGTCGACACCTGGACGCGCAATCTCGACACCTCGTTGCGCGTCGGCGACACCAAGATCATGGATCTGGACGGCCACGGCGTGCTCACGATCGAACGCTTGGCCAAACCTTGATCGAAATGGGCTCCCCGAGTCACTTTCCGATGCGCCGGCACGACGGATTTTGCGGCAAGCGCGTTGCCCAAGCCTTTGTTTCTCTGGCATAATCCTCGTTTCTCCACCCGGCAAGTGATTCGAGGGCTGGTCGCACGGTGGCTCCTACCATGTGAGCACCTGAAGCGCGCCGCGAATTGGCTACCTCTACCCCAGGGCTCATCATGAAAGAAGGCATTCACCCGAATTACCGCGAAGTCGTGTTCCAAGACATGTCCAGCGACTTCAAGTTCATCACCCGCTCGACCATCCAGACCAAGGAAATGATCACGCTGGACGGCAAGGAATATCCGCTGGCCAAGATCGAAGTCTCGTCCGAATCGCACCCGTTCTACACGGGCCAGCAAAAGGTTCTGGACACGGCCGGCCGCGTCGAAAAGTTCCGCAACAAGTTCGGCAGCAAGATCGGCAAGGCTGCCAAGTAATATCGGCGCCGGAGACGGCTCACCAGATGTGGCCCGTCTCACTGGTCAGAAAAAGGCAGCTCCGGCTGCCTTTTTTGTTTCTCGGCACATGGTTAGGCCGTTGGTTCGGCCCCTCTTTACGATCAGCACGTCGCTGTGCAACCCCGACCGGGCTCGCCCGGTCTGACACTCGATGAACACCACCCGCGTCTCGCGCATCCGCCTGACTGCCGCCGCCACCCGCGAGTTGCCGCGTTGGCTGCTGCTCGCCATCTGCGTGATCTACGGCCTGTCGGGCCTGTTTTCGCGCGACCCGTGGAAGAACGAAGACGCCGCCGGCTTTGGCACGATGTGGACGCTGGCCACCGGCAACGCGCAGGACTGGCTGATGCCGAACATCGTCGGGCGTCCCGTCGTGCAATCGGGGCCGCTGGTGTTCTGGATTGGCGGCGCGTTCATTCGCCTCTTCGGACAATGGCTCGGCCCCGCGGATGCCTCGCGCCTGGCCACCGCCCTCTTCTTCTTCGTCACCACCGCGTGCATCTGGTATGGCGCCTATCTGCTGGGTCGTCGCGCGGAAGTCCAACCGTTTGAATTCGTCTTTGGTGGCCAGCCCAACACGCGTGACTACGGCCGTACGCTGGCAGATGGCGCACTGCTGATCTTCCTCGCCTGCGTAGGCCTGGCGCAGCGCGGTCACGAAACGACACCGCTGGTAGGGGCGCTGTGCTTCGTGGCGGTCGCGGTGTATGGCTTGATCCGAGCGCTGGACAAGCCGGTACACGGCAGCCTCATCTATGGCATCGGCATCGGTTGCCTGTCGCTAGCGGGCGGCCCAATCCTGCCTTTGGCAATCACGGTGGCCGTATTGATCGCCGCGCATGCCACGCGCGTGCTGCCGCTACGCCCATTGCTCACAGTGGCACTGCCCGTAGCACTCGTACTGGGATGCTCATGGCCGGCGATGGCGTACTTGCTGGCAAATAATCCGACTGACGCGGTGACGTACGTCCGCGAATGGGCGCGCTTCGATCGCCACCAATACGCTGGCCCGACGGCTCATTCGCTCGGCTTTGTCGCTCGCAACCTGCCACTATTCGCATGGCCAGTCTGGCCGTTGGCAGCATGGGCGTGGAAGAGCTGGGGCGGCATGCGCACCGCTCCGCATATCACGTTACCGTTGGCCGTCCTACTGCCGCAGTTGGTGCTGCTTCTCATGCAGCCACACCCGGGCGACGACGGCTTCCTGCTGCTGATTCCACCGATGGCCGTGATGGCCACGTTCGCGCTGCCGACGCTCAAACGAGGCGCCATCAGCGCGATCGACTGGTTTGCGTTGCTGGCCTTCACCATCCTGGGCGGGACGCTATGGCTGCTGTGGATCGCCAAGATGACGGGCTTTCCGCCTCAGCTCGCGCGCAACGTGTATCGCATCGTGCCAGGCTATCGACCCGAGTTCAGTTGGACAGCGCTGATCAGCGCGCTGCTCGTGACCGCGGCGTGGGTGCTCATCGTCGTCTGGCGCACATCGCGGGCGCCCAAGGCCATCTGGCGTGCAGTGGTGATCTCGGCCGCCGGCACCACACTAATGTGGGTGCTGATGATGACGCTGTGGCTGCCCACCATCAACTACGCCAAGACATATCGCGACGTCGCGCAGTCGGCCGCCCTTGCGCTGCCGCGTACCTACACGTGCGTGCAGCCGATCCGTATGGGCGATGCGCAGCTTGCCTCGTTTGCGTACTTCGGCCACATCCGTTTTGGTAGCGCCGAAGACAACTGCGACATCCTGCTGCGCCACGACCCGTACGACTACGGCGCACCGACGAGCGTCTCCAACTACGAGTGGCGCCTGATCTGGGAAGGCCGCCGTCCCGCCGACCGCGACGAGCACTTCCGCATGTACCGCCTGACCGAGGCCGCTGCCGCCACACATCCGCCGCCGACACCGGCAACTACGCGCCGGCGCAAGCTGCGCCAGTAACGGTTCCGTAGCACCCACATGTTTGTCGCCGACGTCCGCCGCATTACCGAACTGGCTTGGCCAGTACTGATCGGCCAGTTGGCGGTCATCGCCTTCGGCGTACTCGATACGGCGATGGCCGGCCGCGCCTCTGCGACAGACCTCGCGGCCATCGGGCTCGGCGGGTCGATCTACGTGACGGTGTTCATCAGCTTGATGGGCGTGCTGCAAGCGCTCTCGCCTATCGCCGGACAACTCTACGGCGCGCAAAGATACAGCGAAATCGGCGAAGAAGTGCGGCAGGCCGTCTGGCTCGGTCTGGTACTCGCGGCAATCGGCATGCTGCTCCTCTGGTTCCCCGCCCCACTGCTGCACCTGGCAGACGCCACGCCAGAACTCACTGAGAAAGCCACCGCCTATTTGCGGTATGAAGCGCTGGCGTTGCCTGCGGCACTCGGCTTCCGGATTTACTCTGCGTTGAACAACGCGCTGTCGCGCCCGGTGATGGTGACGGTACTGCAGCTTGCAGGCCTCGCCATCAAGTTTCCGCTCAACGCACTGTTTCTGTATGGCGGCATGGGCGTCCCGGCGATGGGCGGCCCGGGCTGCGCACTCGCCTCGATGATCATCAGCTGGCTGTGGTTCGTCGCAGCGGCCGCCATTTTGATGCGCAATCCGGCTTACAAGCCGTTCGCGATTTTCACGCACTACTCACCACCCAACCGTGCGCGGCTGTGGGTACTGGTACGTCTGGGTGTGCCGATGGGCTTCACCTACCTGATCGAGATCACGTCGTTCACGTTGATGGCGATCTTCATCGCGCGCCTTGGCACGGTGGCGCTGGCCGGGCATCAGATTGCCGCCAACCTTGGAGCGGTTGCCTACATGGTGCCGCTGTCGCTATCGATCGCGACGTCCACGCTGGCTGCGCAATCAATCGGGGCCCGCGATCGCGTAGCGGCTCGGCGCATCTCGCTGAACGGCATCAAGTTGGCGGTGATGTGTGCGGTCATCGTCGGCGCGGCCGTGCTGTTCTTGCGGCGCGAGTTGGTCACCCTCTACACGCACGATGCCGCTGTCCTGGCGATTGCGGTGCCGCTGCTGCCTTTCATCGCCTTCTATCAGATGTTCGATGCGCTGCAAGTCATGACAGCGTTCATCCTGCGCGCATACAAGATCGCTCTCATCCCAACCGTCATCTATGCGCTATCGCTGTGGGGTGTGGGCCTTGGCGGCGGATATGTGCTCGGATTTGGACTGCTGGGCGACACTGCCATGGCACTACGTGGTGCTGCCGGTTTCTGGGCCGCCAATGGACTCAGTTTGATGGTGGCTGGCGCGTTGTTGGTCAGCTATTTCAATCGCGTAAGCCGCGCTGCCGATTAAAGCGAGACATTCCACTCACTTTAAAGCAGTATCAAACTTGATTTGCGTGGCTTGAATTGAAAGCCCAAAAGAAAAAACCCGCTGCAAGCAGCGGGTTTTGATTTGGCGGAGCGGACGGGACTCGAACCCGCGACCCCCGGCGTGACAGGCCGGTATTCTAACCGACTGAACTACCGCTCCGTGTCGGTTGCAAAATCAGCTAGAGACTGATTTTGCTAATGAGCTTCTGGTTAAGCTCTTGTTTTGGCGTCCCCTAGGGGATTCGAACCCCTGTACTCACCGTGAAAGGGTGATGTCCTAGGCCTCTAGACGAAGGGGACAGAAACTGTTTTGCAACGCTTTCTGTCTTACGCTGCGAAGTCCGCTACTATAACGAACTTCTTTGCGTTTTGGAAGCCTCTTTTCAAATTATTTTTTTGAATCGAATCTTCCGGCATTTTGGTGGAGCTAAGCGGGATCGAACCGCTGACCTCTTGCATGCCATGCAAGCGCTCTCCCAGCTGAGCTATAGCCCCGAGGCACTGCCTTTTACTGCTTGCTTCTTACTGCATTTCGCTTCGTGTTGCAGCGAAAACAAGAGTATAGGGGAAGTATTTAGCGCTTGGCAATACCCTTCCGCAAAATTTTTTGCGTCGCACACATCACGCCGCCAGACGACGCAGAACAACGTCGCGGCCGAACAGTTCCAGCACCGCATCAATCGACGGCGTTTGCAGTTGTCCTGCCACCAGCAGGCGCACCGGCATCGCCAGCTTCGGCATCTTCCAGCCGTGTGCCGCGAGCACTTCCTTGAAGGCGGCACCAATGGCCTCGCGCTTCCACTCGGGCAGCGCCCCGAGCTTCTCGGCCAGTGTGGCAATGCCCGGACGCACATCGTCGGTGAGGTGCTGCGCAGCCAGTTCCGGATCGACAGCCAGATCCGTGCGATAGAACAGCAGCGCCGTTTGGGCGACTTCACGAAGCGTGTTGGCGCGATCCTTCACCAAGGCGATCACATCGGCCAGCACGGGGCCGCCATCCACCTTGCCACCCAACTCCTCGATGAACGGCTTCACCAGACCAGCCAAGCGCGCGTTGTCGGCCTGCTTGATGTAGTGGTTGTTCAGCCAGGCGAGCTTCTCAGGGTTGTATTGCGCGGGCGACTTGCCCAGGTGCTCGAGGTCGAACCATTCGATGAACTGCTCGCGCGAGAAGATCTCGGCATCGCCGTGCGCCCAGCCCAGGCGAGCGAGGTAATTGACGATGGCTTCGGGCAGATAGCCAGCATCACGATAGCCCGTAACAGCCATGGCACCGTGGCGCTTGCTCATCTTCTCGCCCTGCTCGTTGAGCACGGTCGGCAGGTGAGCATAGACCGGCGGCGTACCGCCCAGCGCGCGCAGGATGTTGATCTGGCGGGGCGTGTTGTTGACGTGGTCGTCGCCGCGGATCACATGGGTGATCTGCATGTCCATGTCATCCACGACCACACAGAAGTTATATGTGGGCGTGCCGTCGGGGCGCGCGATCACCAGGTCATCGAGTTCGTCGTTGGAGATCTCGATGCGGCCCTTCACTGCGTCGTCCCACACGACACTGCCCCCGATGGGGTTCTTGAAGCGAATCACCGGCTGCACGCCCACCGGCGGCGTCGGCAAAACCTTGCCCGGCGCCGGGCGCCAAGTCCCGTCGTACCGGGGCTTTTCGCCGCGCTCGCGTTGCGCTTCGCGCAGGGCGTCGAGTTCTTCGGTGCTCATGTAGCACGGGTAAGCCAGTTCCTGCTGAACCATCTGCGCGACCACGGCGCGGTAACGGTCCATGCGCTGCATCTGGTAGAACGGGCCCTCATCGATATCCATGTCCAGCCAGTCCATCGCCTCGAGGATCACGTCGACAGCTTCCTGGCTGGAACGCTCCACATCGGTGTCTTCGATGCGCAGGATGAAGTCTCCCTTCATCTTGCGTGCGAAGGCCCACGGATAGAGTGCCGAGCGGATGTTGCCGAGGTGGATGAAGCCGGTAGGGCTGGGAGCGAAACGAGTGCGGACGCGCTGTGTCATAGGAATGGCTGAACGAATAAGGCCGCGTGGTCGGACCGCGAGCGCGGATCCTGAGCGGCCTCTATCAAAACCGAAATTATAGCAACCGCGCTACGCATATCCGGCCGACCCGTCGCTGAACTTTGGCACAATGGCGGCCAGCCGCAGTGCGCTCGGTTACGACTGAACATCACTGCGCGGCATACCAAACCGCCCTAACCTCCTCATGCAACGCCGCCTCTTTCTGGGCGCCGCCGGCGCCTCCGTCCTCTCCGCCTGTACCGTGACGGGTTTCTCCTCCGGCAAAACCGAAACGCCCCTCACCCCGGCCACGGCCGTGCTGCCGCCCACGGCGCAGCCGGCCACACAGCCCGTGCGGATCGGGTTGGCACTGGGCGGCGGTGCCGCGCGCGGTTTTGCGCACATCGGCGTCATCAAGATGCTGGAAGCCCAAGGCATCCAGATCGACTTCATCACCGGCACGAGCGCGGGTAGCGTAGTGGCGGCGATCTACGCGTCGGGCATGTCAGGGCTGGAAATGAACCGCATGGCGCTCAAGATGGACGAGGCCATGATCGCCGACTGGGCTCTGCCGTTCGGCACGCGCTTCGGCGGCTGGCTCAAGGGCGAGGCGCTGGAGAAGTACATCAACCGACTGGTCAAGCAGAAGAGCATCGAACAGATGCACATTCCGCTGGGCATCGTGGCGACGGACCTGGCGAGCGGCAAGCCGATCCTGTTCCGGCGCGGCAATACCGGCCAGGCGGTGCGTGCGTCGTGCAGCATCCCAGGCGTGTTTCAACCGGTAACGATCAGCGGCCGCCAATACGTGGACGGCGGGCTGGTAGCGCCCGTGCCAGTGACGTACGTCAAGCAGATGGGCGCAACGTTCGTGATTGCAGTGAATATCTCGGCAGACCCGTCCAACCAGGCGGTATCGGGGCAAGCGAGCATGCTGCTGCAGACGACGGCCATCATGGGTCAGAGCATCAACAAGACCGAGTTGGCCCAGGCGGACGTTGTAATCACCCCGTCGCTACCGTTCGTAAAGGGCAGCGACTTCACCGCGCGCAACGAAGCGATTCTGGCGGGCGAGCAGGCCGCCCAGGCCGCCATGCCGCTGCTGCGGGAGAAGCTGCATCTGACGCAGACCATCGTCGGCACCCCGCTGCCGCCGCACTGATATTCCTTCAGCAGGCAACAAAAAAGACCGCCGTGGCGGTCTTTTTTCTATTGCCTGATAGCGAGTCGGAGCGAATCAACCGCCGTACATTGCGAGCGGCTTGCCGGCGGCGTTTGGGTCGACGCGCTTGAGTTGCTCGACGAAGTTGTCGGCGCCGTCCTTGATGGCGGCACCGGAGTTGCCTTCGATACGGCGGGCGCCGTTGTAGCGCGTCACCCAGTACGAGGCGGTCATGTCATCCACGCGAATCTTGCTGCCCGTGGACGGCGCATGCACAAACTTGTTATCGCCGATATAGATACCGACGTGCGAAAAGGTGTGGCGCATAGTGTTGAAGAATACCAAGTCGCCGGGACGCAGTTCAGCTGTTTCTACGCTGGTGCCGACACGGCTCATTTCCACAGCGCGGCGCGGCAGCAGGAAACCGAAGGTGTCGTTGAAGACGTAGCGGACGAAGCCGCTGCAGTCGAGGCCCGATTCCGGCGTGTTGCCGCCGAAACGGTAGCGCAGGCCGATCATGCCCAGTGCGTTCATGACCACGTCGCCGGTCTTGCTCATCACGTTGGAGATGAGGCCCGATTTGGCTTCGGGCTTGACGTCGGCGCGGACTTCCGTGTCCTTGAAGACCGTATCAGCATGCACTGCATTCGACACGATCACGCCGCAGCCGATCACAACCCCTACCGCCAGACGCGCCATGGAATGAAGTACGAAATGCTGCATTGGTTCTCCCTCGGAAACTTGTAATGATGCGGCCAAGATATGGCACCGCAAATGAGAACAGTCCGAATCTTGTTAAAACAATCTCGCAGGATGATAAAAGTGACACTTTGACTTGTCAAAGGTCGTTACAAATTCCCCGAAATCCACAGGCAAATCAGGCACTTAGACATGACTTTCGATGCGCATTCTTACAAAAACAGCGCCTCAGAAGCGCACTGATTCGGGGCAAAAGCGGTGGGTTTTACGGGTTATCCCGCGCAGGGATGAGTGAGGCAGCCGCCATCAGCTTGCAGGTGTAGGGGTGTGAGGGGGACGCCAACACCGCTTCAGTGTCGCCCTCTTCCACCACTTTTCCATCCTTCATCACCACCACGCGATGTGACATCGCGCGGATGACAGCAAGGTCGTGGCTGATGAATAGATACGACAGGTTGTACTTTTTCTGAAGGGCTGACAGCAGCGAAAGCACCTGCTGCTGGATCGACACATCAAGTGCGGAAGTCGGCTCATCGAGCACCAGCAACTGCGGCTTGAGGATCAGCACACGGGCAATGGCGACGCGCTGGCGCTGCCCGCCCGAGAATTCATGCGGATAGCGCCCCAGCGCCGTGCGATCCAAGCCGACTTCGCGCAGGGCTTCGATCACGCGGTGACGGCGCTCTGCAGGGTTTATGTGCGGTTGGTGCAGCGCCAGCCCTTCGCCGACGATCTCCTCGATCGTCATACGCGGCGACAGCGAGCCGTATGGGTCTTGAAACACCACCTGCATGCTCGCCCGCACAGCGCGGCGCTCGTCGCGCGAAATACGCAGCAGCGAGTTGCCCAGGAAACGCAGGTCGCCGCTCTTTGCCGCTTGCAGCCCCAGCAACGTCTGCGCGAGCGTGGTCTTGCCAGAGCCCGATTCGCCCACGATGCCGAGCGTCTCGCCTTCGCGCAGTTGCAGCGACACGGAATCGACCGCGGTAAACGGATCGGTTCTGAACCAGCCGGCAAACCCGGGACGATGGCGTTCGTAGGTAACTGTCAGCTTGTCGGCTTCGAGCAGCAAGGGCGCAAGCGGCACCAGCGGCAGGACGTCGCGCTGCGGGCGGCTCTCAAGCAGGCGCACTGTGTACGGATGTTGGGGCGCGGCAAATACGTCGGCCGTGTTGCCGGTTTCCACCAGGACGCCCCGCTCCATCACGCCAACGCGCTCGGCAAAGGCGCGCACCATGTTGAGGTCGTGCGTGATCAGCATGATGGCCATGCCGAACTCTGCCTGCAGCTCGCGCAGCAATTGCAGAATCTGCATTCGCACCGTCACGTCCAGCGCGGTGGTCGGCTCATCGGCCAGCAGAAGCTTCGGCGAGCACGCCAGCGCCATGGCGATCATTGCGCGCTGGCGCTGCCCGCCTGACAGTTGGTGCGGGAACGCGTCGAATCGGCGCGGCGCCTCGGCGATGCCGGTGCGCTCCAGCAGAGCAATCGCACGGGCCTTGGCGGCGCGCTTGTCCAGGCCTTCGTGGAGCTCCAGCGTTTCGACGATCTGGTTGCCGATCGTGTACAGCGGATTGAGCGCCGTCATCGGTTCCTGGAACACCATGGCAACATCGGCGCCACGCAGGCCGCGCATCTCACGCTCGCTCGCGGCCAGCAAGTCGCGGCCTTCGAGCAGGATGCGGCCGCTGTATTGCGCGTCGGCCAGCAATCGCATGATCGATAGCGCAGTCACGGACTTGCCGGAGCCAGATTCGCCCACCAATGCGAAGCGCTCGCCCGCGTGCAAGTCGAGCGAGACGTGCTTGACGGCTTCCGTCACCTCGCCGTGCTCGGATTCGAAATGCACGCATAAGTCATCCAGCCGCAGCAGCGGGCCGTCGTACTTCGGCGCGGAGGAACGCAGATCAACGCGGGTCATTTCACCCCCGCCGGTTTCTGGCGCGTGCGCAGTTGGGCGAACGACAGGCGCGTGTCGAAGGCATCGCGCAGCGCGTCGCCCATGAAGGTCAGCAGCACGAGGGTCAGCACGAGCACCACGAAAGTCGAGAGCGAGATCCACCACGCATCCAAGTTGGCCTTGCCCTGTGCGAGAAGCTCACCAAGGCTGGGGGTGGATGGCGGCACGCCCAGGCCAAGAAAATCCAGGCTGGTGAGCGCAAGAATGGCCGCACTCATGCGGAACGGCAGGAAGGTGATCACAGGCGTCAGGCTGTTGGGCATGATGTGGCGCCACATGATCTGCCAACTGGACAGGCCCATCGCCCGCGCGGCCTTCACATAGTCGAGCGAGCGGTTGCGGTAGAACTCGGCGCGAACGTAATCCGACAGGCTCATCCACCCGAACAGCGACAGCAGGATGATCAGCAGCCCGAGGCTGGGGGTGAAGATCGACGCGAAGATGATCAGCAGGTACAACTCTGGCATCGAACTCCAGATTTCAATCAGCCGTTGCGACACCATGTCGAAGCGCCCGCCGAAGAAGCCCATCAGCGCGCCCGTCAGCGTGCCGACCAGCACGCCAAGCACCGTGAGCGCCAGCCCGAACAGCACCGAGACACGGAAGCCGTACAGCAGCCGCGCAAACACATCGCGACCACGGTCATCGGTACCGAGCCAGTTCTCGGCCGAGGGCGGCGCGGGGTTGGGCTCTTTCGAAAAGTAGTTCAGCGTCTCGTACGAATAAGGATTGGGCGGGAAAATCGCAAAATTTCCCGGCTCCTTGAACTTGTCTCGGATGAACGGATCGAGGTAATCCGTCGGGGTCGGAAAATCTCCGCCGAAGGTCGTCTCGGGGTACGCCTTTACGATCGGGAAATACCAGTGACCGTGGTACTTGACCACCAGCGGCCGGTCATTGGAGATGCATTCGGCGCCCAGACTGAGCACGAACAGCACCACGAAGATGATCAGGCTCCAATAGCCAAGCCGATGCTGCTTGAAGCGGCGCCACGCTCGCTTGAGGGGCGACGGCGAATGCCGCACCGGGTGCGGCGTTGCCGTATTGGATGGATGCGTGGAAGTGCGCGAATACTGGGTCATGGTTGCCGGCCCGCCTATCGCCCGACCGAGCCGAAATGGATACGCGGATCAACCAGCACGTAGCACACGTCGGAAATCAACCGCGCGGCCAGCCCGATCAACGTGA
This sequence comes from Ralstonia chuxiongensis, assembly GCF_024158925.1. Lineage (NCBI taxonomy): Bacteria > Pseudomonadati > Pseudomonadota > Betaproteobacteria > Burkholderiales > Burkholderiaceae > Ralstonia > Ralstonia chuxiongensis. Next base: position 568,007 of record NZ_JAMYWC010000003.1, on the reverse strand, counting down.
ACAGGTACAGCGTGCCGAGCACTACGGGATAATCGCGCCGCATCACCGCCTCATACGACAGCAGGCCCATGCCGTCGAGCGAGAACAGTTGCTCGATCAGCAGCGACCCCGTGAAGAATGCCCCAATGAAGGCCGACGGGAAGCCTGTCACCAAAGGCAGTAGCGCGTTGCGGAAGATGTGCTTCCACAGTACGCGCCGCTCCGACAGACCCTTGCTACGCGCCGTCAGCACGTACTGCTTGCGGATTTCCTCCAGGAACGCGTTCTTCGTCAGCATGGTGATGACGGCAAAGCTGCCCACGACCGACGCCATGACGGGCAGCGTAATGTGCCAAAGGTAATCCGTGATCTTGCCGAGCAGGCTGAGCTGATCCCAGTTGTCGGATGTGATGCCGCGGATCGGGAACCACTGGAAGAAGGTGCCGCCGCCAAACAGCACAAGCAGCAGAACCCCGAGCACGAAGCCCGGGATGGCATAGCCGACCAGCACGATGATGCTGGTCACCAGATCAAACCGGCTGCCCGCCCGCACGGCCTTCGCAATGCCGAGCGGCACCGCTATCAGGTACGTGAGAAAGAACGTCCATAACCCGATCGAAATCGATACCGGCAATTTCGACTTGATGAGGTCCCACACGCTACGGTGCTGAAAATAGCTCTCGCCAAGGTCGAAGCGTGCAAAACGGCCGAGCATCAGGAAGTAGCGTTCGACAGGGCTCTTGTCGAAACCATACAGCGCGCGGATTTCCTTGATCTTCTCGGGGTCGACGCCGCGGCGGCCTCGATAGTCAAACGCGCCGCCGCCACTGGCCTCGCCGCCTGCGGCACGCCCTTTCATCTCCATCATCATCTGTTCGACCGGGCCACCAGGTACGAACTGGATCACGATAAACGTCAGCGTGATCACGCCGATCAGCGTCGGGATCAGAAGCAGCAACCGTTTGATCAGGTACGCGAACATGGTGTCACCGATGCGGTCATTTGGCAGCCGATTGAGCGGATTCCGGCGTCCGCCACCACGCCGTCAGCACCCAGGCCTCGGCCGAGTAGTAATACGGCAGACGGTCCGGGTACATCAGGTTCTTGTTGTAGGCCACGCGGTGCGAAGCCGAATACCAGTGCGGAATCACATAGCAGCCTTGCATCAGTACGCGGTCGAGCGCGCGTGAAGCGATGACCAGCTCGTCGCGGCTGTCAGCGCGCAGCACATCATCGATCAGTGCATCGACGGCCGGCGATTTCAGGCCGATCACGTTGTCCGAGCCAGCCTCGTCAGCCGCAGCAGAGCCGAAGCGATCCTTCAGCTCGTTACCAGGGCTTTGCGAATCGGGGAAGCGCAGCGAAATCATGTCGAAATCGAACTCTTCCAACCGCTTCTGGTAGAGCGCGAAATCGGTCATGCGCTGGTTGACCTGGATCCCGAGCTTCTCAAGGTTGCGCGCATACGCCGCCATGACGCGGCTCATGGCCCCGCCGTCGTCGAGCATCTCGAAGACGAACGGCTCGCCCTTGCTGTTGCGCAGCGCCCCGTCGGCGTACGTCCAACCAGCCTGGGCCAACAGGCGACGCGCCTGCCGCAGATTGTCACGCAGTGAGCTGGGAGGATCAGTCGAAGGCGGTGCGGGCAGCACGCCAAACACCTCCGGATCGAGCTTGCTGCGCAGCGGCTCCAGCAATGCCAGCTCGCCCTTGCTAGGCATGCCCGTGAGCGAATCCGACGCGGCCAGCTCGCTATTGGCGAAGTAGCTATCGAGCCGGCGATAGGCGCCATAGAAGAGCTGCCGATTGAGCCACTCGAAATCAAGCGCCAGCGCCAGCGCCTTGCGCACCCGAAGGTCCTGGAACAGCGGGCGCCGCAGGTTCATCACAAAGCCCTGCATGCCCGCGCCGTTGCGATGCGGGAATTCGCTCTTGATCAGTTCACCGCTGCGGAACTTCACGCCGACGTAACTCTTCGCCCAGTTCTTGGCGCGGTATTCGACCATGGCGTCGTACTCACCAGCCTTGAAGGCTTCGAGACGGGCGGTTTCGTCCTTGTAGAGCTTGTACTGGATGCGCTCGAAATTGAACGAACCACGGCGCACGTTCAGGTCACGTCCCCAATAGTCGGGATTGCGCCGAAAGGTAATGCCGCGCGACGGGTCAAAACGCTCGATCACATACGGACCGCTGGCAATCGGGTCCTGGAAGGTCAGCTTGTCGAACGCGACATCCTTGCCGCCGTCGGGATCATCGGGCTTGCCGCTGCCCTTGCCCCACTTTGGCGAGAACACCGGCAGCCCACCGACGATGAGCGGCAGCTCCTTGTTCTTGCGCTTGAAGTCGTAACGGATGGTGCTGGCGTCCACGACCGTCACCTTGGCCACATCCGCTGTCATGCTGCGGTAGGCAGGGCTCGCGCCCTTGCCCATCAGCATGTCGTAGGAGTATTTGACGTCCGACGCGCGCACGCGATCGCCGTTGGAGAATCGCGCGCGCGGGCTGATGTGGAACGTGACCGAAAGCTCGTCGGGCGCGACCGTCACGTCGTCCGCAAGCAGCCCATAGCCGCTGGCGGTTTCGTCCCAACTCGTAATGAGCAGGCTTTCGAAGACAAGCTGATTGAGGCCCGGCGCCGACGTGCCCTTGATCGTGAACGGATTGAACTTGTCGAAGCTCGTGCGCCGGTCGGGGTTGCCGAGCAGCAGCATGCCGCCGATGGGCGCCTTCGGGTTCAGATAGCCGAAGTTCGAGAAACCGGCCGGATACTTGAGGTCGCCATATTCAGCGTAGCCATGGGCCGCCCAGGCGGGTGTCACGCAGATCGCCGCCAGCAGGCTGACCAGCGCCATGGCTCGCTTGTGTGTCGCAACGCGCACGCTCATTGCGCCCCTTGCCCCCAATGTCCTTGCATGCGTTGATCCGATTGATCGCTGTCTGAAAAACTGTTTTGGACGATTCTAACGCCCTCACACCGCAATCCCACCAATTCCGGCCCGGGGATCGTCCCGCATTGACAAGGCTGGCAGGGGTCGTGCGGCACTGCGCAAATGCGGAGCCGCCCCTCGCTTTCCGGTATGATCGCGCCCACCTAATTGCCTCGTGCCCCGGATACCGCCGCTGCGTCACCGCAGTGACGAGTGACCACAGCCACATACGGGCGCGACGTTGCCCCACATTTGTACGGAGAAACCATGGGATTCCTCGCTGGCAAGCGCATTCTGATTACCGGCCTTCTGTCCAACCGCTCGATCGCCTACGGCATCGCCAGCGCGTGTAAGCGCGAAGGCGCAGAACTGGCCTTCACCTACGTCGGCGAACGCTTTAAAGACCGCATTACTGAATTCGCCACCGAGTTCGACAGCAAGCTGGTGTTTGATTGCGACGTCGGCAGCGATGAGCAGATCGCCAAGGTCTTCGAAGATCTCGGCCAGCACTGGGACCACTTCGATGGATTGGTGCATTCGATCGGCTTTGCGCCGCGCGAAGCGATTGCCGGCAACTTCATGGACGGCCTGTCGCGCGAATCATTCCGCATCGCGCACGACATCTCGGCGTATAGCTTCCCCGCGCTGGCGAAGGCCGCGCTGCCGATGCTCTCGCCCAATGCTTCGCTCCTCGCCCTGACGTACCTGGGTGCTGAACGCGTGGTCCCGAACTACAACACGATGGGCCTGGCCAAGGCGTCGCTCGAAGCGAGCGTGCGTTACCTGGCAAGCGCGCTGGGTCCGAAGGGCATCCGCGCAAACAGCATCTCTGCCGGCCCGATCAAGACGCTGGCCGCCTCGGGCATCAAGGATTTCGGCAAGCTGCTCAAGTACATGGAAGACGTGGCACCACTGCGCCGCAACGTCACCATCGAGGAGGTTGGCAACGTGGCGGCGTTCCTGCTGTCGGATCTGGCCAGCGGTATGACTGGCGAGATCACGTACGTGGACTGTGGCTTCAACGTGACCGCCGGTGTGCCGGACGTCGTCGGCCAAGGCTGATGCGTTAATGCACTAACGCATGCGCGCGCGATCTTCGGAAGGCGCACGCTTGCGGAGCAGACAAAGAAAAAGCCCGCATGGCGCAAACCATGCGGGCTTTTTGACGTGCAGTGCAATGCGAGCCGTCACGTCAGCTCAACTCGCATCCGCCTGTTGTGTGCGCTTCCCGCGAGAAGCGCCAAACTGGCGGAGACGGAGGGATTCGAACCCTCGATCCAGGTTTTGGCCCGGATGCTCCCTTAGCAGGGGAGTGCCTTCGACCTCTCGGCCACGTCTCCCAAACTTGCGTTGCACGAAGGAGCCCGTGCAACGAAGCGCGTATTCTAGCCACTTCACCCCACCCGGTCAACGACAACTGCATGACACGCGGTGAGAATCTGTGGCCCCGGATCGCCATCCGGTGCCAGCTCAGCCTATTACGCCTGATCCAGCTCGAACGCCTTGTGGAGCGCGCGCACGGCCAGCTCCATGTACTTCTCATCGATCAGCACCGAGATCTTGATCTCCGACGTGGAGATCATCTGGATGTTGATACCCTCTTCCGACAACGTACGGAACATCTTGCTCGCGATGCCCACGTGCGAGCGCATGCCCACACCGACCACCGAAACCTTCGACACCTTCGGGTCGCCCGACACGCTGGCCGCACCGATATGCGCCTTCACACTGTCGTTCAGGATCGCCAGGGCGCGTTGGTATTCGCCACGCGGTACGGTGAAGGTGAAATCCGTCTTACCTTCCACCGACTGGTTCTGGATGATCATGTCGACATCGATGTTGGCGTCGGCGACCGGGCCCAGGATCTGATAAGCGATGCCAGGCTTGTCCGGCACACCGATCACGGTGATCTTGGCTTCGTCGCGGGCAAAGGCGATGCCGGAAATGGCGGCGGCTTCCATGTTCGAATCTTCCTCAAAAGTAATCAGCGTGCCCGAGTTCATCTCGACGTCGAGCGGCATCAGCGGGTCGGTCAGCGACGACAGCACGCGGGTCTTCACGCGGTACTTGCCGGCAAACTCCACCGAGCGAATCTGCAGCACCTTGGAACCGAGGCTGGCCATTTCCAGCATCTCTTCGAAGGTGATCTTGTCCAGGCGACGGGCGTCGTCCACCACGCGCGGGTCGGTCGTGTAAACGCCGTCGACGTCGGTGTAGATCAAGCATTCGTCGGCCTCGAGCGCCGCGGCAACCGCCACGGCCGAAGTATCCGAACCGCCACGGCCCAGCGTGGTGATGTGGCCTTCGCTGTCGATGCCCTGAAAGCCGGTGATGACGACCACGCGACCAGCGTCCAAATCAGCGCGTACGCGTTCATCGTCGATCGACTGAATGCGCGCCTTGGTGTAGGCCGAATCGGTCTTCACCGGCACTTGCCAGCCCGTGTAGCTGCGGGCATCGATGCCTTCGGCGTGCAGCGCGATGGCCAATAGACCCACGCTCACCTGCTCGCCGGTCGAGGCAATCATGTCGAGTTCACGCGGGTCGGGTTGGGCCGAAATCTCTTTGGCCATACCCAGCAGTCGGTTGGTTTCGCCAGACATGGCCGACGGAACGACCACGATCTGGTGACCTGCACGGTGCCACTTGGCAACGCGCTTGGCGACATTCTTGATGCGTTCAACCGAACCCATCGAGGTGCCACCGTATTTGTGAACGATGAGAGCCATCTTGGAAAGATCAGGAGGAGGCGGAGCGGTGCAAAAGCTTTTGAAAATACAGCAATTTGCACCGATCGGCAAGCAATTCACTGCTAGCGATGTGTATCAGGGCGCACCCTCGGTGGCCGCAGACCATGTGACCTGCCAGCCAGCGCCGCTGTGGATGGCCGCTCGGTTCATTCCCAACCCCGCTGCAAACACCAGCACGTTGCCCGCGTATAGCAGCGGCAAGCGCTGGCGCCCCCAGGCAGGAATGCCGGCTTCTTGGTACGCCTGCTTGAGCGCGCGGGACGCCCCCCCCGGGCGCAGCACGATGCGCTCACCACCGCTGCGTGGCGACAGCAACAGCGGCGCTTGCAAAGTTTGCACAGCAATGCCATCGCGTGCCACAGGTGCAAACAACAGCGCCCCGCCCCATGCAGCCACATTCACGCGTTGCTCAGCTGGATGCGTCGGTTCAAATTGCGTCGTCTCAATGGCTAACGCAACCGGATCCGGCGCATCACCGGCGCCAGCGTCGACTCGCGCAACGCCGCGATAGCGCCTAACTTGTCCCGCAGGCAGTTCAATGCACAGCGCCCCATCGTCTCGCGCGTCGACCAGTTGCGTGCGCAGATCCTCAAGGCGACGCGTGGACAGCGCGCGCACCCCCGCATCGGCCAACCAGGCACGCAGCACCGCGCGCTGACGGGGCGCGGATAACGCGATCATCGCCCCCACATCCAACCCATCCTCTGAGGCGATCTGCATCAAATCGGCCCGCGCGATCTCGTTGATCAGCGCAGCCGCATCCGCCAGGTGCCCAGCGCTGCGCGACAAGGCTTCCCTATACGCCGGGAAATGATCCGCCATGCCCACGAGCAGCGGACGCAGTGCATTCCGTGCGTAACGTGCGTCGGCGTTGGACGGATCCTCGACCCAGCTGAGCGCGTGCGCATGTGCGTACAGCTCGATCTCGCTGCGCGGCGCATCGATCCACGGACGCAGCAATGTGACAGTGCCCGCCCGCGCCATCGGCATGGCTGCGAGGCCGTCGAGGCCAGCGCCGCGCATCAATTGCAGCAGCACCGTTTCAGCTTGATCATCCTGATGATGCGCCGTCAACAAAATGGAGGCGCCTGTCTGGGCGCAAAGCGCTTCAAGCGCGGCGTATCTGGCTTCGCGTGCTGCTTCCTCAACCCCCTGCCCGGCATCGACCGCTACGTGGACGCGACGCGCATGAAACGCAACGCCGGCTGCTTCTGCCATGCGTTGACTGGCGCATTCCCAGACATCGGCCTCGGCCTGCAAGCCGTGGTGAATATGCAGGGCAACGAGCCGCACGTGGGCACCCGCATCACGCCACGCAGCACTTGCGTGCAGCAGCGCGGCGGAATCGCGCCCGCCCGACAGGGCAATCGCCACGATTGGCGTTTCGGCCCCGCCAGAAGCAACAAAGGCCGCACACGCGGCAACGCGTTGTGCGACCTTGTTGACGAGATCAGCCGACGAATCAGCGAACTTCGGTTTCCTTGAACTTGCCATAAGCCATCAGGCGCTCGTGACGGCGCGTCTGGAGTTCCGATGTCTTCATGCCCTGGAACTGGCGCAGCGACTCTGCCAGCGCGCGCTTGAGCATCGTCGCCATGCCCTTCGGATCACGGTGTGCGCCGCCCAGCGGCTCGTTGACGATCTTGTCGATCAGGCCGAGCGCCTTCAGACGATGCGCGGTCAGACCCAATGCCTCAGCGGCTTCCGGTGCCTTCTCTGCGGTCTTCCACAGGATCGACGCGCAGCCTTCCGGCGAGATCACAGCGTACGTCGCGAACTGCAGCATGATCACGGAATCGCCCATGGCGATGGCCAGTGCGCCGCCCGAACCGCCTTCACCGATGATGGTGGCGATCAGGGGCACCTTCAGGCCGGCCATCACAAACAGGTTGTGACCGATGGCTTCGGATTGACCGCGCTCTTCTGCGTCAATGCCGGGGAATGCGCCCGGCGTATCGACGAACGTGAAGATCGGCAGGCCGAACTTGTCCGCCAGTTCCATCAGGCGCTTGGCCTTGCGGTAACCCTCGGGCTTGGACATGCCGAAGTTGCGCAGCGCGCGTTCCTTCGTGTCACGGCCCTTCTGGTGACCGATCACCATGCAAGCTTGGCCGTTAAAGCGCGCCAGACCGCCCACGATCGACAAGTCATCGGCGAAAGTGCGGTCGCCGTGCAGTTCGTGGAAGTCGGTGAAGATCTCGCGGACGTAATCGAGCGTGTACGGACGCTGCGGGTGTCGCGCGATCTGCGCGACCTGCCATGGCGTCAGGTTGGCGTACAGATCTTTGGTGAGCTGCTGGCTCTTGGAAGCCAGGCGAGAAATTTCTTCAGAAATGTCGACAGCGGAATCGTCTTGTACGAAGCGAAGTTCTTCGATCTTCGCCTCAAGTTCTGCGATCGGCTGCTCGAACTCCAGGAAGGTTGTTTTCATGGATCTTCTGAAAGGCTCTTGAAGGCGCGCATTCTACCGGATTTTGACCGCCCGGCGACGCGCTCCGTTTCATCGAAATGAACAGCTCAATAGGTGGTTGCCGTATCGAGGCTGCGCCACATATACCAAGTCGCCACGGTGCGCCAAGGCTCCCAGTTGGCGGCAACTTCCCGCGCTTCGCTGCGAGTGACGGGTTCGCCACTGAAATAATTCTGTGAAATCGCGTTGATGAGCCCGATGTCGTCCAGCGGCAGCACATTCGGACGCATCAGGTTGAACATCAGGAACATCTCTGCCGTCCATCTGCCGATGCCGCGAATCTGCGTCAGTTCGGCGATCACATCCTCATCTTCCATTTCGGCCCACTTGGCAACGTGCACCGTGCCGTTGCGAAAGTGATCGGCGAGGTCAAGGATGTACTCCGCCTTCCGCTTGGACAGACCGCAACCCGCCAGCTTCTCTTGGCCGGCACGCAAAAACTGGGAAGGCACGAGCTTGGGGCACACAGCCACCACCCGCTCCCACACCGACTGCGCAGCCTTAACGGAAATCTGCTGACCAACGACCGACCGAGCCAGCGTGACGAACGGGTCACCGCGGGAAGCCAAGTGCGCCGGACCATACGTCGGGATGATCTTGCGCAGGATACGGTCACGCTTCATCAGGTCTGCGCAAGCTTCTTGCCAGTACTCGGGCGGGCCCGAAAGCACCACTTCCGCCGGCACAGGCAGCGCCTCGTTGGTGGCGAGTGTTTCAGGCAGCGGTACCTTGCTCGCAGGCGCGCGTTTGGCCGGCGCTTTGGCGGCCTTGATCGGCGCGCTCCTGCCGGCGACTGTCTTGCTCGCCACACCGTCGACTTTCTTGGCGGCCACCTTCTTGGCAGACGGCACCTTCACCGCCGGCGTTTTCTTGGCGGCTGTGCTGCGCACTACGTTGGCTTTCTTGGCCACCGCGTTCATGCGCGTCTCCATTCGGTCAGGCCACCCGGTTTGTCTTCCAGAACGATGCCAGCGGCCAGCAACTCGGCACGGATGGCGTCCGCACGGGCGAAATCGCGGGCGGCCTTGGCCGCGCGGCGCTCTTCGATACGCGCTTCCACTTCTGCGGCGTCCAGGCCATCGGCCGACACACCGCTCTGCAGGAACGCATGCGGATCGCGGCCCAGCAGGCCCAGCACACCTGCCAGCGCAGCGAGCTGGTTGGCCAACTCGGGCGAGCGCGTCTTGTTGACTTCGCTCGCCAGCTCAAACAGCACCGACACGGCGACCGGCGTATTGAAGTCGTCGTTCATCGCTTCGAGGAAGCGCTTGCCGTGCGACTCGTTCCAGTCGGGCTTTGCACCGGCCGCGGCGGGTACATCCTTCAGCGCGGTGTACAGACGTGTGAGGGCATGGCGCGCGTCGTCGAGGTGCGCGTCGCTGTAATTCAGGTCGCTGCGATAGTGCGAGCGCAGGATGAAGAAACGCACGACCTCCGCGTCGTACACCTTCAGCACGTCACGGATGGTGAAGAAGTTGCCGAGCGATTTCGACATCTTCTCGTCATTCACACGGACGAAGCCGTTGTGCATCCATGTGTTGACGAACGTCTTGCCGGTCGCCCCCTCGGACTGCGCGATCTCGTTTTCGTGGTGCGGGAACTGCAGATCGGCACCGCCGCCGTGCAGGTCGAAATGTTCGCCCAGCAGTTCGCAGCTCATTGCCGAGCACTCGATGTGCCAGCCTGGGCGGCCCTCGCCCCACGGCGAGGCCCAGCGCGACTCGGCAGGCTCGTCAGCCTTGGCGGATTTCCACAGCACGAAGTCGAGCGGATCCTGCTTGGCATCGTTGGCTGCCACACGCTCGCCAGCACGCAGGTCTTCGAGCGACTTGCCCGAGAGCTTGCCGTAACCGGGAAACTTGCGCACGGCGTAGTTCACATCGCCGTCGGTGGCCTGATAGGCGAGGCCGTTCGTCTGCAGCTTGCCGATCATGCTCAGCATCTGCGGCACGTATTCGGTGGCGCGGGGCTCGTGGTCGGGGCGCTGCACGCCAAGCGCATCGGCGTCTTCGTGCATGGCAGCAATGAAGCGGCCAGTGAGCGCACTCATCGTCTCGCCGTTCTCGACCGCACGCTTGATGATCTTGTCATCGATGTCGGTGATGTTGCGCACGTAGGTCACGTCGTAACCTGCCGCGCGCAGCCAACGCTGCACCATGTCGAACACCACCATGACCCGCGCATGCCCGACGTGACAGTAGTCGTACACCGTCATCCCGCACACGTACATACGCACGCGACCGGGCTCGATGGGGACGAACGTCTGTTTCTCACGCGCGAGCGTGTTGTAGATCTTGAGTGATTCCATGAAGCGGTGTCGGGAGACTCAGCGCGCCGCGCATGCGATGTACAACGTTGCGGACGGACCAAATTGGAGGCAATTGGCGCCGGTGCGGCGCCTGCAAAACTAGCGGCATATCTTACCGGAACTGCGCTGACGGGGCGGCCTGCCTGTGCGTCTGGCATGCTCCCCGTCAAGAACCTTTCCTGGCGCGCACGGCCGCTGCTGCGCACAAAGACGGTTTGTTAGAATGCGGCGGAGTATAACGGAACCGATTCTCATGAACAGACCGCTGCGTCAGACCGCTGCAACCCTGGCTTGCCTGCTTGCCATGTCGGCGGCACCGGCCTTCGCCCAGACTGCCGGCTTTGCCTTGCCGGCCGATTTGATGCCCAGCACGCAGCAAGCGCCGCAGGTTGCGCGCCAAAAGCGCATCGACGACGCGTTGGCCAAGAAGCAATACACCGAGGCACTGGCCGAGCTGGACAAGGACGTCGCCTCCCAGCCTCGCAACGCGCAGGCACGCTTCCAGCGCGGCGTGGCACTCGCCGGCCTGGGCCGCGCCGACGATGCCATCGTGGCTTTCAGTCAGATGACGCAGGATTTCCCGGAGCTGCCCGAGCCGTACATCAACTTGGCTGCGCTGTATGCCGAGCGCGGCGAACTGCTCCGCGCCCGCGACAGCCTGATCATGGCGAACCGCGTGGCGCCGGAAAATGCGCTTGCGCAATCCAACCTTGGGGACGTCTACGTCCGCTTGGCCGCGCAGTCGTATCAGAGCGCGATCAAGCTGAACCCGAAGAACGCCGCCGCGCGCGCGCGTCTGGATGCCCTGCCCGATCTGCCGGGCGTGCACCCTGCGTCCAAACCCGCCACGACCACGCTGCCCGCAGCCAGCGGCGTGAGCGCCAAGCCGGCGAAGCGTCAGTAAGAAGAAGACGCGGCCGATCCTGCTTTTCCCACCCCAAGCTCTCTCTTTCTGACCATGCTCCGTATTCGCTCCCTCTTTGCCGGGCTCGTGTGTGCACTGGCCGTAACCGCCACTGCAGCCACGGCAGCCACCGCGTCCGCGCCACGCGTCCAGTTCAAGACGTCGATGGGTAACTTCACCGTTGAGGTGTATCCGGACAAGGCACCCAAAACGATCGCCAACTTTCTGCAGTACGTGAAGGACGGCTTCTACAAGGGCACGATCTTCCACCGCGTGATGGACGGCTTCATGATCCAGGGCGGCGGCTTCACGGCCGACATGAAACAGAAGGACACCCGCCCGCCTGTCGAAATCGAATCGAAGAACGGCCTGAAGAACGACAAGTACACGATTGCCATGGCCCGCACCATGGACCCAAACTCCGCCACCGCGCAGTTCTACGTGAACGTGGTGGACAACAACATGCTCAACTACCCTGGTCAGGACGGTTACGGCTATACCGTCTTCGGCAAGGTGGTTGATGGCACCGATACCATCGACAAGATCAAGGCGGTGGAAACCACCACGAAATTCCCGCACCAGAATGTGCCTGTGAAGCCGATCGTGATTGAATCGGCCACCGTCGTCTCCAAGTAACGCTTTTTTGCCCCACCCAAGGAATTCACCATGACCCAAGTCAAGCTGCACACCAACCACGGCGACATCACCCTGGCCCTGGACGCTGAGAAGGCACCCAAGTCAGTTGCCAACTTCGTCGCCTATGTGAAGGATGGCCACTACAACGGCACGGTGTTCCACCGCGTCATCAAGGGCTTCATGATCCAGGGCGGCGGCTTTGAGCCGGGCGAGAAGATGAACCAGAAGCCCACCAAGGCGCCGATCGACAACGAAGCCAACAACGGCCTGAAGAACGAACGCGGCGCCATTGCCATGGCACGCACCAACGATCCGCACTCGGCCACCGCTCAGTTCTTCATCAACACGGTCGACAACGACTTCCTGAACCACACGTCGCCGACGCCGCAAGGCTGGGGCTACGCCGTCTTCGGCAAAGTCACCGAAGGCATGGATGTGGTCGACAAGATCCGCTCTGTTCGCACGGGCAACCGCGGCTTCCACCAGGACGTGCCGATGGAAGATGTGATCATCGAAAGCGCTGAAGTGATCGAATGACCGACGCAGCGCACGCCTCACAGGCATCCGCGCTGAAGACACCGGTCCGGGTTTCCGGGCCGGTGTTTTTTATTTCGGATCTGCACCTGACGGCCAGCATGCCGGCCACCGCCGCCGCGTTCGAGCGCTTCCTGCGCACGCGCGCCCGCGAGGCACGCACGCTCGTCATCCTGGGTGACTTCTTCGAATACTGGGTCGGCGATGAAGAATTGGCTGATCCGTTCCACCGGCACATCGCCAACCTGCTCGCTGACGTGGCAGCGGGCGACACGCGCGTGCTGTTCATGCATGGCAATCGCGACTTCCTGCTCGGCAAGCGTTTTTTGAAGGCCGCGCACGCTACGCTGCTACCTGATCCCACCGTGCTGGAAGCGGATGATGGCCAGCGCATCGTGCTTGCCCACGGCGACGCCCTCTGCACGCGCGACACGGCCTACATGCGTTTTCGCCACTGGACGCGCAAGCGCTGGGTGCAGCGGATATTCCTGACGATGCCGCTTCGCTGGCGGCTGAAGATCGCGCAGAAGATGCGCGCAGAGAGCGAAGCCGGCCGTGCCGTGTCCGCCAATGTCGCCGGCGAACCCCGCGCCGCCGCGATGATGGGCGACGTCGCACCCGATGCGGTGGACGCGCTGCTCAAGGCATCCAATACGTCCACGCTCATCCACGGCCACACGCACCGCCCGCAATTGCATCACGAGCCGAGCGGCAGCCGCTGGGTACTTTCCGACTGGGATTTCGATCAAGCACACCCGCGCGGCAGTTTCCTCAAACTGCAAGATGGCACGCTGACGGTCGAGCAAGTGACGACATAAGCTGTCGCCACCGGCCCTTTGCTTACTTGAGCATCCGCTTCAGTTCGCTGGCATCGAACGGATCGTTCGGCGAGTTTTCCAGGTGCGCACCCAGGCGATCGAGCGCAGAAAGAATCGACTCGATGCGCTCCTGTTGAAGCTCGCTGTGGTCGATCATCCGCTTGAGCGCCAGCGACACCGGATCGTCCGCATCCGGCGTGATGCCATAAGCGGAAAACTCCTGCTTGAGCGCAGACCGGGCCTCGGTAGCGACATCGCGTTCGATGATGCGCGCCGGAATGCCAACCGCCGTGGCACCCGGCGGCACCGGCTTGAGCACAACCGCGTTGGACCCAACCCGCGCCCCATCCCCGATGACAAAGCCGCCGAGCACCTTGGCACCCGCGCTCACCACCACGCCCTTACCGAGCGTCGGATGCCGCTTGGCGCCCTTGTAGAGCGACGTGCCGCCCAGCGTGACGCCCTGGTAGATCGTGCAGTCGTCACCAATTTCGGCCGTCTCGCCAATCACGACGCCCATGCCGTGGTCGATGAACACGCGCCGGCCAATTGTCGCGCCGGGGTGGATCTCGATGCCGGTGAGGAAGCGGCCGAGGTGAGAGAACCACCGCCCCAGCAACCGGAAGCCGCCGTGCCAACACGCGTGCGCGACCCGATGGACGATGATGGCGTGCAGACCCGGGTAGCAGGTCAGCACTTCCCAGCGGCTGCGCGCGGCCGGGTCTCGCTCCATGATGGCGCCGATATCTTCGCGAATGCGTGTGAACATCTTCAGGTGTGTGGATCGTTATATCTATATGCGCGATGCGCTGAGGGCAGTGTAAGGCATTGCCTTACCGCGCTGCGGCAAGGGTTTTAACCAGACATGCAGGGGATGCCGCCCTGCTTGCTCAACAACGGGCGGCTTTCAGGATGGTCAGCGACAGTCGTCAGCTGCGCCCGTAGGCGGCGTGGTCGCTGCGGCGCTTCGGCCCAGCATGCGCTTGGCAATCCCGCGCAGGATGTTGACCTCTTCGGCCTCCAACTGCGTGCGGGCAAACAGACGTCGCAGGCGCGGCATCAGCTTTTTCGGCTGGGCGGGGTCGAGAAAGCCAATCTCAACCAGACCCTGCTCCAGATGTTCAAACATCCCGTCGATCTGCTCGGCCGTGGCCGGCTCACCGACAAAGCCGACGCCTTCCATGCGGGTGTCCCCCGTGCCGGTATCGGCCAGCAGCGCCATACGCACTTCGTACGCAATCAACTGCACCGCCTGCGCCAGGTTCAACGAGGCATACGCCGGGTTGGCTGGAATGTGCGTGACCACGTGGCAGCGCTCCACCACCTCGTTGGGCAAACCGAACCGCTCATTGCCGAAGACGAAGGCGATGGTGGTGTCCGGCGCGGCCAGCAATGCGGCCACTTCTTCTGCAGCGGCACGCGGGCCAATGCGGCGCGGGCCGAATTCACGCGGGCGGGCGGTGAGCGCAATGGTGAGCGAGGCACCGACCAGCGCCTCGCCAATGTCGTCGACCACACGGGCTGCGGCCAGCACATCATCAGCGCCGCTTGCCATGGCAACGGCATCGGCGTGGCATTGGGCGTCGGCCTCGCGCGGGCGTACGAGCACGAAGCTGCCGGGCTCGCCGAACCCCATCGTCTTGAGCGCACGTGCTGTGGAGCCGACATTGCCGGGATGGCTGGTCTCGACCAGCACGAAACGACACCGCGCGGCGCGCTGGCGCAGCGTTTCCGGGTCGGCAGGAGTTGTGTTCGACGTGCTCATTGGCGCAATTCGCGGGGCGCCTGGGGCGGGGTTCATATACAATACGGCCACTCTTTTGACGGCGGGCAGGATCGCGAGATTGGCCCGCCGCTCGTTCTTCTACAATTCGTTGTGTTGTTTCGCCTGCGGCCGCTTTCGAAAACCGGCGCGCCAGGCGCGGAGATCCCACATGCATCCGATGCTCAATATCGCCGTCCGGGCTGCTCGCAAGGCCGGCACCGTCATCAACCGCGCGTCCTTCGACGTCGATAGCCTGCGCACCGAGCGCAAACAACACAACGATTTCGTCACCGAAGTCGACCGCGCAGCTGAAGCGGCGATCATCGAAGTCATCAAGACTGCCTACCCCGATCACGCGATTCTAGCGGAAGAGTCCGGCCAATCCTGGGCCGACGGCGAAACCGCCAGCGAAAACGTCTGGGTGATCGACCCGCTGGACGGCACCACCAACTTCATTCACGGCTTCCCGCAATATGGCGTCTCGATCGCGCTGATGCAGCGTGGCGTCGTCACCCAAGCTGTGGTGTACGACCCGACGCGCGACGAACTCTTCACCGCCTCCAAGGGCGCCGGCGCGTTCCTGAACAACCGCCGCATTCGCGTTACGCGTCGCGACAAGCTGGCCGACTGCCTGATCGGCACCGGTTTCCCCTACCGCGATCTGGAAGGCCTGTACGACTACACCCGCCTGTTTGCGACCATGACGGAAAACTGCGCCGGCCTGCGTCGCCCAGGCGCCGCCGCGCTTGACCTCGCCTACGTCGCTTGCGGCCGCCTCGACGGTTTCTTCGAGCAGGGCCTGAGCAAGTGGGACATGGCCGCCGGCTCGCTGCTCGTGACGGAATCGGGCGGTCTGGTGGGCAACTACACCGGCGAATCGGGCTACCTTGACCAGGGCGAAATCCTGGCCGGCAACCCGAAGGCCTTCGTGCAGATGATCAAGATCACCTCGCCGTTCTCGCGGTCGAAGACTGAAGCTTGATCGCTACTAACCGGTAGCCGCCAACAAAAAAAGCCCGCGCGAAGCGGGCTTTTTTTTTCACCTTCCGGCTTACTTCTTTGTAACCGGAGGCTGGTTTGGCGCAAAGCTCAACGACGGCAGTTCGGCCTGCGCCTTTTCCGGCGTTTCAAGCTCCGGCACCACGCGACCGACAATCAGACCCAGCGATGGCGACGTGCGCACGTACTTTGTCTCGCCGGCGTCCAGTGCGAAGCTCAGCGTCTTCTCGGTTTCGGTAGCCGTTGACACGACATACTTGCCAGCCGGGCGGTCAACGAAGAAGAAGCCTCCCGGTTTGGATTGCCCCACCACTTCGCTGTTCAGCTTGATGTCCGGCTGCAGGGCCGCACCGATCAGCGACGACGAGCGGAAGAAGTACACGCGCCCTTGATCTTGCTTGAGCGTCGGAATCGACGAAGCCATCTCGGAATACTTCACGCCCGACGCGCAACCCGCCATCAGAACGGTGATACCGATGGCCGAAGCCAATGCGCGCAAAACTCCCTTCATTGTGATTCTCCTGTTGTGATGGATACAGCTGTGGAAAGCGGGGAGTACGCCTGCTCGCCGGGCAGGTAAAACCCGACCAGGCGTTGACCGGCGATAACGAGATAGGCTTCGTGAACCTGACGGCCTTCAATCGTGAAGATCGTGCCGACCGGGCGATAGACAGCACCTTGCGGCAACGTACCCACGCGCTGCCAGTTGGAGCCGGCCGCAAGCGTGCGCGTATAACCCGTCTCCAAGCGGATTTCCGTTGCCGATTTCAGTTGAATCCGCGACGGCCCCGTCGCGTTGTCAGTGGCCAGCGTGGCTGGCGCGGTAGATACCATCGGCGCGCACGCGCCCAGGCAAGCCACGGCAACGCACGCCACGGCCCAATACAGCATTGGCTTTCGCACAACTCCCTCCAGAATTTTCTTATCGGTACCGAGGCGGCACTCTGTGGGGAGCGATCTTAATAAGATGACGCGAGACTGGCATCCCCTCGAAACGGGTTTTTCGTGGGGGTTGCAATGCACGTTGCTAACAACCGATATAAGCAACACTTAGTGGGCATGTCAAAGCCGTGTCGCCGAGGCCTTTTGCGTTGCGTGCAGAGGAGTCAGCCACCGTGGCATCGCCAAGCGTGTGCCTCAAGTCGCCAATGTCGCGCGACAAACCCTCGCCAGCCGCACGGCTTTTGCGAGCCGCGCCCCTCATTCACAATGTGCTTGGCCTCTAACCGTCACCACCTGCCATGAAAACCGCCCTCGCCCTGCGCCACGTTCCATTCGAGCATCTCGGCATCCTGCAGCCGCTGCTGGAAGCGCGCGGCTACACCGTACGCACCGCGGACGTGGGCGTGCAGCCTGTGCCTACCGATGACATAGCGGCGGCCGATTTGCTGATCGTGCTGGGCGGGCCAATCGGCGCATACGACGATGCAACGTATCCGTTCGTGCGAGACGAAGCCGCCGCCATCGCGCAGCGACTGGCCGCACGCAAGCCGTTGCTTGGCATCTGCCTGGGCGCGCAGTTGATGGCACGGGCGCTGGGAGCGGCGGTCAAGCCGATGGGCACGAAGGAGATCGGCTTTGCGCCCATCACGCTCACGGCCGAAGGCGCAGACTCGCCGCTCGCGCCGCTGACCGACGGCACGCCGGTGCTGCACTGGCACGGCGACCGATACGACTTGCCGCCGGGCGCGCAACGGCTGGCATTCACGGCAGTCTGCGCAGAGCAAGCCTTCGCCATTGGCACCCACGCCTTGGGCTTGCAATTCCATCTGGAAGCAAATCTGGAGGAGCTGGAAGCGTGGTTGATCGGGCACGCGGCGGAGCTCGGTGCCGCAGGCATCGACCCACGCGCGCTGCGTGCACAGGTGCCGGCAATTGCGGAACACCTGGCGCAACGCGCGCGCGAAGTCTTCACCGCCTGGCTGGATGGCGCGGAGGCAGCATGACGCTGCCCGGCCCCATCCGCATCGATACCCTCCTCACCGGCCGTGCTGTCGACTACACGCGCCCGGGCTCACGCAGCGGCATCGATAAGCGCCCCGTGAGCGACGCGGTGAAAGTGGACATCAACGGCATTGTCGGTGATGAGCAAGGCGATCTGGATGTGCACGGCGGCCCCGACAAGGCGATTCACCACTACCCGTTCGACCACTACGCGGCTTGGCAAGCGGACATTGGCCCGCAGCCCGTACTCGCACGGCCCGGCGCTTTCGGCGAGAACCTGAGCACGACGGGCATCACCGAAGCGAGCATCTGCGTGGGTGACCGCCTGCGTGCAGGCAGCGTGGTGCTGGAAGTGTCGCAACTGCGTCAGCCGTGCTGGAAGCTGAACGACCGCTTCAATGCGCGCGACATGGCACGCCGGGTGCAAAACACCGGACGCACGGGTTGGTACTACCGGGTGTTGGAAGGCGGCACACTGCGCGCGGGCGATGCGCTCGAATGGCTCGAGCGCCCATGGCCGCAATGGCCGCTGGCGCGTGTGCTCGACGTGCTTTACCGCAACATGCTCGATCGTGCGGCGCTGGCCGACATGCTGGCGCTGCCGCTTACGCCGTCATGGCGCAAGCTTGTGGAGGGCCGCCTCGCACGCGGCGAGGTGGAAAGCTGGGCCAAACGCATCGATGGCCCAGCGCTCGATGCCTGAATTCTCAACCGATCAGAACGTTTCCCAATCGGCGTCGGAACCGCCACCTGCCACGGCCAGAGATTGCTTGCGGGCGGGAGCAGAAGCAGCTGCGGCAGGTGCGACCGGCGCAGACGCCGCCGGCTGAGCAGCGATCTTCGGTTCACGCTTGCGCAGAGCCGCGCGCGCGGGCTTGGCCGCGCTGACCGGCTTTGCTGCGACCTTGGCCACAGGCTTAGCAGCCTTCTCAGGTTTGGCCGCAGCAATCGCGGCGGTCTCTGCCCCGTCCAACCGGAACTGCGACACCACCTGCGTGAGATTCTGCGCCTGCTCTTCCAGCGACTGCGCGGCGGCGGCGGCCTGTTCGACCAGCGCGGCGTTCTGCTGCGTCACCTGCTCCATTTCCGTCACGGCCTGGCCGATCTGCAGGATGCCCTGCGTCTGCTCGGCCGATGCGGAAGCGATGTCTTCAACGATATTGGCGACGCGGCGTACGGCTTCCACCGTCTCGGTGATGGTCTCGCCGGCCTGCGCAACCTGCGTGTGGCCGGCTTGCACGCGCGACACCGAATCGTCGATCAGCGTCTTGATTTCCTTGGCAGCGGCAGCACTGCGTTGAGCCAGCGCGCGCACTTCGCCAGCCACCACGGCAAAGCCGCGGCCCTGCTCGCCGGCGCGAGCGGCTTCCACGGCAGCGTTGAGCGCCAGGATGTTGGTCTGGAAGGCAATGCCGTCAATCACACCGATGATGTCGGCCATCTTGCGCGAGCCCGCGCTGATGTCGTCCATGGTGGCCACCACGCCGCGCACCACATCGCCGCCGCGCGAAGCCAGGTCTGCAGCGTTTGACGCCAGCGCGCTGGCCTGACGGGCGTTTTCGGAGTTGTTGGTCACGGTGGAGGTCATCTGCTCCATGCTCGCGGCAGTCTTCTCCAGCGAGGCCGACTGCTGCTCGGTACGCGTGGACAGATCGAGGTTGCCGCTGGCGATTTCATGCGCGCCGGTGTTGACCGAATCCGAGCTGTTGCGCACCTGACGCACGGTGTTCACCAGGCTCTCGCGCATGCGGCCCACGGCGGCCAGCAGGCGGCCGAGTTCATTGCGACCACCCGTTTTGACATGGACGGCCAGATCGCCTTCTGCCACACGGCTCAGCACGGTCACGGCTTCGTTGAGCGGCGTGATCACAAAGGCCTTGAGCCCGTAGAACACCGCCACGATCAATGCGAGCGCCATGGCAATACCGAGCGCCACGAACTTCAGGATCGTTCCATAGCGCGCGCTGCCATTGTCTGCCTCGTCCTTGGCCAGCTTCTTGACGAGCTTCTGGAAATTCTCGATCTGCACCGACCACGCCGCACCGGTATCGGTCACGTCCTTGTAGTTGATCGGGGCATAGGCTGCGGCATCACCGGCACGCAAGGCGGCCAGGGCGCGCTGCACAGCTTCGATGTGCGTCTGTGCTGCCTGGACGATCGCCTGGTGCTGCGACTCGTCAACACCTTCGATGGGTGGCGCATTCTTGAATGCTTCCACCTGTTCGATGGACTTCTTCAGACCTTTCTCTGAGCTGGCAAGCGCTGCCGCCTTGGCGGCGTCATCCATGTTCTCACGCAGCACGCTGTACAGGCGCGACATGCCGGTGCGCGCACGCTGCATGTCCTTGTAGGCGTCGTTCAACAGCATGCTGCGGTCGGAAATCTCATGCACGCGTTCCGTGGCAGTGTTGGTCGTGCGCAGGGCCAGCACACCCACCGCCGCCCCGACCACGATCATCAGTGCAAACGTGATCAGAATCGCAAGCAGGCCAGCGCGCACGCTGGTGTTCTTCAAAATGCGGTCCATCTTGTCTCCGGAATCCGGGCAGGCAAGCACGCGATTGCGTGCGTCAAATCAACGAGGTGAAAGTCAGTCGCGGGTCAAAACGTTTCCCAATCCGAATCGTCTCCGGCGGCCACCAGCGGCTTCGCTTTGGTCAGGCTTGCCGGTATAACCGCCGGTGCGGGCACACTCTTCTCGGCTCGGGCGACCGGCTTGGCCGCCGCCTTGCGCAGTACAGGCGGCTTGCGCGACGTCAGCCTGGGCTTGGCGGAATCGGTGCTCGGCTTGGCGGCCTCGCGGCGCGGCGTTTCGTCCTTGGGTGCCACCGGCGCTGTAATTGCGACCGGCTTGACCGGCGCAACAACCGGCTCAACCTTGGCCACCATGGTCGGAGAGCGCAGCGCGTGCGCATCGAGGCGGAATTGCGCCACCACCTGCGTCAGGCTCACCGCCTGCTCTTCGAGCGATTGCGCGGCGGCTGCGGCTTGTTCCACCAGCGCGGCGTTCTGTTGCGTGGCGTCGTCAAGCTGCGTGACGGCGTGGCTGACCTCTTCAATACCCGAGCGCTGTTCCTGGCTGGCGGACGAAATCTCGCCAACGATGTCGGTCACGCGCTTCACGCTTGCAACGATCTCGCGCATGGTCGTGCCGGCTTCTTCCACCAGCGCGCTCCCCGCATCCACGTTGACGACGGAATCGTCGATGAGCGCCTTGATCTCCTTGGCAGCAGCAGCACTGCGCTGCGCAAGGCTACGCACTTCACCAGCCACCACGGCAAAACCGCGACCCTGCTCACCGGCGCGGGCGGCTTCCACCGCGGCATTCAGCGCGAGGATGTTGGTCTGGAAAGCGATGCCGTCGATCACGCCGATAATGTCGACGATCTTGCGCGACGATGCGTTGATCGAGCCCATGGTCTCCACCACGCGCGTCACCACATCGCCGCCGCGCACGGCCACATCCGAGGCGGACGCGGCCAGTTGGTTGGCCTGCTGGGCGTTGTCGGCGTTCTGCTGCACGGTCGACATCAGCTCTTCCATGGCCGAAGCCGTTTCTTCCAGCGAGCTGGCCTGCTGTTCGGTGCGCGACGACAGGTCGAGGTTACCGCTGGCGATCTCGCGCGTGGCGGTGCCGATGGTTTCCGAAGCGCCCTTGATGCGGCCGATGGTCTGCACCAGCGCGCCGCGCATGCGGCTCATCGCGTAAAGCAGGCTGTGGTTGTCATCGGCGCGGGTGGCGATCTCCACCGTCAGGTCACCGCCGGCGATGCGGTTGGCCACATCGGCTGCGTAGGCAGGGTCGCCGCCGAGCGTGCGCTGCAGGCCGCGGTTTGCGACGCCGCCCAGCAGCAACAGCAAACCACCCACCAGCACCAGCAGGCCGCCGGTCTGGTACAGCGAAGTCATGAACGCGGCGTTGATATCGTCCATGTAGACGCCGGTCGAGAAAACCCAATCCCAGGGCTCATAGCGCATCGCGAAAGCCGTCTTGGGCACAGGATCCGTGCCGCCGACTTTCGGCCACACATAGCTGGTGAATCCGCCCTTCGGGTCTTTGGCGGCATTGGTCAAGCCGACGTAGAGGGCATTGCCCTGCGCATCCTTGAAGCCGGATTGATCCTTGCCGATGAACTCGGGCTTGATCGGGTGCATCACCACGACGTTGTTGGAACTGGTGATGGTGAAGTAGCCGTCCTTGTCGTAGCGCAGCGCCTTGAAGCGGTCGAGCGCCTGCTGCTGCGCGGCGTCTTTGCTCAACGTGCCGTTCTTGGTCAGATCGTCGTACTGCTTGACCAAGTTCATAGCCATGGTCGTCACGCTGACAAGGTTGTTCTTGCGCTCCTCCACGCGGATCTCACGCGCCTGATACGCGTTGAATACCGAGATCAAGGTCAGCGCGACAAGGCTGATGACCAGCGGCAGCCAAAGCTTTTGGCGAAAGCTGAGCTTGCTCATTCCAGAGTCTCCGGATGTGGAACCGCGAGGCATCATTTGCGCAAACGCGTTCCCACTATGGTTTTAGGGGTCCGGATGGTCTATCGGCAGGCAGCGCACCAATCTTGAGGGCGGTGTGCCCGCGCTAACGGCTGCAGCCCTGGATTTGCGCCCGTGCAGGGCAGTTGAATCCAAGGGCGATCCTTGCAAAAATCGCTAAATTGATCAGAATTCTTTTGATCTTTAATTGACAATCGACGATGAAAACCACGCTCGAAGAACTGCTTGCCTTTCGCACCGTGGTCGATACGGGCTCTGTCACTGCGGCCGCCGAACAACTCGGCCAGACCGTGTCGGGTGTAAGCCGCGCGCTGCGCCGCCTGGAGGAGAAGCTGGACACCACCCTGCTCTCGCGCACAACGCGGCGGCTGTCGCTCACCGACGAGGGCGCGACGTTTCTGGCGCAGGCGCGGGGCATCCTCGCCGCCGTCGACGAGGCCGAGGAGCAGATCGCCCTGCGCCGTCAGCAGCCCGCCGGACGCCTGCGCATCAACGCTGCCATGCCATTCATGCTGCATGTGGTGGCGCCGCTGGTGCCGGACTTCCGCGCGCAGTATCCGCAGATTGACCTGGAGCTGAACACCAACGACCTGATCATCGATCTGCTGGAAGAAGACACCGACGTGGCGATCCGCATCGGCCCGCTGCGCGATTCCACCCTGCGTGCGCGCCTGCTCGGCACGCGGCGGCTGCGCGTGCTGGCGAGCCCCGCCTATCTGAAAGCGCACGGCAGGCCCCGCGAAGTGGATGATTTGAAAAAGCACGCCCTGCTTGGCTTCGGGCAGCCTGAATCGCTGAATCTGTGGCCCTTGCGCGGCCCGCACGGCGACCGACTGCGTATCGAGCCCACGCTCAAGGCTTCAAGCGGTGAAACCCTGCGCCAGCTCGCACTGCAAGGCGCCGGCATCGTCTGCCTGGCCGATTTCATGAGCGCTGAAGACCGGCGCACCGGCGACCTTGTGCAGGTGCTGCCGGATGCCACGGTGGAGGTGCTGCAGCCGATTCACGCGGTGTACTACCGCAACACGCAGTTGGCTTCGCGGATTGCGTGCTTTCTGGACTTTCTGGAAGGCCGGCTCGCAGACGATGTGCGGTGATGCGGCACGGCGGGTGTGCAACAATTGCGCGATTCAACACCTTCCGCACACGACCCAATCAGACCTGAGCGGGTCGTGCGCCGCGCTTTAGTACTCATTGCACCGCATGGCTGAACACTCCGCTCCGGCTCTGGAGATCGACCCGAAATACGGCCCCTTCGACAAGCACACTCCGATGATGCAGCGGGGTTTGCGCCTTGCCGGGCGGGGATCTCTGCGGGAACTTACGCCAAGACCTACGCTCCATTGACATATCCTATGCGTCGTAGACGACCGCGCCCAGGTGTTCAGACAGAGCGTCAACAACTTCCCTATCGCGCCCCCACCGTCAGGCGTCTCGGCTTTCCCGCGAACGTCAAAATTCTGTCGGTATTCAAAGACGATGGTGAGCTTAAAGCCCATCCGGATTACCGCGCGGCGAAGAGTGGTGACGGAGAGGCAGCCACCCGGCTTGTCTTTGACTTAGGGGCCGAGTTGTTTGCACAGGTGATGGACTCCTTTGGCGGCGACATGACGTACGTTGCGCCGCACGCACGAGAGGCGCTGGGCGACAACGCAATACCCCAAGTGCTCGCGAGCGCATTGGGACTTCTCACAGTTGGCCGGGTGGATTACGAGATCGTGCAGGCCACGAAAGTCTTCCACACGGGAGCCGACCCCATGGAGCGTCTGATTGCCCGTCCGCGATTTACGGGAAAAGTGCAGATCGGTGAACCATATGTGTTGGTTGACGACGTCACAACGATGGGGGGAACCCTTGCGGAACTGGCCCATTTCATCCAGGCGCGCGGCGGCATCATCGGCGGCGTGGTAGTCTTAGTTAACGCAAGTCGAGCCGGAACGTTGCGGCCCACGAAAAAAGTGGTGCGGCTTCTGACGGAAAGGTTTGGACATGAAATCACAGAAATCTGCGGCATCGAACCCGACGCACTCACGGCGGACGAAGCCACTTACCTTGTCGGTTTCCGCACAACTGACGAAATCCGAAATCGAAAAGCTACGGCAGCAAAAGAAACAACTCGCCGTCTCAACTCAAAGGGCATTTCTGGTCCTAGTCAACCAGAAAGGCTTGCTGCATTTGATTCCACCTTCGCCGCACACTTCCGGCGAGCTTTTTGGCGACAGCATCGTCGAGCCAGGTGGCGCGACCAGCCCGGCTAAGCCCAAATCCCGTCGGTTCTGGGCCCTGCGCGCCTCGACGGCAGCGCGCCGCGACGCAATCCCACCTTCGCTGCGCACTTCCAGCGAGGCTTTTGCCAAGTTCGTCGAAGCAGCCAAAGCGACCAAATCCACGAAGCGGAAAATTCGCCGGTTCACAACCCAGCGCGGCAGTTCCACCAATCGCGACTGAGAACCGCGAGGGCTGGCACCGCTCAGCAGAAGTGACCCCGGCTACGCACACATGACGCTAGACTTGACCTTCTGAAGCGCCATTGCTGATACTGTATAAAAACAAGGGGTATCCACTTAGCTCCAGCTGTGCCAGAATTACTGGATGGATATACAGGTAGAGCGGATATTACCTCCAGAACCGGGCAAGGACTACCCCCGCAACTGGAACGAATTTCTGGACCGGTTTGGGACGGAAGAGGCTTGCCTGTCCTACCTGGAGGCATTGCGGTGGCCGCGGGGGTTCATTTGCCCTGATTGCGGCGTGGCAGCCGAGCCCTATCGGTCGAGCCGCACCCGCCTGATGTGTCGCAGTTGCGGTCATCAAACGACGGTGACCGCTGGCACGATATTCGACAAGACCCGCACCCCGCTACGTGTGTGGCTGGCTGGTGCGTGGTATCTGACCAATCAAAAGCAAGGCGTCAGCGCTCTTGGTTTGCAACGGGTGCTGGGCCTGGGAAGCTACCAGACCGCTTGGACGATGCTGCACCGGTTCCGCCGCGCCATGGTGCGGCCGGACCGCGAACGCCTGAAGGGATGTGTTGAGGTTGACGAGACCTACCTAGCCATCACGGACCGGGAAGCCCCTATCTCAGCCGTCAACCGCAAGAACCGCACGAGCAAGGTGCTGGTCATCCTTGCGGTCGAAATGCTTCAGCCCAAGGGCTTCGGCCGGATACGCTTGCAGCGCATCCACAACGATGGCGCCGAATGCGTTATCCCGTTCGTACAGGCGTCAATTGAGCCTGGCGCCCAAGTCAGAACTGATGGGTCAGCAGCCTACCGGACATTGAGCAAGCTGGGCTATGACCACCAGCGCAATGTGATGCTCGGCGCCGAGGTGCCGGCGCATGTCTCCATGGCCGGCGTGCACCGGGTCGCCTCACTGGTCAAACGCTGGATTCTCGGCACGCACCACGGCTCGGTTCAGCCCGAGCATCTGGACGCTTACCTGGACGAGTTCGTGTTCCGCTTCAATCGCCGCACCTCGGGCTCGCGCGGCCTCTTGTTCTATCGGCTGCTTCAGCAAGCGGTCGTTACCGGCCCTGTGACGTATGCGGATGTAGTGCACCGCGCCGAGACGGTGTAGCATACGAGCACTGTATATCCATCCAGTTGTTCTGAGCTGGTGGAGCTAAGTGGATACCCCACATAAAAACACAGTATCCTTGCCATGAAAGTGCATATCACGCCTCTCAAAATTAAGGGCGTGCTCAAGCAAAAGTGGGCTCGCGCAATGGGTAACGCGCGCGGCGTTCTCCATGTTTGCGACAAGCGCGACACCATTAACCACCGCACCACCCGCGTCGCAGAACTCGCCCAGGTCGAAGACCTATCTGGCGGCCAATGGCTTCTATTCGATGCGCAGTTGGTTTGGGCCAAGGACACGATGTTCTTGCTTTCAGGCTACGAGCGCCGTATTGAGGGAATCGATACAGCGACCGACTACGCGCAGTCGTGGCTCGTGCGTCTCCCTGGCCCCAGCGAGTATGGCGCTGCTGCAATGGAATCAGATGCATCTGCGCCCACCGACGAACAGATCGCCCAGGCGCTGGCCGAGGCCGGCGTATGATCAGCGGGGTCCAGCCGCTCCGTGAGAACCCATGTGCTACTCAGCCCGCATCGAGGCCGACTATCGACGTTTCGTGAAAGAGTACGGCGCGGTCATGTCGCTGGACGACTTCACCCGCATGATCATGGAGTACTTCGCCGAGCCGAAGCGCATCCGGCTGCCGAAGGCGATGACAGCACCGTTCTTGGAATCGCCAGTCACGGACGAGGAAAAGAAGATTGCCGAAGTGTTGCGCGAGCGGATGAAGGCTGACGAGATCGAGCTGCTGCAAGAACTTGCCAAGCAGCGCGAGCGGCTCGAGAGGGCGCAGCAGTCGCTGGCAGTGAAGGCGACCAAGAAGGCTTCTGACGACGAGCGAATCGCGACGAACAAAATTGCGGTGATCGCCGGAAAGCTCGACGACTTGCACACCACCGAAATCAAGCCGCGGGACGCGCGCATCTTCCCGGGCTGGTATGCGCCGGTGATGGTGTGCGAGAACGGGCGCCGCGTGGTAAAGCCTATGCGCTACCAGTGCCGGCCGGCCGGAAAACCGGCGTTCTACGACACAAAGTACCCAGGCACCTACAACGCCCGCATGGACAACCTGCGGGGTTTTTGGAAGGGGCAATACGGCCACATGCACGGGGTCGTGCTGGTTGACGCCTTCTACGAGAACGTGGCCGGCCCCGAGGGAAAAAACTTGGTGCTCGAATTCCGCCCCGAGCCGCCGCAGACCATGCTCGTAGCCTGCCTATGGTCCCACTGGCGTGCGACAAAACCAGGCGAGAAGGATCTGCTGTCGTTCGCGATCATCACAACAGATCCGCCGCCAGAAATCTCTGAGGCAGGTCACGATCGCTGCCCGGTTCCGATCAGGCACGAGGACCTGGATGCATGGTTGAACCCGGACGCAAATCGCCTTGACGCAATGGACGAAATCCTCAAAAGGAACGCGATGCCGCACTTCGAACATCGCGTCCAATCGTAGCCCTCACACCGCCGCTCACTGGAAAAGCATAAATCTATCGATCAGGGTGATTCGATAGAAAGAATTATTCTGGAATGCGATTATTGCGCCGCGTATAGTCGGCCTTTGATAACCCTATACCCCACTTGGGTTAGCGAGTTTGTGGCACCGCAATGGGAAGGGAAAAATAGCCTTTTGTCCCCACCTGTCAAGACTAGGCACATTCGATTGCCGCACTATACTTGGGGGCAAGACAACCAACCGCCACTAGCTGTAGTGGTCCGATGGAGAAATCTGGTGATATAGCGAGAGGCGCCCGGTAAGCCGATACCGGTGTCGCTGATGAGAACAGGAAGGCCCCGGCAGCGCATATCCACGTGAACGGAGACGCTACCAGGGCCCGAGGCACAGCTCGATGCATCCCCGGAAAGCATTTGCTACCAACAAATGCTTTCCACGCCACTCAGCGTGACCCGGTTGCACCCGGATTGCGTTTAAGTTGCAGGGGCGTGCAACGGGCTCAATTCTACGTATTTGGTCAACGGAACGACAAGAGAAATTCGATTCGAATTTTGTAACGTTCCAGCGCAACCAAGAAACGATACCCAAACGCGCAATTTATGCGCAAAGGAATTGAGCATCATGAGTAAATATGCCATTAGATGCACGATCCATGATGGATCGTGGCAGGACTACGAGAACCTGCACTCCGCCCTCGCAACGATCGGCTGCTTCCGGAACATCCTCGCCGACAACGGGACCCGCTACTCGCTGCCGGATGCAACCTACGTCTGCACGACCTTGATGTCGGTCGAGCAGTTGCGCGACGCGGTGGTGCAGCTAGCGCAGCGTGTATCACCGCCAGGCACCGGGCCGGAGGTGATCGTTTTCGAGTGGGGTAACTCGGCATGGTATTTGAAGCCCGCGCCCGCGCAAGCAACGGTACCCCTCGCCACACTGGCGGCACTTGGCCTGCCAGTGTATCGATAAGCCTGCAATAGAACCATGAAGTAAATCCCGAGCGGCCATAAGCCGCTCGGCTCCCGCCGAACCTAGAAAAGTCCAACAGGTTCCTCCGCCCTGTCCCAGCTGTAGATGATGATCTCCCGGCGGCCAACACCGGCACCGCCGCCGACGGTGTAGTTGATGTCGAGGGACTCCATTTCGAACCCCGCGAAACATCGCCGGATCTCGGGATGGTCATTCAGACTCACGATCGCTTTGCCTTTCAGTCCGCGCAGCAAGCCCGCCATGCGCTCATACTCGCTCAGCGGAAAATCGACGCCATAGCCCTCCGTCTCCCAATACGGCGGATCGAGATAGAACAGCGTGTGCGGCCGGTCATAGCGCTCGATGCATGCAGCCCAATCGAGATGCTCTATGTAGGACGACGCCAGCCGAAGGTGCGCGGCGCTGAGCGTCTCCTCAAGCCGCAGCAAATTCAGCCCGGGCGGCGTAGTGGTGGCGGTACCGAAATTCTGCCCTTCCACCTTTGCGCCGAACGCCAGCTGCTGCAAGTAGTAGAAACGCGCGGCACGCTCGATATCCGTGAGCGTTGCGGGCTCGGTGTTCTGCAGCCAGGCGAATACCTTGCGGCTCGACAGCGCCCATTTGAACTGCCGCACGAACTCCTCCAGGTGCCGCTGCACGACGCGGTAGAGATTGACCAGCTCTCCGTTGATATCGTTGATCACTTCCACATCGGCCGGCGGCCGCATGAAATACAACGCAGCTCCGCCGGCAAAAACCTCGACATAGCATTTGTGCGCGGGAAAACGGGACAGCAGCAAATCTGCCAGACGGCGTTTGCCGCCGATCCACGGAATGATGGGTGTTGCCATGAAATGTGAGCCTAGATATCAGTTTGTTAAAATCCGGCCCGCCTCCTAGGAAGGTGGCGAGGCCTCGGCTTGGCTCACTGGGTGTTCAGTGTGTCCGGCGGCTGGCCAGCGCTCCAACGCTGGCCGGTCGCCTCGTCTTTGATTCGAATGGCTGGGCGCCGAATTTAGAGCCCAGTCAATGAGCCGTAGGCGCGCTCGCAGGCCGCGCCGGCGATGTGGGCGTGGTCCGCAAAGTCCGCCAAATCTCCCGCTCTCTGGTCAGCGCGGAGGAGCACGTCGGCAAGCACATCGAGGGGGTCGCCGGCTGCCTCGCCTCCGCCGGCAGCGGAGGAATTGCCGGCGGCGCGACCTGCGGCGACGAGTTCGGCAACTCGCTCGCGCAGCCGCCCAGACTCAGCGCGAGCGCGGCCAGCATCGGCCGAAGCCGTCTCAGCTTGTTGTTTCGCTTCATTGGCAATATCCGATAGTTGTTTCGCACGGCGCTGTTCTTCGATGCGCGCCTCGTCAGTGGCTTTGATCTGGGCCCGCGCTGCATCGAGCGCCGCCCTGTTCCGCTCTGCCTGAAAAACCTTAGTGTCGGCACCGTGTTGCTGGACGCGCCCAGCCCCGTAGGACAGGGCCAGCGCGACGATCGCCACCAGCAGCACGCGAGGGTCGAATAGGCTCACGTCGCCCCCCCGCTCTTCCGGTGTGCGCGCAGCTCCAACCTCCAAAATCCCCAGAGCACGCCGATCGCCACCGCGACATTCAGCGCGATCTCCGGCGCGCTATGGCACGCACCGGGAATCGCGATATTCCCCAGCGCCGCGTAGTTGATCAGCGCAAGCACGCAGGCGCCGCCGGTGCGCGTGGGCACCTTGTGGGTAAGGACCGCCCAAAGCGACCCCGCGAAAATGATGGCGTTGGCCACCACGTTGATGGATGCGAGCATGCTCACTCCTTCGCGCCGCCAATCACGCGCCGCCGTACGTCGTTGAGGATTTCCGGGATCTGCTGCATGGCGTTGTTGACGATCGCCAGGCCGAAGACGGCGGCCGAGGCCACGGCCAGCATGTGCGTATAGGAGCCCGGCACCAGGGCAAAGCGCTCGACGGCCGCGCCGCCGGCCAGGCACCCAATGCCGAGACTGCTGACGAACGACAGCATCCGCTGCCACCAGCTGCCGGGTAGAAACCGCAGCGCGATCACCGAGCCAAGCGCGGCCGCACCGCCCACCTTTGCGGCCACCACGATTTCCTGTTCCGTCATTTACGCCGCCCCCTCTTTGCCGCCGCACAGTAGGTAGCGCGCGCGCAGTTGTTCGAATGTGTGTTCATGCTGGCCATAGCCCGCCCCCGGCAGGCTGGCCCAGATGTTTCGGCATTTGCCGATCGCGTCGCGCAGGCGGCCGGCCTGAATATCAGCCAATGCGCCGCGCTCGCGAATCTGCTGCACGGCGATCGCGTCTTGGGATGCAGGGCTGAAGTCTGGCAACTTGAGCAAGCGCCTGTAGGGGTCGTACCACCGGGCCAGCAGCTGATAGCGCCCCGCCGCCGTGGACTTGATGCCAAGCCGCGGGAGATCCACCAGCACGCGCGGATGATCGGCGTAGCTGCTGAACAGGTCTCCGCCCACCATGACGTCATACCCGTGGTCACGCGTGGGCTGTCGCCCGTCGTCAGTGCCCTCGCTGAAACCGAGCATGTCGAGAAAGGCGGCCACGTTCTGTCCACCCAGCAGAGCCGGGTCTGTAAATGGCATGGTTGCTCCGAGAAAAGAAAAACCCGCCGATTGGCGGGTATGGACGGTCAGAAGAGCACGGCAAGATTCGTTGCAATTGGCCGTGTTTTATCCGCGCTGTACGACCTAGAATCGAGCAGCGCCCTCGAACTGGAAGGGCAACAGCAAAAACAACATTGAAGGGGGTCCCATGCAAGCTCTCCGCATTGCAGCTCTATCAGCGCTCACGGCCGTGGCGGGCTGCGCAACACCTGCTAACAACGAAGAGCCAGTCGCCTGGCGCATGGACCGCGAGGAGCACGCGGCACGTGTCCGCGTCTTCGAATGCCGTGCCGCCGTGGCGCGAGGCGATCGCTCCGACTGCAAGCCTGAGATCGCCGCGCTCGCAAAGGTAGAAGCCGCGCGCCGTTACACGACCTACTCCGATGTTGGCAACATCGGCGCCATGCATATCGAGTAGTCAGATATTCGACACGTCGATCAGGACGGCTTGGCGTGCGCGCGGATCGACGATGAGCGATCCGCCCCCCTCGCCGCCGACGGCGTTCACGTTGATCTGCGTCCAGCGCATCCGGACGCCGTTCGGCAACGCACGCAGCCCATCGCCGCATGTGATGGCGAGCTCTGATACCGCGTAGTGGGTCCCCATGCGCTCCATCGACAGCACAACGGCGTACGTGCCGATTGGCAGGCCCGTATAGTCGTTGTAGTCGGTCAGCGCTAAGGGCTGTCCACCCGCCAGCGTGAAGATGCCGACCGGGTTGAAATACTTGTAATTCGAATCGAAGGTGCAGACGCCATCCGCGCGGAACACCTGAAGTCCGATGCCATGCGCGACTGCCGGCACTTGGTCGAAGATGTAGTACGTGAGCGCCGTACCGTCCCAGTCGGTTGTGGTGTTCACGCATAGGCGAAACGTCCACGAGCTCCCGCTCTGTCGGACGTCCCCCAAGGCCACCGCGTAATTGGCCCGCACAGCGATGATGGGCGCCACACCGGTGACGGTCAGTTCGGCCATCTTAAACGCCGAAATGAATCCATCCGGCGTTGCCGTGGCGGGCGTCACCTGCCCTGTCGCGATCAGCCCCAGGTTGACGTAATTCTCGTCAATCTGCAGCACGCCCCCACTGTTGAACGCTTGAAAGCCTGCGGTCATCAATACACTCCGACGTAGACGGTGACAGCCTGCGTATCGCCCGGATACGGTATGGACCAGGAGACCGTCGTCCCAGAAATCGAGATCTGCGGCAAGTTGGACGCGCCAACCGCCGACGACCACCCGGTTTGAATGACATAGAACGGCGACCCGCGCGCTAGCCCCGGAACGCTGACAGAGCCGGCGCTCGTGCCGGTGTTGAAGACGCCGACGATGGCGCCCAGCCGATCGGTAAGCCGAACGACCGGACGCCCCGACGCGTCGTAAACCTCCAGACCTACCGGCATCACCAGATCCCCATACGAACACGCAGCACACCATTCGCATCGAACACCTGCACCACCTGGTCGGTGATGCGCAGATACCCGCCGCCCGCCACGCCGTTGAGCTCGAGCGTTCCGTTCTTGTCGAGCACCCAGCGCGGCCGCCCGTTGGCGCCCAGCGCGTTGGACTGAATTACGTTGCCGATCTTGGCGTTGGTGATGGCGCCGTCCTGAATAAACGCCGAATCCATGAACACCTGGCCACCCTGGATCAAGAACGGCGTGAGCACGCTGTTCCCGTTCGGATGGATGACGCCAAAACGGTCGGCCGCAATAAGCACCTGGCTCTCGATGACGCCTTGGTTGTTCTCGACGCCAATACCGATGCCAGCCAGGTACGTACGGCCGTTGGCGGCAATCTGCGTCTTGATGGTGTACATCGCGGCCAGCTTGCCGTTCTGATCTGCAACGGCCTGCTGCGCGACCTGCACCGCCGCCGTGTTTTGCGCGACGGTGGCCTGCATGGTGTCGACGCGCTGCGCCACCGCCCGGCCCGCCTCCTCGAGCACAGATTGCGTCGACACGATGCCGGCGAACACGTGATCGTCACCCGCGTAGTCGTTGCTACTGCCGGCCATTGGCGGCTCGATGCTGCTGATCGCAGACAGCAGGTCCGCCCCGAGCTGCGTCTTGCCGATCTGGCCGTTGAGATAGCCCAGGATGTCGGAGGCCTGCGAGCTGCTCGAACCTGGTACGCCCAACCCGCTCGGATACCACGCGCCGATATTCCCCGACTTGTCGACCAGGCGCGCCCAGAAGAAAAACTGTGCGCCGGCCGCCAAGCCCATCATCGTGTGCGTGTTCGCGGGGAACGCAAAATCCCCCAGCTTGACCGCGTCGGCACGGCTCGACGTCTTGCTGTACCAGATCTCGGTGCGCTCGACATCGAGCGGCCCCGTGGGAAATGCCCAGTCGAGCCGGATGCCGAACACGATAGCCGTGGCCAGCAACGTGCCCACGACCGGCGGCGGGCTTGTCTTGCCCTGCAGGTGCGTTTCTGGGGAATACGCTGGCGCGGAGGCCACGTCCAACGGATTGATGGCCCGCACGCGCGCAACGTAGGTACCTGCGTAAATGTTCCGCACTTCCACGCTTTGCGACCCGGTCCGGCCGGCGCTCACCCATTCGCCGTTGTCCCGACGCCAATCGACGGTGTACGCGATGGCGCCCGCAACAGGCTGCCAGCCGACGACCATCGTTGTTACCGCGATGCCCTGATCGATCGTGCTGTAGGTGGACAGCACCACATTGGTCGGCGGCGGCTGCACCGACGGCGGAATGACCGTAATCGGCCGGCTATCGATCCGCGTACCGTGGTCGACCGCCGAGTACTTCTGCGGGTTGTGCTGCAGCGCGATGATCTCGAACGTGAGGCCGTCGTCTTCCGTGACAGACACGACGCGGAAGAGCTGCGTTTTGAGATCGGCACTTTCGATCGACCACACCGCCTCGGGCTGCACGGGCAGCGACCAGTCGGCCGACACCGTCACCGTATTTCCGTCAACGCCGTTGATCGTTCGGCGCTGGGCGGTACCGTCGGTCATATTGACGACCAGGGTATCCCCCGGCGCTGCAACGGCCGGCCGATCGAGCGTCACAGCCCGGCCCGCAGCGGAACTTACGCGCCCGCCGTTGGATCGGCCCGCCCGCGCCGGGTCAGCCACCTCAATTACTGAGCCCGGCATGACGACGGCCGCATCCAGCCCGACCTTAAACGAAATGGTCTCGGTCTCCAGACGGCTTGTCAGGAGAATCCACTGGCCGACCCGCTGCGCCTGCGATTGCGAGGTGCACCCGAAGGCCGTCACCTCCGTCTGCTGAATTCCGTACCGCGCAATGCCATCTGCATCCTGCACAGGCTCGACCTTGGCGATGAAGCGATCAGCCGGGTCGTTCCACGACACCAGCGCCACCGTCTTGCGAGCGCGCCGGGCGCTGCCGGCATAGGAGAATTTCCCGTCGACAACGTTTCCGGCATGGAACAGATAGGAGGCCGTGCTCGGCATGTCCGCCATCGCCACGACATTGCCGGCCGCCCAGAACGCCATGCCGCGGAATACGCTGGCAAGGTCCTGCAGGACGTTGTACGCATCGTTGCGCTGCTGCAGGTAGCAGTTACAGGTAAAGCGCGGTTCTTGCCCGCCCCGCCCGTCCGGCACCAGCTCGTCGCAGTATTGGCCGATTTGGTACAGCGACCACTTGTCGACCATCGCCGCGTTGACCCGATCCCCTAGGCCGTAGCGCGTGTGGAGCACCAGGTCGTAGAACACCCACGCCGGGTTGTTGGTGTAAGCGACCTTAAAAGTGCCGTCCCAAATTCCGGTGTACGTGCGCGAGGCCGGATCGTAGTTGCTGGGCACCCGGATGATTCGCCCGCGCAGCCGATACGAGCGCGTCGGGATGTTGCTGAACTGGCGCGCATCGATGCGCAGGCCGATCAGCGCCGAGTTCGGGTAGCGCAGCTTCGCGTCGATCACTTCGGCGAACGATTCGACGCGCGTCGTATCTGCGATCGTGCCGCTGTTGGCGTTCGGCGTCGTGCGCCGCACCCGGATCGTCCAACCGTTGCGCGCCGGTGGCAATTCGATGCGATGCGTGCGCGCGTATTTATTGGTGGTCTTTCCATCGAAGGCGCTGGCCATCACCTGCTGATACGCGGCGCCGTCGGTGGCCAGGTCGATCGCATATTCGACGCGGCAGCCGTTGATATTGCCGTTGCTGGTGTCTGCCTTCGACAATGCTGGCACCGACAGCTGCACACGCACCGCCGAAAGCTGGGTATTCGCGATCGCACGAACCCATGGCATCGCCGACGTCAATTCAACGCCGACGCCTGTTTCGTTCTCCACCGACGGGAAACCCGGAATGGCATCTTGATCCTGCGTGCCCGGCCGATAGTCGACGGCAACGTTCTGGAAATTCAGAGAGCCGTCGGCGTTGGCCAGAGGCGTGCCCTCCAGGTAAATGCTCTGCAGCCCGTTGACCAGCCCAGCAATCTCACCCTCCGACACGAGGTCGAGGACGCGCGCATAGGCGATGGAGTGCAGGCTGTCGGGCGACTCAACGGGCGAACTACCGCCGCCGCCATCCTTGCCGCCGTATCCGACGATATTTCGCACTTCGGCTCACCCAAAAGAAAAGGCCCCGCATAAGCGGGGCCTTGCTGTTCAGTTTCAGAAATCAGTTGCGGGCTCTACACCTGGTCTTCGGCGAAGATGCCGCCAGAGATCACGGCTGAGCCGACTTCAAGCTCGCCGTACAGTAGCGGCACGGGATTGCCCTGGGCGCTGGTGTTGACGGGGCCGTTGAAGTTGTAAGAGGCGCCGTTCTCCGGCGAATCGCGTGCGGATAATCCGGTCGGCTGTGGCGACAGCATCTGAATGACACCGCCGAGCATCATGACGGCGCCGAACTTCATCAGCGGCGCGCCGAGGCCGCCACCGAAATAGCTCACGACGGCGCCCACGACTACCAGCACTGCGCCGATGATCGTCTGCAGAATGCCCCCGCGCTTGCTGCCGACCAGAATGGGCGCAATCCGGATTTCGCCCCGCCCCGGCGGCAACTCGAGCTCGTCTTTGCTCAGATTCCGTCTGCCTGCGAACACGGCGTATGCGATGCCCTTGTCTTTGCTCTCGAGCAGCTCGCGGCGAAAGCCCTTGAGCAGTACGCACAACGCCTGAATAGCCTCCGCAGGACTTGCGACCGCAAGCTCGAAGCGCCGGCCGAAGCGGGTGCCCAGCTTTCCGTACAGGCGCACGGTTCGAATTCGCTGTTCCATAGGCCTAGATCTCCGATTCGTGGCGCAACACGCACCGCGTGATCTCGCGCCAGTAACCGCCATAGACGTCGCGTGACGAAAGGCGCCCGTGCAGGTGGTGCAGCATGTGGCCATCGCCGAGATACACACCCGCGTGGTTCGGCACGGGCGCTCGAAGCTGCATCAGAATGACGTCCCCTGCCCGCTCTGGCGTATCCTGCGAGACGACGCGGAAGCCCGCCTCCGCGTAGTGCTGCAGGTAAAGATCGCCGCCGCTCGCCCACCAATTGTCGTGCCGTTCAAAATCCGGCAAATGGATGCCACGCTCGCGGTCATACCAGTCGACAACGAGGGAGTAGCAATCCAGCACACCGTGAGCGAACTGACGGCCGACGAGCGGCGCCCGGTAGCCACAGGGTTCGATCGTACGCACGTCGTCGGCTGGCCAGGCGATGATGTGCCATGGCACACCGGAGGCCTCGCATGCAACGCGGTCGGCTTGACTGGGTTCCGCGCTGGCGTTGGGGTGGCTGTGCACGACGGCCATCACCTCGCCCATGTCTTCGGCTGCGGCGTAATCCTCCGCCGGCAATTCAAAATGCTCGGTACCGACGGCCACGTTGCGGCATGGCACATAGCGCTCCCGCCCGTTGACCACGACCACCAGGCCGCAGGCTTCGCGCGGGAAATCGCGCGCGGCGTGCCGGCGCGCTTCATCGAGTGTCTGTTGTTGCATGTCAGGTGCGAACCAGATCTGCCGCGGGAAACGAGCCGAACGGCAGCGGGTTGTTGGCGCCAAAGCGGCATTTGCACGATGACAGCCGGCCACCGCATTTATCGAGGGAAGGATCGGCCACCGGGTTGTCGTCGCGATCGAACATTGCGGCGCCCGTATAGCCGCAGTTCGGCCCCCGGTATCCGCCAATCATCAGCCACACACAGACGTTGGCGACGATCTGGCGGCGCGGGAGCTGCACGCCGTTGAAGTCGAGCGCACTGGAGAGCTCGAATTCGACGGTCTCGCTTGTTTCGGCTGTCTTCTGCTCGACGAACCACTCTTCGACGGGCAACTCCTCGGTCGGGTCCGCCTCGGGATTCCCTTCCGGAAAATTGCGCGCATCGAGGAAGCGGCCCAGGGTGCGCCGACGTCGCAGCTTTGCGCCAACGAGGTCGTTGGCGTACAGGCAGACCGCCGAGATCGAGCCATCGACGTTACCAACGGTCAGGCGCGGTGCCGGCTGCTGCCCCTGACCGGAGCGAGCGAAGCCCTTCCCTTCGATGGGCCACGGACTGTATTCGTTGCCTTGCCACCAGATTGAGCCGACCTGCGTGTGGCCGTGAAAGCGCAGCCGGTCGGCGCCGATCTCGGTCGCGTCGAGCTCAAACAGCTCAACGAGCGCGCCAGGCTCGAGGCGCTGAATATCGCCGGTGATCTTCATGGAGCCGGCACCTCCGGCCACTGAATGTCCGCGGCGCCAACGTCAATCCGATTGAGCTTTACAACGTAGCGCTTCCACGCCAACAGAAGAGCGGCCTCCGCATCCGTCGCCTCGCCCAGCTCGGCAGCGAGTTGCAACGGCACCATTGCGTCGCGCGCCGCTTCCATCCGGTCAGCTCGCTCTTTAGCGGCGGCCACTTTGCTCAATCGCGCCGCCTCGTCGACGTTCAGGACCCACGCGGCACCAGACCAGAAGTGAGCTAGCGACGGGCGCGGCTCGGTCGTCGCGTCCGCCGGAAGCAACCCGATTCCAAAGTAGCGACCACCAAGCGTATAGGGCGCGCCATCTGCGATGCTGAATATCGGCACATTGCGATAATCCGGTTGCATCTCCCAATCGCCTTCAGTCCAGTTGGATGGCACCGCTCCGTCGCTCTTCACGTAAACGGCGACAGTCCCAGCGGGTGCATCGGGAGGTGTTCGCGGTGTGGCGAATGCCGGAACGAGCGACCCGCCGGGTTCGAGCGGGTCCTCGTCGGCCAAGTCTGCGCCGAGGCAGATTCCGAAGAGTGGGTGATAGTGATAGATGTCCATGTTATGCATACCGAATGCAGGCCAGCAACGCCACGTTTCGCGGACGCGCGCCAACCGCGGCTGGTGCGGAATTGGTGCTTGCTGCCGGCATACTCGCGCTGAAGTACGGCCCCGAGCTTGCCGGTAAGATCGAATCGCCGCTCGGATAAGCGGACCCGTTATCTACTAGCGTCGCGGCCGGCATGCCGACCAGAATCCCGCTCTGCGCACTCGCGCGATAGACGCCCAACCATGGGTGCACGGAGGCACCCTGACCCGAACCAAAGGCCCGGCCGGCGTCGATGCCTCGTCCGTCGTCCCAACCGCGCATAAACTCGCCCCGCAGATCAGGAACATTGAAGGTCGTTGCGCCGTCACCGGCCCCGAAGGTCGTGCCGATGGCTGCAAACAGTGTGTTGTAAGTTGTGCGGGAAACCGCCGCGCCATTGCACTTCAGATAGCCCTGCGGCGCAGTGTTCCTGGCAAACATCACCACACTCCCGGCCTGCAGCGCGTTGACTGAGAACAGGATTCCGATGTTCGTTTGCTGGTTATCCGTTACCGACTTGTCGGCCTTGGCGGCGATCGCCGTCGAATTTGCCTGCACGCTTTGCGTGAGCGCGTCAACGGCCGCGGCGATGGCCGTCATATTCGCGTTGGTCTTTGCGTTCGCCTCGCGGTTCGTGTTGCCATCCTTGCCTTCTGGCGGGGTGCCTAGACTAATTTGCTCGAGAATGAGACTCATGGCGCGAAGCTCTGCACAAAGGTTGCCGAAAGGGAGTAGACGCCGCCAGCCTCGACGGCTGGCGTGTATTCGCCGACGCGATAACGCCCCTGCACGCCCAGCGGTGGCGTCCATAGGAACGATTTCGCGCCGGCGTGGCGGTCGATGAACGCCTGAATTGCGCCGATGCGCGCTGCATCGCCGACAAATCGCAGCGGCCAGGAGCTGGTGCGGTTGTTGATGCCGTCTTGTGCCACCTGCTGGTAGCCATCGCCAAACTGCGCCGACCGCGTGCGCAGCTTGACGGTGCCCTGCGCGCTGCCGCCGGCCGCGCGCCAGGTGAAAGTTTCAAGTGCCATGGAATTCCTTTCAGTTGCGACGGCCGGACAACACGCCGCCCTGCAACGTTGCACGCTGCAGCCTGTCGTCAATCCGCCTGTCGACTTCCTTGAAAATCAGATCGATCTGAGTGCGTCCATCCTGGTCGGTGGACTGCTGCACCTCGAGCTGGCTCGGTGCGCCAATCACGTTCACCACCACGCCGCCACCGCCCAGCGCATGGTTTGGCACGATCGAACCCGAGCCGCTGGGCCTGAAGAGTTCCGGCCCCTGCTCGCCCACGAGGTACAAGCCACCGGCGGATACCGGCCCGCCCGCCGCGCGAGCGCCGTCAACGAACAAGCCGCCGCCGTAGCTAGGCGCCGGCATGCTGCCGCCGTAGAGCATGTCGCCAGGCACCGTCATCGTCCCCCCGCTTGCCGCAACGGTTCCCGCTGCGGACCCTCCGACGTCTCCGGCGAACGAGCCGAACATGCTGCCGACCATGCTCAGACCCATCTGCGCCAGGCCTGAGATGGCTGCGCGTGCCTGAATACGCGCAAGGTCAGCGATGACGCTCTGGGCGAAGCTCTTGAAATCCAGCTTGCCCGTGGTGGCGAACTTGGCGACGGCGTCTTCCATCGACTGAAACGCGTTGGAGAACAGCCGCTCAGCGGAGGCCGCCACATTGGCTGCCGCGTCCCGGTAGTCCGCCAGCGCCGACAGCGCTCCGAATTTCCAGTCGGATTGCTTGGCGGCCAGTTGGTCGTAATACGCACCCAACTGATCCAGCGCGGCCCGCTCGCTCTCATTGATCTTGGCGAGCTCTTCGTTGTATAGGTCAGAGCCAACGAGCCCGCGCTTGGTCATCGACTTGTTCCAGTCGGTGCGCATGCGCTCGAATTCGCGGTAGATCGACTTCGCCGCGTTGACCTGCTCGTTGGCGCGCTTGCCCAAGCCGAAGGCGTCAAGCTGTCGGCCGAACTGCTCACTGCGCGCCTGCGCGGCATCGGCAATTCGAACGTTCATTCCCTCTGCCTGCTGGCGTGCGTCTTCCAGCAGCTTCCGCTGTTTCTCCAGCTCCGCTGTTTCGTCCTTGCGTTTCTGGATTGCGAGCTCGGCCGCGATGTTCAGGTCGAGCTGCGCGCGAATCTGATCCTGGTGCGTGAGCAGGCTCTTCTGATCAGCGGTCAGGGTCTTCTTGCCCTTGATGTCCGCAATTTGCTGCTCGAACTCGGCGCGCGCCTTCTGACCAGCGGTGAGCTGATCCTCGACGGCCTGCTGTGCGGCCAGGGCGGCGCCGGTCTTGCGCAGGTTTTCCAACATGCGCGCGCCAGCGTCTTCGGTTGCCGCCTTCGGCGTCTTGTCCTTGTACTTCTCGTTGATGGCAGCAACGCCCTTGGCGTATTCCTCCGCCGACAGCCCTGCCTTTTCAGCATCAGACTTGAATTTCTTCAGGTCGTCATCGCGGATCTGCCGGCGCGACCGGACGCTCTTCATCAGTGCGTCGATCGACACCCGCGCACCAATCTTGTCGTCTTCCGCACGCTGCTTGGCGGCCTGGTCGGCCGCCTTCTTCGCGTCGGCGACGACAGCATCGTTGTACTGCTGCAGGCGCGACCGGTTCGCATTGAGCGCGGCCTCGAGCTGCACCGTGTTGTAGCCCTTCGCACGCGCCTCGGCCAGCTCCTTTTCCTGCTGGGCCATCGTGCGATAGAGCCCGTTGAGCTTGTCGCCCGCCGTCTCCGCGCGACCGATACCCGCGATGGCGTCCCAGGCCCTTTTTGCCGTCTCTGTCAGCCCGATCCACGCGAGCTCCATGTAACCGACGTTGCGGCGCACCTCCAGCGCGCGATCGCGCAGTGCGTCCGCGAACGTCTTTTGCGCAAGCGCCGCCGCCTCGTCGACCTGGCCGGCTCGCTCGAGGGCGGCGATCTGCTCATACACCGCGCCGGTCAGGTAGTGGAATTGCTCGTTCAGCTTGACCGAGGCCTTGGCGGGCTCTTCGGCGAGCTTGACGAAATCCTTGATGGTTTCATCGATCGACTGCCCGGTCGCCTTCTCCATGGCGATGGCAGCTGACGAGACTTCGACCATCTGCTCGCTGGCCACGCGCCCGGTGGTCGTAATGCGCGTGAGCACATCCGCTGCCTGGTGCTGGGTGCCGATGACGCGCGACACCGACTCGGCCATGCCCGCCATCTGCCCGCTCGACACGCCGGCGTAGTGGCCGGTCATGATCAGCGCGTTGGTGTAACCCCGGGCCTCCTGTGCGCCTGTCATCCAGGCATACGCGAGCGCACCAGCCGCGGCAGCGGCGACAGTCGTCGGTGTGATCAGGCTGGCAACGTAGGACGCAACGCCCTTTAGCGCCGGGCCGACGCCGCCAAACATGTCCTTGAGCTGGCCGCCTTGCTGCGTGAGCACCAGCATCGGGCTCTGGCCGCCTGCGAGCTGCGTGACGATATCGGTGATCTGCGGTGACACCATCCGCATCGCTGCGGCCGTCTGGCGCGCCGACATGCCGAGGTTCTGCTGCGCCGTATCACTCGCCTTGCTGGCAACTTCAACCGCGCGTAGGCGCTCGATGTACTGCTGCGCCGCTGCCGTCAC
This sequence comes from Ralstonia chuxiongensis, assembly GCF_024158925.1. Classification (NCBI taxonomy): domain Bacteria; kingdom Pseudomonadati; phylum Pseudomonadota; class Betaproteobacteria; order Burkholderiales; family Burkholderiaceae; genus Ralstonia; species Ralstonia chuxiongensis. Next base: position 526,000 of record NZ_JAMYWC010000003.1, on the reverse strand, counting down.
GCCGAGCTGCTCGGCGCGCAGCGCCGCGTATTCAGCGGCCGTTCTCCCCGCGCGGTCCGCCTGACGCTCCAGGCCGCGCAAGAAGCGGGTCGCAGCGGCGTCCATATTGCCTGCAGCTGCGGTGGCGGCTTGGCCGATCGTTTCCACGCCGGCTGCCGCCCTTCCACCTTCCTTCGCCACCGACGCCGCTGCCTGGCTGATCGTCTCGATGCCCTGAGCGGCGCGCCGCCCTTCAGTGGCGACGGTGTTGGCGAGGCCGGTTACCGCACTTCGGGCCTCGGACACGCCGGCGCGCACGCCGGACACGTCCGCGCCCACCTCCAGCGTCGCTTTACCGACGACGGACTCTGACATGTCATTCCCCGTTCATTTCTTCCAGCGCGGCGTGTTCCATGATGCGAATGCCTGCGAAAACCTCGGCGTGCTGTTCGGCAGCGACTTGCAGTAGCTGAAGCACGACCGGAATCGCCGTGTAATCGAGCCCGATAGGGCCGCGGGCACCGATCCGCCACTGGGTACCGAGGTGCGCAAAAACCTCGACCGTCGTGGCGTTATCCGGCCACACCGCAACGGGCTCAGGCTCTAGGTCGTCCGCTGTTAAGCCGAAGGCGGCAAGCTGATCTGCATCGTGCGACCGCCAGTACAGCCGGCGCGCCGCCTCGATCAGTTTCCCCGGCGCTGCCCCATCAGTTCGGCCGCGTACGCATCGAAGATGGCGCGCGGTGCACCCGGGTAGTTCTGCACGACCTGGTTGAGCGCCTCGCGCGAGAACTCCGCATCGACGTCTTCCCAGCCCGCGATGATTTCGAGCAGGATGGAGGCGTCGTCTTCGCCCTCGCCGGTTGGACGCCGGAGATACTCGAGCGCGTCGTCGCGGGTCTTGTGCTTGAAGGTGAGCGTCAGCTTTTCCGTGCGGCCGCCGGCGGCCGGAATATCGACCGTTGTCGTGAACGTCGGGTTCGGGTTGATCTGGAACATCGAGTTAGGCTCCTGCGTAGCGGGTGACTTCGCCGGTGAGCGACAGCGTCACCGCGATGGTCATGGCTTCGTTCTTGGTGGTGGTGGGCACCTTGGAGAACGACACATAGGCGCGGGCGTAGAGCTTCGAGCCGCCCGGCAACGTCATCAGGATGGAACGCGGCTCGCGGTCCTCATCAGCCGCTTCCAGCACCGCGTAGTGCGGCAGGCTCGGATCGTCCGCGATCGTCAGCGCGAACGAGCGAGCGCTGCGGATGGTCGGGATTTGCTTCTCGTCGCCCGTGTCCTCCAGGAACGAGTAGTTGTAAAACTGCTGCTCGCCGCCCGAAGCGGCCGAACTCAGGACCTGGCTGATTTGCTGCCACGCCTGCACCGCTCGCACCGAGCCGATGCCTGTACCCGCCGGGTATTTCGACACGTTGGTCGTATCGAAGCCTTCGAGCGTGAAATCGTCAGCGGCCGAGGTATCGATGCGGGCGACACGCCCGTCGAGGCTGGACCAGCCAGACAAGATCTCGACGATTGCGCCGTCGGCCAGGCCGTGCCCCACGCTGGTGACGTGCGGCGGCTTGGCGTTGGTAATGGCCGAGAACGGCTTCGCAACGCCATAGGCCGAAGCGATGGCGAACGTCGTGCCGTTGGGAAGGCGAACTGCCATGGTGATCTCCAGAAATGAAAAAGCCCGCACAAGGCGGGCAGAAAAATGCGGGCGCGGCAGGCGCTACCGCGGAAACCAGATCGAAAAATCCTGTGTGGCGCCGCGCAGCTTGGTTTCGGGCTCCAGCGTTGCCGCGAGCTCACCGAGCGGCGTGGCCTGCAGCACATCGTCCAGCTCGAGCGCGTCAGCGATGGCGCGCATCAGCGCGTTCGCCTCATCACGCGTTTTCGCCCACACGTTGAACTGAAACCGCCCGTTGCGTTTGTCGGGCAGCCCCGCCAGGAAGGTGAGCGCCTTTCCGCCTATCTGCGAGTAGGTCGCGTATGGCAGCGCGGTATCGGCCGGTGCCTCGTCGGGGAAGAGACGGTCTTCGACCATCGGTGCAAGCGCACGCTGGAGTTCTACCTCAACCGTCATAGGGAACCTCGGCGGCAACCTCATTACCAAAATCGTCCACCACGGACCGCCGCAACGCCTGCGCCATCTTTTCGACGGCCCGCTGACGCATGGCTTCGAGAGCGGCCGGGGCCTGATCATAAGCGCGCCGTATGAACGAGTGCGGCGGTACCCATCGAATGCGCTTCTTGCGCCCATCCACCTTGCGCACGAGCCAGTGGCCGTTTTCGATCAAATGACCGTGCGGCGCCTTCTTCGCATTCCACGAAATGCGGTAGACCGCCTCGCCGGCAGTCGACTGCTTGTCCGCGTACGCGCGGTAAATCGCCTCACGCAGCTGGCCAGGCCGCACACCCTTCTTTTCGGTGCCGCGGTAAATAGGCGCCAGCTTGCGCGCTTCGTCATAAAAAACCAGCGCGCCGGCGTGTGCAACCGACCGAACAACGTGCTCCTCCACATCGTCAGCAAGCTGCTCGAGACCCGCGAGCACATCGCCGCTCAACTCGAACATGATTACCCCTCACTGGCGCCGAGCGCGACGACCAGGTCGACGTGCTCACGATTGATTTCATCGGGCAACACCGCCTGAATATCGGCAGGCTTTCCGCGGTAGATCACCCGCCAAGTCGCTGTCACGTCTGTGCGGTACCGGATGCGCAAGCTGAGCTGCCTGGTGGCGGTCTCACGTCCTGCCGCAATGACCTCGCGACCGGATTGCCCTAAGGGTCGAGCCCATGGCCGAGCGACCGTCTCCCAGGTATCGGTTGGCTGCCCCGATGGCGTCCGCCCCTTCACACGTCGCTGCAACTCGATCCGCCGACTGTTGCGTCCGAAATCCATACGTCAGATCTCCACTAGGCGAAACGGGTCTAGCAAGCGGCCAACAAATGGGCCCGGCACCGCGAAGGTCTGGCCGTAGGTCACGCTTTGCCTAACCTGAGAGAGCGTGCCGAGCTGCAAGAGCATCCACTGCACGACGGAACGCGGAACGGCTGCCGGCTCTGCCCATGCCCCGCACGCGAAAGTGACACGCACGCCCGTAGCGTCTTTCGGCAGGTCTCCACGAAGCACCAAGGTGCCGGCATCACGGATGCTGCAGCGATCGAGCGGGAATTGCTGCTCCTCGCCATTGCCGTCGCGATATTCAACCTTCGTCACGCTGGTAACGTCATTCCATAAGCGCAGTTGAGCGGTTAGGCTATCTGCACGCACCATGCATGTCTGCGGCAGCAGCGGCCGGATCAGTTCGTGCTCGGCCATCTGGCGCACGGCCTCGATCGCGGCAAGCAACAGTGCTTCGCCGCCGGAATCCAGCTCGCCGTCCTCGATACGCAGGTGCGTCTTCGCCGTGGCGAGGCTGATTGCTTCCTCGGCCGGCGGCTGGATCACGATGCGCATGGCTTACTTCAGCGACAGTGCGTATGCAACGGAGGCCGGGTGCGCGCAAAGCTCACCAGCGGCGGTAGCAAGCGTGTCGTCATCGACTTCGACAACATCGTTCGGCTGACCAAAACGACCCTCCACCAACACGCGGGCCCGAACCCGTTTCTGCGTCTTCTGCTGCGGTGCGCTCGGCTTCGTGCTGGCAGCACCTTCGCGCTGCACCTGGTCTTTGTCTGCGTCGCCCGAGCCCGGCTGACCGGTTTGGAGTTTCGCATCGTCCTGCCTGCCCGTTTGGTCCTGCGGCGCTCCCGCCGCACCCACCCCACCCGATTGGGCCGAGAGTGCCGCGGTCGCGGCAGCTTGATTTTTTGCCATGTTCGAATACCTCGTTCTCGGTTGGCGCGGTCACCAGGACCGCACCACGCTTTCGGATGACCGCGTTGTTACGCGGCCGGGTTTTGGAATGTCTTCACCGCGCCACCACCGTCGACCAGGTTGCCGCCCTGACGGTTGAACGCCACGAAGCCGATCTGGCCGTACTCGATGTACTTGGAGTCGGCCATGCGGAACATGGTCAGATCCATCACTTCGCGGATCATGTACTTCGAGTAGTCGCCGAAGGCGATCGACTTGGCGTTCGCGGCCATTGTCGGCATGGCCTGATCCACTGTCAGCGGACGGTTGAGCAGGCGATCCGGCGCGCCGCCCGGGTTGCCCTGCTCGTACCCGGGCACGAAAATCGGGCGACCGGTCGTGTCCTTGATCTTGCGCACCGCCTTGATGGTCTGGTCGTGCATGAGCCAGCCAGCCTTCGGGTTCGCGCGGTAGATCGGATCGACACTGTGTTCCAGGTCGACAAGATCGTCGTAGAGGACGCTGGTGACCTGGCCGGCTGCGCCGACCTTACCGACGGGCGAGGCGGTCACGATGCCCATCGGCTGGGTTACGCCGTCGCCGATGACGTAGTGCTTGCTGGTGATCCGGCCCAGTCGCATCGCGAGCAGGCTGCGGATATAGAGCTCGATGTCGAACATGCTGTCCTGGATCAGCTCGAACGGAACGGCGATCGACTTCGAGCTGTACTTAAACACCTTCAGGACGGTGTTGCCGAACGTGGTGTCTTGCTTGTTCACCTGGGCATTCTGACCAACGATTTCGCCTTCCTCGGCAGTCGCGTCGGCCGTCGGGAAATTCATGTCGGCACCGGTCGACGTCTGAATCACGGTGGCCAGGTTGCGCAGGCCGCCAAAGGCGCGCATGGCCTCGGTCAGCTGGCGGTAATACTCCTGCGCCACGGTGTAGCCGCCCTCGGCCGGGTTCGTCGTCGACATGGCCGCCTGAATGTCGGGGCTGCGACGGGCACGCACACGCTGCACATCCTCCTGCTCCATGGCTGCATAGCCACCGGTCAGGTATGCACGCAGCGCGCGCGATTCCTCGCTGTGAGCACCCGGCGTGCGCACGGCTGCGTCGATCAGACCGTCCGGGCGGCCATTTGCCGCTTCTTCGCCCAGACGGGCCAGGTAGTCTTCGTGGCGCTTGATCTCGGCGTTGACGTTGTCGAGATCGCGCATGCCATCGTCATAGGCCTTTTGCTGCTCGGCGCCCCACTTATCGCCTTGATTGTTCTCCATCAGGCTGTTGATGTTCTTCGCGATGGCGTCACGGCGCTCCCGCAACGCTTGGATGCTTTTGGACATGAAATCTCCGGAGGTAGAAAAGAAAAAGGCCGCCCGATGGGCGGCCCAGGCCGACGCGGGAGCGCGTCAGGTTCGTTGTGCCAGGTCGAGCCGGCGGCGCATGGCCGAGAAATCAGGCGCCTGCGCGCGCGTCGTTTGCGCGGGCGCGTTCACAGGCGCAGCAGGCTCATTGCTGGCGGGCTTCGGCGCATTCGAGTAGGCCTGCAAATTCCAGGCGGAGGCCTTCGCTGACGGCTGCGCCGATGCATCGGCCTTGCGGTCGGCGAATCCCTTTTCGACTGCCTCGTCTGCGCCGAACCACGTTTCCGCGGTCATCCAGGCAGAAATATCGTCCGCGGACTGGCCGCTGCGCTGTTCGTAGGTCCTGACGAGCGTTGCATCGATCTTGTCGAGCAAATCGGCCTCGGAACGCAGGTCGTCGGCGTTGCCCCACAGCGCCGTCCAGGCCTTGTGGATCATCAGGAATGCGCCATCCGATATTTCGATCTCGTCGGCGGCCATGATCAGGAAGCTCGCCGCGCTGGCGGCCAGGCCATCCACGTGTGCGATCACCTTGGCGGAGTGCCCACGAAGCGCCGTCTCCATGGCGCGCGCGGCGAAGACGTCGCCGCCGGGAGAATTGACGCGCAGGTGGATGACGTCGGCGGTAATTCCGGCCAGCTCTTTGACAAACGTTGTGGCCGATACACCGCCCCACCAGTCATCGGAAACGATGTAGTCGTACAGGTACACCGTCACCTCGTTATCGCCGCTGGCGACGACGTTGAATACGCGCGCGGCCGCGCGGTTGTCACTCAGCAGCTGGAGGATTTTGTTTTGGCGCATCGCCCTTTCCTTCGTTGAAAATGTCGCCCGCCTTCGGAGCCGGCAGATTGAAGCGCCGACGGACTTCAGTCCGCGTCATCCAGCCGGGCTCTCCGGCTCGGCCGTATGCGATACGCGCAGCTTCGAGGCGTGATTTCAGGTCGCCGCGCTCGAGTGTCTCGGTGTCGAACTCGACGAATACGCCGCGGTTGCCGCGGTAGATCTTGCGGTTCAATTCCTGCTCGATCTTCACCAGATGGCGCTGCATGGTGTACTTGACGAAGCCGATGCCCATTTGCTCGACGCCGCTACCCCACCCGGTGGTTTTGTCGGTGTAGCCGATCATGTACGGCGGCACACCGAAAATCCGCGCGGTGTCTTCCACCGAAAGCTGGAGCATCTCCAGCAGCTGCGCATCCTCGGGAGTAATGCTGATCTGCTTGATGTCCATGCCACCGGTCAGCACGACGGGCGCGCCGTTCTTGCCAGCCGGCCCGCTGTAGCGCTGCAACCACTGCTCGCGCAGCTTGTCGATGTCGCCGCCCTCGAGCTTTTTCGACTCCTTGTCCTGCGTGAGGACCAAATCCGGCCGCATGTTGTCGAGCATGGATTCAGCCTGCTCGCCGCCGACGTTTGCCAGCGAGACGGAACGGCGCAGAACATGCCGGATCTGCGACATGCCGCGGCGACCGTCGAATCCCGGACCCGGCACGTGGATCATGTCGTCCTGGTCGACCACCTCGACGTTGCCATCCTCATCCCAGAGGTAATAGAGGAGCCGCTCCCTGTCAGTGCTCGGCTGGGGGTCAACCTGCAGCGCGTGATACGGCTTGAGCGAAACGACGTTCGGTGAATATCGGCTCGGACGGCCAATGCGCATGAACATGTCGCCGTGCAGCAGGAGCGATTGCGCACCGAATTCCCACCCGACCGGCGCAGCCCAGCGCGGGTGCATTTCCTCATTCAGCAGCCACCAGAGATCCGGCCGATGGGCTTCGCCAATGCCGTCGACCAGCTTGTAGGTCTCCAGCGTGAGCGACGCCAGTGCGCCGCCGATGAGGGAGACGCATGCATACACCGCACCGATGCTCATGGCCGTCCGCTCGGAAACCGGGCGCCCTGCACCGCCCACGCCACCTGTGAGCCAGCCATAGGCTTCGGTGCCGCTGCGGATATCCGACACCGGCACCGGCTTTACCTGCGCCTGCGCGCGCTCCGCCTGGCGTTGCTCACGCCAGGCATTGAGCACGAAAGACCCAGGCCGGCGCACTCGCGCCTCGTTGTACCAACTCTGTGTCATAGCACGATGATTCCGGATTCGGGTTGCTGAGGTTCGATGGCAACTGCACGGCTCAGGGCGATAACCGTGGCCACTGCCGGGTCGATGCGGCCGCGCCCCTTCGATCGTTTCTTGTCCGGCCGGAAATTGCCATTCGTATCGAACAGCAACGCCACGTTGAGCGTCGCCCACCGCAGCACGGGGTTACCTCCGTGGCGGAATTGCTTGTTGTAGATCAGCTCTTCGAAGCGGCGCGCGCCGGGATACATGCCTTGCGTGTTCTGCGGCACCTTCACCATGACCAGCCCCTCTTCGAGCAGCTCATTCACCAGGTGCGCAGCGTTCCATTCGTCGTAGCCGATCTCGACCACCTCGAACATCCGCCGCGCTTCGAGAATGCGAGCCTTCACCGGGCGGTAGTCGACGATTACGCCTTCGGTGGCCTCGAGCCATCCGTCTCTGACCCAGCGCGAATAGCGCGCACGCTCGTCTTTCTGATCGGATTGCTGGTCAACGCGCTCCTGCGGACACCAAGTCCAGACGAGCACATGCCACTCGCCATCTCGATCGTCGTCCGCCGGCGGAAACACCAGCGAGAACGCGGTTAAATCCTGTGTCGCAGAAAGATCGAGACCGCCGTAGCACTTCCGCCCGGCCAGCGTCGAAATATCAAACGGCTTGGCGCCCTTGTCCCATGCCTGCGGGCTGATCCAGCCGTCGGCCGAGTTGACCCAGACGTTGAGGTCTTTGGTAAGGAAGTTGACCAAGGCGCTCGGCAGAAACGCTGCCTTACGCGCCATGTCGCGCATGTACTCGATGCGCTTCGAGCTGCCGAGGCCCGGATTCGCTTTGATCCAAACGCGCTCGTCGAATGGATCGTCGTCGACGTCAATCGTGTAGACGTAGCCGAAATACGAGTCGTCGGTTCGCTCCCCGCGCAGCACCTCGATCAGGTATCGCCGCTGATCAACGCAGATTCCGTCGAGAATGAAGCCGGCTGTGGTGATCGCAGACAACAACGGCTGGTCGCGCGCACCGAGCGCGGTTTCCATAACGTCCCAGACATCCGGCGTCTTCTGTGCGTGCAGCTCGTCGAACAGGATCGCGTACGGGTTCAGACCGTCGAGCGACTCGGCGTTAGCCGGCAGCGGCTTAAACACCGCACTGTCGAACGTGATCTGCTCGAGGTTGCGCCCTTCATGAATCTTGAACGACCGTTTCACGCCTGCCGAGCGCTTGGCCCAGCGTCGGAAATTATCGAATGCCGGCTTAAATACCGACATGGCCTGGTCGCGCGTGGTGGCCACCGCGTACACCTCGGCGCCAATTTCCCCGTCCATCATGAACAGGTAAGCGCCCTGCGGCCCTTTCCAGGTTGATTTTCCGTTCTTACGTGCGACCTCTTCGTAGCCGCGCGTAAATCGGCGCAGGCCTGCGGCGGTCTTCCAACCGTAAAGCACCGCCGTCCAGAACTTCTGCCAGGGGTCCAGCAGGATCGGCTCGCGCGCCAACGGCCCCTTGATGTGAACGAAGAATCGTTCGATGAACTGGATTACGTGCCAGGCCGCGGCCGTGTCAAATTGCAGCCCGCGCTTCGCGCCGTCAATCAGGTCGCGGTAATGTCGCTCGACGGCGAGGTAGACATACTCGCCAACAACAATTTCGCCGCGCAACACGGGTAGGCCATATGCCCTATCCCATTCCTGCAGCAACTCCGCCGGCGGCGTCAGGCGGTCAACTTGCTTCCGCGTGCGGCGCGCGCGATCACGGCGGTCCGCTCGGCGCGCGCGTGCTCCAGAAGATCGCCGAATAGGTCGTCCTGCATCCCCTCGTCGCCCAGCTTCGCCCTCGCCATCACCGACGACGGCAGTGTCAGGCAGCTCTCCGGCAACCATTTCAAGAGCTCCCCTTTCAGCGTGCGCGTCACGAAGTACAACTGGTGCGGCTGGCTATGGCCGTTCGGCGTGACCACCATGAACGAGTTGTTGTTGCCGGCTTCGAAGTTTTGCAGCTCGGCTTCGGCGCGCACCCAACGGATGAATGTTTTACACACGACGGCAATTGCAATGCCGGCGGTCAAGTGCGGCAGACCTTCTTCGCGCAACGCTTGGCAGATGTAGTCCCACACCTTGCGCTCTGTCGGCGAGAGCTTTGTGCCCGGCGGCGGTGGCGGCGAACGAACTGCCTTACCACCGGCAGAGGCAGCTGGAAACTGCTCGTCGGGCGAGTTGTCGCCCAGCAGCGTATCTAGCGGGTTCATAGAGCGTTCCTTTCGGCGAATCGGCCGAAAAACGTAGCAGGCTGTCAGATCGGCGCTCTCACAGCCTGCCAGTGAGACCCCCCCCTATTCCAAAATCGGCCGTCCACACACCCGGCCTGGACGGACGGTCCCGGGCGGCTCGGCCCCCAGACTTTCGACACCCCCCACCCCTCGGCGGCGGCGCACCCCCCGTGCGCCGCCGCGCTCAGCGCCGCGATCGCGGCAGCAGGAAGGCACCGGCGACCCATCGGGCAGTCGGCGCACTGGACGTGTTCTTGGGCTTCGGCTTGCGCCGCTCGCGCAGCGTCTTCGCCTTGTGGCAGTCGACGTTGATCGCACGCAGATTCTCTTCGTCGTCGGTACCGCCCTGCGCCTTCGGCACTCGGTGGTCGACTTCGGTAGCGAGGCGCACGCGACCCAGCGACTTGCACTCGTCGCACTCGCACAGCCCACCGGCCCGCGCGAGGATGCGCACCCGGATGCGGTCCCACTCGGCACCGTAACCTCGGGCGTGCCGGGAGCCTCGTTCACTGTCGGCACGCCAACCACCTGCTGGGCGCCGATGCTTGTCGCAGTAGCCCGGCTGCGCAATCGTCACACCGCAGCCGGCTTGCCGGCAAATTGAGGATGGGCGTGCTGGCATGGTGGGCGCAGAAATGAAAAAAGCCCGACCGGTTGAGGGTCGGGCTTTGCGTTTGGTAGGGACGTGCGTCGTCCCACGGGGCGGAATATAGGCTTGCGATTTGAGGATGTCAACACTCGACCTCAACTTCGACACCGCGCCGACGAAGGATCGGACGCAGCGCGGCCTTCGCCTGCGCGTACACCTCCTGCTGGCGGACCGGTGCACGCGGGTTGCGCCACACCTCCGGACCACGACGATTGCGCATCTGCACGCGGATGGCGAGCTGGTGATCGCCGGACAGCTCGTCAACGCAGGCGTCGAGCTGCTTCATCTGCCATGCACAAACGCTGTCTTCGAGGATGGCGTCGGTGCTCTCCCATTGCCTTGAGCTACCGGATGCGGCGCACGTCTTGTCGACTGACGAGAAGCCGCGTGTTGTGCGGTACGTGCACTCCCACACAAACCAGTCGTAGAGCAGATCGTCGAGCGCGTCGTAAGGGTAGCCCTGCAACGCGGATGCACGCGGCGGTGCCGGATTAGCGGTGTACATGCCCTTTCCCCCTGTTAAGGCCAACCATGGATTTGATCTCGCTGAGCCCGCGCTCAGCTGCTGCCAGCGAAGGCGGTGCACCGATGTGCGCGGCACCAGGGATGGGCGGCAAGTGCTCCTCCGACGCGACAGCCCAGAGCTGCGCCCATCGGTCGTGAACGTCGGCCCACGGCTTAGCAAGCGTCGCTGCGCCCGCGCGCACGGCGGCCCAGAACACCGCGCGCGAACTCCAGGCGTCGGTGCCGGACGCGCGACGCGGCATCTGCTCAACTGCCTCGGCGAATGCTTGCTCTGGCGTCATCGCGTGCCTCGCGGTTTGACCAGCTTCCGCAGGCGCTCGACCGCGAGCGAACCGACCGGAGCCGCGCTCGCTGCTACCGGCCCTTCGCGTTGCCGCTCCACCAGCGATGCCACCGCACTCGCCTGCTTGCGGCGCTCGGCCACTCGGTCGGCGTGCTCAGGCAGCCAGCCCGGGCCGCTCGCCCAGCCAACAACGCTCTCGAAGAACAACCACGGGCGCACGATCCGTCCGGTATCCATCGCACCATCCCACTCGTCGAGCACCCGCTGGCGCACGCCATGCGGAAGCACAGAAAGCTGGTGCGCCACTGCAGCACGCTCATGCAACGGAATGCGCCGCGGCCACGCCAGCACGGGCGACCACGCTGGCTCCGCGCCATGTTCTCCCTCTGCAAGCTGGCCCGCAGGGCCATCCCCTGCCGCATCAGCGTCACGCTCGCGTTGCTCTGAGGGCTGGTGCCGTTGCCGCGCGTTGTCCTCGCGCATCACGGCATCGACCGGAGGGCTTGGGGCGATTTCCAGCTCTTCCTCCTCCGTGGACTTGGAAAAGGAAGGTGAGGAAGGATTAGAGGTTTTACCGGGGTTCGGATGTGTGTCGGCTTTTCGCAAACTTCGCGATGTGGACAACCGCCGCGCATCCGCGCCAGTATTGGGCTGCTTCGGCTTTTTCTCCCCTCTCGCGCCCCCTCCGGCTTTTTTCTGGACACACGAATCCGTCCGAGCCAACAGCATCCGAAATTTCAGGATCAAGCCCTCGCTGACACGACGTAGAAGCCCGCACTTTTCCAGCTGGTCAACGCGGCGGCGCAGCATCTGCTCAGTGGGGCGGAAATGGCGAACGCCTGGCCGACCAGGGACTTCGCAGTCTTCGCGCAGGGCTTGCCACGACACTGCCTTGTGCGGACCTCCCACCACGCCAGTTCGGAAATCCATGCAGCGGCGCAGCGACAGATACAGGCGGCACGCGAGATGGTCGACACCAGAGAGCGCCTGCCACTCCTCGCTGGTGATTACGAATGCGGCGCTCATGCGAACACCACATCGACGTTCGGTTGCCGCCGCGACGCGTGCGTTCGGAAGCCATCAGCGAAGCCCGCTCCCCACGCCAGCGCGTGCTCAGTCCCGTCGGTATATGGGCAAGCATCGCGTGGGCGGCCAGCGACAAACGCAGCCCTGCCCTCGTCCTGCACCGCGTGGATTGGTGCGATCGGATAATCCATGTGGAACCTCATCGATGGCCGCTTACGGCCTCACAAAGTACGTCGAACGTCGCGAGAAACTCAGGCGACGTTGCGGCGCTGATCTGGTTGCGATACGCGGCGCGATCGGCCGCAGTCGGAATCGCGCGCCATTGCTTGGCGCACACCACGGCCAGCGATGAAGACTCGCCAGCCGCATTGAACGAAAAGAACACCTCGCCGAGCGACCACTGACATTTGGTCAGCAGATGCTCGGCGAACTGAATCAAGGGAGATTCGCCGCGGTGGCGCACTACTAGGCGGATGTGGTGCCACGCGCAGCACTGCTGCGTGGGCCTGTCGCATGGAAGGCCCGCAGCCACACGGGCCGGTTTGCAGCAGTTGAATTCGGGGCCGAACCGCAGCCCCTGTGTGTTTGCGCCAGACTGCCGTTGCGTCATGCAGTGGCTTGCCCCGGTCGCCAGCCGGCAGGTCGATCGAGACGCCAGCGCGCACCGCGCAGCGACATGCTCAGCTCAGCCGCACTGAATAGCTTGTCGGTGTACCCGCGCAGATCACCGTCGCCGCGTCGACGTGGCCCGCTGATGTGTAGTGCCTGGTAGTGGCGGATACAGCCGCCGCACGTAACGATGCGCGGGTTGTGCGCCATCAACCAAGCCATGACGCGCTTGACGGCGCCACCAGTGAGGCCGAACAAGCGGCCGATCTGCGTTTCGCTGAATCGCTCGCCGGGATTGTCTTCGAGGTGCGACTCGATCTTCTTGCGTACGTGACGCTCTTTGCGCGCTTGAGCGGCGAGGGTCGACTTGGTCGTTGCCATCTACCCCTCCCCTTAGCGCTTGCTCGACTGCGTCTCGGCTTGCGCGCGAATTGCCGCATGCCAGCTTGCCAGCGCTGCCTGTGCCCGGAAGAAATCGCCCTCGATCACTTCGAGCTCGGCCTCGGTGATGACGCCATCCTCTGCAGCGCGCGCGACCGTCTCTGCAACGTTGCCGATCTTCGCCATGACTTGGCAGACGGTGCGCGCCGGGTTCGGGTCTTGCGGATCAGCATCGGGAATCTCGACCGCCACCCGACCGTGCCGCCAGCAAAGCGCATCGAGCGGCTGCATTGCTGCGTCGACACGTGCCTCCTCGCAAAGCTCCAGCACCATCGAGAAATCCTCGAGCGTGACGTGGTGTGTATCGATACCTGGGCGCAGCTTGTTCCGGAGAACGTTCGGGGAAATGCGCTTGTTCAGACGCGCCGACAATGCATCGGCCAGTCCTTCGATCCCTCGGGGATACTTCCGCGCCGCGTTATACAGCGCCTCGTGCTCGCTTACATCGGAATACAAAAGGGTCACGGTAAACCTCCAGAAATTCGACCGTTTTGTTTTGAGGTGCGCACGCTTACGATCCAGCACATCAAGACAAAACGTTGCCCTCCGCAGGCAGATGCCCGCAGATTGGTTACAGACGGAGAAACGAATGGAAGTGGCTACTACGCGGAGGCAGCACCCCGCATGTCTTCGGAAATGCTCCGTAGCGACGTGGGACCGCTTAACTCCGGCCAGATCAGGTGCCAGTCATCCGGGCGGAGGTCGAGCCGAGTAACTTTCCGGCGACTCTCTCTTTCAATGGCCACGCATAGCTTTTCGTTCGGCGTGCGCTGGCCATACATCACGTTTCGAAGGAAGGCCCACGTAGTCCCACAACGGGCAGCGAAGGCTTGTCGCTCCTCTGCGGGGATCGACCTCAGAAAGTTCTTAAGCTTGTCCATTCACCGAAACATACACCGGACGGTGAATGTTTGGCAACACCTTATGGGGAATTCACCAATTGGTTTACGCATGCTGTAATGACCGGATGAGTGAAGTAGCCACAACGCGACGCAAGAATCTGGAGCGACTCGTTAGCGAGTACGGGCTTGCCCAGGTCTCAAAGCGAATGGGAAAACCGGCCAGTCAAATCAATGACATGCTCGCCGGTCGAAAGTCCTTCGGCGAAAAGGTTGCTCGCGCAATAGAGAAAGCCTGGGACGCAACCCGCGCTCCGCTATGGCTTGATGCGGAAGATGCCGCGATATCACCACCGGCACTCGAGGAAGAGCCGACACCGTCGGACGCCGACTTCGCCCTCGTGCCCCAACTTGATATTGCGGCTGCCTGTGGGATGGGTCGCTTTGTCGACCACGTCGTCGTGAAGGGCGGCCTAGCCTTTAAGCGATCAAGCCTCAAGGACTTCGGAGTTACCGAGAAAACGGCCCGAATCATTTATGCGTCCGGCAATAGCATGGCGCCGCTTATTCAAGACGGCTGCGTGGTGCTGATCAACACGGCGGACAAGGAACCGAAAGACGGCAAGGTGTACGCCATCTGCACGCCCGAGGGTGGCTTAGTCCTCAAGCGCTTAATCCGCGATTACCACCCTGCCATTGGCGGCCAGGCGTGGATCATGCGCAGCGACAACCCGGACAAGACCGCACACCCCGACAAGCTCCTGCCACCGGATGACCGCACGATGATCGCCGGCAGGGCGATCTGGAATGACAACCGACTTTGAGGGGGATGGCATGCCGTCTAATCGCCGGCACTTCCTATTGATGTTGGCTGCCGCACCTGTGCTCGCAGCGTGCGCTTCTTCGTTCGAGGCGCCAGGACCGACCTACTGGTATGGATCGCCTCCGAAAGCAGCGTATTACGAGGACTACATCAAGGAGTATTTCGCGACCGTCCTTAAAGATCCGGAATCAGCCAGATACAGATTCGGCAGCCCTCGTAGGGCTTATATGAACAACGGTCTTATCCATGGTGGCGGCATCGGCTGGGCGGGATACGCAATCGTGGTGGGCATCAATGCAAAGAACAGTTACGGCGGCTACACAGGTGAGCAACCCTACGTATTGCTTCTGCAACCCTCCGGCAAGGTCTTGAAGCACGTCCAAGGTGACTCCGCTCTCTTCCACTGGGTGGACAGCTAGAGCTGCGACTGGCTGCGGTTGAGTCACAACCCCTAAGCCCGCTTCGGCGGGCTTTTCGTTTTCCGTCGAACGTAATCCACCGGCACAGCCTCACGCTCATATTCACCATTTGGTGTTGACACACACAACACCGTTTGGTGTAATTGCTCCATCGCCACACAGCCGGAGCAAAACATGCGAACTCGCCCGCGCCTCAACGCAACCGCCAAAGGCGTCCTGATCTACATCGCCGCCGTTGCCGCAGTCATCGTCGTCCACTCGATCGCGCTCTATCTGGATCGCGTCGCGGAAGACGAGCCGCGCACGCAGGCCTCCACCCAACGGCAAGTGTGAGGCCCGCCATGCGCTATTCCGATCGTCTGTTGCAGGAAATTGATGGCCGGGCTCACGCCCATCGCGCAGGCGTTGTGCGTTTCGCCGCGGACCTTGACGCCATTGGCGAAATTCTCGCCACCGCGCCGCGCCACGGCATTCACCGTTGGGGCGCCCTCGATCTGACCAGGCACGACACACGCATAGTCATCTGGACGGATGTGCGGACGGAACATGCGCTCCTTGAACTCCTGCTCTCGCAGGGCGCCATCAAGGAAAAAATCGTCGAGCACAACAACAAGCTGCAGATCACGCTCGCACTGCCCAGCGTGACCGCGCCCGTAATCGTGTTCGCACCAGTGCCCGCCCCCGACGGTGCACAGACCATGCACACCGAGGTGGCCGCATGACGCGCATCGTCCACAGCCTCGCGCATGGCCCGCTCTCCGAGCGCCCCGCGCTGGCGCTCGCCCTGATCCTGCTGCTCTTCGGCCTGGGCGGCGCAATCGCCCCGGACATTGCCAGCCTGCCATGAGCCGCGCGCGCTTTTCCCGTGCTGACCTCATCGCCGAATTCCACCGCGTGCGCGGCTCCGGCCGCGCCGAGGATCAGGTCGACATACCGGCCATTCGGCGACAGCTCGCACGGTCCCTGCGCGCGCACCGCAGGGCACATCGCAAAGCCCCACGCCCCCGCTTTTTTCCCGCCGTTGACCTGAAAAAGCTGCAGGCCAACGACCTCGACTGACTTACCTGGAGCACCGACATGCTGATCGGACTTGCCGGCAACGCCGGCGTTGGCAAAGACACGGCCGCAGGCTATCTGCGCGCCGCCCATGGGTTCCGGCAGATTGCGTTTGCCGACCCAATCCGCGCGATGTTGCTGGCAGCGCTGCCGCTGGAGCCGAAGGATTTCGAACACGGCCGGAAAGAGGAGATTCTGCCGGGCATCGAAAAGTCACCACGTCAACTCATGCAGTCGTTGGGTACCGAGTGGGGCCGGCGCCTTGTCCATTCCGAGATTTGGGTACGCCTGGCCGAAGACAAGGTGCTGGCCGAACACGTCACGCTCGGGCGCGCCCTTGTGATCTCTGACGTGCGCGAGGAAAACGAAGCCTCAATGATCCGCAAGCACCGTGGCGTAATTGTTCATCTTCGCCGCAACGCTGCCCGCCGCGTTGTCGAGCACAGCAGCGAGCTGGGGATTGCGGTTTGCGTTGGCGATTGGGAAATTCGAAACGACCGCCGCCCCGAAGACTTGTTCGACGAGCTCGACCGTCTTGTCGAAGACCAACATTTCGCGCAGGTGCAGGGATGAGCGCCAGCACCGCATTCCTGGAGCAGCGCGTTACGGCGCTTGAGGCCGAACTCGCCATCTGGCGCGCCGCCGCAGTTGCAGAGGACGACTACGCCAACTCTCGTGCCCCGGCGGGCAGCCTCGCGGAATTGGCGCTTTACCAGCGCCTGCAATCCGCCCTCCAACAACGTGCACCGCTGCGCATGGCCGCGATCAACGCAGCGAATGCGCGGCAAGGCCTGCGCGCCGCAGCCTGACTTTGAACCTTTCAGGAGAACCCATGTTTGCCGAACTCCACCAGTTGGCGCGCGCCGCGTCGCTGCTCATTTCCGTCGCGGCTGAAGGTGACAACCTCCGCGTGACCGTCAACGCCACCAGCACCAGCAAGAACGGTCCGGGTGTGCACCCGTTGGTGCTCGTGGGCACCCCACAGGAAATCGACGAGGGCTTTGCCGAGGCCGTGCAGATTTTCGAGCCGAGCGCGCTACCGTTGCTCGACCAGGCCCGCGCCGCTGCGAATGCCAACGGAAAGAAGGGAACGCCTGCACTCGAGGCGCCGAAGGCGGCAACCAAGAAAACTCAAACCGCAGACACGCCGCCGAAGCGCGGTCCCGGCAGGCCAACCAACGCAGAGAAGGCAGCCGCCGAAGCCGCCAAGAATGGGGGCACGGGAGGCACCGAGGCGCCAGCCACCGGGACGAAGGACGGCACTGACCCAGAGATGCCTGCCGTCGACCCGCGCCAAATGTCGCTCGTCGATTCTGATGGCGCCGATAGCTCGGGTACCGGCGACGCGCCAGCGGCCGAACCGGCCAGCACCGACCCGCGCCACACCGGCCTCGACCTCCCGATCTGACAGGAGCGCCAAATGCAGACCACCCAACTGACCCGCGAATTCCGCTACAACGGCGTGCGCCTGGCCGACCCGTCGCCGAATTTCACGCTCGAGCAAGTACGCGACTTCTACGCCAACACGTATCCCGAAATTCTGAACGCCGAAATCGACGGCCCGGCCATCGAAGGGGAACAGCAGGTGTATTCGTTCCGCCGCGCCGTCGGCACCAAGGGCAACGATCTGGCTGCCCTGCGCGAGAAGATTACGAACGGCACGCTCTGCAACGCGCCGCGCGACAACCTCATCGCAAGCAGCCACCTGAATCAGCCTGTAGCAAAGATTCTCCGCGAGACCACGCAGCGTTACCGCAGCTCACACGGCCGCACGCGCAATGCGGCGCTGGTGGCGACCTCCGCGTCGCTGCAGGTGCTGGCATGAGCGCCCTCGCCCTCCCACGCCTGGACGGCGTGCCGACCCGCTTCGCCTACAAGAACCGCGATGAAGCGTGGCACACGCCCGCGCTGCTCGCCCTGCTGGACGGCGGCGCCCTGACGCTGCAGGACGCACAGCCGAAGCCAGCGAGCCCGGCCGCCTTGCTCAAGCGCACGTTGCAGCGCCACTGGAACGACGTTACGGCCGGCGCACGGCTGCTCGTTTGGAACCTGCACGTGCGGTCGACCTTCAGCAGCTGGAGCACGCGGCCCGAGCCGCCAGAACACCTCTGGCTGTTCATCGGCGCCGAGGAAGATCACCCGCTCGCCGCGCCGCAACTCTTCATCGGGACCGCATTCGAGCGCCTCGAGGCCGTGCGCAAAGGCCTAGGGCAAACCGTGCTGGCCGTGCTGTATGACGCGCTGCGCTTCCTGCCCAACGTGCTCACGCCGCGAGAGTCGTTCTATCAGGCAAGCTGGGTCCACTGGCATGGCTGCAATGACGAAGAAGAGGCCATCGAATGGCTCTTCGCGGAAGGGGAATTCGAGACGCGAGAGCAGGCCGAGGAAGCCTACGAAGGCCCCACGCGGCTCGACTTCTTCGAGCATGTGCCGGAATGGGCGGTGCACCCCGAGCGTGTACTGACCGATCGGCAAGTGCGCCTCGCCGCGCGCAAGGACCGCCTGGCCGAGCAGGTCATTGCGGCCGTCGACGCGATTTGGCAGCACGCCTGCGCAACTAATGCCGCGGGCGGCTACGCCGACTGCGGAACGCTTGACGCCGACAGTGACTCCATTTGCTGGACTGTCGTCCTGCAATGGCACCCGAATGACCTGACGATCCGGCTGGCCGACGATTTCATTCAACAGGTGTCCCAAGCCGAATACACGGACGCCGCGACGGTCAAGATCTTCCCGCTCGACAGCACCGACTCCGCCGACTGGCTGCAGAAGATGCGGGCCAACGGCGGGCTCGCGCGCCGCGTCGAAAACCTCCTCGACCTGCTGGCCACGCAGAATCCGCTGCGCCAGCAGATCCGCGTGCAGTGAGGGCACCCATGAGCCAAGTCACCATTGCGACCGGCAACACCGGCGAGCTCAAGCTGCGCCACGCCGTGATGCTTTACGACGGCGCCTCGCCCGATAGCACGGTGTACGCGACCGTCCACGACGTCGAGCTGCTGCCCACCGGCCCGCATCTACTGCCCGGGCGCGCGCTCGAGCTGGCCGAACTCAGCCGGTTTGTCGAAGCGGCGCAGGCACAGACTGCGTATCGCGGCTTTGTCGATTCGCGCCTGCTGTACGTCGCGCCCAACACCCTGGCCTGGTGGTGCCCCGCCGGCAGCCGAACCACATGGTTCCAGTCCGACGCACCGATCGGCCAGCGTCATGGCGTGACCGCGCACCCGGCGCTCGTATTCATCGTGCGCGAGCTGCACTGGTACGTGTTCGCCCTAGACAAAAGCGAGCGCCCCGAGCCGCGCACGGCGCTGCGCGTCGCGCCCTACTTCAACGTTTGGAAAACCGGCGAAATCTGCACTGGCAACGTGTCGCTGCCGGACAAACCGACGCCGGATGCAATGCGCACGTACGAGGCAGCCTTCTTCCGCAGCCGCTTCACCCACCCGAACCACGCGCGCATCACGCGCTACAAGGGCGGAGGCCGCGCGCTATGGGCGCACCTGCTCGATCACCCCGAAATTACCGAATTCCCTCAAACCGCCCTGCTGCCACAAAAGGAAACGCTGGAGCAGGCCATTACGCGCATTTCCTCCGGAGCCTGACATGCAAGCCATCATCCAACAATTCCACGCCTCCTCTCAGGAAGGCCTAAAGCTCATCGCTGGCGCTCTGGACGATTTCGCGAAAGCCGCCGCTGACAAGGTCGCCAAGGCGCTGCGCAACCCGATCGCCGCCGACCAGGCCGACGAGAAATACGAGCTCGACTCCAAGCTGTGGGACAGCGCACCGACAGTGGCCGTGCCGAAATTCGCGGAGTTCCAGGAGCTGCAGGACGTTGGCCACCGCTTCCTGGCTACGGCGGAAGGGCTGTTCGTTGAAGTGCGGCGTCCGTGGCTGCACTTGATCCAGCCGGTGGCGCCGCTCAACGGCCAGACCGTGCGTCCGCCGTATGGCACGGTAAAGCCCACCGTGAAGCTCGTATTCGATCGTCTGGGCGCAACTTTCCAACTTGTGCGCAACTTCATCAAGGCAGCAAGCGAGGCGGCACCGAACGAGCATGCCGCCTGGGTGATCTGGGACAGCGCCACCGGCGACCTGCGGTACCGCGATCTGAGTATCACCAAGACCTCCCCCGGCGCCATTTCCTACGAGCGCCCCGCTCTTGCGCCGCACGAATCTCTGGTTCTCGACTTACACAGCCACGGCCATGAAGCCGCGTTCTTCAGCCCCACCGACAACGAGGATGACGCTGGCGAGGTCAAGATCTCCTGCGTAGTGGGGAACTTGGTAGATGGCAAGGCCCCGTCCATTCAATTCCGCCTGTGCGCGCTCGGGATGTTCCTGCCGCTAAATGTGCCGGTCGCCGCAGTTATCGGGGATGGCGCATGACGGCCGCAGTCCACATCACGCCGGCACGCATGCTCTCTGAGTGCGTGCACATTGTGCTAATCGGCTGCGGGGGGAACGGGTCGCAAATGCTGACGGGCCTGGCCCGGCTCGACCACGCCATTCGGGCGTTGGGCCACCCCGGCCTCGACGTGGAAGTCTTTGACCCCGACACAGTGAGCGAGGCGAATATCGGCCGGCAGCTGTTCAGCCCGGCCGACGTTGGGCAATACAAGGCGTGCGTGCACACCCAACGCGTCAACCATTTCTTCGGGCTGGACTGGCGTGCGCACCCGCGCAAGTTCGAACGAAAGCAAGACGCGTATCCCGCTGCTCGGCCGGCCATCTTTATCGTCTGCGTGGACAGCAAAGCCGCCCGCAAGGCGGTCGATGCGTACCTATCCAACCGTCTGAATACCTACGTACTAGACCTGGGCAACCGTGCAAGCGACGGCCAGGTAGTGTTTGGGCAAACGCCGCGGACCGTGATTGAAGACGTAGAAGCCAACGAGGTGCACAGCGGTCGCTTCAATCCCGTGGGCAGCGTGGCGCTGCCCTACCCTTACGCACTATTTCCGGAACTCGTCGACACCAGGGAGCCGGAGGACGACATGCCATCGTGCGGCCTCGCCGAGGCGCTCGCGCGGCAAGAGTTGTTCGTCAATCAATCCGTCGTCACGCCGGCGCTGGCCATTCTTTGGGAGTTTTTTAGGCATGGACGGCTGACCTGGCATGGAGCCTTTGTGAACCTCAAAACCGGCGCGATGCGCCCCCTCGCGACGTCCACAAGCTCCAAGGCCGGAGAGTGAATCATGGCGACACCATCCCAATACCGTTCACTCAATGTCGACCGGCACGCAATAAACCTCAACTGCGTCTGGAAGAGGAGCCCCCAGTTGCGTGGCATCGGCACATTCCCTGTAGGCGACCAAGAGCAGATCAAGGATAGATGCAACCGTGCCCCTCCAAGATGCGACACTCGCAGTTCGTTGATCTACGTACTCGTCAACTTGAAATGGCAGTTTGCCGAAGAAGTGTTGCCGGCGCTCGATGTCGCTACGCAAGACATTGAGCAAAGCGCTCGCACGCGCGAGGCGGTGCGCGCATCTGTGCGGCAGCGGCACAAGGGCGTGAAAATCGCTCGGGGCGATCTCCAATCGCGCATCGTCCAAATTTCGGGAGAAGGTCACGAAGCCATTTCCATGGACGTGTGCCACTTCAGTATAGAAGGCAAGCCACGCCTGCGCCGCGGTTACAGCATCGATCGATTGCTTTATGAAAACGCTGACACGCGCCGCGGCAAGGTGGGCAGCCTCCCGTTGCTCTCGACGCCTTGTCCAGCCACCTGCAGCCGCGATTACCACTGCGGCAACAGTGGCACCCACGGTGCCAATCGCAGTCGCGACGTCCCAGGCGTCTTTCGCTGGCTCGAACCTCCACGTGGTGGCAAATGCGACGCCACTAAGGAGTCCTGCGACCAATGCTGCAATCCATTCTTGATGACGTTCAACGAACGACATTTCTATCCCCATTTGATGTTCGTGCCCTACTAGCCTTTGGCTGCTAGCCGCGCCTTTGCACTATGAGCCTCGTTATTTATCTCGACTTGCCGTCTGTCGCCGCTGCTGTCGCTCTTTCAGAGACTAGCGTTCAGCAGCTCGTTCGTGAAGACTCATTCCCAAAACCTCGAAAGATCTCTGCCCGTCGCGTTGGATGGCTCTTGCGTGAGGTTCAAGAGTGGGCGGAGGCACGTCCAGTTTCGGACCTTCTTCCACCCAAGAACACCAGCCGACGTGACTAGCGTTTCGGTGTAGCCGCGCACTTCTCAAGGTGCGCGGAAAGCTGCAATAGCCACTCTCGCCGCTCCCTGTCGTAGGTGTGTCGGTTATACACACCTTCGACGCCGGGCAGCATATGCCCGAGAATAGATTCGCCAACTTCCATCGGGCACCCAAGCGCTGCCAACATCGTCCGCCCGGTGCGACGTAAATCGTGCGGAGCCCAGTATTCGACAGGTAATCTCGCACGCTCGCGCTGCGGGTGTGACTTGCAGTAGGACATGCGATTCCACACCGCGTGGCTGATTACCTTTTGCTCGGTGTGACCGGTTGTCTGTGACGGAAAGAGGTACCCCTTGCCGGCCACCGCCAAGCGCCTTCGCACGACCGCTTCGGCCCGCCCAACCAGCGGCACACGTAGGTCGGTAGCTCCCTCGTGCTTTACGTTCTTTGTCTTGACGTGCGGCACCGTCCACCACAGGCCGTCCGCCTCCTCCGAAATCTCCTCCGCCTCCATGCCGACGATTTCGGCGCCGCGCGCGCACGTCCAGAGGTAGAGCGTCAATACGTCGTCGACCAAGGCGGGGAAATTGGGCAACCAGCGAATAAGTTCGCCCACCTCGACATCTGTTAGCACGCGCTTCGCCGTGCCCATAGTCTTGCCCTGGATGCGTCGACCGACACTGCGAAGGCGGCCGCGCATGATTTCGCGCCACCAGTTAGGCACTCCCTCACTCAGCCGCCCAGAGTCATGGCCATACGTCCAGGCCGCCCCCAATTCAGTACGGAGCTTCCCTGCCTGGGTGGGGATATGGGCGTACGAATTGATCAGGTCAAACGCAACAGATCGGGTAACCTGCTCGGGCAGCATGTGTGCAATCGGCTCAAGCATCGTGTCGAACATACGCCGAATCTCTTTTGCACCCTTCAGCGCGCGATGGCGCTCGACGTGCCCGACCAGGTAATCGTCACACATGCGTCGAACAGTGTATGGAATCTGGTCCGGTACAATTTCGCCGTTTGAGACGGCACGCGCCGTTGTGCGGCTATTGCGCCGTTCGTTCGCAATGTCGCGCCCGCTGTCGCGCGCCTGGCGTAGCTTTTCCCATTCGACGATTGCCGCAGCCGGAGACATCGCCGGCCACTCGCCGATCTTTACTTGGCGCATGCGCGCGTCGACGGGAGATTTGTAGCGGTAGATCCAAGTGCGCCGCGTGGCACTGCAGACGAGACGCAGCCCCGGTTGCGAGTCGAGAGTCAGATGCTGCCCAGGTTTCAATAGCTTGGCGGCACGTGCATCGAAATACATGGCGTAGCTTTCCCTCAGCGTAGGTTTTGCCGATACCCAGCCCTAAGAGCCTGGCGTAAGAATCGGATCATCATACGCGAAAAAGTTACGCCAAAACGCCAAGTGTAGGCGAGCGAAGATGAGTGTAGACGTTACCCAAGAAAACTCGGTGTCGACCCACGAAGCCTTACAGGACAAGGCTCTACCGTCCGCCAGCCAGAAAACTCAAGACTTTGCGGAACAGGACCTGAGCAAGCACACCCCGATGATGCAGCAATATTTACGGCTGAAATCGGGGCATCCGAACACGCTTGTCTTCTATCGCATGGGCGACTTCTACGAGCTCTTCTTCGAAGATGCCGAAAAAGCCTCGCGCCTGCTCGATATCACGCTCACCGCGCGCGGCAGTTCGAATGGGCATCCGATCCGCATGGCGGGCATCCCGTTCCACGCTGCCGAGCAATACCTCGCCAAGCTGGTCAAGCTGGGCGAATCGGTTGCCATCTGCGAGCAGATCGGGGACCCGGCCACGACCAAGGGACCGGTCGAGCGCAAGGTCGTACGCGTCGTCACACCCGGCACGTTGACGGACGCCGCGCTGCTCTCCGACAAGGTCAACAACCATCTGCTGGCCATCGCGCACCTGCCGGGCAAGCGTGGCACAGCACCGCTGATTGGTCTGGCCTGGCTCAACCTCGTCGGCGGCGAACTGCGCGTGATGGAATGCAACCCCGACCAACTCGACCGCGAACTCGAACGCATCCGCCCCGCCGAAGTGCTGGCCGACGATGCGACGCTCAACACCATCCAGGTGGATGTTGCCCGCACGCGCCTGCCCGATTGGCACTTCGACGTGGAAGCCGGCACCCGCCGCCTGCGCGAACAACTCGGCGTGGCAAGCCTCGTTGCCTTTGGTGCGGAAACGTTGACGGCCGCGCTGGCTGCTGCCGGGGCGCTGCTGAATTACGCCGCGGCCACGCAAGGCCAATCGCTGCGTCACGTGATCGGCCTGACCGTCGAGCATGAGAGCGAATTCATCGGCCTGGACACCGCCACGCGCCGCAACCTAGAGCTGACCGAGACACTGCGTGGGCAGGAATCGCCGACGCTGTTCTCGCTGCTGGACACCTGCGCGACCAGCATGGGCAGCCGCCTGCTGCGCCACTGGCTGCATCATCCGCTGCGGGATCGCGCAGTGCCGCAAGCACGGCAGCAAGCGATCGAAGTACTGCTCGGCAGCGATTGGCAAACGTTGCGTGCGACGCTGCGCACGCTGTCCGATGTGGAGCGCATTACCGGGCGACTTGCGCTGCTGTCGGCGCGCCCCCGGGATCTGTCTTCGTTGCGCGACACGCTCGCACGCCTGCCTGAGATTCGCGAAGAGCTGCCGCAAAGCGATGCCGCGCCGCTGCTAGCCGAGCTGTACGCCGCGCTCACCCTGCCCGAAGATGCTCACGCCCTGCTCCAGAGCGCGGTGATGGCAGAGCCGGCCGCGATGGTGCGCGACGGCGGCGTCATCGCACGCGGATACGATGCTGATCTCGATGAGCTGCGCGACATCTCTGAGAACTGCGGGCAGTTCCTCGTCGATCTGGAAGCCCGCGAGCGTGAGCGTACCGGCATCGCCAATCTTCGGGTCGAGTACAACCGCGTGCACGGCTTCTATATCGAAGTCACCAACGGCCAGGCTGCCAAGGTGCCCGACGATTACCGCCGCCGCCAGACGCTGAAGAATGCCGAGCGCTACATCACGCCCGAGTTGAAGGCGTTTGAAGACAAGGCCTTGTCAGCGCAGGACCGCGCACTGTCGCGCGAAAAACTTCTCTACGAAGAATTGCTGCAAAAGCTGCTGCCGCATCTGGCCGAGTTCAAGCGCATTGCCGCCGCACTGGCGCAGGCCGATGTGCTCGCAACGCTCGCAGAGCGTGCGCATGCGCTGTCGTGGTCGCGCCCCATGCTGACGGATGCGCCCGGCATTGAACTGACGCGCGCCCGCCATCCGGTGGTCGAACAGCAAGTCGAACAGTTCGTCGCCAACGACTGCGTGCTGCAGGAGGCGCGCAAGCTACTGCTGATCACGGGCCCGAACATGGGTGGTAAATCGACCTTCATGCGGCAGACCGCACTGGTCGTGCTGCTCGCCTACGTGGGCGCATTTGTGCCGGCGGAAGCTGCGGTCATCGGACCGATCGACCGCATCTTCACGCGCATCGGCGCGGCCGACGACCTGGCGGGCGGGCGCTCCACCTTCATGGTCGAGATGACCGAAGCCGCTGCCATCCTGCACCGCGCCACACCCAGCAGCTTGGTGCTGATGGACGAAATCGGCCGCGGCACGAGCACGTTCGATGGCCTGGCGCTCGCCTGGGCGATTGCGCGCCATCTGCTGTCGCACAATCGCAGCCACACGCTGTTCGCCACGCACTATTTCGAGTTGACGCAACTGCCGCAAGAATTTGCGCAGGCTGCCAACGTGCACCTCTCCGCCGTCGAACATGGTGACGGCATTGTTTTCCTGCATGCCGTGCAGGACGGTCCGGCAAGCCAGAGTTACGGCCTGCAGGTCGCGCAGTTGGCAGGGGTGCCGCAGCCGGTCATTCGCGCCGCACGCAAACGGCTCGCCTGGCTGGAGCAGCATTCCGCCGACACCGGCGCCACACCTCAGCTCGATCTGTTCGCACTCGCCGCCGATGCGCCCGTCGACGACGAAGACGATGCCAACACCGAAGCGACCGCCAACGCGCTGACGGATGCGCTCGCCGGGATCGATCCCGACGACATGACGCCGCGTGAAGCGCTCGATGCGTTGTATCGCCTCAAGGCGCTGGCGAGCCCATCCGCCTGATCCGATGACCCGGCCCGGCTCAGTTTCTCGCACGCTCCGCTGCATTGCCATGACCTTGGCGATGCTGCTGCCGACGGCTGTACCGGCGGCGGCCAAAGGCGCGAAGCCTACGACTGACGGGCCGGCTACCTTCACCTTTACGGTGATCGGCAACGTGCCCGAGCGCGCCGAAGATGTCGCTCCCGCGCGCACGCTGCTGGACGCCATCGACGCCGAACACCCCGCCTTTGTCGTCCACCTGGGCAACCTCAAGGGCCGCGATGAATCGTGCTCCGACACGCTGCTCGAAGCCCGTCATGACCTGCTCGACAGCCTGATCGCCCCCGTCATCTACATCCCGGGCGACCACGACTGGAGCGACTGCCAACGCGCCGCCGCCGGGGGCTTCGACCCGGTGGAGCGCCTGTTGCGCCTGCGCGAGCTGTTCTACCCGGACGACAACACGCTCGGCCAGCGCACCATGACCGTCATGCGCCAGTCCGATCAGGCCAAGTTCCGCAGCTACCGCGAAAATACGCGTTGGGCGATGAACGACGTGCTGTTCGTCACCCTCAACGTGCCCGGCGACAACAACAACTACAAGATCGCAGGCGGACGCAACGGCGAATACGAAGATCGCCTCGAAGCCAATCGCCAGTGGTTAGCGCGCGCCTTTGCCGTCGCGCGTCAACGCAAGATGGCCGGCGTGGTCATCATGATGCAGGCCGATCCGCTTTTCGAAGACGGCTGGGAGCGGCGCCACGCGCTCAACCTATTCGACGGCTTGCTGCGGCGCCGCTCGCATGACGGCTACCTGGCACTCAAGCGCCAGTTGCGAACGCTCACGCGCGAGTACGACGGCGCCGTCCTACTCATCCACGGCGCCGGCCAGACTTTCATGCTCGACCGCCCGCTCAAGGACGAAAACGGCCGCCCGGACTCGCACGTCATGCGCGCCCGGACCTACGGTTCGCCAGTGCTTGATCGCTGGCTGGAAGTGTCCGTCACACCAGGCCACTCGCCGCTGTTTCATCTCCGCAGCCGTCGCCTCGACAACACCCCTGCCCCGGCGCCGGAAATCGCGCCAGCGCCGGTGCAATAAAAAACGGGAGCCGAAGCTCCCGTTCTTGCATCTCGATGGACTTGCCGATCAGTGCAGCGTGTGCGGCTTGTCGTCTTCGTCCTCGTCCACCACTTCAAGGCCGTTTTCACCGTGCACGTGGCCGTGCTCGATTTCTTCAGCGGTGGCTTCACGAACTTCCGTGACCTTCAGGTCAAAGCGCAGCGCCATGCCGGCCAGCGGGTGGTTGCCATCCAGCACGACCTTGTCTTCCGCCACGTCGGTGACGGTGTAGACGATGGCGTCTTCCTCATCGCCATCTTCAGGCACTCCCTCGAACTGCATGCCAACTTCGAGCGGTTCCGGAAAGCGATCACGCGGCTCGATCTTGATCAGCTCTTGATCGTAGTCACCGAAAGCGTCGTCCGGCTCGAGCTGCAGTTTGGTCTCAAAGCCTTGCTCCTGGCCGTCCAGCGCTTCCTCGATTTTGGGGAACGTGCCATCATAGCCGCCGTGCAAATACACCATCGGCTCATCGGATTCCTCGATGACGTTGCCCTGCGCGTCGGACAGTTTGTAAGCCACCGACACCACCGTATTCTTCGCGATTTTCAATTGCGCACTCCATGAACGAAGTCCCATTATACGCTGCCGATGGCGGCGTCCAACCCGCTCTTCCGCTAGAGCGCCCAGCGCAACTCCTCGGCGGGCTGTCGCCGCGCGATTTCATGCGCACGCACTGGCAGAAAAAACCTCTGCTGATCCGGCAGGCACTATCCCCGGAAGAGATGCGTGCACTGCACTTTCCGCTATCGCCGGAACGTGTCCTTGCCCTGGCGGAGCGCCCCGATGTCGA
Organism: Ralstonia chuxiongensis; assembly: GCF_024158925.1. Taxonomy (NCBI): domain Bacteria; kingdom Pseudomonadati; phylum Pseudomonadota; class Betaproteobacteria; order Burkholderiales; family Burkholderiaceae; genus Ralstonia; species Ralstonia chuxiongensis. Next base: position 497,659 of record NZ_JAMYWC010000003.1, on the reverse strand, counting down.
GTCCCGCCTGATCGCGCAATCGCGCGGGCGCTGGTCGTTCAACCACGGCCCCTTCGACGAACGCCCGCTGCCTTCACGCAAGACGCGCAACTGGTCGGTGCTTGTGCAAGGCGCAAACCTCGTCGAGCCCGCGGTTGAAGCGCTCATGCAGCGTTTCCGATTCATTCCCGACGCGCGGCTCGATGACGTGATGATCAGCTTCGCCACTGACGGCGGCGGCGTCGGCCCTCACTTCGATTCGTACGACGTGTTCCTGCTGCAGGCGCACGGCAAACGCCGCTGGCGCATTTCCGCCCAGGACGATCTCACGCTCGTCCCCGATCTGCCGCTCAAAATCCTGGCCAACTTCCAGCCGGAAGAGGAGTTTGTGCTCGAGCCCGGCGACATGCTGTATCTGCCCCCGCACTACGCACACGATGGCGTGGCCGAGGGCGACTGCATGACGTACTCGATTGGTTTCCGCTCACCCTCGTACCGCGAGCTGGCCGGCCACTTCCTGGGCTTCCTGTCGCAAACGCTGGAAGACGACCCCAACTTCGAAGGCCGTTACGCCGACCCCGAACAGAAACCCACGGCTCGCCCCGGCGAACTACCGGCTGCCATGGTCAAAGCCCTCGCCCAGAAACTCAACGCGTTGCGCTGGACGCCTGAACTCGTTGGTGAATTCCTCGGCGCGTACCTTTCCGAGCCCAAGGATCACGTCGACTTCATAACGCAACCCCGTTTGCCGCTCGCCCGCTTCACAGCGCGCGCGCGCAAGGAAGGCATCGTGCTCGACGCGCGCACGCAGGCGCTGTATGACGCGCACCGATTCTGGATCAACGGCGATACGTTCGAGCCTTCGGGAACGTTGCTTGCGTGGCTTTCCGCGTTGGCGGACGCACGTCGTGCGAGCGCTGCTTCCGTCGATGCGGCGGCCGGCTTGCCGGATCTGATGGATACGCTGCATGCATGGTACGAAGAAGGCTGGCTGAGGCTGGCTGGACCGGGACAGCGATAATTCCGCGCTGAAACAGATCGTTACAAAAGCGTCTGAATCGCACGTGCGTCAGCCCCGACTCCGCTACACATGGTAGGTAAAGGTCGCTATAATCCGACGCTAGCTTGCAGGCCGAGCAGCCCTCGTGCGACTTGGCTGCCAGCATAGAAGAAGGTGTAGTACCTGAGCGATAATTACCGGTAATTATTCATCGCCTTTCTGTTGTCCGCTTTCCAATATTCAGTTTAAGGATCGAAAAAATGAAAAAGTCTCTCCTGATCGCCTCGCTGATGGCTGCTGTGGCTCTGGCTGCTTGCGGTAAGAAGGAAGAAGCCGCTGCTCCGGCTGCTGCTCCGGAAGCTTCGGCTCCGGCCGCTGCTGCTCCGGCTGCTTCGGACGCCGCTGCTGCTCCGGCTGCTTCGGACGCCGCTGCTGCTCCGGCTGCTTCGGACGCTGCTGCATCGGCTCCGGCTGCTGACGCTTCGGCCCCGGCTGCTAAGCAATAATCGCGTTTCTCGCGAGACAAAAAGGCCGACTCTCGAGTCGGCTTTTTTTATGGGCGCAATCTGGCGCTGGAGCATCCGGGCAGCAATCGCGCTGCCCCTCTGCCATTCAAAGTTGTTTCTGAATCTTACAAGCTGCTTCGATCGGTCCTGCTGCATTCATACGGTGCGCCAGAGCAAGCCCTCTTCCTGATCCGCAATCGGCACGTCTTCAACACTGGCCCCCAGCGGCACTGCGAGCGCCTCAGCGGCCAATAGCGGCGTGTTGTTTTGCTTGGACAGATGCGCCGCCACGACCGTATGCAAGGCGTCGTGGCGCACGCGGGTAAGGATCGCGGCGGCAATGTCATTGGCCAGGTGGCCAAAATCCCCACCGATACGACGCTTCAATGACCAGGGATAGGCTGAGTTGGCCAGCATCTCCCGGTCGTGATTGCATTCGAGCACGAGGGCGTGCATGCCCGTCAGATGGGTGCAGAGGTATTCCGTCGACATGCCGGCATCGGTCAGCACACCTAGGCGCCGTGCACCGTCATTGAAAACAAACTGCAGCGGCTCCCGCGCGTCATGCGGTACGGTGTACGGCAAGATTTGCAGATCGCCAACACAGAACATATCGTCGGCGCGGCAGAAACGCACGGCCGCACGGTCAGCGCCGCGCAGGTTTTCCGTGGCTCGATACGTGCCGTGGCTGGTCCAGACGGGGATATTGAATTTGGCAGCAACCGCATAGGCGCTGCCAACGTGATCGCTATGCTCGTGCGTAACGAGGATGGCGTTGAGGGATTCCGGCGCACAGTCCAAGCGTTCGAGCCGTCGAACGGTCTCGCGGATACCAAATCCGCAATCCAGAAGGATGCGCGTGCACGTTGCTCCGCTCGCGGATTCGACGAGCAGCGCATTCCCTTCACTGCCGCTGCCAAGGCTGGCGAATCTCAGTGTCATCGCCCACCCAGGCAGCCGTACTGCATGATGCTGATTACCGCAGTTGCTCGTCGAGCAGCGACAGGATGCGCTTGCCGATGTCGCCGGTCTGCGCGGAGCCATCGTCGTTCTGCACAAGCACCGTCGACGACGTGCCTGCGTCCTTCACAACCACGCGGTAACGCTTGGCGCGCTTGAGGTCTTCGATCTTCGTGCCCGAGAACAGGCGCGAGAAGAAGCCCGGCGCGTTGGCTTCGGCACGCGTATCAGCGTAGCGGACAAAGTACACGCCTTGCGAGCGGTCGCGATCATCCACGGTGAAGTTCACACGGTCCAGCGCCAGGCCCACGGTACGCCAGGCGCGATCAAAGGGCTCCGGCACCTGCAGGACCGGCTGGCCATTCGATTGCGTCAGCAGCGACGGGCCGGTACGCGGGGCCGGTTCAGCCTTCGTGCCGTCTTGCACCGGATGCGCAGCCTGCGTTTGCGCAAGCTTCTGCTGCGCGGCTTCCTTGCTGGCGCCCAGACGCTGCATCAGGCGGGAGAGGAATTCGGCCTCGAGTTCGGGATCGGCCGGACGCGGTGTCCACACAGTCTGGTCCTTGGACGAACCGACCAGTTGTTCCTGGGCGCCGCGGTGCGAGATGTAGACCTCGACCGAACCATTCGGCCCCTTCTCGATGCGGGTGCGGAACTTGTCGCGCTCCGACGTCGAGTACAGGCCATCGAACACCTTGCCGACGGTGCGACGGATGATGTCCTGCGGGATCTTCGCGCGGTTTTCGGCCCAGTCGGTTTCCATGATGCCGGTCTCGGGCGAATCGATCACCAGCAGGAAGCCCAGTTCTTGCCAGAAGGTGCGCAATTGCGGCCACAGAGCATCTGGCGTGGTCTTCACGACCAGCCAGCGCTGATTGCCATCACGCTCGATGCGCATGTCGGACACGGCGGGCAGCACGTTGTCGGTGCCCGAGCCAGGCGTCGTCACCTTGGGCGCCGTCGACGTGTAGGCCGACAGCGTGGTGGTGCCCGTATCCGGCGCAGCATAGCGGCGGTCGGCCTGGATGCCGGTCAGGTCGGGCGGGACTTCAAGCGTCGGGCCCTTCTTGGCCTGCGATTTGTAATCGATGCGGTCCGGCTGCATCGCCTCATTGACGGTATCGCAACCGGAAATCAGGGCAACCGACAGAGCGGCCAGCAACAGTTGAGCGGACGTCGCCACAGCCCCGCGACGGGTTTGGTGCAGTTTCATTGACTTGCGATCCTTCAGATGAGAACGATGGCTTAAGGGCCCAGAAGCGTCTGGAGGGGCCTTGAAACAATCAGGAGAGCAGCCCGGCATCCTTCAGGGATGCGCGCACAACCTCGTGATACTGGGGTGCCAGCGGCGTCAACGGCAGGCGGATGCCGCCTTCCATCTTGCCCATGGCCTGGAGAGCCCACTTGACGGGAATCGGATTCGACTCGACGAACAGGTTCTTGTGCACCGACAGCAATTGCATGTGAATGCGGCGAGCCGTTTCCACGTCACCACGCATGGCAGCTGCGCACAGTTCGTGCATGGCACGCGGCGCCACGTTGGCTGTCACGGAAATATTGCCGTGGCCGCCCAGCAGCATCAGCGCGATGGCCGTCGGGTCATCCCCGCTATAAATCTTGAACGAGGCCGGTGCGCCCTTGATGAGGTGCGCAGCGCGGTCGATGTTGCCAGTGGCTTCCTTCACGCCGATGATGCCCGGCACTTCGGCCAGGCGCAGCATGGTTTCGACCGTCATATCGGCCACCGTGCGGCCCGGCACGTTGTACAGAATGACCGGCAGATCCACCGACTCGGCTACCTTGCGGAAGTGCAGGTACATCCCTTCCTGCGTCGGCTTGTTGTAGTACGGCACGACCTGCAGGGACGCATCAGCGCCCACCTGTTTGGCATAGGCCGTCAGCTCGACGGCCTCGGTGGTGGAGTTACCGCCGGTGCCGGCAATGATGGGGATGCGCTTATTGGCCTGTTCAACCGCCACGCGGATCAGCTCACGGTGCTCTTCCACCGACACGGTCGGCGATTCGCCGCTGGTGCCGACGATCACGATGCCGTCGGTGCCTTCGGCGATGTGCCAGTCGATGAGCTTGCGCAGGGACGGAAAATCAAGGCTGCCGTCCTCGTGCATGGGCGTGACGATGGCGACGAGACTGCCGGAAATCTGGATCATGGTTTCGAAAGCAGACAAAAGCGTGAACGTAAACAGTCGGATTGTACCGGATCGTCAGAACGGATTCGCCACATCTGAGACCCGCCAAGAGACGGGTAAGCCGCCGTCCTCAGCAACTTCAAAGTGCGTAGCGCGGCGCAACCGACCCGGCCGGCTCGCGAACCGCGCAAACCCGCTGCACGTAAGCTTCTCGCGGCGATGCGAGAAAACCGTCCTCATAGCCGATCACCCGCAGTTGGCCGCGCACGGCATCGAGCAATTCGCCCGGCGCCAGCAGGAATGCCGGATTGGACGGCTTCCCGACGGTTTCGTTTCCGACGGCGAAGGTTTCGTAGATCAGCCGGCCGCCCGGCGCGACGGATGCCAGCAAACGCGGCCAGAGCGGTCGGTGCAAATAATTCGTGACGACGACGGCATCGAAAGTGGCCCCGGCGGGCAACGGCCACGGGTTCCCTTCGATGTCAGCGACGATGGTTTGGGCGACGCCCGCGAGGCCCGAAAGCGCTGCCGCGTCACGGTCAATGCCCGTCACTTGCAGACCGCGTGCAGCAAGCCAACGTGCGTGCCGGCCGCTGCCGCAAGCCACATCCAGTACGGAGGCGCCGGCCGGCAGTTCAGCCGCCCAACGCGCCACCCACGGTGACGGCGCAGCAAGCGTGTGCGGATCCAAGGCGACAGCAGACATCAACGGCCCATCAGCTATACGTCAGACCCATCGCCTCGCGCACCTCGCGCATGGTCTCTTGCGTGACCTTACGCGCGTTATCACAGCCATCTGCGATGATGGCGCGCAGCAATGACGGATCGTCCATGTATTTCTGGGCGCGTTCGAGCATCGGCTGTTGTTCGCGCAGAATGCCCTCGATCACGGGCTGCTTGCATTCCAGGCAGCCGATGCCGGCGCTGCGGCAGCCCTTCTGCACCCACTCTTTCGTGTCGGCGTCGGAGTAGACCTGGTGCAGTTGCCAGACCGGGCACTTGTCCGGATCGCCCGGATCGGTGCGGCGCACGCGAGCCGGGTCGGTCGGCATGGTGCGGACCTTTTTCTCCACGGTTTCCTTGTCCTCGCGCATGCGAATCGTGTTGCCGTAGGACTTGGACATCTTCTGGCCGTCGAGGCCGGGCATGCGTGACGCCTCGGTCAGCAGGACCTGCGGCTCGGGCAGGATGATCTTGCGGGCACCTTCCAGGTAGCCGAACAAGCGTTCGCGGTCGCCCATCGAGAGGCTCTGCGACTCGGCCAGCAGTGCGCGAGCCTGCTCCAAAGCCTCGTCTTCACCACGTTCCTGATACGCGGTGCGGAGTTCCAGATACAGCTTGGCGCGCTTGCCGCCGAGCTTCTTGGCCGCTTCCAGCGCTTTCTCTTCGAAGCCCAGTTCGCGGCCATAGAGGTAGTTGAAGCGGCGGGCAACTTCGCGCGTCATCTCGACGTGCGGCACCTGGTCTTCGCCCACGGGGACGAAGCCGGCGCGGTAGATCAAGATGTCTGCGGCTTGCAGCAGAGGGTAGCCGAGGAAGCCGTAGGTGGAGAGATCCTTCTCCTTGAGCTTCTCGATCTGGTCCTTGTACGTCGGCACGCGTTCAAGCCAGCCCAGCGGTGTGCCCATCGAGAGCAACAGGAACAGCTCGGCGTGCTCGGGCACACGGCTCTGGATGAACAGCGTGGACTGCGTCGGATCGACGCCGGCAGCGAGCCAGTCGATCAACATTTCCCACACCGATTCCGCGATCACCTCGGGTGACTCGTAGTGCGTGGTCAGCGCATGCCAGTCGGCGACGAAGAAGAAGCACGGGTACTCGGCCTGCAGCCGGACCCAGTTTTTCAAGACGCCGTGGTAATGCCCCAGGTGCAGAGCACCGGTCGGACGCATGCCGGAGAGAACGCGGTCAGGAAACATGTGGGAAATGGAGTTGAAGACTCAGGAAAACAGCATCTGCAGCGGACTCAGAATCCACTGCAGCAGTTGAAACAGCAGCGCCATGATTGGGCGCATCCAGACATTGGTGATGACGTTGGAAATGATCAACGCCATCACGATGAAGAAGCCGAACGGTTCGATACGCGACAGACCGAGCGCCATCCGAGGTGGCAAGAGTGCTGCCAGCACGCGCCCGCCATCGAGCGGCGGCAGCGGAAACATGTTGAACGCCGCCATCACCATATTGACGAGAATGCCAGCGCGCGCCATGCCGATCAGGAACGGCTCGTTCACCCCGCCCATCGCGAACACAACCGCCAGCACGCCCCAGAAGATCGCCTGGCCAAAGTTGGTGGCCGGCCCTGCCAGCGCCACCCACATGCCATGCCAGCGCGGATCACGCAGACGGCCGAAGCGCACCGGCACCGGCTTGGCATAGCCGAACACGAAAGCGCCTTTGGTTGCGAAATACAGCAGCAGCGGCATCGCAATCGTGCCGATGGGATCGATGTGCCGCAGCGGATTGATGCTGACGCGGCCCATGACATAGGCTGTATCGTCGCCGAAATGCTTGGCGACATAGCCATGCGCCGCCTCATGCAGCGTGATGGCAAACAGGACGGGAATCGCGTAAACCGCGATGTTCTGGATCAATGTGGGGTCCATAGGCGGGCTATTGTAGCAAGCGCGCGCCGCGGCACGGTGCCACCCGTAGCGCGCGCCAAGGGCTCGCCTACAGGCCCACGCGGGCCGGATCGCCCCGGCCTTGGCGCACAAGTTCGGGCTCGCCGCTCGTCAGGTCGATGACGGTGGTGGGTTCGGCCGGGGCCGGGCCGCCGTCGATGACGAGTTCGAGCTGCTTTTCGAGCCGATCGCGAATGGTCTCGGCCTCGTTGAGCGGCTCGTCGTCACCGGGCAGTTGCAGCGTGGCCGAGAGCAGCGGCTCACCCAACTCCGCCATCAGCGCCAGCGGAATCGCGTGTTCCGGCACGCGCAGACCGATGGTCTTGCGCGACGGGTGCGAAAGCCGGCGCGGCACTTCCTTGGTGGCCTCCAGCAGGAAGACGAACGGCCCCGGCGTCGCCGCCTTCAGCACGCGGTACTGCTTGTTGTCGACGCGCGCAAACGTGGCCAGCTCGGAAAGGTCGCGGCACATCAGCGTGAGATGGTGCTTCTCGTCGATGCCGCGCACGCGGCGCAGGCGTTCGACGGCTGATTTGTCGTCCAGATGGCAGGCGAGCGCGTAGCAGGAATCGGTGGGCAGCGCGACAAGGCCGCCAGCGCGGATGATCTCCACGGCCTGGCGAATCAAGCGCCCTTGCGGCGTGGTCGGGTGAATCTGGAAGAACTGGGACATGGCAGCCGCGCGCTCAGGACATCCACCGGCTCCACACCGGCGTCAGATTGTCGGGCAGCGGCGGCAGCGTGCCGAGTTCGACGCGGCCCTCGCCCGGGCCGTGGAAGTCTGAACCGCGCGACGCCAGCAGGCCGTAACGGCGGGCCACGTCGGCGTACAGCGCGTATTGGTCGGGCGTATGGCTGCCGGTGACGACCTCGACGCCCTCGCCGCCTAGCGCCTTGAATTCATCAAACAGCGCACCGCGCTCGACCAGCGACAGGGTGTAGCGCCCTGGATGCGCCATCACCGCGACCCCACCCGCGCCCTTGATCCAATTGATCGCATCGGCCAAGCGCGCCCAGCGATGCGGCACGTAGCCCGGCTTTCCGTCGCCCAGGTAGCGATCAAACACGTCGTGGATGTCGCGGCAGTGCCCGTGCTCGACCAGGAAGCGGGCGAAATGGGTGCGCGAAACCATGTCGGGATTGCCGGCGTAGCGCAACGCACCTTCGTAGGCGCCTTCGATGCCGAGCTTGGCCAGCGCGGCGCTGATGTCTTCAGCACGCGCGCCGCGGCCGGAACGTGTGCGTTCCAGCCCCTGTACCAGATCAGCGTTATCCGGATCGATGCCAAGGCCGACGATGTGCAGCGTGCGTCCCGCCCAGGTAACCGAAATCTCTACGCCCGAGAGGTAATCCATGCCCAGCGCCGCTGCGGCCTCGCGCGCGGCGGCCTGCCCGCCCACTTCGTCGTGGTCGGTCAACGCCCAGAGCGTCACGCCGTGAGCAGCAGCACGGGCGGCCACTTCGTGCGGCGCGAGCATGCCATCCGACACCGTGGAATGGCAGTGCAGATCGGCATTTCGGGCGGAGGCGGCGGAGAGGTTTGGCATTCCGCCATTTTACTGCTGCGGCGCGCAACCGGGGGACCTCACCCCACTAAAGATCGGCATTCGGAAGACCCGACTGCCCGTGGCGGTGTTCGCGGCGCGGCGCTTGCTGCAGGCTATAGTGGCCGCATTGCTTCGTCCTCGACGCTTTGCCATGACTTCCGCCGCCACATCCCCCGCCGATATCCCTCAGCCCTTGCAGCAACGCATCGACGTGCTCATTGTGGGTGCGGGGCCAGTGGGCCTATTTGCAGCCTTTCAGGCCGGCGTGCTGGGCATGTCGTGTGTGCTGGTGGACGCATTGGACCGCCCGGGCGGCCAATGCACCGAGCTGTACCCGGAAAAACCGATCTACGACATCCCTGCGCTGGTTTCGTGTACGGCGCAGGAACTCGTCGACCGGCTGATGGCCCAGTGCGCGCCGTTCAACTACCCCATTCTCTGCGGTCGCCGCGCCGAAACCGTGGAAACGCTGGAAAGCGAGCACGGCCAGCGCTTTCGCATCACCACCAGCGCCGGCGACGTGTTCGACTGCGCCGCCGTGCTCATCACGGCAGGCAACGGCGCGTTCACCCCACAACGTGTGGCTTTGCCTGAAGCGGCCGCGCTGGAAGGTCGCCATCTGCACTATGCCGTGCGCGACACCGCGCGCTTCGCGGGCAAACGCGTCATCATCGCCGGCGGCGGAGATTCCGCGCTTGACTGGGCGCTCGCGCTGCGCAAAGTGGCCGCACGCGTGACGCTGGTCCATCGGCGAGAGGGCTTCCGCGCAGCCGATGCAAGCGTCGCTGAAATGCGCGCCGCCGTCACCGCCGGCGAAATGGATTTTGTGCTGGGCATGCTTTCGCGCCTGGACAGCACGCCGGACGGCACACTCACCGGCGCGGCCATCCGCGGGCGCGATGGCGAAACCGTGCTGCCCTGCGATGAACTGATCGCGCTGTATGGCTTGGTCTCCGAGCCCGGCCCGATTGTCAACTGGGGCGTGGAGATGCGCGCGGGCCGCATCACGGTGGAAACAACGGCTTACGAGACCTCGCGCCCGGGTGTGTTCGCGGCCGGCGACATCGCGCTGTATCCGAACAAGCAGAAGCTGATTCTGTCGGGCTTCCATGAGGTGGCGATGGCGCTGCGCCGCGCGTACCGCTACGCGAATCCGGACAAGACGCTCGTGCATACGCATTCGAGCAACGACGCGGGGCTGCAGACGAAGCTGCATGTGGCTGCGGAGTAAGTCACCCGCATGCGCGCGCCATCGCTCTACGAAACCGTGCTCGGCACGCGATACGCGCAACTGGCGCCGGCGGTGCAGACGTTTCACCGAATGACCGGCGCAGTGACGCTGCACGGCGAAGTTGAAACAGAGCCGCCCGCCTCGCGCCTCGCACGCGGGCTTGCCTGGTGCATCCGCACGCCGCGCACATCGACACGTGGCCCGATCCGAATCACGCTCAACGCCGCAGCCACGGAAGAAACCTGGACGCGCCATTTCCCGCACCACACGATGCGCTCAACGTTGTCGCTGCGTCAGGGTCGAATCACGGAGCGGCTCGGTGCGGTGCGTCTGTTCTTTGGGCTCGAAGCAGAGCACGGTGTGTTGCAAATGCGCCTGGTAGGCTTGCGCTTCCTCGGCATCCCCTGCCCAGCCTGGCTGCGGCCGGCCGTGTTGGCAGAGGAATCCGGCGAGGGTGACCGCTTCCATTTCAACGTACGCGCCAGCTTGCCCTTCTTGGGGGTAGTCGCGGCGTATCGAGGTTATCTAGACCTGACGACGATGGAGCGCGAATGATCGTTGTCTTCGACGCGCGCTGCCTGCTGTGCAGCACCCCATCTACCGTGCTCTTCGTGCGAGACGGCCGTGCGTGGCGTGAAAGCGCCGCCGTCCCGCGCATCCTGCCGCCGCCCGGCGCAGCACTGCGGTTTCTTGAATGAGCCTGCCGCTCAGCGCTGCAAGCAGAACTCTTCAATCAGCGCGGCCACCTGTTCCGGCTGGTCGTGATGCAGCATGTGCCCCGCGTCTGCAATCAGCACCTCTCGGAAATCAGGAAACGCAGCAAAGCGCGTCTTGAACTCGGCCAGCGGCACATCGCCTGCGATGGCCTTCAGCGTGGGTGAATCGACGGCCTCGACGTGCAGCACGGGCGCGGTAACACGGCGCCAGATTTCCATCACCTCATCCAGCCGGTAAAGCTGCGGATTGATGATTTTGTGCGCAGGATCGCCAAGGATCTCCCAGCGCCCTTCGGCGTTTTGGCTCGACCAGTGCTGCGCCAGAAATGCCGCCTTGTCGGCCGGCAGACGCGGGTTGGTCTTCTGCAGGCGCGCGGCGACGTCTTCAACGGTGGCGTAGGTGTTCAGGCGCGGCTTGTCCTTCAGCTCGTCGAGCCAACGCGCATAACGGCGCGGAGCCTGCGATGCCTTCGACGCCGACATGCCGAAGCCCTCCAGATCCACCACGCGCCGCACGCGCTCGGGCCGGATACCCGCGTACAGGCAAACCACGTTGGCGCCCAGGCTGTGCCCGACCAGCGTCACCTGCCCTTCCGGCTGGTAGTGATCGATGATGGCTTCGAGGTCGGCCACGTAATCGGCAAACCAATAGCTCTCGACGCCGGGGCCCTCGGTGGGCCGGGCGGTCTGGCCGTAGCCGCGCCAATCGGGCGCCACGATATGCCAGCGCTCGCGCAGCGCATCGACCAGAAACTGGAACGACGCCGACACATCCATCCATCCATGAAACAGGAACAGGATGGGCGCCCCGGGTTCGCCCCATTCGCGGATGTGATAGCGCAGGCCGCGCACGGGCAGATATGTCGAGCGGGAGGCCTGGCGCGCGGCAGGCTGTGTGGTGGAGTCCATGGTTTCCGTTAGCCAATAGAAATCGAACGATCGTTCTTTTTCCGAGGATTATAGCGGCGGATGGGCAACGCCGTGGCGCTTAGAACGAGGCTTCCAGCGCGGCAATTTCGTCGTCGTCGAAACCGGCCTGCCGGCGCGCCTCCAGGTTGAATGGCCCGCGCAAACGCGGTGCACCGTACTGCTCGGCCAGCTTGCGATACGTTGGCACGGGGTCCAGGCCGGCGCGCTCGCACAGCCAGCGGTACCAATGGTTGCCGACCGCCACGTGGCCGATCTCGTCACGCAGGATGATGTCGAGGATGCCAGCGGCCACCATATCGCCTGCCTGGGCCAGCTTGGCACGAATCGGCGGCGAGGCATCGAGCCCCCGCGCCTCCAACGTGCGCGGCACCAGCGCCATGCGCGCGAGCGGATCGGCGGCGGTTTTCTCCGTCATCTGCCACAAGCCGTCGTGGGCGGGGTGATCGCCGTAGCGGCAATCGAGCGTTGCCAGATGGGCGGCAAGCAGCGAAAAGTGCGTGGCCTCTTCGGCGGCCACGCGCGCCCAGTCCTGATAGAACGCCACGGGCATCCCCGCAAAACGCCACACGGCGTCGAGCGCAAGGTTGATGGCGTTGAATTCGATGTGCGCGAGCGCGTGCAGCAGCGCGCCCCGGCCACGTGGCGTATCGATCGCACGGCGCCGCGGAACCTCGGAAGGTGGCACGAGCACCGGCGCGTCTGGTCGGCCGGGGACACCGCCCTCCGGCGCCACCATGGACTCATCTATGCCCCAACTCGCGTCGTCGGCGCACTTGGCGCGCTCGCCCAGACGCAGCGTGGCGTCCACCTTGCTGACAGGATCTGTGAGACACAGCGCGGCCAAGGCAGCGTGGCGCAGCGTGTCGGAGGGCGTTTTGGGGCAGGGCTGCGAAGCGGTCATCAGCGTACAATTTGGACTTTCCGCCATTTTAATTCGACGCATCGGCCTGCCTCGCCCGGCAAGCTTGAAGACGCGCCCATTTTCCCCATCTACGCAGATTCTGGAGACCGATCGCATGGCCCTCTACCAACTCGGCGATGTTGCACCGACCATTGACGCAAACGCCTATGTGGCCCCGGAAGCCACCGTCATCGGCCGCGTGGAGCTGAAAGCACGCGCGAGCGTGTGGCCCGGCGCCGTCATCCGTGGCGACAACGAGCCGATTACCGTGGGCGAGGCCAGCAACGTGCAGGAAGGCTCGGTGCTGCACACCGACCCGGGCTGCCCGCTGAACATCGGCGACCGCGTGACGATCGGCCACCAGGCCATGCTGCACGGTTGCACAATCGGCGAAGGCTCGCTGATCGGCATCCAGGCGGTGGTGCTCAATCGCGCGGTGATCGGCAAGAACTGCCTGGTGGGCGCGGGCGCGATCGTCACCGAAGGCAAGGTCTTCGAAGATGGCACGCTCATTCTGGGTGCGCCCGCCAAGGCTGTGCGCAAGCTGACGGAAGACGACATCGCCAAGATGCACCTGAACACCGAAACGTATGCGGTGCGACAGGCGATGTACAAGCAGCAACTGAAACGGATCGATGGATGACTGACGAGCTGAAGAAATTTGTATTCGACGCCGCGCCCGTGCGCGGTGAACTGGTGCGCCTGGAAGGAACGTGGCAAGAGGTGCTGAGCCGCCGCCGCTACCCTGCCCCGGTCAGCACGCTGCTGGGCGAGATGATGGCTGCGGCCGCGCTGTTGTCTGCCAATCTGAAGTTCAACGGTGCGCTGGTCATGCAACTGCACGGCGACGGCCCGGTGCACATGATGGTCGTGGAGTGCAACTCCGACCTGTCGATGCGCGCCACCGCCAAGATTGCCGAAGGCGTCGAGATTGCCGACGACGCCACGTTGGCCACCATGGTCAACGTGCACGGCAAGGGACGCTTCGCCATCACGCTTGATCCGCAAGACAAGTTGCCGGGCCAGCAGCCGTATCAAGGCATCGTGCCCCTGTCGGACGAAAACGGGCCGCTTGCCAGCATCACCGAAGTGCTTGAGCACTACATGCAAAGCTCCGAGCAGCTCGACACGCGCCTGTGGCTGGCCGCCGACGGCAAGGTCGCGTCGGGCATGTTGCTGCAACGCTTGCCTTCGTATGGCGGTGCCATGGAAGGCCGCACGACCCACGTGCCTGCGCAAGTTGGCGAGACGGGCCAGCCGCTGCACCAGGACGTGCAGGAGCAAGACCTCGACACGTGGGAACGCGTTTGCCAGCTCGGCAAAACGCTGCGCCGCGACGAACTGCTCGAGCAGCCGATCGACACGCTCATCAAGCGCCTGTACTGGGAAGAAATGGAAGCGGCCGGCATTCGCATGTTCGAGCCGCAAACCCCGCGTTTCCGCTGCTCGTGCTCCCGACTGCGTGTGGGGTCCATGCTACGCACGCTGGGCCAACCCGAGGTCGACAGCATTCTGGAAGAACGCGGCAAGGTGGAAATCGATTGCGAATTCTGCGGCCAGCACTACAGCTTCGACGCTGTGGATTGTGCGCAGCTCTTTGCACAGGAGACCGTCGCGCAAGGCATCCAGGGCGCGTCCGAACAGCGTCATTGAACACGGCGACATAGTATGAAGTGCGCGTGGCGCCCGGCACTTATCGGCGCCGCCCACGCTCTAAGTCGTCAGTCTCTTCTTCTGCCGCTTGCTGCGGAGCGCCTCATGTCTGAGCTCACATCCCCGTCTTTGCGATCGTTGAACTTCTCTCGCGCTGGCGCGCTGGCGTTGCCGATTGCGGCGGCGCTGCTGGCGTCGGCCTGCGTAGCCGTGCCGCGCGGCCCGGGCGGTACGCCCTACACCGCCCGGCTGTCGGACGATACGCAGGCTGCGGCACCCGCACCGTTGTCGGCGGAAGACCGCAAGAAGCTGGATGCGCTGAATGCCAAGGCGCTGCGCGAATCGGATCAAGCCATCAGACGCGATGCCGAAGCGCGCGCCTATGCGGTCACGCCGTACTACGCGCCGTATCCGTACTACGGAGGCTATTCGGTGTACTACGGCAGCGGATGGCGGCACCGTGGCGGCTGGGGCGTCAGCTACGGGGCACCCGTCTGGGGCTATCCGTACTACTGGTAAATCCCGGAAATTGTCCTGAAGACGAGCGCATCTGCAGGATGCGTTCGCATAGCTGGCTCAGTGATGCGCCTGCTGGCCCGCCGGAGGGGGCGGCGGTGGCGGAGTTTCGCTGGTTTTCGGGGCTGGCGCGACGAACTGCACGAAGCCTTCGTCGTCCTTCACCATCCCCAGCTCATAGCGCGCGCGCTCTTCAATGGCGCCCGTGCCTTCCTTCAAATCCTTCACTTCGCCTTCGAGCTTGGTGTTGCGCTGCTTCAGTTCAGCGTTGCGCTGATTCTGCGCCGTCACCTGCTTCTGCATGTCCCACACGCGCAGCCAGCCGCCCTTGCCCAGCCAAAGCGGGTACTGGATAGCAAGCAGCAACAGCAGCAGGAACAGCGTAATCAGGCGCATAGAGACAAGCGTTGGCGGTACTCGGGCCCCAAATACCATGCGACCGCCAGAGCGGCGGTCGCACAGTCATGCGGAGCGAAACTGCGAGGGATTATCGCAGGTTATAGAACGCCGACTTGCCCGGGTAGCTGGCAATGTCACCAAGGTCTTCTTCGATACGCAGCAGCTGGTTGTACTTGGCCATGCGGTCCGAACGCGACAGCGAGCCGGTCTTGATCTGGCCAGCGTTCGTGCCAACGGCGATGTCGGCGATCGTGCTGTCTTCGGTTTCGCCCGAGCGGTGCGAAATCACAGCGGTATAGCCGGCGCGCTTGGCCATCTCGATGGCTGCGAACGTCTCGGTCAGCGTACCGATCTGGTTGATCTTGATGAGGATCGAGTTGGCGATGCCCTTCTCGATGCCTTCCTTCAGGATCTTGGTGTTGGTGACGAACAAATCGTCGCCCACCAGTTGGACCTTCTTGCCGAGCTTCTCGGTCAGCGTCTTCCAACCGGCCCAGTCGCTTTCATGCATGCCATCTTCAATCGACACGATCGGGAACTTGTCAGCCAGATTTGCCAGGTAGTTGGCGAAATCTTCCGACGACAACTGCAGGCCTTCGCCTTCAAGGTGGTATTTGCCGTCCTTGTAGAACTCGGAAGCGGCGCAGTCCAGCGCCAGCAGCACGTCTTCACCGGCCTTGTAGCCAGCTTGCTCGATGGCCGACAGGATCGTGTTCAGGCACTCTTCGTTGCTGGCGAAGTTCGGTGCGAAGCCGCCTTCGTCGCCCACGGCCGTGCTCATGCCCTTGTCAGCCAGGATCTTCTTCAGCGCGTGGAAGATCTCGGCGCCGCAGCGCAGGGCTTCGCGGAAGCTCGACTGGCCGACCGGCATCACCATGAATTCCTGGATGTCCAGGCTGTTGTTGGCGTGTGCGCCGCCGTTGACGATGTTCATCATCGGAACCGGCATCTGCATCGCACCCGAACCGCCGAAGTAGCGATACAGCGGCAGGCCGGCCTCTTCGGCTGCGGCCTTGGCCACGGCCATCGACACGGCCAGCATGGCGTTGGCGCCCAGGCGGCTCTTGTTCTCAGTACCGTCCAGATCGATCAGGGTGCGGTCCAGGAAAGCCTGTTCCGACGCGTCCAGGCCCATGATGGCCTCGGAGATTTCGGTGTTGATGTGCTCGACGGCCTTGAGCACGCCCTTGCCCAGGTAGCGCGACTTGTCGCCGTCACGCAGTTCAATGGCTTCGCGCGAGCCGGTGGATGCGCCCGACGGCACTGCGGCACGGCCCATTACGCCCGATTCCAGCAGCACGTCGCATTCGACAGTCGGATTGCCGCGCGAGTCCAGCACTTCGCGACCGATGATATCTACGATGGCACTCATGTAATCCCTCTTGGTTTTCTAAAGCAGGTAAGGCAGCGGTCGGCGGGCTCAGACGCCCTCGACCACGATCATGTTCATCTTGGCGGCCTTGGCGCGCGCATCACGCGCGGCACGATATTCTTCGCTGTCATGGAACGCTTTTGCGGCATCGTAGCTGGGGAATTTCAGTACGACGATACGTGTGGGGTTCCACTCGCCTTCCAGCGATTCGGTCTTGCCGCCGCGCACCAGCGGCTCCGCGCCATGAGCTTGCATGGCCTTGGTCGACAGCACTTTGTATTGTTCGTATTGCACGGGGTCTGTCACGTCCACGTACGCGAGGATGTAGCCAGCGGCCATGTGTCTCTCTCCAGAAGCTGCAACAAACGACGACGGCAGCATACGCTGCCGCCGGTCGGGTTGGGATCAGTCAATCAGTCGAACTGATTTTCCAGGAAACCGCTGCGCTTGGTGAGCACATCCAGTTCTTTCAGAACCGACAGCAAGTCTTTCATGCGGCGCAGCGGCACGGCATTCGGGCCGTCTGATTTTGCGCATGCGGGATCAGGATGCGTTTCCATGAAAACGCCCGACACGCCCACGGCGATGGCCGCACGGGCCAGCACCGGCACGAACTCGCGCTGGCCGCCCGAGCTGGTGCCCTGGCCTCCCGGCAATTGCACCGAATGCGTGGCGTCGAACACCACCGGCGCCCCCGTCTCGCGCATGATTGCCAGCGAGCGCATATCCGACACGAGGTTGTTGTAACCAAACGAGGCGCCGCGCTCGCAGGCCATGAAGTTGTCTTCCGGCAGGCCGGCCTCGCGGGCCGCGTGACGCGCCTTGTCGATGACATTCTTCATGTCGTGCGGCGCAAGGAACTGGCCCTTCTTGATATTGACCGGCTTGCCACTCTGCGCACAGGCACGGATGAAATCGGTCTGGCGGCACAGGAACGCCGGCGTCTGGAGCACGTCCACGACTTCGGCCACGGGCTTGATCTCGTCGATCTCGTGGATGTCGGTCAGCACCGGCACGCCCACCTGGCGGCGCACTTCCGCCAGAATGCGCAACCCCTCTTCCATGCCCAGACCGCGGAACGAGGCGTCCGACGAGCGATTCGCCTTGTCAAACGACGACTTGTAGATGAACGGAATGCCCAGCGCGCCCGTGATCTCCTTGAGCGTGCCGGCGGTGTCGATCGCCATCTGCTCGGACTCGATCACGCAGGTGCCGGCAATCAGGAAGAACGGTTTGTCGAGGCCGACTTCGAAATCGCAGAGTTTCATGATGTTCCCGTGTGCCGGCGCTTAGGCGACAGCGCGTTGCGTGTTCTGCTGGTGATGCGCCAGCGCGGCTTCCACGTAGGCCTTGAACAGCGGGTGGCCGTCACGCGGCGTCGAGGTGAATTCCGGGTGGAATTGCACGCCGACGAACCACGGGTGCATCGACGCCGGCAGCTCCATCATTTCCGGCAGGTTTTCCGACGGCGTGCGCGCGGAGATGATCATCCCGGCCTTTTCCAGCTGCGGCACGTAGTGGTTGTTCACCTCGTAGCGGTGACGATGGCGCTCGTTGACTTCCGCGCCATAGATTGCCGCTGCCTTGGTGCCGGATTGCACCGGCACGCGCTGCGAGCCCAGACGCATGGTGCCGCCCAGGTCGGAGTCGGCCGAGCGCTTTTCCACACGGCCATCGCGATCCAGCCATTCGGTGATGAGCGCGACCACCGGGTGTTCGGTCTCGTCGTTGAATTCAGTGCTGTTGGCGTCTTTCATGCCGGCCAGATGGCGGGCGAACTCGATCACGGCCAACTGCATCCCCAGGCAGATGCCCAGGTACGGCACGCACTTTTCGCGGGCGTACTGAATTGCTCGGATCTTGCCTTCCGTACCACGCTTGCCGAAGCCGCCCGGCACCAGAATCGCGTCCAGCGCGTCCAGCACCTGTGTATGGCCCGATTCCAACTCTTCGGAATCGATGTACTCGATATTGACGCGCGTCGAGGTATGCAGGCCGGCGTGGCGCAGCGCCTCGATCAGCGACTTGTACGACTCGGTCAGGTCAACGTACTTGCCGACCATGCCAATGGTGATCTCGTGCTGCGGATTTTCCAGCGTGTGCACCATATGCGCCCACACCGAAAGGTCTGCCGGCGGCGCTTCGATGCGCAGCTCTTCGCAGATGATGCGATCCAGCCCCTGCTCGTTGAGCATCTGCGGGATCTTGTAGATGGTGTCGACATCCCACACCGAGATGACCGCGTCCTGCGGCATGTTGGCGAAGAGCGAAATCTTCGCGCGCTCGTCGTCGGGAATCGGGCGGTCGGCGCGGCACAGCAGCGCGGTCGGCTGCACGCCGATTTCGCGTAGCTTCTGCACCGAGTGCTGGGTCGGCTTGGTTTTCAGCTCGCCAGCGCTGGCAATGAACGGCACCAGCGTCAGGTGTGCGAACGCCACCTGGTTACGCCCCAGGCGCAGGCTCATCTGACGCGCGGCTTCCAGGAACGGCAGCGATTCGATATCGCCCACCGTACCGCCGATTTCCACGATCGCCACATCGGCCTTGCCGTCGTGCGATGCCGCAGCACCGCGCTCGATGAACGCCTGGATTTCGTTGGTGATATGCGGAATGACTTGCACCGTCTTGCCGAGATATTCGCCGCGACGCTCCTTGCGGATCACGGATTCGTAAATCTGGCCCGTGGTGAAGTTGTTCGCCTTGCGCATCTTGGCCGAGACAAAGCGCTCGTAGTGACCAAGATCGAGGTCAGTTTCTGCGCCGTCCTCGGTCACAAACACTTCGCCGTGCTGGAACGGGCTCATCGTGCCCGGGTCGACGTTGATGTAAGGATCGAGTTTGAGGAGGGTGACTTTGAGGCCGCGCGACTCGAGAATGGCCGCGAGCGAGGCGGCGGCGATGCCCTTGCCGAGTGAGGACACTACGCCACCGGTAACGAATACGAACTTGGTCATGACCTAGCTTGCCGGGGAAAGCCGGATTATAGCAAAGGTCCCCTCTCCGATCCGTGACCGAACAGTGGAATTTGCCCCCGAGCAGCCTCGCCTATGCGGCGTGCCGCATGGCGCCTGCATTGGCGCGCATTTCGTTGATCAACTCGCGGATCAACTCAGCTGTTTCCAGCGGCTTTTCCATCGGATAAAGATGGCTGCCCTCGATCCAGCGCAGCCTGCTGCCGACGATGCGCCGGGTTGCACCTAGTCCGACCTGGCGAATCTCGCGCGAACGCGTGCCAGCCACAAAGCTGACCGGGAACGCCGTGCCGCCAGCGACCTTGCGCCCCATGTTGGTCGGCAATGTCCGATAGATTTGGTATTCGATTTCGCGCGAGAAGCGCAGTGTGCGCTCGCGGTCACGGCCCGTGGGCTCGGTGCCATGCTCGACATAGTCGCGCAACACCTCTTCGTCCCAACGATCGAACTTGCGCTTGGCCTTGAAGTGGCTCCAGACGGAGTCGAGATCGGGCCACAGATGGCGCCGGTTCTTCGTCGCTGCAGCAGGCGATTGGCTCTCGTCGATGTCCAGCCATTGCGCCACGCGCAGCAGCTTGGCGCGCCATCCGGCAATGATCGGCGAATCTAGCATCACGACGCCACGCACGCGCTCGGGCCGGCGCAGCGCCGCCATCAAACTCAAGAAGCCGCCCAGCGAATGACCCACCAGCCAGACCGGCTCGGCCTGCGCGTCGATTTCGGCGAGCAGCTCCTTCACCAGACCGGGCCACGAACGGGTCACTGGAAAACGCGGATCATGCCCAAAACGCTCCACGGCGCGGATGTCGAATTCGTCACCCAGCACGCCCAGCATCTTGCGATACGTTCCCACGGGAAAACCGTTGGCATGCGAAAAAAGCATCACATCACGCATCGCAGATCCCTATGCCGTTCAGTGCGACTTCTGCGATCCGCCGGCCACGCGCTGGATCGTGGATACCTGCTCCAACGCAGGACCGGGCGCGCGCTCCGGCACGGCTGGCGCGTCGGCGGCGGGCGGTGCAATACGCACGGGCCCGACCTCCGCGGAGGAATGGCCCTCGCGGCGTAACGGGTGCGAAGGCGAAGTGCCAGTTCCCCAATCCGGATCGTCGATCTCGGCAAACACCTGGCGCAGGCGCTTGCCCCATGTGCCGCGAATCATCGTGAAATATGGGTTCTCTTCGTCGATGGCGACAAAGCGCGTCACACGCAGGGAGTCGGTCTCATAGACCAGTAAATCCAGCGGCAAACCCACGGAAATATTCGATTTCAGTGTCGAATCCATCGAGATCAGCGCGCACTTTGCGGCTTCGTCCAGCGGCAGTCCGGGGCTGACCACGCGATCGATGATCGGCTTGCCGTACTTGGCCTCGCCGATCTGGAAGTAGCAGTTCTCGGGCGTGGCCTCAATGAAGTTGCCTGCCGCGTAGACGTTGAACAGGCGCGGCCGCTCAGCGCCGATCTGCCCGCCGAAGACGATGCTGACGTTGAAGTCGATTTTGGCCTTGGCCAGCGCGGCGGCATCGCGGTCGTAGACGTCCCGCACGGCCTCGCCAACGATCGTGGCGGCCTCGAACATGTCCCGCGCCGTCCACAGCGAGCGCGGCTTGCCACGCGCTTCGGTCAGCACTTGGCGCACCGCCTGACTGATCGCCAGATTGCCGGCCGTCAGCAGCACCATGACACGATCGCCTTCGCGCTCGAAGACGGTCATTTTGCGGAACGTGGAAATGGCATCCACGCCCGCATTCGTGCGGGAGTCGGACAGGAACACAAGGCCTGCGTCCAGGCGCATGGCGACGCAATAAGTCATGGGCGAAGCAACAAACGGAAACGGTGGGTTGAAGGCATTCTAGCGCGCCGAACGCAACCCATCCGCGCGCTTGGAAGAGGTGTTCAATTCACTCGGGCAGCCTCGGCGGGCAATGGCTCGATGGAAATGCTGACATCCAGCGTCTCGGCACCCCCGCCCTGCCGCACGCCGCGAACCGGTGCCGCGGACTGGTAATCGCGCCCGACTGCCAGCCGGATGTGGCGGGCATCGGTGAAGCACTGGTGGGTGACGTCGATGCTGCACCACGTGTGCGATTCGGCGTCGAGGCAAACGTCGGCCCAGGCGTGGCTTGCGAGGTCCTCTTCGCCCACGGCGTGGAAATAGCCGCTGACATAGCGCGCCGGCACGCCCAGTGCCCGGCAGCAGGCGACCATCACCTGCGCCTGGTCCTGACATACACCCGTGCCCAGGCCGAACGCCTCCGCAGCGGTGGTGCCGACGTGGGTGGTGTTCGGCTTGTAGCTCACGCGCGTGGCGATGGCTTGCGCAAGGCGCACTGCAGATGCCGCGTCGCCTTGCACCAGCGCGTGCTCGCGCGCAAAGTTGATCATCTCGGGCGGCGCGGAAGTCAGCGGCGTGGCACTCAGAAAATACAGCGGCGACACGCGATAGCGCCCTTGCCCGGGCGCATCGACAAACCGTTGGCTGCCAGGCGCGCCCGCAGGAAACACCTCGACAATGCCACGCGCGTCGATGATGACGTCATCCGTACGGTTGCCGAGGGTGAAGTGATGGACCACGTTGCCGAAACCGTCCGTGGCGCGCGTGAGGTTGCCAGGCGCGTGGATCTGCCAGCTGTCCACCTGCTGCAGCTCGCCGCTGCGAGGCGTCAACCGCAGCTCATGCACGCTGTGGCGCAGCGGCTCGGCATAACGGTAGACCGTCGTGTGTCGAATTTGGTATTTCACGATGACACGGGCACCACCCGAAAGCGGCGCCCCGATGTATGCACATTGTCCTGCACGTCACGCCACCTCGAGCGGCACCAGGAAATCCTGGCTGATGCCGTTGCCCAAGTCGCCGATCCGCTCCAGGAAGTTGGTCAGCCAGGCATGCAGGCCAACCGCAAAAATATCTTCGATGCGGGCGTACCGCAGGTCGGCGTGCAGTTTACCAGCGCGACGTTCGGTCTCTGCCGATTGACTGTTGCGCACAGTCGCAAGAATCTCAACCACCTCGTCCATGCTGGCCAGCAGCGAACGCGGCATGTCGCTACGCAGAATCAGCAACTCCGCCACGCGCGTCGGCGTGATGACGTTGCGATAGATCTTGCGGTAGACCTCGAAGCCCGACACCGAGCGCAGCGTGGCGGCCCAATGGTAGAAGTCGCCCTGCTCCGCCGCGGTTTCATCGCGCGTGGGTGTGGACTGAAACTTCACGTCCAGCAGCCGTGCAGTGTTGTCTGCGCGTTCCAGGAACGTGCCCAGGCGCATGAAATGGAACGCGTCGTCCGTCAGCATGGTGCCGACCTGCACGCCGCGCGATAGATGCGAGCGGAACTTCACCCATTCAAAGAATTGCGACGGATCATCGCGCAGCATGCCTTCGGCAATCAGGCGCTGCACATCCAGCCATGTCGTGTTGATGGTCTCCCAAACCTCGGTCGTGATGGAGCCGCGTACCGCCCGGGCGTTCTCACGCGCGCCGCGCAGGCAACTCATGATCGACGACGGGTTGGTCATGTCGCGCACCATGAAATCGATCACATCGTCGCGCGAGAGCAGGCCATAGCGTTCGTCAAAGACCTGCGTCAGTTCGCAGATGTCGAGCATTGCCCACCAGCCCTGCTCGGCCACTTCTGCCGATTGCGGCAGCAGCGAGGTCTGGTAGTTCACGTCGAGCATGCGGGCGGTGTTCTCGGCGCGTTCGGTGTAGCGCGCCATCCAGAAAAGGTGGTCTGCGGTGCGGCTGAGCATGGCGTTCCCTTCTACGTATTCGATATGCGATTGTTCGACTGCCAGTTGCGACAATGCGCGAGCGTTCAGCGCTCCAGCACCCACGTATCCTTCGTCCCGCCTCCCTGCGACGAGTTGACCACCAGCGAGCCCGCCCGCAACGCCACACGCGTGAGGCCACCGGGCACCATGCGCACATCCTTTCCGGACAGCACGAACGGTCGCAGATCGATATGGCGCGGTGCGATGCCGGCTTCCACATACGTTGGGCAAGTCGACAACGCCAGCGTGGGCTGGGCAATGTATTGTTCCGGGCGAGCCTTCACCACCTCACGGAAAGCGGCGATCTCTTCCTGCGTTGCAGCCGGACCGACAAGCATGCCGTAGCCGCCTGCACCGTGCGTTTCCTTGACCACCAGTTCGCCCATGTGGTCGAGCACGTATTGCAGGTCGTCCGGCCGGCGGCACATGTACGTCGGCACGTTATTGAGGATCGGCTCCTCGCCAAGGTAGAAGCGGATCATGTCCGGCACATACGGATAGATCGACTTGTCATCCGCCACGCCGGTGCCGATGGCATTGCAGATCGTGACGTTGCCCGCGCGATAGACCGACAGCAGCCCTGCCGCGCCCAGGGAAGAATCCGGCCGGAACACCAGCGGATCGAGGAAATCGTCGTCCACCCGGCGATAAATGACGTCGATGCGCTGCGGACCCTGCGTGGTGCGCATATAAAGGTGATCGTCCTGCACGAAAAGGTCGTGCCCCTCCACCAGCTCAACGCCCATCTGTTGCGCAAGAAACGCATGCTCGAAATACGCCGAGTTGTACATGCCCGGCGTGAGCACCACCACCGTCGGGTCAGCAATGTTCTGGGGCGACACGCTGCGCAGCATGTCGAGCAGCATGTCCGGGTAATGCGCGACGGGCGCCACACGATTGCGCGCAAACAACTCCGGAAACAGCCGCATCATCATCTTGCGGTTTTCCAGCATGTACGACACACCCGAGGGCACGCGCAGGTTGTCTTCCAGCACGTAGAACTCGCCTTCGCCGGCGCGCACGATGTCGATGCCGGCCACGTGCGCGTAGATGTCGCGCGGCACGTCCACGCCGAGCATGTCGGGGCGGTATTGGGCGTTGTTGTAGATCTGATCGGGCGGGATAACGCCAGCACGCAAGATGTTCTGCTCGTGATAGATGTCGTGCAGAAAGCGGTTGAGCGCATCAACGCGTTGCCGCAGGCCGCGTTCGAGCTTCGCCCACTCGCTGGCCGGGAAGATGCGCGGAATGATGTCGAACGGAATCGTGCGCTCGGTGCCGCTGTTCGATTCGTCCTTGTCGCCGTACACGGCAAAAGTGATACCGACGCGACGGAAGATCAGGTCTGCCTCGGCGCGCTTGTTCTGCAGCGTCGTGGCGGACTGCGCGCCCAGCCATTCGGCGAAACGTCCGTAGTGGCCGCGTACCTCGCCCTGCTGGACGAGAGCTGCCGGGGCCGGTTCGGCGGCATGGGGGTTGCGGTCCCCATCATGCCAGCTGAGCATTTCATCGTAGAACCGGACTGCCATGCTTTTCTCCCCTGACGGCGCCGCGCGATGTACGCGGCACGTGGTTTTTATAGCACAGCGGTTTTGACCCCCACAATGGGGCCAACCCGTTATGCCTCCAAGTTTACGGCTGGGCGTCGAAGGCGCCGGTGGCCGTTGCCAGGGGTTCCACTTCCTGCGCGGAAGACCAGTACCGCGGCCGCATGGTACGCGCAGTCTGGACGTCCAGCACATCGCCGTCGGTCTCGATGACGACGGCACCGGTCCTGTCCGTGCGCAAACCGTCGATGTCGCGCGCCACGTAGCGCTGCCAGACCTGCGGATGCGGATGTCCGTACCGGTTGCGGTAGCCGACCTGGAAAACCGCCACCTGCGGAGAAACTGCGTCCAAGAACGCGCCGCTGGAGCTTGTCTTGCTGCCGTGATGCGGCACAAGCAAGATGTCTGCCATCAGTCGCTCGGGCGTTTCGGCAACGATGAGGGCGCTTTCCTGGGCGGCTTCGATATCGCCCGTCAGCAACGCTGCGTAGCGGCCATTTGCGATACGCACCACACAACTGCGCGCGTTGCTGGACACGCGCTCGCTTTCAGCGGGCAGGCGCAGCGGGTGCAGCACCTCAAAGACAACGCCATCCCACGTCCATGCTTGCCCAGCCAAACAATCGGTAAAGCGGATGCCGTTTTCATAGGCCACGCTGCGCAAGGCGTGCCGTTGAGGCAAAGACGCCAACATGGTGCGCACTGGCACCGCGTCGATCACCGTTTCGGTGCCACCGGCGTGGTCGCTGTCTTCGTGGCTGACGACAAGCGTGTCAAGCGATTCGACGCCGTGGCTGCGCAGGTAAGGAGTGATGACGCGGGCGGCAGCATCCGTGTGATCGCCGTAGCGCGGGCCGGTGTCGAACAGGAGGCGATGGTTGGCAGTTTCGACCAATGCCGCGGCACCTTGGCCGATATCGAACGCGACAAGCCGGAATTCGCCGGGCGGTGGAGCCGGCACACGCGCCAGCACGAGCGGCAAGAGGAGCAAGGCACCTTGAGCGCGCCATGCCCATGCGCGCATGCCGCCAGGCAACAGCAATAGCGCCACGCCAACCATCGACAGCGGCAACGCCCACACGGGCGCGACCGGCGCAACCCACACCGACCAGTACGGCTGTGCCAGCCATTCAAGCCAAATGGCCAGCCAGCGAAAGCTCGCCTCGGCCAACATCAGCACCGGCTGCGCTAGCGGGTCAGGGAGCGCCGCGCCAATCAGCGCCAGCGGTGTCGTCACGAAACTCACCGTGGGAATCGCCAGCCCATTGGCCACCGCGGAAACCACCGACGTCTGCTGGAACAACAGCAAGGTCAATGGCAGCAGCCCGAATGTGACTGCAAGCTGAATCCGCGTACCGCCCACCAATGCACGCTGGGCGCGTTCCATCCAGCCGTCTGCTTTGCCATTGCGACGGCCGTCGACCGCCATCTGCGCGGCGATGAAGATGATCGCCACCGCGCCAAATGACAGCCAGAACCCGGCCGACATGACCGCCCACGGGTCCACCACCGCCACCACGGCGGCCGCCCAGCACAGCGACAGGCTGGCCGGCACATTCCGATCGGTCAACCTTGCGATGGCCACGGTGGACAGCATCAGCAGCGTGCGTTGCGCCGGCACACCCATCCCCGCAAGCAGGCAGTAGCCGAATGCCGCCAGCATGGCCGCAATGGCGCCTGCGCGCAGGGCGGGCATGCGTAGCGGCAATGGCGTGTGCAGCCAGCGCGCCAGCCCGAACGACCGGCGCCACAACGCCATCCACAACGCGGCAAACAGCCCGGCGATCATCGTAATGTGCAGCCCTGAAATGCTGACGAGATGGCTGATGCCGGTGCGGCGGAACAGGTCCCAGTCGTCGCGCGCGATGCCGCTTTGGTCGCCCACCACGAGCGCAACGATGACGGCCGCGTAGCGTGCATCGGGCAACGTCGCGAGGATGTGGCGCCGCACGCTGGCACGCCAGCGCTCTACGTCAACGCCGAAACCGGTGCCCACCTCATCCAGCGCGATGTTCTGTGCGCGCTTGCCCGTACGCACATAGCCGACGGCCCGAATGTTGTCGGCCAGCATCGCGTATTCGCCATCGAAGCCGCCGGGGTTGGTCAGGCTGTGCGGGCGCTTGACGCGCAGGGTCAGTTGCCAGCGCTGGCCGGGTTGCAGATCGGGGATGCCGGCACGTCGGTCGGGCTTTGCGCCCTCCTCGCCCACGTTGCCCCAGTTCCGCGTGCCATACCAGGACAGGCGCACACGTGGCGGCACGGCATCACCCGCATTGCTGGATTCGATGTGGAAGAGAAAACGCGTGGCGTCGTCGCCATTCTGCGGCAGCTCGGCAACCACCCCCGTTGCGATGATGTCCTTGCCTTCCCACGCAGGACTGAGCGCCACGGCCATGCGGTGCTGTGCGCGCCAATCGCTCCAGCCAAAACCCGCTGCGATGGTGCTGGCGACCAGCAACGCGGGAAACAGCATTGGCCGACGCCGCAGAAAAGCCGCCAGCAGCAGACAGAGCACCAGCAAGCCCAGCGGCTGCCACACCGGCGCGAGCGTCGCCTGCATCTGCAATGCCATGCAGCCGGCAACAAAGCCGATCAACCACAGACGCACGCGCGGCCGTCAGACTGGCAACAGCGCTGCCAGGCGAGGAATGGCTTCAATGCTGTTGCGGCGCGCCTGCTCGGCCAACGCCTCGAGGGGGATGCCGCGCAATTGCGCCATCGCGTCGGCAATGCGCGCGACTTCTGTCGGAACATTGCGCACGCGACCCTGCTCGCCGAACTGGTCGTCGGCCAGCCAGGCGGGTGCCAAGTCGGGCGCGTCGGTTTCGAGCACGATCGACTCGATCGGCAATTCCTGCGCCAGCCGACGCACGCGATTGGCGCGCGAGAAGGTAAAGACGCCGCCGAATCCCAGTTTGAAACCGGCATCGACAAAGCGATGCGCCTGTTCCGGGCTGCCGTTGAACGCATGGGCAATTCCGCGTACGCCCGCCTTGGCGGCGGCGCTATGCACCTGGTCCTGCGACTTGCGCACGTGCATCAGCACAGGCAGGTCGAATTCACGAGCGATGCGCAGTTGCGCACGGAACACGGCGTTCTGCCGCTCAACGTCGTAGCCGGGAATGAAGAAATCGAGGCCGATCTCGCCGACGGCCACAAAGCGCGGGTCATCCATTGACGCGGCGACCTGGCGGCGCAGTTCGAGCAGGTCATCGTCACTGGCCTGCCCTGCGTAGATCGGATGGATGCCGAGCGCATAGCTGCACCCGGCATGCCGATGTGCCAACGCCCGCACCGTATCGAAATTCCAGCGCGCGACCGCCGGCACGACGATGTGGTTGACGCCCGCCGCATGCGCCTGCGCGACGACCGCATCACGGTCGGTATCAAAGTCGCTGGCGTCGAGGTGGCAATGGGTGTCGATCCACATAGTCCGTTCTGCGTTGGAAAAGGCGGCAACGTACCTGAAAGCGCGGCGTTCAGGAATCCGCCTTTTCCGATTGAGCCGCCCGGCTCAGCGCTCTTGGTGCAAATGGCCTTCCCGCAGGCGGAAAATGCGGTCGCAGCGGCCAGCCAGTTCGATATCGTGCGTGACGATGACAAAGCTGGTGCCCAGCGTGCGCGTGAGTTCCAGCATCAGGTCGAACACTTCACCGGCCGTGTGATCGTCGAGGTTGCCGGTGGGCTCATCCGCCAGCACGCAAGCCGGAGACCCGACCAGCGCGCGCGCAATCGCCACGCGTTGGCGCTCGCCGCCGGACAGCTCGCCCGGGCGGTGCGCCGTGCGCGGGCCCAGACCCACGCGTTCGAGCATCGCCTGTGCGGTGTGGCGCGCCTGCGCCTCTTCCACGCCACGAATGCGCAGCGGCATCGCGACGTTGTCCAGCGCGGTGAATTCCGGCAACAGATGGTGGAACTGATAGACAAAGCCCAGCGCCCGATTACGCAGGGTGTTGCGCTCGCGCTCTTTCATTGCGGTGAAAGGCTTGCCGAGCAGCGAGACGCGGCCCGACGTCGGCTCATCCAGCCCGCCCAGCACATGCAGCAAAGTGCTCTTGCCGGAGCCCGACGCGCCGACGATGGCGACCTTCTCGCCCACGCCAATGCGGATGTCCACGCCCTTGAGCACGTCGACATTCAAGCCGCCCTGGTGGAACGACTTAGACAGCCCTTCGGCCTGCACCACCACGCCCTGCGGCGCTGCGGCCGGCGCTTCCATGGAAGTCATGACGGCCTCACTCATAGCGCAGCGCCTCCGCCGGATTCACGCGCGAGGCGTGCCAGCTCGGATAGAGCGTCGCCACCGACGCCAGGATGAAGGAAATGATGCCAATGGTCGCAATGTCGTTCACGCGGGGGTCCGAGGGCAGTTCGCTGATGAAGTAGATGTCACGCGGCAGGAATTGCACGTGGAAGAGACGCTCGATGAACGGCACGATCACGTCGATGTTGTAAGCGATGAGCGTGCCGAAGCCCACCCCGAGCAATGTGCCGATAAACCCGATCGCCACGCCTTGCACAATGAAGATCTTCATGATCGAGGCCGGCTGTGCGCCCATGGTGCGCAGGATGGCAATGTCAGCCTGCTTGTCCGTCACCGTCATCACCAGCGTAGACACAAGGTTGAACGCCGCCACGGCGATGATCAGCGTGAGGATGATGAACATCATCTTCTTCTCGGTCTTCACGGCGGCAAACCAGTTGCGGTTCTGGCGCGACCAATCGCGGATGTACAGCTCGCCGGTCAGCGTGCGCGACAGGGCTTCGGCCACCTGTGGGGCGCGGTCCATGTCCACCAGCTTCAGGCGCACGCCGGTCGGGCCATCCAGGCGGAACAGGCGCTCGGCGTCTTCCATATTGATCAGCGCCAGCGAGCTGTCGAACTCGTAGTGGCCCGATTCGAAGATGCCCGTCACCGTGAACTGCTTCAGGCGCGGCAACACGCCCGCCGGGGTGATGGTGCCCTGCGGCGCCACCAGCGTGACCTTGTCCCCCTGGTGCACGCCCAGGCCGTTGGCCAGCTGGCTGCCAAGGGCGATGCCGAATTCGCCGGGTTTCAGGTCGTCGATCGTGCCCGTCTTGAAGTCCTTGGCAATGTCCGACACCTTCGGCTCGTCCGCTGGCGACACCCCGCGCAGCAGCACGCCGCGCACCGCCTCGTCGCGCGTGATCATGGCCTGCGCGCCCACGTATGGTGCCGCGCCGATGACTTCCTTGTTCTGCATCGCCTCATTGGCGGTACGCTGCCAGTCCGGCAGACTGTTCGGCGCCATGACCTCGATATGCGCCAGCACCGACAGCATGCGGTCCCGCACTTCCTTCTGGAAGCCGTTCATGACGGAGAGCACGATGATCAGCGCCGCCACCCCCAGCGCAATGCCGAGCATGGAGATGAGCGAGATGAAAGAGATGAAGCTGTTGCGGCTGGCGCGCTTGCTTGCGCGCGTATACCGCCAGCCGATCTGCCATTCGTATGGAAGTTTCAAAGGGGATTCCCCGTGGGTGTGATTTGTCCGGCTCACTGGCCGACGAGCCGGAAGTTTACAATCTCGGAGCCATGATTCCTGAACTCACCCTGATTGTCCCGTTTTGCGCGCCCGCTGCCGAGGTGGCGGACGACGCTTACCGTCAATTGACCTTGCCGGGCCTCGAAAGGTTGCTTGCGCGTGCGCGCGAGGCAGAACGCGAGCGCCACGACGATGCCTACCTGCCCACGCTGCCGCACGAGCGCTGGCTGGCTGCGCATGCCGGGCTACCCATTTCTCCGCTGCCGTCGGCGCCGTACATGCGCCTGGCGGACGGCGGCAGCGCCGACACGCGCACCTGGGCGTGCCTGCAGCCGGTCCACATCCACGCCGCCCGGGACCACCTGGTGATGCTCGACCCAGCCCAACTGCGCCTGGACGCCGCCGACGCCGACGCCCTGCGCACTGCCATCGCCCCCCTGGTCGCCGAAATGGGCATCACGCTCGATTCCACGCACGCCGCGCGCTGGTACGTCGCCGATTCGCCCTTTGGCGACCTGATTGCCGCCGCGCCGCAGCGCGCCACCGGCCACAACATCGACATCTGGATGCACAAGGGCGAGCAGGAACGCGCCTGGCGCAAGTTCCAGAACGAAATTCAGATGACGTGGTACGACCACCCCGTCAACCAAGCGCGCGAGGCGCGTGGCCTGCTGCCGGTCAATTCGGTCTGGCTGTTCGGCCAGGGCGCGCTGGTCGATGCCCGCCCGATTGCAGAACGCATGATCGGCGCCGATCCGTTCTTCGCCGGCTTGTGTCACGCCGGCAACGCCACTGAACTGTGCGCGGAAACGCTGGCCGCCGTGCCGTTCGACGACACGAGTGCCGCCGCGCTGCTGGGCGACGCCGGCAAGCCGTATCTCTCCGCCAACTGGTACGACTGGATCGAAACCCTGCGCGCGTACGACCGCGACTGGTTCACCCCCGCCGCCGATGCGCTGGCCGACGGCCGCATCGACGCCGTCTCGCTCGTGTTGACCGGCGACTCGCACTACGCTCACTACCGCGTCACCCGCCGCGAACTCGCCAACGGCCCGTTCGGCTGGCTGCGCCGCTTCAGTCGTCCACGCACCTTGCGTGATGCGCTCTCCCCGCTTTCCATGGCCGCTTGAGCCTGATCCTGCATGACCCGCATCGCTGTCCGTTCGCATTCCGCTGACGCCGCCACCACGCTGGCAGGCCACGGCATTCATCCTGTGCTCGCACGCATCCTCGCCGCCCGGGGCGTCGCCCGGCCCGACGAACTGTCGACCGAGCTGACCGACCTCCTGCCCCCCGCGCAACTCAAGGGCATTGACGACGCAGCGCGCTACCTCGCCGACGCCATCGCCGCCGGCAAGCGCCTGCTGATCATTGCCGACTACGACTGCGACGGCGCCACCGCCTGCGCCGTCGGCGTGCGCGGCTTGCGCATGCTGGGCGCGCAGGTCAGCTACATCGTCCCGAACCGCTTTGAGTACGGCTACGGCCTGTCGCCCGAAATCGTGGCACTGGCCGCGCGCGAGAAGCCGGACGTGCTGGTCACCGTCGATAACGGCATCGCCGATGTGGCGGGCGTGGCTGCGGCCAATGCGCTGGGCATCGACGTTGTCGTGACAGACCACCACATGCCCGGGGCGCAATTGCCTGAGGCGCGCGTGATCGTCAACCCGAACCAGCCGGGCTGCGGCTTCCCGAGCAAGAATCTGGCGGGCGTTGGCGTGATGTTCTACGTGCTGCTGGCGCTGCGGGCGGAATTGCGCAAGCGCGGCGTGTTCACGCCGCAGGATCAGCCGCGCCTTGATGCGCTGCTCGATCTGGTGGCACTCGGCACCGTGGCCGACGTGGTCAAGCTCGACGCCAACAACCGCCTGCTGGTCGCGCAAGGCCTCAAGCGCATGCGCGCCGGGCGGATGTGCCCGGGCATCGCCGCGCTGTTCCGCGTGGCCGGCCGCGAGGCGCGTCGCGCGTCGACGTTCGATCTCGGCTTCGGCCTAGGCCCGCGTCTGAACGCCGCCGGGCGCTTGGCCGACATGTCACTGGGCATCGAATGCCTGCTCACCGATGACTACGACCGCGCCATGTCCATCGCCGCCGAGCTCGACGGCATGAACCGCGAGCGCCGCGAGATCGAAGCCGGCATGCAGCAGGAAGCGCTCGCCATTCTCGACAGCATGAATGCGCTGGACGGCGCTGGCCGCCACACCATCGCGGTCTACAACGAGACATGGCACCAGGGCGTGATCGGCATCGTCGCCTCGCGCATCAAGGACAAATTCCACCGCCCCGTCTTCACCTTTGCGCCCGGTGATGATGGGGTCATCAAGGGCTCGGGCCGTTCGATTCCCGGCTTCCACCTGCGCGATGCGCTGGACGCCGTACACAAGCGCAGCCCGGGGCTGATCGTGAAGTTCGGTGGCCACGCCATGGCGGCAGGACTCACGCTGCGCGAAGACGGTTTCGATGCATTCGTCTCGACCTTCGAGGCCGTCGGCCGCGAATGGCTGACCGAGGCGCTGCTCTCCCGCGTGCTCGAAACCGACGGCGAGGCGGACCCGGAATGCTTCACACCGCAGTTCGTCGAGCTGCTCGAAACCCAGGTTTGGGGTCAGGGCTTTCCGGCGCCAAGCTTCTGCGGCGAATTCGATGTGCTGTCGCAGGCCGTCCTGAAAGAGAAGCACCTGAAACTCAAGCTTGGCCGCGGCAAGCAGCATTTCGACGCGATCTGGTTCAACCACGCCGAGCCGCTGGGCGCCTCAGCGTATGTGGCCTACCGGCTCGACAACAACACCTTCAACGGCATCACGCGCGTTCAGATGGTGATCGAGCATGCGCAATAGCGGATTGGTCAAACCTTGCGCCAACGCATAAACACATGCAAAAACTGTCTGACGACGCACGGATGACGCTGCGGTCGGGCACGGCCGGTGCGTTACAATGCGGGACTGCCGGCATGGGAACGCACAAGCATCCATGACCGCGCGCCCCACGAATTCCTAGCTTCAACTTCCAAGCGAAATGACTCACGTCGTTACCGAAAGCTGTGTCCGCTGCAAGTACACCGACTGCGTGGACGTCTGCCCCGTCGACTGCTTCCGTGAAGGCCCGAACTTCCTGACGATTGATCCGGACGAGTGCATCGACTGCGCCGTCTGCGTGGCCGAATGCCCAGTCAACGCCATCTATGCCGAAGAAGACGTGCCCGCTGATCAGCAGAAGTGGATCGCCATCAATGTCGAGCTGGCTCAAGCCGGCTGGCCGTCCATCACCAAGACCAAGCAACCCCTGCCCGACGCCGACGACTGGAAGGACGTGAAGGACAAGGAGCAGTACCTCGACCGCGGCTGAACTAGTTGAGTGAACTTGCCTACCCTCCCTTTTTGTAGTGCATCGCAAAAAAGGTGTTGACGGGCAGATCGGAAACTAGCTAGAATTCATTTCTTCGCTGTTGCAGCGATTCCCC
The DNA here is from genome assembly GCF_024158925.1 of Ralstonia chuxiongensis. Taxonomy (NCBI): domain Bacteria; kingdom Pseudomonadati; phylum Pseudomonadota; class Betaproteobacteria; order Burkholderiales; family Burkholderiaceae; genus Ralstonia; species Ralstonia chuxiongensis. The sequence goes on along the minus strand of NZ_JAMYWC010000003.1, from coordinate 463,918 downwards.
GATAGCTCAGTCGGTAGAGCGCCGGACTGTTAATCCGTAGGTCCCTGGTTCGAGCCCAGGTCGGGGAGCCAAAATAACAAAACGCCTCGCTTCGTGCGGGGCGTTTTCATTTTCGGCATCGGTCTCGTGTATTGTCTTGCACCGTCGCCCCAGCCCGAGTGGTGAAATTGGTAGACACCGCGGACTTAAAATCCGCTGCGCCCTAATCGGCGCGTGCCGGTTCGATCCCGGCCTCGGGCACCAATCCTTTCTTCGCCTCCCCTCCCTTCTTTCCGCTCCAGCGCCTTACGATGCGCAGCACGCGTGCGCCTTCGGTGCATCTTCGTATTCATCGTGCCGGCGCACCCATGACAACGGGCCCGTCTCGTTACGGCCGAGCGGCGCGCGATCGAGCAGCAGCAGCGTACCAACCATGTCTTCCAAACCCCGCGCATACGTCGAGTACGTGTGGAAGACATCGCCCGCCTCGTCCTTGTAAAACGCGCTCAATCCAGGCAGCTCGTCATGGGCTTCTTCGCGGGGCGTAGCGGCGTAGTTGTAGTCGACCGAGCCGCTAGCGAGTTCGTCTTGCGAGAAGCTCACGCGATAGTCGTGATTGAACGTCGTGTCGAACGACGATACCCACGGGAATTGCCAGCCCATGCGCTTCTTGTAAGCCGCGATTTTGTCCATTGGCGCGCGAGACACGGCGACGAACGTCACGTCATGGTGGTTCAGATGCGTGAGCATTCCACCAACATGATCGGAGAAGAAGGAGCACCCTGGGCAGCCCGCATCCCAGTCGGGCCCGAACATGAAGTGGTAGACCACCAACTGGCTACGGCCGTCGAACAGCTCGGCCAGCGTCTTCTTGCCTTCCGATGATTCAAATACGTATTCCGTATCGACCTTGACCCAGGGCAGCGCCAGACGCTCGGCGTTGATGGCGTCGCGCAGGTGGATGGCCTCTTTCTCGCGCGCCAGCAACGCTCGGCGTTTGATGAGCCATTCGTCTCTTGAAACTACGGGATGCGTTTGCATGATTGCCCCTCTGTCCTAAGACTCAGGACTTCATACTAGGCGGCCTCACTCGAATGAAAAGCCGCGGCGCGCAAGTCGCCAACCGGATGCGACTTGCGCGCCATCGAAGAGAATCAGCCGCCTCTGCACATGCAACTTCAGGTGCCAGATCAGCCCACCAGCAAGCGCACGCCCACGTTGATAAGCGCGCCGCCGCCCACCAGCCCCACCCACAAAACAGCAGCGCACAGGAGCGGACGCACACCGGACTTCAGCAGCATCGGCACATGCGTTTGCGTGCCGATGGCAAACATCGCGCAGGCCAGCATGGCGGTGTCGACGGCGTCGATGGGGGCATGCCATGCGGCGGGAATCGCACCAGCGGAATTCAGCAGCGTCACGATCAGCAGCCCAACCGCAAACCAGGGCATCGCTTTCCAGGCGTGGCCGGCGGCTTTGCGAAGCGAATTCTCAGGAGACGTCGAAGCGGGCCCCTGAGCTTCACCGGGTGTTGTGCACGCCAGCACCACGAGCAACGGGGCCAGCGCCAGCACACGCACCATCTTGCTCACGACCGCCGCGTTGGTGGCGTCGTCGCCCAGCGGACGCGCCGCGGCAATCACCTGGGCGACCTCGTGCATCGTCGAACCGATGTAGACGCCAAAGTGCTCTGGCGTGATGGCCACACCGGCATGCGTAACAAGCGCGTACAGCCACGGATACAGAAAGATGCCGATCGTGCCGAACAGCACCACGCTGGCGATCGCCACGGCCGTTTCGCGCGGGGATGCCTTCACCGCTGGCGCAACGGCCAGCACAGCCGCCGCCCCACATACCGCACTGCCCGCCGCCACCAGCACGGCTTGTGAGCGCGTGAGGCGAAACCAACGCGTGCCGATCCACGTGCCGGCCAGCATCGTCGCTGCCAATACCACCAGCGGAATCACCACGCCCGAAGTACCGAGATCTTGGATCTGCGCCAGCGTCAGCCGGGCGCCGTAGAGAATCACGCCAGCGCGCAGCAGTGTATGGCGCGCAAACTGGATTGCCCCTGGCGTCAGCCAACGCTGGTGCCCCGGTACATGACCGACAGCCATGCCGAGCAGGATGGCGAGCGTCAGTGCGCTCAGGCCCAGGTGCCCCGCCCAGGGCATTGCCCCGAGCGCCACCGCAATCCCCGCACACCCGAACAACACCGCCACGCTGGCGAGCGTTCGCCCGTCAAATCCCGCTGTCACGCCCTGGGGCGCCAACTGCTTCTGTGCAATCGTCATCACATTCGCCTTGCTTATTCGCTATACGCATAACGATATGCAGATCGTGATAACATGTAAAACAGGTAATTTTAGTAATTTCAACCACTTTTATGGATAACAAGGCGCCTCGCGTCACGCTGCGGCAATGGGCCGTCTTCGCCGCCATCGCACACAGTGAAACGACCACCGCGGCCGGAGAAGCTCTTGGCCTGTCGCAATCGGCCGTCAGCGCAGCGCTGGCGGAGCTGGAATCCACACTCGGACATCCGCTATTTGACCGGCATGCGCGCCGTCTGCATCTGAATGCACTGGGCCGACAGCTTCTGCCGCAAGCGCAGGCGCTGCTTGATCACGCCGATGCGCTGGAACACGCAACCGCCCAGCCAAACGTGCGCCTGAAGCTCGCAGCCAGCAGCACGATCGGCAACTACGTGCTGCCCGCCCTGCTGGCGGGCTTCCGGCACGAGATCGCACCCGACAGCCAACTCGACGTGCTGATCGGCAATACGCAGGACGTGGTCGATGCCGTGCAGCGTTTCGAGGTCGACATCGGCTTGATTGAAGGCACCTGTCGCGGCGAGGCACTGGAGATCGAAACGTGGATCGACGATGAGATGGTGATCGTGGCCGCGCCCGGGCACCCGCTCACCCAAGGAACAGGGCCTGTCTCACACGCAGCGCTGCGCGAAGCGGGCTGGCTGATGCGCGAACCCGGCTCCGGCACGCGCGAACTGATTGATAGCCGCATTGCTTCGGTGGTCGGGCCGCTGCATGTGGCGCTCGAACTTGGCCACTCCGAAGCCATTCAGCGCACGGTAGCCGCCGGCTACGGCATCAGTTGCCTGTCGCGTCACGTGGTGGCCGATGCGTTGCGCGATGGCCGCCTGGTCGAGGTCAACAGCGGCCTGCCGCGCATCGCCCGACCGCTGCTGATCGTGCGCCATCGCGACAAGCATCCGACGCACGGACTCACGCAATTCATCGACGTGCTACGCGGCCACACAACCGATTCGAAAAAAATTCGCGCAAAGGACTAGCGCGATCCGAAAAAGGTTGATATAGTCTCGTTTCTTCGCGGGGCGTTAGCTCAGTTGGTAGAGCAGCGGACTCTTAATCCGTAGGTCGAGTGTTCGAGTCACTCACGCCCCACCAGAATATGAAAGGCCCGACAGGCAACTGTCGGGCCTTTTTCATTTGCGCGATTTGCGACGCGCTTTCGCTTCAGTGCGCGGAAAACAAAACGGCCGACGCTCATGGCGTCGGCCGATCGTTCCGCAGACTCCTCTCCCCCGCCGCCCGCGGCAGACATCTTCGCGGTGTATCCGGAGAGCGCCAACCTATCGGCCAAGGTCAGCGCGTTTATCGACTTCCTGACGGAGTGGTTCGGCAAAGCAGCGCCGTGGCCCGGTGAGCGCCGCTAACGCGGCGTCGCATTTCAGGCCGTTGTTTCGATGCGCAGTTGCATGCGCATCTGCAGCGTCTCGCCGGGCGCCAAAACGCGCAGGCCCGTGCCTTCCCATCCCTTGGCCGCCAAGTTGATCGCGTCGGCCACGTGCGAAATGGGCTCCAGGCAGAAATACGGCTGCGCGTGCGGCGCGTGCAGGATGAAGTGGTCGAGCGGGTCATCGGCGCTGAGCGTCAGCACACCACCCGCGCACAACACCACGGCACGCTGCTGCCATTCGCTGTAGTAGACACTGAGCGCTGCATCCGGCAATGCGCGGGGGTGACGGAAATCTTCCCGCGGCGTGATCGGCTCGCGACGGACGGCAACTTCACCGGCGTCGGTCGGCCACATCGTTGCAGCATCGAACTGCACGCGCGTATCGGACCTGCGCGCGAAGTACGGATGAAAGCCGCCACCTGCCGGCATGCTGCTGTCGCCATCGTTGCGCAGCGTCATGACGGCATCCAGACCGGATTCGCTCAGCACCAGCGTTTGTGTGGCTGTGAACGGCCAGGGCCAGTTGTCTGCCTCGGGCACATAGCGCAAACCAAGTTCGATCGACGACGCTGTGACCTGCTTCACTGTCCATGCACGCGCGTGCGCCAGCCCGTGCATGGCATGCGCCTGGCCCGGATGCGGCGCGAGACGGACCTCGCGGCCGTCCCAATAGAAGCGTCCGTCACGGATGCGGTTGGAGAACGGCAGCAGCGGATAGCACCCGGCCTTGGGCCATGCCAGCCCGTCGAAGCCATCACGCAGGCACTCCGTCGACATCGGCGCCAGCCAGTCGACCCGCTGGCCGCCCTCGCCGGCCGAAGCCAACGAGGCAATGCGGCCACCTGCCGCCGGCGCGACATCCATCGTCAGCGCGCCGGCCTGCAGCGTATGTATTGGCCCCGGCGCAAGCCAAGTTTTGGGCTTGCTATCCATCAGAACGAATGCCGAATGCCAACCATGCCCACAAACTGGCTGCGCCCGTTCGACGGCGTGCCGTTCTGCGAGTCGCCCACCGACGCCACCGCATCCACGATTGACGTGCTCGCCCCAGAAGCGCGCAGCGTCTGGCCGTTGGCGCGCTGGTACGCCTGAATCGCATAGAACGCGGTGCGCTTGGACAGCGAATACAACTGCTCCATCGAGAACTGGTTGTACTTGGCCGGCGAGCTGATGCCGTTGCGCGCCTTCTCAGCCGTGTAGCTGTAGCCAAAAGCGAGCCGCAATGCGGGCGTCAGATCGTAGGTGGCAATCGCGCCCACCGTATTGAACGTGGCCGACTGCGTGAACAGCGACAGCGCGCCCGGCTTGTACTGAACGTTCGAGTAGTTCAGACCCACCATCAGCTTACCGAACGTATAGCGCGCGGCCGTAGCGATGAGCTGGGCCGAGTCTGCCGTGGCGTAGCCGGAGTTGACCGGCGAGTTGTTGGCGAACGTCCCGACGTTGCTGAAATTGCCGGCCGTCGTGCCGGTCGACACGTTCTTCAGACGCGTATAGCCCACGCCCCACGAAAAGGCTTGGTAGTCGTAGCGCAACGCGGTGCTCACGCTGCTGCCGTTCGAAATGCTGCCGGCTTGCTCGCCAAAGCCGTATTGCACGCCGGCTTGCAGACCACCCCACACCGGCGTGGTGTAAGTGATGGAGTTGTTGAATCGCAGCGTGGTATCCAACGCGTCCACGTCGCCCGGGTGCGCGCCAGTGGCACCCGTCAGCACGTTGGTCGGGCCCAGCGACGCGACGTACTGGAAGTACGGCGTGTACGCACGGCCCAGCGTGATCTGGCCGTAGTTCGTGTTGCTCAGGCCGACGTAGGCCTGGCGGTTGAAGATATAGCCGGCCTGGGCTTGCTGCCCCGTGTCGGCATTGAAGCCGCTCTCCAGCCGGAACAGCGCCGTGTTGCCGCCGCCCAGGTCTTCCGTGCCGTACAGGCCGAACTTGCTGGCCAGCAAGGCACCCGAATTGATGTAGGCGTTGGAGTGGCCGCCCTGGTTGCTCGAATAGGCAAAGGCATTGTCAACCACGCCATACAGCGTGACTGACGTTTGCGCTGCGGCGTGCATCGAAGCGCCCGCGCAAAGCAGCGCAACCGACGCATAGACCGGCGTGAGGGAACGGGAACGTTTGGCTCGTGTGGTTTTCATCGTTGTTATCTCGGAAATCTCCTGCACCAAGGGAACACCGCGCATCACGGGGCCTCTGCGGACCCCGCACGTGATGCGCGGCGAGGATGCGGCACTAGGCCAGCAATTGCAACGTCAAGCGGCGCCAGCCGCCTGCAACATCGGTTTCCAACACGCGAGCATGCGGCGTCTGCACTTGCCGTGCATCACCCGCGGGCAGGCGAATCTCAACCGTGTCGGCGTGCGTCGGCATCTTGCCTTCGCGCGATACGTGCAGCGTGATGGCCTGGGCGTCAGACACCGCACGCACGCTCCAGCGGCCCTGCTCGCCGCTGCGCCACGCTTCGGTTTCGCCATCGTCTTCAATGCAGCCGCCAACGGCCTCGCCAACGCCGTGCATCGGAACAACAACGAAGCCGCGTTGATCGGCGCGCTGATCGAAATGCTGCTCCGCCACGTTCAGCGCGATCACACCGCCTTCGCGAATCAGCATGACCGGTTGGTCCCAAGGCGATGGCAGCGTGATGGTCTGTCCGCCGTCGAAGGCCTCGCCACTCCAGTACGAAACCCAGCGTGCGCCGGCTGGCAAATAGACGGTGCGCTCGGTCTGCCCTTCGTCCACGGTCGGTGCCACCAGCAGCGACGAGCCGAGCATCATGTCATCGCACTCGGCGTAGCAGCGGCGGTCGTTCGGAAACTCGGCAAACGTCGGGCGCAGCACAGGCTCATAGGCCTGCGTGGATTGCCACAGCAGTTCGTACAGATACGGGATCAGCCGGTAGCGCAGCTTGATCAGTGAGGCGATTTGCGAGGTGACCTGCGGATACATCCACGGCTCGTTGACGGTCTTGTCATCGTTCCACGAATGGATGGAGAAGCGCGGCATGAACACGCCAAACGCCACCCAGCGCACCAGCAGCTCCGGCGACGGCGCCGGGCCCGCAAACCCGCCGATGTCGTGGCCAATGTTCGAGACACCCGACAGCGCGAGCCCCAAACCCATCTTCAGGTTGTAGCGCAGCGTTTCCCACGAGGTGTAGTTGTCGCCGGACCACGTCTGCACGTAGCGCTGCATGCCGACACCGCCCGAGCGCGACACCAAGAACGGCCGACGGTGCGGCGCGAACTCAAGCTGCGCTTCGCGCGAGGCGCGCATCATCAGCATCGTGTGCAGCACCTTGGCTTCGCGGATGGGCGCCTTCTTGCCGAACCCATGCGCGAAAGCGTCGGGCGTCCAGACTTCGAACTCGTTGTTGTCGTTCCAGGTCGACGCCATGCCGTACTCGAGCAGCGTGCTCTTGACGTTGGCCCTCCACCAATCGAGCGTTTTCGGATTAGTGAAGTCGAGATACGCGCCAACCTCATCCCAGAATTGCACCCACGCCGGCTCGCCCTTTGCATCGCAAATCAGCAGGCCGGCTTCTTTGGCTTCTTCAAACTTCGGGTGGTCGCGCAACAGGCACGGCTTGATGTTCGGGCACAGGCGAATGCCGGCATCCAGATAGCTCTGGACGAAGCCGCGCGCATCTGGGAACTTGTCAGTGTTCCAGTTGAAGACGTAGCGCTTTGGGCCGATCGACGTATAGCCCGACGAAAGGTGGAACGAATCGCACAGGATGTCGTGCTCACGGCATCCCTCGATGAACTCGGCCATTTGTTCCTGCGCGTTGGGCGCGTCCGTGTACGTCATGGTCGAGCCGGAGTAACCAAGCCCCCACTTCGGCATCCACGCGGGGCGGCCGGTCATCCACGTAAAGCGGCGTGTGGCATCGAGCGGCGTGTCGGGCGAGGCGATGAAGTAGTAATCGAGATCGCCATGCGGCGCCACAAAGTAGCGATAGAGGCCGTGATAGTTGTCCAGCTCGCGGCCCATGTCGAAGCTGCAGTCGGACAGCGTGTCGTAGAACAGCCCGAAGCCGGTGCTGTTTTCCGGTTGCCACGTCACGTAGAACGGGATGTGCTTGTACAGCGGATCGGTCGTGCGCGCGCTGTAGCCCATCGCATCGATGTTGCGCATCTCGTAGCGCTGGTGGGCACGGTTCATGTCACCGGCGCGCTCGCCCAGGCCAAAGTACATCTCGCCGGGTTCGCGGCGCACGTAGTGGTAGACCTGCTCGTCCCAGTAGCCAAAGTTGTAGGCCTGCGTGGGGCGATCGCTCAGCACGGTCTGCCATTCGCCCGCCCCGCGGATCTGCCATGTGCAAAAACCACCGGAGAGCGCAACGCTCAGGCGGATCTTGCTCGTTTCCACGCGCAGCGTGTCTGCATCGGTCTGCAACTGGAATGCCGGGAGCGAGAAGCCGGCGAGGTCTCGGCGGTCGCGCCCTTCGAGCGGCGTGTCGTCACCGCCGGGGGCAATTGACCACGTGGCCGGGCCGCGCAGGTCGCCCTGTGGCAGCACCAGCACGCGAATGATGTCTTCTTCCAGCACGAAGAGTTCAATGGCAGCGCCGGCGCTGCTGGCCAGGCGCAGCCGGTTGCCTTCGTGCGCCTGGAGTTCGAATCGGGGGGGATGCAACATGGACATCGGTTTCAACTCAGTGTGAAGCAGAGAGACTCAACTGACGCGCGGCGCGCTCTTCCTGCGATTGCCCGCGAATCAGCACGATCAGCAGCACCGCGCCAATCAGATCGAACGCGCCGAGCAGGCCGAACAGCGGGCCGTAGCCGACCTTGTCAGCCAGCGCGCCCACCAGCAGCGAGAAGCCCAGGCCGCCGATCCACGCTGCCATGCCGGCAAAGCCGCTCGCGGTGCCGACCTCTTCCGGGTCGAACACGTCCGCAGACAGCGTGTTGACCAGGCCGGAAATCATCTGGTGCGCAAAGCCGCCCACGCAGAACAACGCAATCGCCGTATAGGGAGACGCCACGAGCCCGACGCACGCCGGACCAATCATCATGAACGCACCCAGCACGACCCCACACACTCGCGACCACACCAGCGGAATGCGAAAACGCTTGATCAGGAACGGCGACAGGTAGCCGCCCGCCAGCCCGCCCAGGTCAGCCGCCAGGAACGGCAGCCACGCGAACATGGCGATCGCCTTCAGATCGAGATGGCGTTCGTTCACGAAATAAAGCGGAATCCAGAAACTGAACGTCTGCCACGCCGGTTCGGCAAAGAAGCGCGCCAGCGCAATCGCCCAGAAGCGGCGCGACGTCACGACATCCTTGACCGGGCGCTTGCCACGCTCGGCACTGACGGGACGGAGCTGCCCGCTGATGATCTTTTCGCGCTCGGCGTCGGACAGCGCGGCATGGTCCTTCGGCGAACGGTAGAACGCGAACCACAGCGCGGCCCACAAGAAGCCGAGGGCGCCGGTCACCACAAATGCCGACTGCCAGCCGTAACGCAGATGCAGGAAGATCACCAGCGGCGGCGCCAACATCGCACCGAGCGACGTACCCGAATTGAACCATCCGACGGCAACGGATTTCTCCTTGTCCGGAAACCATTCCGCCACGGCCTTCATGCCCGACGGAATGGCAGCGGCTTCGGTCAACCCCATCAAGGCGCGAAAACCCGCCAGCGACAGCCACCCGCTTGCGCCCGCATGCAGCACGCCGGCAAACGACCACAACACACCAAACAAAGCAAAGCCGATACGCAAGCCAACGAGGTCGACGATAAAGCCGCAGACCGGCTGCATGATCGTGTAGCCGACCTGAAAGGCCGCCACCACGTAGGAATACTGCTGGGTGCTCATCCCCAGCTCGTCTTTGAGTGTGGGCGCAAGGACGCCCAGCGAGTTACGCGCCAGATAGTTGACGATCGTGCCCAGGCACACCAGCACGATGATCCACCAGCGCAAGCCCTTGATGGTCTTCACGGTGTTGTCTCCGATATTTTTTTATTGGTTACCGATGTACGCGGCGGCCTGCTACGACGTGCGCCGCCTCGGGTTCCGCCGTAGCGGTCAACGCACCATGCAGGGGCGCTTGTTGTCGAACTGCCAGTTGGGAATCAGCTGCCGCATGGCGATCGCGTCGTCGCGTGCGCCCAGGCCGTGCTGCTTGTAAAGCGCGTGGGCCTTCTCCAGTTGCTCCATGTCGAGCGTGACGCCCAGGCCCGGTGCCGCCGGTACGTCAATCTCGCCGCCCACGATCTGGAACGGCTCGCGCGTCAGGCGCTGGCCGTCTTGCCAGATCCAGTGCGTGTCGATGGCCGTGATGTTGCCCGGCGCGGCTGCGGCCACGTGCGTGAACATCGCCAGCGAAATGTCGAAGTGGTTGTTGGAGTGCGAGCCCCAGGTCAGGCCCCAGTCGTCGCACATCTGCGCCACGCGCACCGAACCCTGCATCGTCCAGAAATGCGGATCGGCCAGCGGAATGTCGACCGAGTGCAACTGAATGGCGTGCCCCATCTGGCGCCAGTCGGTGGCGATCATGTTGGTGGCCGTCGGCAAACCGGTGGCACGGCGGAACTCGGCCATCACCTCGCGGCCCGAGTAACCGCCCTCGGCGCCGCACGGGTCTTCGGCGTAGGCGAGCACGTCGTGCTTGTCGCGGCACAGGCGAATAGCCTCTGCCAGCGACCACGCGCCGTTCGGGTCCAGCGTGACACGCGCCTCAGGAAACGCCTCGGCCAATGCCGTCGTGACGACCATTTCGTCATCGCCGCTCAGCACGCCACCCTTGAGCTTGAAATCCTTGAAGCCGTAGCGCGCATGGGCCGCCTTGGCCAGGCGCACCACCGTTTCCGGCGTGAGCGCTTCTTCGTGGCGCACGCGGGTCCAGTCGTCAGTGGCGTCGCTGCCGTCTGCGTAGTCGAGGTCGGTGCGTTTGCGATCGCCCACGAAGAACAGGTAGCCGAGCACCGGCACCTTGGCGCGCTGCTGCCCTTGCCCCAGCAGCGCTGCCACGGGCACGCCCAGGTGCTGGCCGAGCAAGTCGAGCAGCGCGCTTTCCAGCGCCGTCACCGCATGCACGGTGGTGCGCAGATCGAAGGTCTGCAACCCGCGGCCGCTGGCGTCGCGATCGGCAAATTGACGGCGCACGCTGTTGAGCACGTTGTTGTACGCGCCGATCGGTTGTCCGACAACCAGGGGCGTCGCGTCCTCAATGGTCTTGCGGATGGACTCGCCGCCCGGCACCTCGCCCACGCCGGTATGCCCCTCGGAGTCTTCCAGAATGACGATGTTGCGGGTGAAGAATGGGCCGTGTGCGCCGCTCAGGTTCAGCAACATGCTGTCTCGGCCAGCCACCGGAATGACCTGGAGGCGCGTAACGCGCGGTGTGTGCACTGGGGTTTTGGCGGTCGGGTGATTCATGGTCATCACGTATGTCATCAGTCGTCGTACAACATGGAACGGGACTATAATTGACACATTCCTGCCGAACTACCCCTGGTAAACCCGCCCCCATCCGGAGACCGCATGCCCGCCCCCAATTCGCCCGCAACGCTTGTGCGCCGCACCCAAAGCCTGGCGGACGTCGTGGTGGACCACATCAAGGGGCGTATCGCGAACGAATCCCTGCGCGTTGGCGACAAGCTGCCGACAGAATCCGCATTGATGGAAGCGCTGGGCGTGAGCCGCACGGTGATACGCGAAGCCATTTCGCGCCTGCAGGCCAAGGGACTGATCGAAACGCGTCACGGCATCGGCAGCTTCGTCCTGCCGCCGCGCACAGACAACAGCATCCCGCTGGGCGACGCGTCCACAATGCACGAGATCCTGAGCATGCTGGAACTGCGCGTCGCCATTGAAACGGAGTGTGCGGGCCTGGCCGCGCAGCGCATCTCTCCGGCCGAGATCGACGCCCTGCGCATGGCACTCGAAGCCATCGAGCAGGACCAGGCAGACGGCAACGACAGCGCCACCTCCGACCTGCAATTTCACCTGAGCATCGCGCGCGCCACGGGCAATGAACACTTTGTTGGCGCCCTCGCCCAGCTCGGCAAAACGCTCATCCCGCGCACGCGGATGGGACTGGAGCAGGTGGGTTACCTGAACGCTCCGGAACTGCGTGCCACAGTCAACCGCGAGCACCACAGCGTCTTTGAAGCCATCGCCCGCAAAGACCCCGAAGCGGCGCGCGCAGCCATGCGCATGCACCTGTCAAACAGCCGCGAACGCCTGCGGCGCGCGCACGAAGCGGCCGGCGCGCAAGCAGCGGCAACGGCAGGCTGAGTTGGTCCGAAGACCGTACAGTTGTACGACGTCTTATTACCCAGCACCAACCATCTCCCGCCCCAACGTGTTGGCGCCGTTGATAAAGATTTGCATTCCCCCGCTCTCAGCCACGTAACCTGAGCTTGCACCGACCCCTCGTGGGTGCGCTCCGGTCGCGGAAGAGAGAGCCGCGGCCTTCTTGGCCCTGATGCTGCTGTCCCGAGTATCAGGGCGTTTCTTTTTGGCAGCCGCCACTCGATCCGTCTGCCCGACCAAGAAAAAAGCCCCGACTCGCGGGGCTTTTCTGTTTTCAAGCGCCTCAGTCAGCGGTCGCGAGCCATCAGGTGATAGCCCGCCAGCAGAATGACAGCGCCCACCACCGAACCGACAAATCCCGCCGACTGGCCCGGCTCATACCAGCGCATCAACTGGCCGAGAAAAGCGGCTGCCAGCGCGCCGGCAATGCCGATCATGATCGTGAGGAGGAAGCCGCTGACGCCTCGCCCTGGCGTGGTCCACCGGGCCACAAGCCCGGCCAGAAAGCCGATGAGGATGGTGATGCAGAGCAATTGCATGGCCGTGGCTCCGTGGTCAAGGCGGTCAGTGCGTTGCCACCGCTTCCATCACGCGCTCCAGGCAGAAGCCCTGCCCGTAGATGGCGCGCAGGCGCAGGCCGTTCTCCGTGCCAAGCCGCAACTTCTTGCGCAAGCGCGAGACATGCGTATCGAGCGTGCGTGAATACGGGCTCAGCTCGCGGCCCCAGAGCGCCAGTTCGATGTCGGCGCGCGAGAGAACGCGCCCCGCATTTGCGAACAGCAGCAGCGCCAGCTCAAATTCACGCGCATGCACCGACACCGAAACATCGCGCAGCCGGATGGAACGATTTTGCCGGTCCAGCGTATACGGCCCCAGCTGAATCTCCGACGCTCTCACAGCACGGCTCACGGCAAAGCGGCGGATCAAGGCATCAAGCCGCGCGAGCAACTCAGGCGGACGGATATCACCTTGGAAACAGAGGTCTGCGCCGTGATTGAGCGCGTCTGCGGTTTCGGTATCGGCCTGGCCGTCGGCCAGGTAGACGATTGCCATACCGGGGCCCACACGCTCGCGCACGGTGCGCACCAGCGACAGGCCTGGCATGTCGTGCGCATGCGCGCCGACCATCAGCAGGTTGATGCCGTGCACATCAATGGCTTCAAAAACTTGGCGGGAGAGAAACAGCGGCACACATTCGAAGCGCGTGGGCTGCAGCGCGGAGTGGATCGCCTGCTGGCGAGCGAGGTGCGTGTCGATCAGACCGATTTTCATGGCTCGGTTTCGAGGTTGACTGCGTGCGGCGCGGTCAAGCGGTGGTGCGACGATGGTGTTGTTCAGTGCCGTCGTCGCGACCACCGCCGCGCCACATGGATACATGCCGACCAGCCAGCCAGAAGCGTTCGACCTGCGGCGGGTTCCCGTCGCCGCGCAGGGCTTGATGCAGTTGGGCGAGAACGCGTTCGTAATCGCATTCGCTCAAAACATCGGTTGCAGTCTGGCTCAACATACGCGGCGCCTCGGGCGTGTCTGTGCTCGGTTTTCCAAGGTGCCGTCGTCTCTCGACCGGTGTGTCACCGGTGCATGCTGTGCGGGTCGGCCAACGAACTGTAGGGCCGCCGCAGTGCCGAAATGCAAATGATTGAAAAGGAAATGTGGCAAAGGCCACACGAGACCGCGATGGCCTCAGGCGTCGTGGCGATGCGCGCTGCGCGGCAGTGACAGCGTGAAGGTGGAGCCGAGCCCCGGCGCGCTCTGCACAGCAATGCGGCCGCCGTGCCGGTCGACCACCGTCTTCACGAAAACGAGGCCCAGCCCGCTGCCGGACGGCGCGTTAGCCATGTCCTCATGCAAGCGATGAAACGGCTGGAATAAGCGCGGCTGATCAGCCAGGGCAATACCGGCCCCCTGGTCGGCCACGGCCACCGAGAACATCGCCTCGTCTTGTTTGACCGACACGGTGACGACAGAACCCGCCGCGCTGAACTTGATGGCGTTGTTAAGCAGGTTCACCAGCGCGCGCACCAGCAAACGCGGTTCGCCCCGCACGGCCGCTTCGATGTCGGCTACCACGCGCACTTCCACCTGGTGACGATTCGCGAGCGGCCAGACCTCGTCAGCGGCATCGAGCACCAGGCCCACCAGGTCCACATCCACCAGCTTGAGTGTTTGCGATTCGGCTCGCGCCAGGTCGATGAAGGCGTCGGCCAGCTCCAGCGTGCGCGATGACAGCTGCCCGATGCGCGAGAGCAGCACGTCGCGATCCAATGCGCGCGATGTGTCGCGCTGCAGTTCGATCAGCGCCAGGATGGCGCTCTGCGGCGAACGCATGTCGTGTGAGATGAAGCGCAGCGCTTCTTCGCGATGGCGCTCGGCCTGACGCACGGGGGTGATGTCGGCAAAACTAACGATGATGTCGACGGGGCGGCCTGCTTCGTCCCGCAACGCGGCAGCGTGCATCAACATCGAGCGGCCGTCGTGCGTTTGCAGCTCGACAGGTTCGAGCCCGGCGGGGTCGGCCAGCCAGCGGGTCCAGTAGTGCCCGCCTGCGGCGGGGTCGGGAAACGCACGCGCAAGCAGCGTCGGCAGGTCGCGCAATGCGGCCGCGCGGTTTTGGCCGGGCGTCTGCAACTGGCCGGCGAGGTCTGCGCTGCGGCCATTCGCCAGGCGGATCGTGCCGTCATGCGTGCAGATGACAGTGGCATCGGGCAGGCTCTCCAGCGCATCCGCCAGGAAGCGGCGCAGCCCGCGCAGCTTGTCCGTGAGCGAGGCGACGGCATCCATGTGCGCGCCAAGGGTGCGGCCTGTGCGGGCGAGCGGCGCGGCATCGGCCAGCAGGCCTGGCTCGCGCGCCAAGCGCTGCATCTCATCACGCAGGAAGCGCAACGCGGCTTCCTGCTGGCGCCAGCTCCACAGCGGATACAGCACCAGCGGGCCTACCAACGCAGCAAACGGCGGCAGCCAGCGATTGCCGAACACCAGCGCGACAATCGCGCTCAACAACAACATGGCGGCACCCGCCACCGCCACGGCAAGCGCCATCCTTGGCGTAAGCCAACGCACCGCAAACGCGGTCATCAGCAAGGGAAGCAGCGTCATCGCCCAGAACACGCCCGGTGGCACCGGCAGGATGGCGCTGCCGTCGAGTACGGTCTGCGTGGCATTGGCCAGCACTTCAACGCCGCTCATCGTGCGCGCGGGCGGCGTCGCAAAGATATCGGACACACCCGATGCCGTCGCCCCGATCAGCACCAGCTTGCCTGCGAGCGCCTCGGGCGGCACGTGGCCGTTAAGCACGTCCACCGCCGGCACATGCCGGTACGTACCGGCCGGCCCCGCAAAATTCAGGCGGATATGCGCCCGCCGCGTCCAGCCGCCGGCATCGGTCTCCACATCAGGCAGCGCCGGTATGGAGGCCGGCGGTTGGAGCGCCTGTCGCGCGAGCTGCACGGCAAGATGGTCCAGCACATGCGCACGCGGACCCTCGGCCAGATACATGCCACGCACGACGCTGTCCGCATCGGGGGCGGCATTGATATGCGCGACGGACGCGTTGATACCGAGAAACGGATAGTGATACACGCGCCCGTGCTCCGTGTGCTCGGGCAGCGCGGGCAGGATGACGTGTCCGGCCTGCTCGATGGCGGCGGTCAATGCACGATCCCCTTCGGGCTGCGCAAGATCGGGTTCGATCAGCAGAATATCGACGCCGATGGCGCGTGGCCGCGCCTGCCCCACGCGCGCAAGCAGATCGGCCAGCCGGGCGCGCGGCCACGGCCAGCGCCCGACCGCGTCAAGACTTTGGTCATCAATGGCAACGATGACGATATCGTCGCGCGGCGCATGCCCATGCAGCGTGATGACGGTGTCGTACAGAGCCGCATCAAGCCGCGCGACCACGCTCCAGCGCACCGCACCCAACGTGAGCAGCGCAGCCAGCACCACCAGCACGCCCCACTCCACCAGCGCGCGCCGCCCAAGGCTGCGCACGTCTGATTTGGCGGGTACGGGTTCAGTCATTGAGAAGGAGATTGCTGCCGCCGCTCTGCACCGGGCTGCGAGCGGAATCGCCGACGAAGGTGCCGACGTCAATGCGCTGCGGCTTGGCGTAGACCACCGATGCCGCATCGCCCAGGTCTACGCCAGTGCGGATGTAATACACGCCGGACGGCGGCCGCGGAATGGTGGCCTCATTGCCTTCGCTCACGATGTCGGCGATGGGCTTGGCGAAGCTTGTGTCGCCCGCCAGTTGCACACGCGTGCGCGCGCCAGATGCCGCCAGCTCGGGCGACAGCGCAGGCCAGTGGGCGTGCAGCTTGCCATCATTGCCGGCTTCCACTGCGGCTGTCGGCACGGCATCCGGCGGAATGTCGAGCACGCGAAAACGCAGCGCATCGCTCCACGGGCCCGTTTTGCCGTCTGCGGTCACGGAGCGCACACGCCACCACCATGTGCCGGCCGTCAATGGCTTGATCAGACGCACATCTTTGCCATGCTGCTGGACGGCAGGGGTGGCGAAGGTTTCTGTGCCGGCGACTTCCATGTCGTAGCTGCCGGCATCGGACACGGCAGCCCATGCGAATGCCACGTCGCCGCTGCGGTAGGTCCGGCCGCTGGCGGGCTGGATCGTATAGGGCGCTTCCGGGTGCAGGCGCACGGTGAAAGGCCGCGTGGCCGACTCGCTTGTCAGCCCGAGCACATCGATGCTTTGCACGACGAGCGTGTAGTCGCCGTCCTCATCGCCGCAGAGCGTTACCGCGGGCGTCTTGCTCGATTGGTAAGCGCTGAGTTCGGTCAGCGCGGCATCGCGCGCCACGGCTGCGCGATAGCCGACCGCGCCCTTGACCGGCTGCCACGTCGCGCGCAGGCACGGCGTCTGCACAAGCTGGGGGATGGCGTCGAGCTTGGGCGCAGCAGGCAGCGCTGCGCGCTTGAGGTGCCCATCCGATGCCTGCACGCCAAAACCGGCCTTGACCGCCTGCCTCTGGTGACCGGCGGTCGTGGCCACCTCGCCTTCGAGCACGGAACTCGTCGATACGGCTTCGCTGGCCTGCACGCGGAAACGCGTACCGCGCACGCCCGTCACCAGCGCCGGCGTGGAAATCTCGTACCGGCCCACGCCGGTCTTTCTAGGCGAGACATTGGAGTCGGCCTCGCCCTGCTTTACGTGCACACGCACATCGATCAGCCCGGCACGCGCAAACGCTCGCACACGCGACAGCGCCACGTGGCTGCCCGGCGGCACCGTAACGCGCGTGCCGTCATCAAATGCCAGCGTCACGGCGCCTTTGTCGCCGGTATCAATCTGCGACGCTTCTGCGAGCTTCATGCCCGCTTGCAGCGGCTTGCCGCCGGTCGTTGCATCGCGGGCAAACACCACCTGCGCCGTCGCCGGCACCACCGGAATGCGATCGAACGGAATCCGAAGGACAGAGCCGGGCTTCAACCGATACGGATCTGCCACATGGTTGCGCTGCTGCAGCAAGCGCCAGCCTTCGACGCTGTCCATGTAACGCGCTGCGAGGTTGATCAGCGTGTCGCCCTGTTGCACGCGATAGAGGAAATCGGTGCCATCGGCGCCGGAAGGCTGAGCCGTCGCCGCCTGCCACACGCCGCCAAAAAGAACGAACGCGCCGACAAACGCGGCGCGCCCAATCAAACCACCCCAGATTGCGTCAGCTTGCTTCACCATCTTCCTGCGTGGTTTCGAGGCGATAGCCATGCGAATACACCGAGACCAGCCGCACGCCATTCTTCTGATTGAGATCGAGTTTGAGCCGAAGCTTTGAAATATGCGTGGCGAGCGTGCGCGAATCCGGGCCAATGCTGCGACCCCAGACTGCCTGCTCAATCAGTTCTCGCGGCACCAGCTTGCCGACATTGCGGAACAGGTACAGCCCAAGATCAAACTCGCGCGGTGACAGTTCAACCTGCGAGCCATTCAACGTCAGCACGCGCCCGACCGGGTCCACCGCGTACGGACCGACGCGAATGCGTTCGAGCGATTCGCTCGTGCGCGGCGCGGCGCGACGTAGCAGCGCACCGACGCGCGCCACCAACTCGGCGCGGCGCACCGGCTTGACGACGTAATCGTCGGCGCCGGCGGCCAGCCCGCGCACCACGTCGTCTTCGAGCGATCGGTTGGTCAGAAACAGCACCGGCAGGGCCGGGCCGACCGTCTGCCGCACCCAACTCACAAGTTGAATGCCGCTGATATCGGGCAACTGCCAGTCGAGCAGCAGCAGGTCGAAGGTCCGATCCCGCAGCGCCTTGACGAAGGCGTCTCCGTTACTGAAACACTCGCATTCGTATCCGGACGAAACCAGGATCTCTCGGATCAAATCGGACTGCGCCTGGTTGTCTTCTACCGAGGCAATTCGTATCGCCATCTGGACTGCCCTTTCCCCGTAACGGGTCCGGCATCGCTATGCGAAATGCCGGGTCACTCCGTTCGTCGTTGTGATCGGGGTCCCGGACCGGCGCATCGTTGTTCGATCCACCAGCCACCATTGGCGCGGCACGTGCCCGCCGCGCAAGACCTTACCCACGCCCCGCCAGCATGTGTCGCACACCGGCTTGAGCCCAGCTCATGCTAAAAGGCCGCCCCTGTCATATTGCAAACAATTGTGAAAAGCTAAGCGCAGAGCCGGGTTTCCATGGCGTTCTATCATTTTTTATCACGCCATTACAAGGTGCGAGGTCTCAGGAAGTATAGGAGCGGGCCCCCGGGCTGGTGAGGCTACCGGGTATACGCTGCCCAGGATCCTCGTTGCCAAACCGTCCGCTAGCGCTCTTGCCCGCGCGTCCAAGCCGCGGTCGCCGCCCAGAATCCAAGCGCCGCCAAGCTGAGCACCGCCCCCAGGACACACACTCCCGACCACCCCGCCGACGCATACACCGCAGTCGAAGCCATCGCCCCCAGCCCGCTTCCTGCCGCGTAAAAGAGCATGTACGCCCCAACCAGCCGGCTGTGCGCTTCCGGCTGCAAGCGGAAAATCAGACTCTGATTCAGCACGTGCACGGCTTGGCCGCCCACGTCCAACAGGATCACGCCAGCGATCAGCCACGCCAGATGCTGCAATCCGAGACCGAGCGGCCACCACGCGAGCAGCAACAAACCCAGCGCGACGCCCGTAGCCGTCTGCGCCCAACCACGGTCCGCCAGATGCCCGGCTCGCGCGGCAGCCACCGCACCAATCGCACCGACCAAACCGAATGCACCGATGGCCGCTGGTGAGAGCGCATAGGGAGGAGCGCTCAAAGCCAGCGCCATCGCGCTCCAGAAGACATTGAACGCCGCGAACATCAACAAACCGATCAGGCCGCGCGCCTGCAACACACGTTCGGTCATCAGAAGTTGCCACATCGAGCGCAGGAGCGCCGTGTATCTCATGGGCGAAAGCGCAGTCGGCGGCGCAGGCAACGAGCGCCATAGCATAAAGAGCATCGCTGCCGAGAGGCCGGCTGACACCATATAGACGGCACGCCAGCCAGCGGCATCCGCGATCCAGCCAGCAATGGCACGCGCCAGCAAAAGACCGATCACGACCCCGCCCTGTACCGCACCCACCACACGCCCGCGCTCTGTCGATGGCGCCAACGCGGCAGCGCAGGCGATCAGTCCTTGCGTCATCGCTGTGCCAAGCAAACCAACGGAGAACATGCCGAGCAACAACCACCAGCGCACCGGTGCAAGCGCTACCGCGAGCAACGCCAGCGTGAGCAAGACGAGCTGCACCAACAGCAGCGGCTTGCGCGGCCAGCGATCCCCTAATGGCACGACGAGCGCCAGGGCAAGTGCACAGCCAGCTTGTGTCGCGCCGATGATACCGCCCGCCCATGCATCGCTGAGCGCAAACTCACGGGCCAATGGTTCGAGCAACGGCTGGACAAAGTAGACATTCGATACGCTAGCCGCTGCGCAAAGCGCCAGCATTGCAACCCACGCGTGCGGCAACGCCCGGGAGGGACCGGCACGCTCGGTAGACGAATGCTCGGCAACACAATCAGAGGGCATCTGTTGCCTCATATGGTTTTAATTTTAAACCACTTGAGTCTATGCAACCTAGTTTTCTTATGCAACCACTTAGCTGAAGGGATTGGCTGGCGACGCCGGTGGCGGCCGCATCGACGCAGAGGTGGTGCGTTGTCCAAACAGAAGAATGCACGGCGAGGAACGCTAAGCCCGAAACACGCGCATCGCGCACGATGCAAAAACAAAAAGCCCCGAATCAGTCGGGGCTTTCTTCTTGCATTCTGGAGGCGGAGGCCGGAATCGAACCGGCGTACACGGCTTTGCAGGCCGCTGCATAACCACTTTGCTACCCCGCCAGGGGCTCAGCACCGCATTGTAGCAATTCATGGAGAATCGCGTGCTTGCCGTGCCGATAAAGAAAAAGGGAAGCAAGGCTTCCCTTCGGGATTGGAGCGGGAAACGAGGCTCGAACTCGCGACCTCAACCTTGGCAAGGTTGCGCTCTACCAACTGAGCTATTCCCGCGTAACCGGTTATGCTGCCGTGCCATCACATCAACACGGCCACACATTTCAAACTGGAGCGGGAAACGAGGCTCGAACTCGCGACCTCAACCTTGGCAAGGTTGCGCTCTACCAACTGAGCTATTCCCGCATTTTGGCTATCAGCACTGCCGTACAACCTTTGTGCTCCCAGACCGTTTGCGTCACATCACTGCAACGCGAGAACGAAATTATGGCAAAGAAAGATCGCTCTCGTCAACAGTTTTGCGCAAGAGTTTTTACAGGCTCATTTTGCGCGCTCGCGAATCTGTGGCCAGGCGAGCTTCATGTAGTACGCCATCGACCACAGCGTGAGCACCGCCGCCACGTAAATCAGCCACGTGCCCCACACCTGCGCGTCGATCATGCCGAACAGGCGGCCCTCGAACAGCAGCAACGGAATCGCGATCATCTGGAAGGTCGTCTTCAGCTTGCCGAGGAAGTTGACGGCCACGCTCTTCGACGCGCCAATTTGCGCCATCCACTCACGCAGGGCGGAGATGGTGATCTCACGGCCAATGATGACGAGTGCGATGACGTCGGACACGCGGCCCAATGACAGCAGCACCAGCAGCGCTGCGGCCACCATCAGCTTGTCGGCCACCGGATCGAGGAAGGCCCCGAAGGCGGAGGTCTGGTTCCAGCGGCGGGCAAGAAAGCCGTCGAACCAATCGGTGAGGCTTGCGACGATGAAAAACACCGCCGCCGTCAGGTTCTTGGCAGGCAGTGCCATCCAGGTGTCCGGCACGTAGAACACGCCCACCACCAGCGGGATCATGGCCACACGCAACCAGGTCAGGAGGATCGGGAAGTTGAAAGGCATGGCAAATCGAGAGGACAACCGCCGCGCAAGCGCAAACCAACGCGACAAGATGGGGCATTGTCGCCGATCAATGCAACTGACGGTAGATTTCTTCGGCCAGGGTCTGCGAGATACCTTCCACCGTGGCCAGCTCGTCGACGCTCGCCGCCATCACGCCGCGCAGACCGCCAAAGCGCGCCAGCAACCGCTGCCGGCGCTTGGCGCCGATGCCTTCGATCTCTTCCAGCCGCGACGTGTTGCGCGTCTTGGCCCGCTTGGCACGCATACCGGTGATGGCAAAGCGGTGCGCTTCGTCGCGAATCTGCGCGACAAGCATCAGTGCAGCGCTGCCCTGCCCCAGCTCCAGTGACGGACGGCCATCGGCGAAGATGAGCGTTTCCAGGCCGACCTTGCGCCCCTCGCCCTTGGCTACGCCGACGAGCAATCCGATATCCAGCCCCAGCTCCTCAAAGACCTGGCGCGCGACTTCCACCTGTCCCTTACCGCCGTCGATCAGCACGATGCTCGGCATGTTGGGAGCGTCTTCTCCAGCCTGCTCGACGATCTTCTGGTAGCGGCGCGTGAGGACTTGCCGCATGGCCGCGTAGTCGTCGCCGGGGGTGATGTCCTGGATGTTGTAGCGGCGGTATTCGCTGTTTTGCATGGCGTGGCTGTGAAAGACCACGCACGAAGCCTGCGTGGCTTCGCCAGCGGTGTGGCTGATGTCGAAGCACTCGACCCGCAGCGCGGCGAGGTCTTCGAGATCAATGCCGATGGTCTCGGCCAGCGCAAGTGTGCGGGCCTGCTGGCTGCCTTGCTCGGAAAGCCGGCGCATCAGCGACAGCTCGGCGCCCTTCTCCGCCATTTCCAGCCACGCGCGGCGCCCGCCCTGCGGCTGGCGCACAACCGAAACGCGGCGCCCGGCCTGCTCGGCCAGCGCGTCGATCAACTCGGTTGCGTGAATCTGATGGCTGACCACCAGCACCGGCGGCACAAACTGATCGAGATAGTGCTGCGCGACGAAGGCTTCGAGGATGTCGCTGGCCATGCGTTCGGCATCGCGTGATGTTTCTGCCGCAGTCTCACCGTCGGCTTCCACATCCACGCCGACAATGGCGGCGCCCTCTTCAACATGCGCGGGGAAGTAAGCCTTGTCGCCCAGATGGCGCCCGCCGCGCACCATCGCGAGGTTCACGCAGGCGTGGCCGCCCCTGATGGCAACCGCCAGGATGTCGATGTCGCTGGCGTGGCCGACCTCCTCCACAGACTGCTGCTTGAGCACCGTCGACAATGCGCCGATCTGGTCGCGCACGATGGCGGCCTGCTCGAACTCCAGCGATTCAGCGTAGCGCTGCATCTTGTCCTGCAACGTCTGCATGACCTCGTCCTGCCTGCCTTGCAGGAAACCGGCCGCGTTGGCGACGTCGCGTGCGTAATCCTCTGCGCTGATCGCCTGCACGCACGGGCCGCTGCAGCGATGGATCTGATGCAGCAGGCACGGCCGCGTGCGGTTGTTGAAGACCGTGTCTTCGCACGTGCGGAGCTGGAACACCTTCTGGAGGATCTGCATGCTCTCGCGCACGGCATGCGCACTCGGGAATGGCCCGAAGTACTGATGCTTGCGATCGGTCGCACCTCGGTAATACGCCATGCGCGGATACGCGTGCTGCGTGAGCTTCAGATACGGATACGACTTGTCGTCGCGAAACAGGATGTTGTAGCGCGGCGCCAGCGCCTTGATGAGGTTGTTCTCTAGCAGCAGCGCTTCGGCCTCGCTGCGCACGACCGTGGTGTCGATGCGCGCGATCTTCGCCACCATCATCGCGATGCGCGGCGAAAGCAGCGATTTGTTGAAGTAGCTCGACACACGCTTCTTCAGGTCGCGTGCCTTGCCCACATAGAGAACGTTGCCCTGGGCATCAAAGTAGCGATACACGCCCGGCAGGTTCGGCAGGCGCGCGATGTGCGCTTTCGCGTCGAACTCGGGCACATTTGCAGGCGCGCTGGGCTCGACGCTCTCGGGCGTCTCGGAAGGCTGGGGTTGCGTGGGGTCGGACGACATGGCGTTCGCTGGATCAGAGGCCGTCAGTGTAGAACAAGCCGCCGACTACAATGTCGGCCCATCTTCTTCGTTGCCCGGCTGGCCTTCCTGCATGCGCACCATCACATCCTGGGACCTCTTCTGCCGCGTCGTCGACAACTACGGCGACATTGGCGTCTGCTGGCGCCTGGCTCGCCAGCTTGCGCAAGAGCACGGCCATACCGTCCGCCTGTGGGTCGACGATCTTCGCTCGTTCGAAAAAATCTGCCCCACTGTTGACGCAAAAGCCGATGCGCAGCGCATCTCGGGGGTGGATATTCGCCACTGGGCTGACGATGCGCAGGTCGCCAGCCTACTCGCTGCCGACGCGCACCCCGCGCTGCACGACGTGGTGATCGGCGCCTTCGCATGCGCCGTCCCGGAGCCCATGCTGAAGCTCATGGCCGAGCGGGCATCCCAAGGATCGCCGCCGGTTTGGATCAACCTCGAATACCTGAGCGCCGAGAAGTGGGTCTCCGAGCATCACGCGATGCAGTCGCCACATCTGCGGCTGCCGCTCGTCAAACACTTCTTTTTCCCCGGCTTCGCCCGCAACACCGGCGGCGTACTTCGGGAATCGCATCTTGGCGCCCAACGCAAGACGTTCGAAGCAAGCCCCGCCGCCCACCATGCGTTGTGGCACCGCCTCGGGGTCGACGACCTGATGCGCGACTGCCCTGACGCCCTGCGCGTGAGCCTGTTCGCCTATGCCAACCCGGCACTGCCAACGCTGGTCGCTCAATGGGAGGCATCGCCACAGCCGGTGGTTTGCCTAGTCCCGGAAGGCTTGGTTGCCAAGCAGGTCGCCGAGCTGTTGGGTGACGCCAGTGGCGCCCAGACAGGCGCTCGGTGGACGCGCGGCAACCTGAACGTGGCAGTCGTGCCATTCGTGCCACAGGAGCATTACGACCCGCTCCTCTGGGCTTGCGATATCAACTTCGTGCGCGGAGAAGACTCATTCGTGCGCGCCCAATGGGCGCTGAAGCCTTTTGTTTGGCACATCTACCCCCAGAGCGACGACGTGCACCTCACGAAGCTGGACGCCTTTCTGACGCGCTATACCGCTGCCCTGGCGGAGGCAGATGCCAAGGCACTTGTCGCCTTCTGGCACGCGTGGAATGGTGCGCCGGCATCACTCAACTGGGCGGACTTTGCATCTATGGCAGCGCGTCTGCGCGCACGGGCCGTCACCTGGGAACAAAGCTTGATGCAACTAGGCGATCTCGCCGCGAATTTGGTGGCATTTTGCCAAAAACAGGTAAAATAGCGGGCTGATCTGTATGCGACCCCCGGCTCTGACCTGGTTCGCGCGGCCCGGAGGGTATCGCGCGGTGCTTCGTTGCTTGGCGCGCATCGAACCCTCTTACTCTCAGGAAATGTGAAATGGCTTTGAAAATCGCGCAGGAACTCCGCGCTGGCAACGTGTTCATGATCGGCAACGACGCAATGGTCGTTCTCAAGACCGAGTACAGCCGTTCGGGCCGTTCGGGCGCCGTCGTCAAAATGAAGTACAAGAACCTGCTGACGGGCGCAGGCGGCGAGTCGGTGTTCAACGCCGACGACAAGATGGACCAAGTCATCCTGGAGAAGAAGGAAGCCGAGTACTCCTACTTCGACGGCACGATGTACGTGTTCATGGATCCGGTCACGTACGAGCAGTACAACGTTGAGCCCGCCGCCATGGGCAGCGCGCTGAACTACCTGCAAGACGGCATGAAGGTCGAAGTGACGTTCTACAACGAGAACGCCATCTCGGTGGAACTGCCGACGACGGTTGTCCGCGAAATCGTCTACACCGAACCGGCCGTCAAGGGCGACACGTCGTCGGGCAAGGTTCTGAAGGCGGCTCGCATCAACGACAACGAAGAATTCACGATCATGGTCCCGCTGTTCTGCAACATCGGCGAGAAGATCGAAATCGACACGCGTACCGACGAGTACCGCAGCCGCGCCAAGTAAGCTGGCGTCGCAGCAAGAAGAAAGGCTCCCTCGGGAGCCTTTTCTTTTTCGAGCAGACTTCTTGGCGTTTCGAGGCTACTTGATGAGTTTTGCCTCGCGTAACGTACGCAGCGCCTGCTTATAAGCCGATTGCTGCTGCAGCTTCGTCCAGTCCTTCACGGCCCGACCACCAAACAACCGCCGCACGCGCCGCTGCGACGCCTTGCCCATCGGCACATCCAACTCGCCGAGCAGTTGATCGGCCTTTTCCGGCGCATTGCAGATCAGCACCATGTCGCAGCCGGCCGTGAGCGCCGCTCGCGCACCGTCGACGACCGTGCCGGCAACGCTCGCGCCTTCCATGCTCAGGTCATCGCTGAAGATCACGCCGTCAAAGTTGAAATGCGCGCGGAGCATGTCCTGCAGCCAGAAGCGGGAGAAGCCCGCTGGATTTGGATCGACCGCTGAATAAATCACGTGTGCCGGCATCACCGACTGGAGGCCAATTCCCATCCACCCATAGGGCTGCGCGTCGTCAGCGAGGATGGCCTCTAGCGGGCGCTCGTCCACCGGCACGGCGATGTGCGAATCAGCCTGGACGTAGCCGTGGCCGGGGAAATGCTTGCCGCAGTTGGACATGCCAGCTAGGCGCAAGCCCAGCGTCAGGTGGTTGGCCAGCATCGTTACCACGCGCGGGTCGCGATGGAAGGCGCGATCGCCGATCACGCTGCTGCTGCCGTAGTCGAGATCGAGCACGGGCGTGAAACTCAGGTCGATATCGCACGCGCGCAGTTCAGCGGCCAGCACGTAGCCGCAAGCGGTGGCAGCGCGCGTGGCGGCGAGCACGTCGGTGTCCCAAAGCTTGCCCAGCGCGCCCATGGCCGGCAGGTGCGTGAAACCATCGGTCTTGGCGCGCTGCACGCGGCCGCCCTCGTGGTCGATGCAAATCAGCACATCGTTACGAATCGCGCGAATAGCCTGCGTGAGCGCCGTCAATTGCGCGCGCGATTCAAAGTTGCGCGCAAATAGGATCACGCCACCCGTCAACGGATGGGCAATGCGTCGAACATCGTCGGGGCCGAGTTCCAGGCCGGCAACATCCAGAACGATCGGGCCGGGGTACTTCTGCTTCTTGGTTTGAGTCATGCGGAGGATTTCGTTTGCAACTCGGCGACGGCGAAGGCGACCGCGTAGTCTCGTTCGTCCGTCACACTGATCTGGATATGAAGGCCGTGCTGCGCAATCCAGTCGGCCAGTTCACCGCTATAGCGCACGACTGGCTGGCCGGATGGCAAGTTCAGCGTCTGTACCGCCCGCCACGTCATCGGCCAGCGCATTCCCAGGCCAATGGCTTTCGACACGGCTTCCTTGGCGGCAAAACGTGTGGCAAGAAACGCAAGGCCACGCCGCTCTGAGCGCGCCTTCCGGGCATGGTAGACACGCAGCTCATCGGGGCCCAGCACCTTTTCAGCAAAGCGGCCGTTGGTCCGCTGCATCACGCCTTCGACGCGCTCGATCTGGATGATGTCGGTGCCGATGCCGTAAATCGCACCGGACACCGAGGCGGCTGCGGGCCGTTCATTCATACAGGCACGCCCGGATGTGCAGCCGCCGGCGTGGTTGACGACAGCCGGGCCGCGACCATGATCGCCTTCATCTCGCGCACCGCGTTCTGCCACCCGGCAAACACCGCATGCGCAACGACGGCGTGGCCAATGTTGAGTTCGTGAATGCCGGCGATGGCCGCAATCGGCTGCACGTTCGTGTAGTGGAGGCCGTGGCCGGCGTTCACGCGCACGCCCCAGCGGATTCCCTCCTCCACCGCGGTTTCAATGCGGACGAGTTCAGCCCGCAATTCGGCATCATCGGTCGCTTCGGCATAGCGGCCCGTGTGCAGTTCGATGACCGGAGCGCCGGCGGCGGCCGCCGCCTCGATCTGTGCCGCATCCGGATCGATGAACAGCGACACGCGGATGCCCGCATCAGCCAGTTGCTTGCAGGCAGCCTGCACCTTGGCGAAACCGCCCACCACATCCAGACCGCCCTCGGTGGTGACTTCCTGACGGCGCTCGGGCACGAGGCAGACATCCTGCGGGCCGATGTCGCACGCGATGTCGAGCATCTCCTGCGTGACGGCGCACTCCAGGTTCATGCGCGTGCGCAGCTGCGGCCGCAGCGCACGCACATCGGCGTCCTTGATGTGGCGACGATCTTCGCGCAGGTGCAGGGTGATAAGGTCGGCGCCGGCTTCTTCAGCCAGCAGCGCCGCGGCGATCGGATCCGGGTAAGTGGTGCCGCGCGCGTTGCGCAGCGTGGCGACGTGGTCGATGTTGATGCCCAGGTCGATGATTCCCGGCGAGGCATGAAAGATCATAGTTTCTGCAAGTCGATCAGGATCTGGCGCGTCGAAAGCGGCGTGCCATGCAAATGATAATGCAGCAGGAAACGCATCAGGCTGCGGCTTTGCTGCGCGGTCGTTGGGCGTGAGGCGTAATCGTCGTGCTCCATGTCGATCAGCGTCTGGCCCCGCAAAACGGGCCAGGACGATGGATCGCTCGGCAGTGTCCGTCGGATGCCGCGCTCCGGGTGATAGACATACTCGGCGTCGGCTTGCACCGGCTCACCGTCGATGCAGCGGTCGAGCCGTGCAGCGAAGCCAGTCTCACGTAGCAGCACACGTTCGAACGCACGCAGCGTGAAGGCGGCAGGTTCACCATGAGCCAGCTTGTTGAGCGTTTCGACGTAATGCGCGAAAAGTACTGGGTGGCCGTCTTCGCGGGCAACGAACTTGACGAGCAGTTCGTTCAGATAGAAGCCGGAAAGCAGCCCCTCCCCGCCCAGAGGCAGCATGCCGCCCACCCACTCGGCACGGGTCAGCGTGCGCACATCCCCTCGCCCGCTCCAGGAAAGCGACAGCGGCTGGAACGTTTGCAGCACCGCGCGCAGGGCCGAATGCGGCCGCTTGGCGCCCTTGGCCACCAGGGCCATGCGCCCATAGTCCGGCGTGAAGACGTCGATGATGAGGCTGGTTTCCCGATACGGGTAACTGTGCAGCACGAAGGCCGGCTGCGCAGCAACGCGCGTTTCGGAACGCCCTGCAGGAAAGCTCTTGCGCGGCGCGGCGCCGGCTACGCTTTCCTCGGCGAGCCATTCCGCGGCTTCGTCCGGAATCGGATCGGATCGTCCCGCCATCAAGCGTGTGTGGAGTGGCCCGGCTGGGCGGTTACTCGTAGCCGTAGGCGCGCAGGCCGGCTTCGTTGTCGGCCCAACCGCTCTTGACCTTGATCCAGACCTCCAGATACACCTTGCCGTCGAACAGTTTTTCCATGTCCATGCGGGCTTCAGTGGAGATCTGCTTGAGCTTGGCACCCTTCGCGCCAATGATCATCGCCTTGTGCGCGTCACGGTCAACCAAGATGGTCACGAATACGCGGCGCAGACGGCCTTCTGTCTCGAACTTATCGACGACGACGGTGCTGGAATACGGCAACTCGTCGCCAGTCCAGCGGAAGACCTTCTCGCGAACGATCTCGGCGGCCAGGAAGCGCTCGCTGCGATCGGTCAGCGCTTCCGGGTCGTACATCGGCTCGCCTTCCGGCAGGTACGGGCGCACGATGCCGAGCAAGCGGTCGATATCGTCACGGTTCTTGGCCGACATCGGCACGATTTCGGCAAACGGAAACACCTGTGCCATGTCCTGCAGGAACACGGCGACCATCTCGGCACGAGTGTACGCGTCGAGCCGGTCAACCTTGTTGACGATCAGGATCACGGGCGTTTCACGCGGCAGCAGCGAGAGCACCTTCTCGTCGTCGGGGCCATAGCGGCCCGCTTCAACCACGAACAACACGGCATCCACCGACGTGAGCGTGGAGGTGACTGCCCGGTTCAGCGAGCGGTTCAGCGCCGTGGCGTGACGCGTCTGAAAGCCAGGCGTATCGACGAAGACAAACTGAGCGTCATCCGTCGTCTGAATGCCGGTGATGCGGTGGCGCGTGGTCTGCGCCTTGCGCGATGTGATGCTGACTTTCTGGCCCACCAGGGCGTTCATCAGCGTTGATTTGCCGACGTTCGGCCGCCCAACAATGGCGACCATGCCGCAGCGGAACCCCTCCGGCACACCAGATTCTGGCTGCGAAGGCTGCAATGGGGTGTCGCTCATTTACCTGATTATTCCTTCAACCTGAGAGACAACTGCGGATCGGGCGGCGTAGCCTGCTTGCGCGTCTTGCCGGTGCGCTCGGCGCGGCTGCGCTTGACGAGCTGCGGCACCAGGCGATGCGCTTCATCCAAGGCCAGCTTGGCCGCCGATTGTTCGGCCGCGCGCCGCGATGCCCCGCTGCCGGAGACGCGAATCTCCAGCTTCGGAATCGAGCACTCGACCTCGAATTGCTGATTATGCGCCGCGCCGTGAGTGGCAACCACCGTGTACAGCGGCAACGCAATCTTGTGACCTTGGAGATACTCCTGCAACAGCGTCTTGGCGTCCTTGCCCAGCGTGCGCGGGTCGACCTGTTCAAGGATCGGGATATAAAGCTTGCGGATCAGCGTGCGGGCAGCGTCGAAGCCGCCGTCGAGGAACACCGCCCCGAAAATCGCCTCCAGCGCATCAGCCAGGATGGAAGGCCGGCGGAAGCCACCGCTTTTCAATTCGCCTTCGCCCAAACGCAGGGCATCGGGCAACAG
This sequence comes from Ralstonia chuxiongensis, assembly GCF_024158925.1. Lineage (NCBI taxonomy): Bacteria > Pseudomonadati > Pseudomonadota > Betaproteobacteria > Burkholderiales > Burkholderiaceae > Ralstonia > Ralstonia chuxiongensis. The sequence continues at coordinate 433,931 of NZ_JAMYWC010000003.1, read as the reverse complement.
CAACATCTGAGCGATCTCATACAGCGCCTGCTGCTTCACGAGATTGGCCCGTACACGCGAAAGATCACCCTCGTCCAGCTTGCCGAACATGCCGTAAAGCATGTCGGCGACGGCGCAATTCAGAATTGAATCGCCAAGAAATTCCAGGCGCTCGTTATGCATCGCGCTGTGGCTGCGATGGGTGAGCGCCTGCTGCAGCAACTCCGGTTTGCTGAAGCGGTAGCCAAGACGTTGCTGTAGTGCATCCAAATTCATGTCAACGCTGGGTCCCCGAATAGGTGATCACCAGACCGATGGGGCCATACAACGGGATCTCTCGCTTGTACGAGAAACGCACCGCCTGGATGGACCCACTGGCGTCCAGCACTTCGAGATCTTCACCTTTGATCGACGTGATGTCGTCGATCGCGGCTTGCTTGTCAAAGGCGTTGGCCACTTCTTCGCGCGTGCTTGCACGCTCACGCGCCTGCTTCACTGCACGCGTGATGGCCTGGTATTCCATCAGGCTTGGGACGGACCGGATGGCCGGCAGTACAAACGTGATCAGCACAATGATGCCGATCAGGATGCCAAACATCGTAATCCCGCGCGACGGGCGTTTCAGACCGGCCTGACGAATCCGCATTGCATTTCCCCCGTTTTGCAATTGCCGAGCTCCCATAAGAGATTTTTGCATCACTTATCGGATCAATGGAAAGCACCGATCCGCTTCAGGTCACCCAGGTTCATCCAGATGAAGAACGCTTTCCCGACGATGTTCTTGTCCGGCACGAAGCCCCAATAGCGGGAGTCCGCGCTGTTGTCGCGATTATCGCCCATCATGAAATAGTGACCTGCAGGTACCTTGCAGGTGAAGCCTGTCTGATTGTAAGTGCAGTTCTCGCGGAACGGAAAATCGTCCGGACCGGAGACATAAGCCGGGCGATCGGCGTCGTTCAGGATGTTGTGCGTGACGTTGCCGAGCGTCTCCTGATACTGCTTCGAGTACGTCAAGCGCTCGCCATCGAGGTAATCGGATTGCGGTGCGTAGGTCGCCGGCTGGCCGTTCACGGTCAGGCGCTTGTTGTCGTACTTCACCACGTCGCCGGGCACGCCGATCACGCGCTTGATGTAGTCCATCGACTCGTCTTTCGGATAGCGAAAGACCATCACGTCGCCGCGTTGCGGTTGATTCAACTCGACGATCTTCTTGTTCACGATGGGCAAACGAATGCCATACGTGTACTTGTTGACGAGGATGAAATCACCGATCTGCAGCGTGGGAATCATCGAGCCCGACGGAATCTTGAACGGCTCGATCACGAACGAGCGCAGCAGGAACACTGCGGCGATGACCGGGAAGAAACTGGCGGTGTACTCCAGCCACCAGGGCTGGCGTAGCTTGTCTTCGACCAGTTGCAAACGCGCGGCACCGATGTCGCCACCGCCGCCGTACTGCGCTTGCACCTGCGCGCGCGCGTCGAATTCAGCCAGTGCCGCGGCCGCAGCCGCCTGACGCTGGCGCTGGAACACGAGCTTGTCAGCCACCCACGCAATACCGGTGATGACGACGAGAACAAACAGAATCAGGGCGAAGTTCATGGATAAGAGATCGTCCGAGCGATGTCTGGATTATTTTTCTTCGACGCGCAGGATGGCCAAGAAGGCCTCTTGCGGAATTTCAACGGTACCAACCTGCTTCATGCGCTTCTTGCCCTCTTTCTGCTTTTCGAGGAGCTTTTTCTTGCGCGAGATATCACCGCCGTAGCACTTGGCTAGCACATTCTTGCGCAGCGCCTTGACGTTTTCGCGGGCAATCACGTTGGCGCCAATCGCTGCCTGGATCGCAACGTCGTACATCTGGCGCGGAATGATCTCGCGCATCTTGGCGGCCACTTCACGGCCGCGATATGTGGCATTCGAACGGTGAACGATGATGGATAGCGCATCGACCTTGTCGCCGTTGATCAGGATGTCGACCTTGACCACGTCCGACACGCGGTATTCCTTGAACTCGTAATCCATCGACGCATAGCCGCGCGAAACGGATTTCAGCCGGTCGAAGAAGTCCAGCACGATCTCGCCCATCGGGATTTCGTACGTCAGCTGGACCTGGCGGCCGTGGTAGCTCATGTTGATCTGCGAGCCGCGCTTCTGCTCGCACAGCGTAATCACGGCACCCACGTAATCCTGCGGCATGTACAGATTGACCGTGACGATCGGCTCGAGAATCGCCTCGATCTTGCTCGGGTCCGCAGGCATCTTGGCGGGGTTTTCCACCTGCACCATCGTCCCGTCACGCAATTGCACCTGATAGACCACCGTGGGCGCGGTGGTGATCAGATCCATGTCGAACTCGCGCTCCAGGCGCTCCTGCACGATCTCCATGTGCAACAGCCCAAGGAAGCCGCAACGGAAGCCGAAGCCCAGCGCCTGCGACACTTCCGGCTCGTACTGCAGCGACGCGTCGTTGAGCTTGAGCTTTTCCAGCGATTCGCGCAGCGCTTCGTACTGGTTGGCTTCCACTGGATACAGGCCGGCAAACACCTGAGGTTTGACTTCCTTGAAGCCCGGCAGCGGCGCCTCGGCCTTGCGCGGTGCAACGTGGGTGATGGTGTCACCTACCTTGGCGGCCTTCAGTTCCTTGATGCCGGCGATGACAAAGCCCACCTGCCCCGCGGACAGCGATTCGCGCGGCACCGACTTCGGCGAGAACACGCCCACCTGTTCCACCAAGTGCTGCGCACCGGTTGCCATCAGCAGGATTTTATCTTTGGCGCGCAGCGTGCCGTTCACCACCCGCACCAGCATCACCACGCCGACATAGTTATCGAACCACGAGTCGATGATCAGCGCTTGCAGCGGCGCGGCCGGGTCACCCTTGGGCGCCGGCACCTTGGCAATCAGCGCTTCCAGTACGTCGGCCACGCCTACGCCGGTCTTGGCGGAGCAGCGCGTCGCGTCGGTCGCGTCGATGCCGATGACATCTTCAATTTCCTGGATCGCGTTGTCCGGATCGGCCGCAGGCAAGTCGATTTTGTTGAGCACCGGCACCACTTCCACACCCAGCTCGATGGCGGTGTAACAGTTGGCAACGGTTTGCGCCTCCACACCTTGGGAAGCATCGACCACCAGCAGAGCACCTTCGCACGCGGATAGCGAGCGGCTGACTTCGTAGCTGAAGTCGACGTGTCCCGGGGTGTCGATCAGGTTGAGGTTATAGACCTTGCCGTCCCGTGCCTTATAGGACAACGCGGCGGTCTGCGCCTTGATGGTAATGCCACGTTCCTTCTCGATGTCCATCGAGTCCAGTACTTGGGCTTCCATCTCGCGGTCGGAGAGCCCGCCACACAACTGGATGATGCGATCGGCCAGCGTCGATTTGCCGTGGTCGATGTGGGCGATGATCGAGAAATTGCGGATATTGTCCATCGAATGCGTCGAAAAGCGCCCATCCCGGGCGCGTCTGCCGGGAGCGCGAGCGGTTCCGGCATGGCCGACGCGCGTTGGCTGCGCCGGCGGGAGGTATTGGATTCCAAGCCGAGGTTGCGGCACAAAAATCGTGCAATGCAAAAATCGGCGCTAACAGGCGATTTTACCGGATTTCAGAGGGCTTCCCGCGCCTCTTTTTGCGGCAGCGGCGTTGCGTCAGTTGAGCGCCGTCTACGCTGCGAGCCACGCCTGCACGGCAGGCACATCGAGAAAGTAGTGACACAGCTCACGTGCGTCTTCGGGCGGTGTATCTGGGGCACCCGTCATCAGCACGGGGACCAACTCGTCAAACCGCGCTTCCAGCGCCGGATCGCTGTCAACGTCCACTTCGTGCAGCACAAAAGAAAAACTGCGCCGGAGCGGCTCCAGCGCGTTCTTCATGTCGTCGCACAGATGACAGTACGAGCGTCCGTAGAGCGTCAGCTCGATCACTGGCCGCTACCTGAACGGGCCGCGCTCGGGCGCAGTGTCACCACCTGGGTCGCATCGCCACGGCGCACAAACACCGCAACCATGCGGTTTTTGTCGAGCTTGGCGACCACCTCGTTGAACTGCTTGGCGCTGGACACATCGGTATCACCGACGCGCAGAATCAGGTCACCCGGTCGAATGCCAACACGCGCCGCCGGCCCTTCAGAGACCTGTACTTCAACGCCGCTCTTCGTCTTGAACTCGCGACGCGCGCCGTCAGACAAGTCGGCCACTACCAGTCCCAGCGCATTCGGCTTCCCCGGACCCTGCTGGCTGTTATCAGGCTGCGCGCCCTTGGTGCGCTGCGCCACTTTGGTATCGGCCTGCAACTCAGCGACCGTCACGGTCAGATCACGCGTTGCGCCCTTTCGCCAGACCTGCACAGTAGCGCGCGTGCCCGGCTTGGTTTCGCCGACTTGGCGCTGCAGGTCACCCGCCTTCTCGACATCGCGGCCGTTGTATTTCAAGACGATGTCACCGGCCTCAATGCCGGCCTTGTCCGCCGGTCCGCCCGATTCGACATTGCCGACATAGGCGCCGCGCGCCCGGCCCAGACCCAGCGACTCCGCCGCGTCCTTCGGTACGTTATCGATTGCCACACCGATGCGGCCGCGTGTCACGCGCCCCGTCGCCTTCAACTGCTCAGCCACACGCATCGCCTCGTCGATCGGAATCGAGAACGAGATGCCCATGTAGCCGCCGCTTTGGCTATAAATTTGGTTGTTGATGCCGATCACCTCGCCGCGCAGGTTGATCAGCGGGCCGCCCGAGTTACCTGGGTTGACGGCCACGTCGGATTGGATGAACGGCAGGTAATCGCCCGTATCGCGCCCCTTGGCGGACACAATGCCCGCGGTCACCGTATTGTCCAGGCCAAACGGCGAACCGATTGCGAGCACCCACTCGCCCACGCGCACCTTGTCGGAATCGCCCTGCTTCAGGCTGGGCAGACCGCTCGCTTCGACCTTGACGAGAGCCACATCGGTACGCTTGTCCAAGCCGATCAGCTTGGCCTTGTACTCGCGCTTGTCGATCAGCGTGACATAGATGGTTTCCGCACCTTCCACTACATGCGCGTTGGTCAGGATGTAGCCATCGCCAGAGATGATGAAGCCAGACCCAACACCACGGCTTTGCTCTTCTTCCTGTTGCGGCGGCGCGTTGCGACGCTTCTGGCCCTGCCCCGGCATGCCCGGCATCGGCACACCGAAGAAGCGGCGGAAGAACTCGGCCATGTCGTCATCGTTCGGACCACCCTGCTGCATACGGACCTTTTCGGTCGTCCGAATGTTGACGACAGCGGGGCTCACCTTCTCGACCAGATCGGCAAAATCGGGCAAGCCATACGTGCCCGTGGCCACGCTACCCGTGGCATTCTGCGCGTGGGCCGGCGCCAGCGCGCTCCCAACCGCCACAGCGGCGGCAACGCACAGCAGACGCAAGGCGTGAACGGATCGAGCGGTACGCATGAAAGCTCCCGGGAACAAGAACAGATAGAGAAATGGCATTGCGCGACCACGTCGCGCATCCAAGACAGACGCCGGCTCTGTGGCTACTGCGGCGAGCTCGCCGGCTTGTTGGTCGCGTTGGCAGACACCGGCTTGTAGTCGACTGCCGCGCCAAACTGCTTGATGGTAGCAAATGGGACTTCGCCCACGATCGTCAGCCAGAAATCGGCAACTCGTCGCACCATCACGTGGGTAGCGCCCTGCGAGATAAAGCCTTCGCGGCGCGTACGCTTTTCAGAGACAGGCTCGATAAAGAGCGACAGCCCTGCCAACCCGTCACTAAACACGACCTGCTGGACTTCGAAACCGGCACCGTTCTTGCCAGCCGGCGCAATATCGCCCAGCGGACGGCGGACCTCACGGATCTTCTGGAAGCCCTTGACAGGGTTGCCGATCGTCCAGCCTTGCTCGGCCAGGTTAGTCGGCTGGGTCACGATCTCGTACTGATTCCAGCCGTTCAGGTTCTTGAGCGCAGTGACGATCTTCTGCTTTTCCGACGGCACACCCAACTCAACTTGCGAGAAGGCCACCTGTTCAAGCACCTTGCCGTCTTCACCGATGGTCTGGGCGCGCATCAGCAAACCACTGTTACGCTCCGCCCAGATTCGGTAGGCATAACGGTAGCCGTCCTTCGGATCGAGCTGAAAGACCTCACAATCCATGCCTGCGACGCGCTCGGCCGGCAGGTGGCGCATGTCGTATTGATCAAGCACATCGCCATTGGTGGTGGCGAGCAGCGCGGGGAAGCTGTCCTTGTGTTCCTGCTTCTCCGTCACAACGAGTTTGACGTCGTAAATCAGGTTCCGAACGACGTCATTGTGGCGCAGCATTTCCCGCTGCTTGCCGTCCAGCGCTTCGACGCGCTCGTACTCGTTGTTGAAAAGATCAGCGTAATGCTGGATGCGGGTGGAATGCATGCCGGTGCCACGCTGATACGTGAGCGTGCCGACATAGTTCTGCTTGAGCGCTGCGCGATGGATTTTTGCAAGCCAGGAGGCGGCCTCCTTGTGCGGCATGGGATCGGGCTGCGGCTGCGCAGCTGTCGCCAGCGCCGAAACACACAGAAGAAGAAAAATCGACCGACGAACGGCCTGCAGCTTGCGGGCGCCTGCCCCGGCAACGGGGTGCCACACCTTCGACATGGATGCCCGCATTATTCCTGATTGGAGTCCTGGGTGTTCGCCACCCCATTGGCCACTGCACGCAGATACGGAACCACCATACCGTTGGTCGCTGATTGCCGGTGGGCGCTCAGGTATTCATCCAGACGGGCGTCACGAATCATCGGCGTATTGTCAGTTGCCGCCACCGTTAGTGCCTGTGCGCCAGTAGCTTGCGTCGCTTTGGCGACCAATGCGGGAGAGCCGTCAGCGCCATCGGCAGGACCGCGCAATTGCGGCACAACGACCCAGCTAACGGCCGCCACCGCCGCAGCCACGGCGGTCGTAGGCATGATCCGGCGGACCCAAGCGGGACTGACCAGGAAGCGGTGCCTTTCTTGAGTTTTGGCACGCTGCGCTACTGCCGGCACGAGCAGATGCGGCTCGGCGTCGAGCTTGGCCGAGAACCGGCTGAGAAAATCTTCAGAAGAACGCGTGTTCAGCAAATCTTCCGACCGAAGCACATCGCCGATCAGTTGATATTCGCGCCAATGCGCTGCGCCCTCGCCATCCTTGGCGAGTTCGACGGCAGACGACACCTCGTGCGCTTCGACTTCACCGTCTATCAAGGCAGAGATGCGTTGTGCGAACTCCGCTTCTGCCGTTTGCAATTGAGCCTGACCCATTTCCCGACCCCAAAAACTCCAACGTCCAATCAACGATCCGAGAGAAGACTTCCCGAGGTTTCACCGTTCGCAGCCGCATGCGGCCGCCGGCTTGTCATATCGGCTGGCTACCACCGTTTGCCCCCCACTGTTCCCAGCAGGGGGCGCAATTTCTCGGCAATCGCCTCGCGCGCCCGGAAGATGCGGGACCGGACCGTGCCGATCGGGCACTCCATCGCTTCAGCGATTTCCTCATAGCTCAGACCCTCGATCTCCCGGAGTGTGATTGCGGTACGCAATTCCTCGGGCAGCGCTTCCATTGCACGGTTGACCGTTTCGGCCACCTGCTTGGTGTGCAGCATGGAGTCCGGCGTATTGATATCCCTTAGTAGCTCACCGTCGGCAAAAGTTTCAGCCTCTTCGGTGTCGATGTCGCTGGACGATTCAGGGCGCCGCCCCTGAGTCGCCAGGTAGTTCTTGGCCGTATTGACGGCAATGCGATACAGCCACGTATAGAACGCGGATTCCCCTCGAAATTGGGGCAGCGCACGGTATGCCTTGATAAAGGCATCCTGTGCCACATCCTCGACTTCGGCCGGGTCACGGATCAGGCGCGAGACGAGCCGAATGATCTTCCGGTGGTACTTGACCACCAGCAGCTCAAACGCTCGCTTGTCGCCTTGCTGGACGCGCTCGACGAGGATCTGGTCGGCTTCGCGTTCGCTCACGGATTCTTCACCTGCAGTGTATCGCCTTGAATTTTTGTGACTTGGAAACGTTGTATTTTACCTACGACACACCGGACACCTGGGAGGCCACCCGCGGAGGCCCCAGGCGCAACAGACTTCGCATACGACGTAGCGTCCCGGCGGAAAACCATGGCGGCATCAGCACAAAAATCTGCGGACACCACCCCCGACGCGCGACACCAAGGACCAAGATGCGTTCTCCGAGCGGCCACGACCATAACAGAGGCGCATTTTGGACCGCTTCTGCCGCTTTCAATCGGACTTGCCATACAGCTTGGCCGGGCTCTCCGTCTTCTTTGAGACGAGCGCGCCACATCAGTTCCATCGCAAGCGGCGAACGGTTCACCATCAAAGGAAGGCAAGCTGCCATCGCCAACCCGCTGATGACGCCCCATGTAATCCAGGGCAATGCGGCGCCCCACGCTTTGATCGCCCAGCAAACAACGGAGCAGACAAGGGCAGCCATGCCAAATCGACTGATCGCGCACAATCGCCGATACGGCGCTGGAAAGACAACGTGCTGGAAAATCAAGGCAAAAACGAAGCGGCACGCGCCTTGAGGCTACGTGCCGCCCTGCCTTATGGGCGCTTGAACACCAGCGTACCGTTCGTCCCGCCGAAGCCGAAGTTGTTCTTCACGGCCACGTCGATCTTCATGTCACGCGCGGTGTTGGCGCAGTAATCGAGATCGCACTCGGGATCCTGATTGAAGATGTTGATGGTCGGCGGCGACACCTGGTTGTGCAGCGCCAGAACCGTGAACACCGACTCCAGACCGCCCGCCCCACCCAGCAAATGACCGGTCATGGATTTGGTGGAATTCACGACGACCTTGCTTGCGTGATCACCGAATGCCGCCTTGATGGCTTCCGACTCGTTCTTATCCCCCAGCGGCGTAGACGTGCCGTGCGCATTCAGGTAATGGACCTGATCCGCATTCATGCCTGCATCGCGCAGTGCATTAAGCATGCAACGACGCGGGCCGTCCATGTTTGGCGCCGTCATGTGGAACGCGTCCCCGCTCATGCCGAAGCCCGCGACTTCCGCGTAGATCGTGGCGCCGCGTGCCTTGGCCGATTCGTACTCTTCCAGCACCATCACACCCGCACCCTCGCCCAGGACGAAGCCATCACGGTCCTTGTCCCAGGGGCGCGACGCGGTGGCCGGATCCTCGTTGCGCGTGGACAGCGCTCGGGCTGCGGCAAAGCCGCCGATGCCCAGCGGCGACACGGTCGATTCAGCACCGCCGGCAACCATCGCGTCAGCATCACCCGCCTGGATCAGGCGCGCGGCCAGGCCAATGCTGTGCAGACCCGTCGTGCAAGCGGTGACGACTGCCAGGTTCGGGCCCTTCAAGCCGAACATGATGCTCAAATGGCCAGAGATCATGTTGATGATCGACCCCGGCACAAAGAACGGCGAAATCCGGCGCGGGCCACGATCAACGTAGGTCTGGTGCGTCTCTTCGATCATCGGCAGACCGCCGATACCGGAACCAACCAGCACGCCGATGCGCTCCGCATTGGCTTCAGTCACTTCCAGCCCGCTGTCCTTCAGCGCTTGCACGCCGGCAGCGATGCCGTAATGGATGAAGGTATCCATGTTGCGGGCTTCCTTGGCCGGGATGTAATCCTCGGCGTTGAAGCCCTTCACCTCACCCGCGAAATGCACGGCTAGGTTCGACGGATCGAATTTGGTGACGGTGGCGATCCCGGATTTGCCGGCGACCAGATTGGCCCACCCCTCGGCGACCGAGTTCCCTACCGGAGAGACCAGCCCCAGGCCGGTTACCACTACGCGACGACGGCTCACTATGCTTTCCTGCAACTCTGTATCAGCGACAAAGGCCACAGAAAACGCGCCACCCGGTCAAACCGGACAACCGCCCTTTCTGTGGCCCGCGATGTCAAGAGATCGATTGACGCTTACGCCTTGACGTGGGCGGTCGCGTAATCGATGGCTTGCTGCACCGTGGTGATCTTCTCGGCTTCTTCGTCCGGGATTTCCATACCGAACTCGTCTTCCAGAGCCATCACCAGCTCAACCGTATCGAGCGAATCCGCGCCCAGATCGTTCACGAACGACGATTCGTTCTTGATGTCTGCCTCGGCCACGCCGAGTTGCTCTGCAACGATCTTCTTAACGCGTGCGTCGATGTTGTCCATTTAACCCTCCAGGGAAGTATTCGACAAAAAGTGCGCGCATTCTAGCAGGTTTGCGCGGCGAAAAACCGCGCTGGAATCCATGCAAAAAATGCGCTCAACATGATGCTAAAAGCCAGTTAAATCGGCGATCACACAGGATTTTGCACATGCGCAAAGCCCGCACACCCGCCGCCGGGACGGCTTCCTTATCCCATGTACATGCCGCCATTGACGTGCAGCGTCGAGCCCGTAATGTAGCCCGCCGCCGGTGACGCCAGAAAGGCAACCGCGCTGGCGATGTCCTCGGGCGCGCCGAGACGGCCCAGCGGAATCTGCGCCTTCAGCGCGGCATGTTGCTCTTCCGACAGAACCTTGGTCATGTCGGTATCGATAAAGCCCGGAGCGATGCAGTTGACCGTGATGTTCCGGCTACCGATCTCACGCGCCAGCGCTCGAGCCATACCTTCCACGCCAGCCTTGGCCGCTGCGTAGTTCGCCTGCCCCGGGTTGCCGGCGGAGCCCACCACCGAGGTGATGTTGATGATGCGGCCACCGCGCGCCTTCATCATCGGGCGCAACACGGCGCGCGACAGGCGGAACACGGCCGAGAGGTTCGTGTCGATGACCGACACCCACTCTTCGTCCTTCATACGCATCGCAAGATTGTCCTGCGTGATACCAGCATTGTTGACGAGGATGTTCAGGCCACCATGCGTTTTGATGGTTTCGTCGATGACCGCCTCGCAGCGCGCGGCGTCATTCACGTTGAGCACCACACCCGAACCCTTCACGCCGGCTTCGGCAAAGTACGCAGTGATGGCTTGCGCGCCGGCTTCCGACGTGGCCGTACCGACCACCGTCGCACCTTGGCGCGCCAGTTCCAGCGCAATGGCACGGCCGATGCCGCGCGAAGCACCGGTAACGAGAGCAACCTGATTATTCAATGCTTGGGTCATACGAATCCCGTTGATTATTTGAGTTGGCCCAGCACGGCTTCCAGCGACGCCGGATCGAAGATCGCGTCACCGACGATCTCGCCATCGATACGCTTGACCAGACCGGCCAGCACCTTGCCAGGCCCACACTCGACCACGCGGGTAACGCCGTCGGCCTTCATCTTCTGGACCGTCTCAACCCAGCGCACCGGCGATGCTGCCTGGCGCACCAGCGCATCCTTGATGGCAGCCGGGTCGCTCACCACAGCCACGTCCACGTTATTGATGACAGGAATCACCGGGGCATTGACCGTCACGCTGGCGAGATACTCGCGCAGACGATCCGACGCCGGCTTGAGCAGCGACGAGTGGAACGGTGCCGACACCGGCAGCGGCAGCGCGCGCTTGGCACCCTTGGCCTTGGCGATTTCACAAGCCCTCTCGACAGCCGCCTTGGCACCGGCGATCACCACCTGGGCCGGTGCGTTGAAGTTCACGGCTTCGACCACACCCGCGACCGAAGCTTCGGCGCATGCTGCGCGCACGTCATCGTCCGACAGGCCGAGGATCGCAGCCATACCGCCCTCGCCCACCGGCACGGCTTCCTGCATCGCCTTGGCGCGGAAACGCACCAGCGGTACAGCGTCTTTGAACGCGATGGCACCCGCGGCGACCAGCGCCGAATACTCGCCGAGGCTATGGCCGGCCACGACGGTCGGCGTCGGGCCGCCGGCAGCCTGCCATGCGCGATAGACAGCAACAGCTGCTGTCAGCATGACAGGCTGCGTGTTGGTCGTCAGGTTCAGCTCTTCTGCCGGGCCTTCGGCGATCAGTTTGCCGATGTCCTGGCCCAGCGCGTCGGACGCCTCGGCCAGCGTGGCCGCCACGGCCGGATGATCGGCAAACGCATTGAGCATGCCGACCGATTGCGAACCCTGGCCGGGGAAGACGAAAGCGAATGTCATGGCTCGTATTGTTCGTTCTGGAAATTCGTCGATCAGAAGCGCAGCAGCGCGGCGCCCCAGGTAAAGCCGCCACCCACGCCTTCGAGCATCACGTGCTGACCACGCTGGATACGGCCATCGCGCACAGCAACGTCGAGCGCCAGGGGAATCGAGGCAGCCGACGTGTTGCCGTGCTCGTCGACGGTCACGATCAGGCGCTCGTTGGAGAGACCCAGCTTCTTGGTCGTGCCCTGCATGATGCGGATGTTCGCCTGGTGCGGAATCAACCAGTCGACTTGCGAGGCATCAAGCTCTGCTGCCGCCAGTGCTTCACGGGCAACCTTGTCGAGCACCGTGACGGCCAGCTTGAAGACAGCCTGGCCATCCATGTACAGGAAGGCGCTGCCCTGAATTGCACCTGCGGCAACGTTGCCCGGCACGCACAGGATGTTGGCGTGGCTGCCGTCAGCATGCAGCGCAGTCGACAGGATGCCCGGCTCATCGGAAGCCTGCAGCACCACGGCGCCAGCGCCATCGCCAAACAGCACGCAAGTGGTGCGATCGCTGAAATCGATGATGCGCGAGAAAACTTCCGAGCCAATCACGAGCACGTTGCGGTACGCACCCGAGCGGATAAATTTGTCGGCGATCGCCAGGGCGTAGACGAAACCGGAACACACGGCCTGCACGTCGAACGCAGGGCAGCCGTTGATGATGCCGAGCTTTTGCTGCACCAGGCAAGCTGTGCTCGGGAACACAAAATCCGGCGTGGACGTCGCCACCAGGATCAGGTCGAGTTCGGAACGATCGATGCCGGCGGCTTCGATCGCGCGCTCAGCCGCCTTTACTGCGAGGTCGCTGCACGTGACATCAGGCTCGGCGAAATGACGCGCCCGGATGCCGCTGCGCGAGACGATCCATTCGTCGCTCGTCTCAATACCCTTCTCGGCCAATTGGGCTGCCAGTTCGTCATTGGTGACCCGCTTGGGCGGCAGGTAGCTGCCCGTACCGATGATCCTTGCGAAACGTGTCATGTGCGGTGGGGTGAAATCTGACTCGGGAGCGACGCGTTCAAGCAGCGTCAGCAGCCGGAGTGGAAGTGGAGACCGGCGCAGCGCCCGCTGCGTCATGGTGCGATTCGAACGCCTGCGCAATGCGGGCGATCACGCCGTTAGCCGCAGCGTCGTAGGCACGCTTGATGGCCCACTCGAACGCGTAGGCATCGGCCGAGCCGTGGCTCTTGATGACCAGACCACGCAGACCGAGCAGCGCGGCGCCATTGTAGCGCCGATGATCCACGCGTCGTTTGAAACGCGTCAATACCGGCAGCGCCACGACGGCGAGCAGCTTCGTGAACCACGAGCGGCTGAACTCCTGGCGCAGCATCTCACCGATCATTTTGGCCAGGCCTTCGGTGCTCTTGAGCGCCACGTTTCCGACAAAGCCATCGCAGACAACAATGTCGGTCGTGCCCTTGAAGATGTCGTTGCCTTCAACGTTGCCGAAGAAGTTCAGGTCAGAGGCGCGCAGCAGCTCACCCGCCTGCTTGACGACCTCGTTGCCCTTGATGACCTCTTCGCCAATGTTCAGCAGGCCAACCGTCGGGCGAGGCTTCTGCTCAACGACCGACACCATCGCCGAGGCCATCTGCGCGAACTGCAGCAGGTGCTCGGGCTCGCAGTCGGCGTTGGCACCAAGGTCCAGCACGGTGGTACCAGCACCTTTCTCGTTCGGGATGGCGGTAGCGATTGCCGGACGATCAATGCCGTCAAGCGTCTTGAGAACGTAACGCGACACAGCCATCAACGCGCCGGTATTGCCCGCGGAAACGCACGCCTGAGCGGCGCCTTCCTTAAGCTGGTTGATGGCCACGCGCATCGAAGAATCTTTCTTCTTGCGCAGCGCCACCTCGACCGGATCGTCCATCGACACCACCTCGGAGGCGGGAACGATGTGGACGCGCGGGTTCGCGGTAGCGTGGAGTCGCTTGAGCTGCGCCGCGATGGCATCGGGCTGCCCGACGAGCAGCATTTCGACGTCTTCGTGCGCGGCGAGAAAATGAATCGCTGCAGGGATTGTCACGCCAACGCCGTGATCACCACCCATGCAGTCGATGGCAAGCTTGATGGTCATGCGAGTCTGAGTTGCGGTTTCACGTGCGGCTCCGGCCGTTGGCGCGCGTATGGTACACAAACCCGTACACGCATTGCCGAATTTCGCTCAACAAAAAAGCGGCAAATTGGCTTGCCGCTTTTTTGCTTGCATCATGAACCTGTGCGTTCAGACCAGCCCAACACGCTTGCCAGAAAACTGGCAAATCGCATCAGTCGTTCTTGGTCTTCACAACCTTGCGGCCACGATAGTAGCCGTTCGGGCTCACGTGGTGACGCAGGTGCACTTCGCCGGTGGTCGGCTCGACAGCGACCGGGGCCACCGTCAGGAAATCGTGCGAACGATGCATGCCGCGCTTGGACGGCGACTTCTTGTTTTGTTGAACAGCCATGACTGACTCCTAAGCAATTTGATCAATTTTATCACATCACACGGAGCCGGAGCGTAGCCATTCCGGTAGGCGTGTGAAACGTACTGCCATCAGCGCGCGCAAATATTCGCGCACGCCTAATGTTTGGTCTTCAGGTTGGCCAGCACCGCGAACGGCGATGGCTTCTTTTCAGCTTCAGCCTCTTCCGGCAACACCTCATCCGGGCAAGCTGCATGACGCGGCGATACCGGCAATGTCAGCAACAACTCATCTTCGATCTGCGTGATCAGATCAAAGCTGCGCGAGCCGACGATGACATCGGCCTCATCGTCATCCAGCGGAGCGGCATCGGCATCGGCTTCCGAGCGCATGACTTCAAGGCGCGTGTGCACCGGCAGAGGTTGCTCGTACGCTTTGAGGCAGCGCTGGCATTGCAGCCAAACCGCACCATCCACTTCCAGATCCACGAAGAGACGCTGGCGGGGCAACTGGCCGGCGGCAGCCTCCTCGCGCACCAGACCTTGCAACTGCCAACGGAACTGCGTGTTGGCGTCAACCGGGGCATCGGCGGCTTGCTCGGCAAGCAGGCGAGGCATATCGGTCAGATGGACCGCGCCACTTGCCGGCTCGCCTGCGCGAATGAACGCGAAAAGATCGAATGCACGAAAATCCACGAATCGAACCTGCTAAACGCGTTGCTGTTGGTGCGCGAACCGGATCGACCGCCCTGCAGCGCGCAACACCTTGCGCCTGGGCGCCCGGTTTGCGACACTGCGCGGCCAAACCGCGAAACGCGGGATTATAGCGGGCAGAAACCTCTGACGTCAAAAGGTTTTGCTCAAAATCCACTGCATCTTCAAGCACTTATGACTTCTGCATCGCGTCCGCCGCTAATTCTCGCCTCCAGCTCGCCATATCGGCGGGAATTGCTCGAACGCTTGCGCCTGCCGTTTGAGATCGTGGTCCCGAACATTGACGAGACCCCCGCCCCGAACGAGTCGGCCGACCAGACCGCTCTGCGCCTGGCTCGGCAAAAGGCGGAGAAGGTCGCAGCAGGCCATCCCGGCGCGCTGGTCATCGGCTCCGATCAGGTCGCCACGCTAGACGGCGAGCAGGTCGGCAAACCCGGCGACCATGCCCGCGCACTGGCGCAACTGCACTGGATGCGTGGACGCACCGTCACATTCCATTCAGCGTTGTGCCTGTACGACGGCCGGACCGGGCAACACCAGAGCGAGGACATTCGCACGCTGGCGACCTTCCGCGATCTTTCCGACGAGGAATTGGACGCCTACTTGCATCTGGAACACCCGTACGACGTTGCGGGAAGCGCCAAATCCGAAGGTCTGGGCATCGCCCTGCTTGAACGCGTGGAGTCGTCCGACCCGACCGCGCTGGTTGGCCTGCCGCTGATCGCCCTGACCAGCATGCTGCGCAACGTTCACTACCCACTCTTCGCCTGAACCATGGCCGGTACGCTTTACCTCATTCCAAATACGCTGGGCTCGCGCGATGCGGCTGACCCGCTGCCTGACGTGATTCCGGCCGGCGTGCAGCAGATCACCGCGCGACTCGATTATTTCGTCGCCGAGCATGCCAAGACCGCACGCGCGCTGCTGAAGAAGTTGGCGGAGACCACGCCGCTGGCGCGCCCACTGCAGGAAATCACAATCCGCGAACTGAACGTCAAAACGCCCGAATCGGAACTGGAAGCACTGCTGGCGCCGGTGGTTGCCGGCCAAGACGCGGGGCTGATGTCGGAAGCCGGGGTGCCGGCGGTGGCCGATCCCGGCGCGAATCTTGTGCGTCTCGCGCACCGACGCGGCGTGCGCGTAAAGCCACTGGTGGGGCCGAGTTCGATTCTGCTGGCGGTGATGGCGTCTGGCTTGAACGGCCAGAGCTTTGCGTTCAACGGCTATCTGCCCGTCGACGCCGCGGAGCGCAAGACCAAGCTGCGCGCGCTGGAGCAGCTTTCACGCTCAGCGGGCCAAACGCAGGTGTTCATCGAAACGCCGTACAGGAATGGCGCATTGCTTGAGGCCATTCAGGCTGGCTGCGCGCCAAGTACGCTGCTCTCGATTGCAGTGGACCTGACGCTCCCGGACGAGCAGGTCGTCACACTGCCGGTGAGCGATTGGCGCGCCGACCGCATGAACCTGCACAAGCGGCCGGCAATCTTCTCGCTGCTGGCGCGATAGCACGCCTCTTCCCTCTCCTACTCCTTCATCAGCAGCTTGAGCTGGCCCGTAGCGGCCAGCGCCTTCACAGCGCCCGCGCCCATCGCCGTGCCGAGCTTGCGTGCCACGCGCGAGGCGAAGTTTTCCTTGACGGTGTAGTCGACCACGTCCGGAGCCTTGATGACGCTGCGAGCGACGAAATCCGAGCTGCCGATCGCGTCGGCCAGACCAAGATCCACGGCCTTGGCGCCCGTCCAAAACAGGCCCGTGAACAGCGTCGGATCGTCCTTCAGACGGTTGCCGCGCCCCTGCTTCACCACATCGATGAACTGCTGATGCACCTGATCGAGCATCTCCTGCGCATACTGTTTCTGCTGGGGCGACACGGGCGAGAACGGATCAAGCATCCCCTTGTTCGAACCGGCCGTGAGCAGGCGGCGCTCCACACCCACCTTGTCCATCAGACCAGTAAAGCCGAAGCCGTCCATCAGCACGCCGATCGAGCCGACAATGCTGGCCTTGTCGACGTAGATTTTGTCGGCAGCGGCTGCCACGTAATAACCGCCTGACGCGCACATTTCTTCGACCACGACGTACAGCGGAATCTTTTTGTACTTGGCGCGAAGACGGCGGATTTCATCGTTGATCATGCCCGCCTGCACCGGCGAGCCCCCGGGCGAATTGATCTTCAGGATGACACCGACGGTGTTGTCGTCTGCAAACGCAGCCTGCAACGATGCATTGATATTTTCGGCGCTGGCGTTTGTGTTGGCTGCAATTTCGCCATCGAGCGTGACAACTGCCGTGTGGCGGCCCGTGCTGACGGTTTCGCCTTCCAGACTGGCGAATGCGTAAATAAGCACCCCGATCAGACCTAGCGTCACGAAGCGGAAAAAGATGCGCCAGCGGCGCGCGGCCCGCTGTTCACGCACGGTTGCCATCAATGCCTTTTCGAGCACCTCTCGCTCCCAGCCGCCGGCCTGCGCAGATGCTGCTGACGCTGATGCCGATGCGGGCTTACCGGCAGCCGGGTTCCGCAATTCCGCTTCAAGCGGATGATCAGCGTGCTGCGTGACTTCCAGCGCTTCTGGTTTGCTAGCACCCTCGGTGGGGGCGTCGTCGGGCCCTTTCGGCGGAATCGAGTCGGTCATAGACAGGGAGGAAAACGGTCGGGAAGAAAAACTGCGCTACTAGGCAGCAGGTGTTGGTTCCGGCGCGGACACGGGCGCCCGGAATAGCGCATCCGGCTGCCACCAGACTGCGCCGTCGCGCTCAGCCACCTCAAGCTTGGACAAATGCGAGCCCCGGCAAGGTCCGCCGACGCACCGGCCCGTATCTGGCTCGTAAATGGCGCCATGCGTCGCGCACATTAGATACAGACCCGAGCTTTCAAAAAACTGGCCTTCCTGCCAGTCCATTTCCATCGGAACGTGCGCGCATTGGTTCAGATAACCGTGGACGCCGCCCGCGTAACGGACGACAAACGCGCTGACGAGCCGCCCGCGCACGTCCACCTGAAATCGGACGCCCAGGCCGCCATCTTCCAGCGCAGAACTCTCGCACACACGAATCTGCTCAGCCATCTCAGGCATGTTGCGTCAGCCAATTGTGTAAATCGGGAACCGACTTGGCGCTATACAGCGGAGTAAGCGAATCCAGCACATCGGCAGGATGCGCGCCGTATGTGACGGCTACGCCGGCGGCGCCCGCATTGGCCGCCATCTGCAGATCGTGCGTCGTGTCGCCAATCATCACCGTGCGCTCGACCTCCATGCCGAGATCGCGCGTCAATTCGAGCAGCATCGCGGGGTGCGGCTTGGAGAACGTCTCATCGGCGCACCGCGTGTTGTCGAACACGCCCGTCAGATTCGTCGCTTCCATCGCACGTTGCAGACCAACGCGGGATTTGCCCGTCGCCACAGCCAGCAGATAGTTCTCGCGGCGCAGAGCCTCCAGCATTTCTCGCACGCCGGGAAACAGCACAAGGTGCGCGTCGCGGCTGAGGTAATGGAAGCGATATCGATCAGCCAGCTTGCCGTAATCGGCAGGATCGAGCGTCGGGACAGCATATTCAAGGGCATCCCGCAGGCCCAGGCCGATCACATGGCTCGCCCGTGTATCGTCCGGGACCGGGAGGTCAAGATCCCGGCATGCAAGCTGGATCGATCGGGTGATAGCCGATGTCGAATCCATCAACGTGCCATCCCAATCGAAGACGATCAGATCAAAGCGCTGCTGCGGCATCGGAATCGGGGCCCTTGAAAGCGTTGAGGAAATCGGCACACTCGGCGGGCAACGGCGCATTGAACGTGACGATTTCACCGCTTTGCGGATGCGTCAGCTGCAGGCGATGCGCATGCAAGAACATCCGTGCCAGTCGCGGCGAAGCATTCGCACGGGATAGCGCCTTGTTCAGGGCAAAATCGCCATACTTGTCGTCGCCCAGGATAGGAAAACCGGCGTGCGCAAGATGCACACGAATCTGGTGCGTACGCCCGGTCTTCAGCTCGGCCTCCAGCAACGTGTAGGGGCCAAACACCCCCACCTTGTTGAAGATCGTGTGCGACGCCTGACCATCGGCCTGCACGCGCACGCGGCGCTCGCCTTCCGGCGTGGTGTACTTGTGAAGCGGCGACTTGATGTGTTGACGCTTGTGTGGCCAGACGCCCTTCACAGCCGCAAAGTACCGCTTGTCCAACTGACCTTCACGGATCTGCTCATGCAGCGCTACCAGCGCAGAGCGCTTTTTGGCGAGCAGCAGCACACCCGACGTTTCGCGGTCGAGCCGGTGCACCAACTCTAGAAACTTCGCGTCCGGGCGCGATTGGCGCAATTGCTCGATCACCCCAAACGCCACCCCGGAGCCGCCGTGAACGGCCACCCCGGCAGGCTTATCGATCACCAACAAGTGCGTGTCTTCGTGCAGGATCGTGAATTCTGCCGCAGGAACCGCGCGCGGCGCTTCTGCCTGCTGGGCGATACGAAGGGGCGGGATACGGACCAGATCACCGAGTTTCAGGCGATATTCCGCGTCAATACGGCCCTTGTTAACGCGCACCTCGCCGGATCGCAAGATGCGGTAGATATGGCTCTTGGGCACGCCCTTGGCCACGCGCATCAAGAAATTGTCGATGCGCTGCCCTTCGGCGTCCTCGCCGATTTCAACATAGGCGACCGACTTGCCGTCGAGTGCATCGCCGAGTGTGCCACGTCCGGCCTGTTGAATGCGGCCATCAAATGGATGGCGTAACTCATTCATTTTCAATATAATTTTCTCGCTGGACAGTCGTTAAGGCGCCAGCAACAGCCGGTCGGAACGAAACAACAGGTATTGTACACAGCCACCGTTTCGATCCGGAACGCGCCGATCTCTCGCCCACTTGTGTTACAAAGCTAATCACGTGGCCGACTAATCGGCACGAAAGCAGCACGCACCGCTGTCCCATCGCGCAGGACGTGAACCAAAGATCACGTCGGCAAGGTCGGCCAGCGTAGAACGAGCAGCTGGTAGAACAGAATTCAAAGGCGGGCGCCACATGGTCATCCATACGGCGCCCGCTTGGTGAAAGAAGCCCTTGCCGCACCAGACTGGTGCCGGCCGGCTGAACATCCGGTTACCGCGTTGCCATGGCGGTCCGGCGGCAAAACTCCAAAAAGCAGCACGCCGCCCGATTTGCCCCGCCGCGGGTTTCGTCCGGACAGGCCGTCCGTCAATTCGCTCTTTGTGGTCGCTTCACGCGACTCGCCGCCGCCGGCCCGCCTGCAAATGCATCGGACCCGTGGCACGAGTGACAGGACGCGCAACTGGACGCCAACCGCGTCCGCGGACTCCGCCCTGCCATCCGTGACGCCCTCATTTCTTTCACTCGTGCCCCGTCGCGCCTTTTTTGTTGGCCGACACCTCGGCAATTCGTTGACCACCCGCTCCGCCTTTGCGTGCTCCATGAAGCGCCGTGCTTGCACGGCATTGGAGTGAGGTTGCAATGAAACGCATGTTGTTCAATGCGACGCAGCAAGAAGAATTGCGCGTCGCCATTGTCGATGGTCAGAAACTGATCGACATCGACATCGAAACCGCCGGGCGCGAACAGCGCAAAGGCAATATCTACAAGGGTGTCATCACCCGCATCGAACCGTCGCTGGAAGCGTGCTTCGTCAACTACGGCGAAGAGCGGCACGGTTTTCTCCCCTTCAAGGAAGTCGCCCGCGCCTATTTCAAGGACGGTGTGGACGTGCGCGGCGCGCGCATCCAGGACGCCCTGTCTGAAGGCCAGGAGCTGATCGTCCAGGTTGAAAAGGAAGAGCGCGGCAACAAGGGGGCAGCCCTGACCACGTTCATTTCGCTGGCCGGCCGCTATCTGGTGCTGATGCCGAACAACCCGCGGGGCGGTGGCGTGTCGCGCCGCATCGAGGGAGAAGACCGCCAGGAACTGCGCGAGACGATGGCGCAGCTGGAAGTGCCGGACGGCATGAGCATCATCGCGCGTACCGCCGGCATCGGCCGATCGGCCGAAGAGCTGCAGTGGGACCTGAACTACCTGATGCAACTGTGGAAGGCCGTTGATGGTGCCGCCGTCGACAACAAGGCCCCGCTGCTGATCTATCTCGAATCCAGCCTGGTGATCCGCGCGATTCGCGATTACTTCCAGCCGGATATTGGCGAAATCCTGATCGATACGGACGATATCTACGATCAGGCCCGCGCTTTCATGAGCGTGGTGATGCCCGACAACATGAATCGGGTGAAGAAGTACCGCGACGACGTTCCCCTGTTCTCGCGCTTCCAGATCGAACACCAGATTGAATCGGCGTACTCGCGCATGGTCATGCTGCCCTCGGGCGGCGCCATCGTGATCGACCACACCGAGGCGCTGGTCGCCATTGACGTGAACTCGGCACGCGCCACCAAAGGCGCCGATATCGAAGAAACCGCCGCGCGCACCAACCTTGAGGCTGCCGACGAAATCGCTCGCCAGCTCCGCCTGCGCGACCTCGGTGGCCTGATCGTGATCGACTTCATCGACATGGAGTCGAGCAAGGCCCAGAAGGACGTCGAAACCCGCCTGAAAGACGCGCTGCGCCACGACCGCGCCCGCGTGCAGATGGGCAAGATCAGCCGCTTCGGCCTGATGGAGCTGTCGCGTCAGCGCCTGCGTCCGTCGCTGTCGGAAGGCTCGCACGTCACTTGCCCGCGCTGTAACGGCACGGGCCACATTCGCGATACCGAATCCTCTGCCCTGCAGGTGCTGCGCATCATCCAGGAAGAGGCGATGAAGGAAAACACCGCCGCGATCCACTGTCAGGTGCCGGTGGAGGTGGCTGCGTTCCTGCTCAACGAGAAGCGCCCGGATATCAACCTGATCGAGACGCGCTTCAAGGTCAACGTGCTGCTGATCCCGAACAAGCATCTGGAGACGCCGCACTACAAGCTGGAACGTCTGCGCCACGACGATCCGCGCCTGGACGACGACAAGGCCAGCTACAAGATGGCCGAAGAGGCCGCCAAGGAACTGGAAGCCGACACCGCCTACAGCACCCGCAAGGAAGCTGCCAAGCCGCGCCAGGAAGCTGCTGTCAAGGGCATCACGCCGGACCAACCGGCACCCGTGTCGGTCCCGCGCGCTGAGCGTCCGGCTCGTACTGAAGCCGCTCCGGCACCGCAGGCGCCGGCTCCGGTGCCCGCCCAGGGTGGTTTCGTTTCGTGGCTGAAATCGCTGTTCGGCGCCAAGCCGGCCGAGCCGGTGGTGGCTGCGCCCCTCGAAACCCCGAAGCAACGTGCTGAAGAAGGCAACCGCCAAGGCCGTGGCAATCGTCAGGACCGCGGTGGCCGTAGCCAGCGCGGCGAACGTGGCGAGCGCCAAGGTCAAGGCCAAAATGGCCGTGATGGCAACCGCCAGGGCCGTGAGCGCAACGAAGTCCGCGAAGGTCAGCAACAAGGCCAGCGCGAAGGTCAACGTGACGGTCAGCGCGGCAACCGCGATCGCAACCGCCAACCGGCCCAGGTCGAAGGCGCTGTTCGCGAGACGGCTGAAGCTCGTCAGCCGCAGCAAGGCCAGGAAGTGCGCGGCGAGGGTCAGAACCCGGGCCAAGGCCGCCGCGAGCGCAATCAAGAACGCCGCGAACGCCAGCCGCGTGAAGCCCGCGAGGGTCGTGAACCACGCGAGCCGCGTGAAAGCCGCGAGCCGCGCGAAAGCCGCAGCGAGCGCGACCAACAAGCCAAGGAAGCCGCAGCCGTGGCCACCGAAGCGCTGATCGACCAGACCGCCGCATCGCAAGTGCCGCAACCGCTGTTCGACGCCGCTGCTCCGGCAGAAGGCGTCGTGGACGAAGGCGTGACGCCTGGCGCAGAAGGCAACGGTGAAGGTGAAGAGCGCCGCCGCCGTGGCCGTCGTGGCCGCAACCGCTATCGCCGTGACCGCGAAGGCGCGGAAGGCGTCCGTGCGGAAGGTGAAAGCGATAACGAAGGCGCTGAGAACGCGGACGAAGCCGTCGCCGAAATGCATGCCGAGCCGGTGCTGCCCCCGACCGTGACCGAGCCTGTGCAAACGACGTCGTTCGCACCTGTTGAGAACCCGGCTCCGGTGGTACACGAACCGGTGCATGCTCCGGAAGCCGTCGCACCTGTGTCGGCCCTGCCGCAAGTGCAGCCCACGGAACCCGCCCTTGCAACCGCTACCGCAGCACCCGCCGCGGAAGTGCAAGCGCCTCAAGAGGCCATCGTGACGGCCTTTGCGGAAGTCCCGGCTCCGGTCAGCACGATCGCCAAGGCTTCACCGTTGCCGATCGAGACGCTGCAAAGCGTGCTGGACAACGCTGGCATGACATGGGTCCACACTGACGATCAGAAGCTGCGTGCCTCGCAGGAAGAAGCTGCGCGCACCGTTACGGCA
Organism: Ralstonia chuxiongensis; assembly: GCF_024158925.1. Lineage (NCBI taxonomy): Bacteria > Pseudomonadati > Pseudomonadota > Betaproteobacteria > Burkholderiales > Burkholderiaceae > Ralstonia > Ralstonia chuxiongensis. Next base: position 410,395 of record NZ_JAMYWC010000003.1, on the reverse strand, counting down.
CCGCGTGTGCCGCGCGAGCGCAAGCCGCTGCCGCCGGTCCAGCACGGCCCGATGGTTTTGGTCGAAACCAACCGCCCGGCGGGTGGTGCAGACCAGCAGTAAGCAGCACACCGGCGGGTAACCGCCGGGGCAAACACTTGAGGGCGGCTTCGGCCGCCCTTTTTCCTGTGCGCGATATATCGAGTATGAAACCCCACCGCCCGCGCGGAACGGGGGCTGCGCTACACTCGAAGTTGTATCGGATGCAACAGTCCCGCTTCGTGGATTGACGCACCGCACCACACCATGACCGAAACCGTCATCCCTCTCTACGATCTGCGTGATGGCCAGCACCATCGCGCCACGGTGCCTAATGTCCCCAATGTGCTCGTCCCAGCAGAGGGCAGGCTGACGGACACGCGCGGCCGCCGGCTGCACGATCTGCGCATCTCGGTGACGGACCGCTGCAACTTCCGCTGCGTCTACTGCATGCCGAAGGACGTCTTCGACAAGGATTACCGCTTCCTGCGGCATTCCGAGTTGCTGTCGTTCGAAGAGATCGAACGCATGGCGCGGTTGTTTATCGAGCACGGCGTCGAGAAGATCCGCCTGACCGGCGGCGAGCCGCTGCTGCGCAAGGACATCGAGCGCCTGGTCGAAATGCTGGCGCGCCTGACCACAGCCGAAGGCAAGCCGCTGGACCTGACGCTCACCACAAACGGCGCCCTGCTCGCACGCAAGGCGCAGTCGCTCAAGGACGCGGGCCTCAGCCGCGTGACCGTCAGCCTTGACGGCATCGACGATGCGACTTTCCGCCGCATGAACGACGTCGACTTTGCGGTGGGCGAAGTGCTGCATGGCATTGAAGTGGCGCACAAGGTCGGACTGGCACCAATCAAGGTCAACATGGTCGTTAAAAAAGGCGACAACGATGACCAAATCGTGCCGATGGCGCGTCACTTCCGTGGCAGCGGCATCATCGTCCGCTTTATCGAATACATGGACGTGGGCACGACCAACCACTGGGAAATGCGCTCTGTCGTGCCCTCGGCGGAGGTCGTCAAGCGGCTCTCGGCGGAGTTTGCGATTGAGCCCGTGTCGGCCAACTACAGCGGCGAGACCGCCGAGCGCTGGCGCTACGTCGATGGCACAGGCGAAATCGGCGTGATTTCCAGCGTGACGCAGGCGTTTTGCCACGAGTGCACGCGCGCCCGGCTGTCGACCGAAGGCAAGCTATATCTCTGCCTGTTCGCCACAGAAGGTTTCGACCTGCGCGCGCTATTGCGCAGCGGCGCGACCGATCTCGAACTCTCCAACGCGATCCGCACGGTCTGGCAAGGCCGCGCCGACCACTACTCCGAATTGCGTGCCAGCGGCGAGGCCCATCCGGCCGGCCGGCGCATCGAAATGTCCTACATCGGCGGCTGAACCCGCCAGCATCCAACGACATGATTCCAACATCCGACATCACCGGCCTGATCCTGGCCGGCGGCCGGGGCAGCCGCATGGGCGGCGTTGACAAGGGCCTGCAGCCGTTTCGCGGCGCGCCGATGGCGATGCACACCCTGATGCGCCTGTCGCCGCAGGTCGGCCATATTCTGATCAACGCCAACCGCAACCTCGCCGCGTACGAATCGTTTGGCGTGCCGGTGGTGGCGGATTCGGTGCCAGACTTTGCCGGCCCCTTGGCAGGCATCCTGGCCGGGCTCGAGCAATGCCAGACGCGCTACCTGCTGACCGCGCCTTGCGATTCGCCCTTCGTGCCGACCGACCTCGCGGCCAAGCTCTCGCAGGCAATGGACGAGGCCAACGCGCGCATCGCCATGCCGGTGACGATGGAGCCAGATGCGCAAGGTCAACTGCGTCGGCAAGTGCAGCCGGTACTCTGTCTGATCGATGCGCTGCTGGCCGACGACCTGATCGCCTATCTACAAGGTGGTGGTCGCAAGATCGAAACCTGGACCGCGCGCCACGCGACGGTGGACGTGTTGTTTGACGACGGCACCGCCTTCGCCAACATCAACACGCTGGAAGAGCTGCACCATCTGGCCGAGCGCCGCTAGAGCGCCAACGCCATCCGATCCCTCATCGACGCCATGACCACCCTCGCCTCTGTCGTTTCGTGCCTGTCCGATTACGATCCGAACGCCCTGCCCGTCGCGCAAGCGCAAGCCATCATGCGCGACTTCGTGCAGCCCGTGAGCGGCGTGGCCCGCGTGCCCATCCGCAGCGCGCTTGATCGCGTGCTGGCCGAAGACGTGCTGTCGTCCATCGATGTGCCTTCGCACGACAACTCGGCAATGGACGGCTTTGCCTTTGCCAGCGCGGAACTTGCAGGTGATGCAGGCGAAGTCTCCTTGCGCGTGATCGGTACGGCGTACGCGGGTGTCGCCTTTGATGGTGCGCCCAACGCAGGCGAAGCCGTGCGCGTGATGACCGGTGCCGTCATGCCGGCGGGCTGCGATACGGTCATCCCACAGGAATTCACGCAAGGCGATGCGGACACCGTTCGCTTTGCCCGCGATGCCGTACGCGCCGGCGACAACCGTCGTCTGCGTGGTGAAGACCTCGCGCGCGGCAGCGCCGCGCTGTCCGCCGGCCGTACGCTGCGCCCCGCCGATATCGGCCTGCTCGCCTCACTCGGCATCGCCGAAGTGTCTGTGCGCCGCAAGCTGCGCGTGGCGTTCTTCTCCACCGGCGACGAGCTGCGCTCCATTGGTGAACCGCTCGACGCCGGCTGCGTGTACGACTCCAACCGCTACACGCTGCACGGCATGCTCTCGCGCCTGGGCGTGGAGCTGCTCGACATGGGCGTCGTGCGCGATGACCCGGCAGCGCTCGAAGCCGCCTTCCGCACCGCCGCCGAAAATGCCGATGCGATCATCACGTCGGGCGGTGTCTCCGTCGGCGAAGCAGACTTCACCAAACAGATGATGGCAAAGCTTGGCGACGTGACGTTCTGGAAGATCGCCATGCGCCCGGGCCGGCCGATGGCGTTCGGGCGCATCGCGTCAAATGGCCGCAGCGCGTTCCTTTTTGGCTTGCCGGGCAACCCGGTGGCAGTGATGGTGACGTTCTATCACTTCGTACGCGGCGCGCTGCTGCGCATGATGGGCGCCAACGATGCGGGCGCACCGTTGGTGCCGGCCGTGAGCGCCGCCCCGATCCGCAAGCGCCCGGGGCGCACGGAATACCAGCGCGCAATCGCTACCCTGAATGATCGCGGCCAGCTTGAAGTCCGCCTGACCGGCCAGCAAGGTTCGGGCGTCCTGCGTTCCATGAGTGAAGCAAATTGTTTCGTCGTGCTCGCCCACGAACAAGGCCAGGTCTACGCCGGCGACGCCGTGCAGGTTCTGCTGTTCGACGGTCTCGTCTGAGCGGCGTGGCGACGGCGGCTCTTGTGCCGTCTGCAACACCGCATGCTGTCGGTTTTTTGCGTCACCTGCGGGCTGCGGGTATCGGCGCATCGGTCGATTCGCTACACTCTGCGCCAGTTTGATTGTTTCGGATTTGAGCTTGAGCACTGCCATGATGACCAAGGAGATTGCGTATCTTCACCCGGCCCACACCGCACGCGCGCTGGTGCTGGTGTATCTCTGTTTCTCGCTGCCGGTCGTAGGGCTGTTTTTCTTCGTCGGCTTCGTCCGCTACGGTGAACTGCCGACGATTGTTGTGCTCAGCGGCCTGATCCTCAATGCTCTGGTTGGTTTTGGTGCGCTGTGGCTGGCCTGCCATGCCTACAACTGGGTCGCCGAGCGCTTTGGCGGTATCGAGATCCTGCTGCGCGACGTGCCGGAAGAAGCCTGATCGCTTCTGCGCGGTCCAAGAAGAAGGGGCGGAAATATCCGCCCCTTTTCTTTTGCTGATGCCGACGTTCTATTCGGCGTTGCCTTATTCGGCCTCGGTTTCGTCGTCCTGCGGCACGGTGGTTTCCAGCCCCAACACGCTCTGCGCGGAATCGCTCGGCAGCGCCTCCACCGCCTTGAGCTTGCGGTTCATCTGGCGCGTCCGCACCTCGGCCTGCTCGATGTTGCTGACGGCCCGCTCCAGCGTTTTCTTGGTCGCGGCCAACACATCACCAAACTTTCCGAACTCGCTCTTCACCGCGCCGAGCACTTGCCAGACTTCGCTGGAGCGCTTTTCCAGCGCCAGCGTTCGGAAGCCCATTTGCAGGCTGTTGAGGATGGCCGTAAGCGTGGTCGGGCCTGCCACCGTCACGCGGAACTTGCGCTGCAACTCGTCGGTCAGGCCAGGGCGACGCAGCACTTCTGCATAGAGGCCTTCGGTCGGCAGGAAAAGGATGGCGAAGTCGGTCGTGGCGGGCGGCGCGATGTACTTCTCGTGGATGGTCTGCGCCTCTTTGCGCACCGCGACTTCCAGCTCGCGGCTGGCGACGGCAGCGGCGTCGGCGTCGGCCCGTTCCTGCGCGTCGAGCAGGCGTTCGTACTGCTCTTTCGGGAACTTGGCGTCGATCGGCAGCCAGACAGTTGCATCGTGATCGGCATCGGTCTTGCCAGGCAGGCGGATGGCGAATTCCACGCGCGCGCCGGTGCCGTGCACGGTCTCGACGTTCTTGTCGTACTGCTCGGGCGTGAGCATCTGCTCCAGCAGCATCTCAAGCTGAACTTCGCCCCAGGTGCCACGCGTCTTCACATTGGTCAGCACCTTCTTCAGGTCGCCCACGCCCTGGGCCAGCGCCTGCATTTCGCCCAGGCCGCGATGTACCTGTTCCAGCCGATCCGACACCAGCTTGAACGATTCGCCAAGCCGCTGCTCCAGCGTGGCGTGAAGCTTTTCATCGACGGTGCGGCGCATCTCGTCGAGCTTGGTCGCGTTGTTCGCCTCGATGTCCTTGAGCTTCTGTTCCAGCGTGGCGCGCACCTCGGCCAGGCGACGCTCGTTGCCCTCACCCAATTGGGAGAGCTGCTGCTGCATCGTCTCGCCAAAGCGGCGCAGCGCGTTGCCCTGCTCCTCGCGTGCCTGCTGGGCTTGCTGCTGCAGATTCTGGCGCACGGCTTCGAGCTGCTGCGTGTTCGTCTCGGTCAGCTTGGTGAGCTGCTGCGCAAACGTGTCGATCTGGTTGTTCTGCAGCGTGGCGACGCTAGTGAGCTGTGTGGCCAGCACCTGCTGGAACTGCCCCAGCTGCTGTGTGACGTCGCTGCGGCCGATGCGGGCCGTCTCAGCAATTTCACCGCGCAGTTCTCGCTCGATGCGTTCGTTGCCACGCATGAGCTCATCGCGCAGTGCCGCGAGCATCGGCGACATATCGTTCTCTGCCGGTCGAGACACGCCGCGCCAGATCAACACGCACAGCACAGCCACCACGGCTACGCCCAGCAACGTCAGTAAAGCCAACCAATCCATATCAGTTTTCGATCAGGAGGACGCGCGCTGCGCGAGCGCATCCGGGTTCAACAAGTTGGGCGGCTGCCCCGCGTGCGGGCCGAAGCCCAGCGCAGCGATCAGGTTATCGGCCGCCAGGTTGGCCATGCCCAGGCGCGTGCCCAAGGTGGCACTGGCAATGTGCGGCGTGAGCGCAACGTGCTCGGCCTCCAGCAACGCCGGATGCACCTTCGGCTCGCCCTCGTACACATCCAGGCCGGCCGCGAAGATGCGTTTTTCCGCCAGCGCCTGCGCCAACGCTGCGTCATCCACGATGCCGCCGCGCGCGAGGTTGACCAGCGTAGCCGTCGGCTTCATCTGTGCCAGCTCTGCGGCGCCGATGGCGTGGTGGCTTTCCTTGGAATACGGCAGCACCAGCACGAGATGATCCGCCTGTTTCAGCAGCGCGTCCTTGCTGACGTACGTGGCCCGCGTCTCCTGTTCGACTTCCGGCGAAAGCCGGCTGCGGTTGTGATAGATCACGCGCATCGAGAAGCCGCTTGCACGCCGCGCCAGCGCCTGGCCGATGCGGCCCATGCCAAGAATGCCCAGCGTGCTGCCATATACCTCGGCCCCGAGGAAGGCGTCGTAAGTCCAGCGCTTCCAATGCCCCTCACGTAGCCAGCGTTCGGATTCGGACACACGGCGTGCGGCGGCCATCAGCAAGGCCCAGCCGAAGTCGGCGGTGGTCTCGGTCAGGATGTCGGGCGTGTTGGTGGCCAGGATGCCCGCGCGCGTCATCGCCGCGAGGTCAAAGTTGTTGTAACCGACGGCCATGTTGCACACCGCACGCAGCGTCGGCACGCGGCGGATCAGATCGGCGTTGATGGTGTCGGCGGCGTTGGACAGCAGGCCAACGCGACCTTGCAGACGCTCCGCCAGCGCTTCGGGCGGATAAACGACGTCCGCTTGGTTGTCGATCACGTCGAAGGTCTCGCGCAAGCGCTCAAGCACTTCGGGAAACATCGCGCGGGTGACAAGGATTCCGGGTTTCATACGTTCAGCACACGTTCGGTTAGCGGAAGAAGACGAAGGTCATCAGAACGAAAATCGGCACGAGAATGCAAACGGACCACAGCATGTAGCCAAAGAAGCTCGGCATCTGCAGGCCACGGCTTTCGGCGATGGCCTTGACCATCAGGTTGGGCGCGTTGCCAATGTAAGTGTTTGCGCCCATGAACACGGCAGCGGCGGAAATGGCGGCCAGCGTGGAGGCGCCCTCGCTCATCAGCATGCGCGCGTCGCCGCCGGCGGTGTTGAAGAACACGAGATACGTCGGCGCATTGTCGAGGAACGACGACAGCAACCCCGTCGCCCAGAAGTACATCGCGTTGTTCGGCTGGCCCGCGCTGTCGTTGACGAGATGGACGATGCCCGCGAACGGGCCATCCACGCCGGCCTTGAGCATGGCGATCACCGGCCCGATCGTGATGAAGATGCCGGCAAACAGCTTGGCGACTTCCAGAATGGGCTCCCAGTTGAACTCGTTGCCGGCGCGCGCGCTACGGGGCGTGAGCCACAGCGACAGCAGCGCGATGACGACAAGCCCGATGTCGCGCACGACGTTCTGCAACAGTACCTCCGTGCCCATCACGTAGAAGACGATGCCGGGCTTCCACAGCCCACTCATCAGCACGAGGCCGAGAATGCCTGCCAGCAGTACAAAGTTGACGTTGCCCTCGAAGCGCAGCGGGCCCGCGTCGTCCGGCGTGGCGTCGGTGATGTTGGGTAGCTCCTCCTTGCCCGTGTGATAGAGATAGCTATCAATGACGAAGAAGATCGCCAGCAGCAGCACCCACATCGTGAGCGTCTGCCGCCACAGATGTTGCGTGGTCCAGAAGAAATCAACGCCCTGCAGGAAGCCGAGGAATAGCGGTGGATCGCCCAGCGGCGTAAGCGCCCCGCCGGCATTGGCCACCAGAAAGATGAAGAACACGACGACTTGCGCTCGATGCCGGCGCGCTTCGTTGGCGCGCAGCAATGGCCGGATCAGCAGCATGGCTGCGCCGGTCGTCCCCATGATGCTGGCCAGGGCCGTGCCGAGTGCGATCAAGCCTGTATTGAGCTTTGGCGTGCCATGCAGATTGCCGCGAATGCAGATACCGCCTGCAACAACGTACAAAGCGGCGATCAGCGCGATGAAGGGAATGTATTCAGCCAGGGCGGCATGATTGACGGAAGCGATGGCCGCGTCAGAACCGAACACGATCCCGAACGGCACCAGAAGCGCCAACGCCCACGCCGCCGCGATCTTGCCGTAATGCTCGTGCCATAGTTTGGGCACGACGAGCGGCGCAATGGCAATCGAAAGCAGGATGCCCGCAAACGGCACACCCCATAACAGGTGCAACTCAACGCCGCTCACATCAGCGGCGCGCGCCAGGCCACAGACACACAGGAAGACAAGGGGCCAGAGGCGTTTCACGTAGGCGTTCTCCTAATCGCGGGCGCACACCGCAAACGCGGCCGCGCCACACAAACAAAGACGCCAGTGTAAACGCCCGAGGTCTATCGACCCTAAACATCCACAGAGGTTTGATGGGGCAAGGCGCCCCCGAACGTTGCCTCAGGCAGCCGTCACCACGATCACGTGTACGCGATACGGCCCATGTGCACCGAGCACGATCGTCTGCTCGATATCGCCCGTGCGCGAAGGCCCGCTGATGACGTTGGTGGCTCGCGGCAGCTCGCCCCGCTCCGCACGCATCAGCGTATAGGCGTCTTCCAGATTGGCGACGATGCGCGACTGCGGCACCACGGCGATATGCGTTTCGGGCAGCAGCGCCGTGGAGGCGACATTCTCCGGCGCCGACAGCAGCATCAGCGAGCCCGTCTCGGCAATCGCGCAGAAGCAACCCGTAATGCCAACGAGATCGCCGTGTTCCTGATCGGCTTGCGCCTCACGCACGGGCGGACGGAATTCGATGTCGATGCCGGCGGCCGCCCAGTCCAGCGATTGCAAGGCGGTCCAGGCCACCGCCTGCGGCTTGAGGCTAAGGCCGGACAGATAGCGAGCCACAGCGCCCGGCACGTCGGATAGCGCGTCCACCGTATCCAGCGTGGAGGCCATCTTCAGTGCTTGCTCGGCGAAATGCACGGCGAGGTTCTCGGGCACTGGCGGGCGTGGGCCGGCGGGATGGCGCGCGAGGTAATCCGCCACGGCGTCGCGCTCACCCTGTGTTGGTGTCGCGGGACGATGCTGCGCGTTGCGGATGCGCGCAAAGATGGCATCGCGTGCACGGCTGGTGTCGAGCGGGTCGACGGGGGTGTCCGGTTGTGATTCCATGGCGGCTCCGAAAGATCGATCGATTATACGAGCCACTTTCAGCACGATCCGCCCAGGCCGTTGAAACTTATTCGGCGCGGGCGTGAGCCTTATTGCACGCCGAACACTTGCTTCAGATATGTGAGGTAGGCCGGATCGTCGCACATGGTCTTCTCCGGTGCATCCGACAGTTTGGCCACCGGCTGGCCGTTGCAGCGGACCATCTTGATGACGATCTGCAGCGGCGTGTAGCCCAGGTCGTTTGTCAAATTGGTCCCCACGCCAAACGCCAGCTTGCAGCGGCCGTGGAAACGCTCATACAGGCCGATGACCTTGGGCATGTCGAGACTGTCGGAGAAGATCAGCGCCTTGGACTTCGGCTCGGCGCGCATGTCCTCGTAATGCTTGAGCATGCGCTCGCCCCACTCGAACGGATCGCCAGAATCATGGCGAACGCCGTCGAAGAGCTTGCAGAAAAACATGTCGAAGTCGCGCAGGAAGGCGTCGAAGCCGTAGGTATCCGACAACGCGATACCGAGATCGCCGCGATATTCCTTAGCCCAGGTTTCCAGCGCAAAGGTCTGGGAATCGCGCAGGCGCGGACCGAGTGCCTGACAGGCTTGCAAGTACTCATGCGCCATGGTGCCAAGTGGCGTCATGCCGTGCTTCATGGCGAAGTAAACGTTGCTGGTGCCCGCATACTGGGCGCCGAGCTGCACACACGTCTCCAGCAGCACATGTTCGTGCCAGGTGTGCGAGAAGCGACGGCGGGTGCCGTAATCGGCAATGCGGCATTCCTCCAGGCCGGGGCGCTTGAGCGACGCCAGCTTGTCGGTCAGGCGGCGTTTGCCCTCCTCCCACTGCGGGTGCGTCTGCGTGCGGCTGAAGAACACCTCGTTGACGATGGCCAGGACCGGCACCTCGAACATGATCGTGTGCAGCCACGGCCCCGCGATGACGATCTCGATCTGCCCATCGTTGCTGGGCGCCTGACGCACGTCGATGTACTTCTCGTTGAGATGAAACAGGCCGAGGAAATCGACGAAATCGCTCTTGATGAAGCGCATCCCGCGCAGGTAATCGAGTTCCGCATCGGTAAAGCGCAGGGTGCAGAGATGGCGGATTTCCGCGCGAATCTCGTCAATGAACGGCACCAGATCAATGCCCGCGTTGCGGCACTTGAAGCGGTATTCGACGTGCGCGCCAGGAAAGTGATGCAGCACCACCTGCATCATCGTGAATTTGTACAGATCGGTATCGAGCAGCGAGCGGATGATCATCGGACGGCGCCAAAAGCCATATGAACTGGCCGTCATGCTAACCGAAGCCACGCGGCACGCCTGCGGCAGTCACACAAATCCCGGTGCACGGCCCGGAAAATGGCCGTTTTGGGGTTCCAACCGGACGGGAAACCCCTTGATTCCGCTATAATTTCCGGTTTCCGACCGGATTTTTGCACCATGGAAGCAGAACGCCTCAATGCCATCCAGAACACGTTGGCCGACCTGAAGTCGCGCGCCGACGACCTTCGGAGGTATCTTTGACTACGACGTCAAATCTGAACGTCTAGTTGAAGTCGATAAGGAACTCGAGAACCCCGAGGTCTGGAACGATCCCAAACGCGCCCAGGAGCTGGGTCGCGAGAAGAAGTCGCTTGAAACCGTCGTGCTGGCGCTGACCAAGCTCGACGAAGACCTCACCGGCGGCGCCGAGCTGTTCGAGCTGGCCCGCGAAGAGGGCGACGACGACACTATCGAAGCCATCGAGGCTGACACAGCAGGCATGCGCGCCATCGTCGAAGACATGGAATTCCGCCGCATGTTCTCTGGCCCGATGGACGCGGCCAACTGCTTCATCGACATCCAGGCCGGCGCCGGCGGCACCGAAGCGTGCGACTGGGCGTCGATGCTGCTGCGCCAGTACCTGAAGTACTGCGAGCGCAAGGGCTTCAAGACCGAAGTGCTGGAAGAGTCCGAAGGCGACGTTGCCGGCATCAAGAGCGCGTCGATCAAGGTCGAGGGCGAATACGCGTTTGGCTTCCTGCGCACCGAGACCGGCGTGCACCGCCTGGTGCGCAAATCGCCTTTCGACTCGGCGGGTGGCCGCCACACGTCGTTCTCGTCGATTTTCGTGTATCCGGAAGTCGATGATTCGATCGAGATCGAGGTCAACCCGGCGGATCTGCGTGTCGACACGTATCGCGCCTCGGGCGCGGGCGGTCAGCACATCAACAAGACGGATTCGGCCGTGCGGATTACGCACATCCCGACCGGCATCGTCGTGCAGTGCCAGAACGACCGCTCGCAGCACCGCAACCGCGCCGAAGCGATGACGATGCTGAAGTCGCGCCTGTACGAGCACGAGCTGCGCAAACGTCAGGCCGCTGCCGACGCACAGGAAGCAGCGAAGACCGACGTGGGCTGGGGCCATCAGATCCGCTCGTACGTGCTCGACCAAAGCCGCATCAAGGATCTGCGCACCAACGTGGAAATCTCCAACACGCAGAAGGTGCTGGACGGCGACCTCGATCCCTTTATCCAGGCCAGCCTGAAGCAGGGCGTCTGATCCGAGCCAAACCAGAGCGACTGCCATGCCTGACACGTCCCTGTTCATCCTGACCGGTGCCTCGCGCGGCCTGGGCGCCGCGCTGGCCCAGGCGCTGATGCAGCCCGGTCGCCGCCTCATCTGCGTGGCACGCGGCGACAACGCTGAATTGCGCGCGCAGGCGGCTGCCGCCGGCGTGACGCTCGACTGGCACCAAGTCGACCTGTCTAACGCGCATGCCGCCGAGGCGTGGATGACCAAGACGCTTGCCGCCCTGCCCGCCTTTGCCAATGTGACGTTGGTGCTCAACGCCGGCGCGGTCGAGCCGATCGGCACGATCGACACGCTGCGTGCCGATACGCTGCTGCCGCACCTGCAACTGAACCTGGCAGGCCCGATGGCGCTGACCGCTGCCCTGCTGCGCGGCACCGCCGCGTGGAACGCGCAGCGCCGCGTGCTGGCGATCTCGTCGGGTGCGGCACGCCGGCCGATCGCCGGTTGGGCCGCGTATTGCACGGGCAAGGCCGGGCTGGACATGTTCGTGCGTGCCATCAACGCCGATGGCGACGCGAGCGTGCGCGCCGTGGCGCTGGCCCCGGGCGTGATCGACACTGACATGCAACGCACCATCCGTGGCGCCGACTTTGCCGGCGTGCAGCGCTTCCGCGATCTGCACGCGCATGGCGAGCTGGTCTCGCCGCAAGACGCCGCCGCGCGCATCGCCGCCTACCTCGTCCGCCCCGACTTTGGCGCGACCGAGCTGGACGATCTGCGCAACATCGCCTGAACCGACATTTCTCTCATCACCATCATGACCGAACAGAACAACCCGGCCGAATCGAACACCGCGGCCGCCGTGCCGGCGCAGGACGACAACAAGATCATCGCCGAGCGCCGCGAGAAGCTGGCAGAGATCCGCCAGCAGGGCGTCGCGTTTCCCAATGATTTCCGCCCGACGCACCATGCCGGTGATCTGCAAGCGAAATACCGCGAGCTGGAGCAGGCTGCACTGGAAGCCGAACCGGTGCAGGTGGCCATCGCCGGCCGCATGATGCTCAAGCGCGTGATGGGCAAGGCCAGCTTTGCCACCGTGCAGGACGCCACCGACCGCATCCAGTTCTACATCAGCCGCGACGCCGTGGGCGAAGACGTCTACGCCAGCTTCAAGAAGTGGGACCTGGGCGACATCGTGGCCGCGCGCGGCACGCTGATGAAGACGAAGACCGGCGAACTGTCGGTGGCTGTGACGGAGCTGCGCCTGCTCTCGAAAAGCCTGCGTCCGCTGCCGGGCGACTACTACGGCCTGGCCGACCAGGAACAGAAGTATCGCCAGCGCTACGTCGATCTGATCGTGTCGAAGGAAACGCGCGACACATTCCGCGCCCGCACCAAGGCCATGGCTTCGCTGCGCAACTTCATGGCCGGCAACGGTTTCATGGAGGTCGAGACGCCGATGCTGCATCCGATTCCGGGCGGTGCCGCAGCCAAGCCGTTCATCACGCACCACAACGCGCTGGACATGCAGATGTTCCTGCGCATCGCACCGGAGCTGTACCTCAAGCGCCTGATCGTCGGCGGTTTCGAGCGCGTGTACGAGATCAACCGCAACTTCCGTAACGAGGGCGTGTCGCCGCGACACAACCCAGAGTTCACGATGATGGAGTTCTACGCGGCCTACACGGACTACCGCTGGCTGATGGACTTCACCGAACAGTTGATCCGCCAGGCCGCCATCGACGCCTCGGGCACCGCCACGCTCACCTATCAAGGCCGCGAGCTGGATCTTGCCAAGCCGTTCCATCGCCTGACCATCTGCCAAGCGATCCAGAAGTACGCGCCGCAGTACACCGACGCGCAACTTGCCGATGTCGACTTCCTGCGCGCCGAGCTGAAGAAGTTCAAGATCGACACCAACGCGCCGCAATTCCTGAACGCCGGCGTGGGCACGTTGCAGCTCGTGCTGTTTGAAGAAACCGCCGAGTCGCAGCTGTGGGAACCGACCTTCATCATCGACTATCCGGTCGAAGTGTCGCCGCTGGCACGCGGCTCCGACACGCTGCCCGGCATCACCGAGCGCTTCGAGCTGTTCATCACCGGCCGCGAAATCGCCAACGGCTTCTCCGAGCTGAATGACCCGGAAGACCAGGCTGAGCGCTTCCGCAAGCAGGTCGAGCAGAAGGACGCCGGCGACGAAGAAGCCATGTTCTATGACGCCGACTACATCCGCGCGTTGGAATACGGCATGCCCCCGACCGGCGGCTGCGGCATCGGCATTGACCGCCTGGTGATGCTGCTGACGGACAGCCCGAACATCCGCGACGTGATCCTTTTCCCGCATCTGCGCCGCGAAGACTGATCGGCTCGGTCCTCCATCTCAAAAAACGCTCCTTCGGGGGCGTTTTTTGTTGCCCACGCGTGTGCAAATCCTGCGCCTACCCCGCTATTTGTAACATCGCCCCGCTTTGACAATGTGTATCAAATCTCGCCAAGTAATTGATTTTAAATAGAAAAATAAGGGTACAGATGCTTACAAATTAAAACGGCATCCGTTTGGGCGATGGACCACACTGTGATCATCGAAGGGCCGAACAACGAACCAATCACGGGCCGCAGGAGAACGAAGATGACTAACAACATCCAACCGAACCAAGGTCAACAATACGGTGGCACCTCGCCGGGTCAGGTGCCGTCGTCGTCACGACGCATGCATCCGCTGATGACCACGGCGGCTGTGGCCGTGATCATCGCAAGCCTGACCGCTGTGGCTGCCATCACCGGCGTGCTGCCGACATCAAAGGCTACGCAGGGCAGCACCGATCCGAATGTGGCTGCGCAATCGGCAGCGGCAATGCCGGGCGCTTCGGCCCCGATGGCGCTGGCTGCACCGGGCCAGACGACGCAGCCAAATCAAGCCGCTCCGTACCCGGCACAGAACGTGGCACCCGCTCCGGCGCGAGCTCGTGAGCCCTCGTACGCTGAACGCGCGCCCTCGACCAGCCCAAGCTATGCGCAAACACAGCCCCGCCAATCGGCCAGCCCCTATGCCGGCCACGTGACGTCGGTCACCCCGATTACTACGCAAGGTAAGGAAACCGGTCTGGGTATGATCGGTGGCGCTGTGGTGGGCGGCTTGCTAGGCAACCAGATTGGCCGCGGCAATGGCCGTACGCTGGCGACAGTCGGCGGCGCGGTGGCAGGCGGTTACGGCGGCCATGTAGCCGAGAACTACTACAGCCGCGACACCCAATACCGCGTGAACGTGCGCATGGACAACGGTACAAACCGCAGCTTCACGTACAAGGCCGCCCCGGGCTTCCAGGCAGGCGAGCGCGTGCATATCGAGAACGGTACGCTGGTGGCTGGCTAATCCGGCATCGCCTTCGCACCAAAGAAAAACCGGCCCTCGGGCCGGTTTTTTCATGCGCACGCGTTATAGCACTACGTGCTTATTCCGCTTCGTCGATCCAGGCTTGCTGGATGGCCTCGAGAAACTTCTCGCCGCCACGCTTGTGGTCGTCGTCAAAGCCCTCCAGCGTGACGACCTTGTTGTGCAGATCGACAAAGTTCAGGCGCGTGGGATCGACTTCGGGGTACTTGTCGTACAGCGCTTCCGCGATCTGCTGGATGTCGTTCCATTTCATGATGGGCTCCCTCCACCGCTGGCCGCTTGGCTCAGTGGTTTTCCTTGGCGTGGTTGATCGTGTACTTCGGGATCTCGACGGTCAAGTCCGTATCCGCCACCTTGGCCTGGCACGACAAGCGCGAGTTCGGCTCCAGGCCCCAGGCCTTGTCGAGCAAATCCTCTTCCTTCTCGCTCGCCTCATCCAGCGAATTGAAGCCTTCGCGCACGATCACGTGGCAAGTCGTGCAGGCACACGACTTCTCGCATGCGTGTTCGATCTCGATGTCGGCGCCCAACAGCGCGTCGCAGATGGTCGTGCCGGGCTTGGCTTCGATCACGGCCCCTTCCGGGCAGTATTCGACGTGAGGAAGAACGACGATGTGTGGCATGAAGAAACTCGTTCGATAAGTGTGTTTTGGGGGATGCAATCGGCGATCAGCCGAGCTCCTCGATACGTTTGCCGGCGAGCGCCTTGCGAATGCCGCGGTCCATGCGGCGCGCGGCGAATTCGTCGGTGCCGTGCGACAGGGCATCCACGGCGTCCTTGATAGCGCGGTGGTCGTCGCCTTGCATGGTGGTGCGCAGCGCGGCAATTTCGGTGTCGATGGCGGCGCGCTCTTCGGGCGAAAGCAGATCGCCATCGACCGCCAGCGCCTGCGACAGCGCCTCAAGCAAGCGCTCGCCTTCAACGCGCTCTTCCGCCAGCGCACGACGGCGCATGTCGTCTTCGGCGGATTGGAAACCTTCCTGCAGCATGCGGGCGACATCGTCATCGGCCAGACCGTACGACGGCTTCACGGCAATCGACGCTTCCACGCCCGACACCGTTTCGCGTGCCGCCACCGACAGCAAGCCATCGGCATCCACCTGATACGTCACGCGAATGCGCGCGGCGCCGGCCACCATCGGAGGGATGCCGCGCAACTCGAAACGCGCCAGCGAACGGCAATCGCTCGCCAGTTCGCGCTCGCCCTGCAGCACGTGGATCGCCATGGCCGTCTGGCCGTCCTTGAAGGTGGTGAATTCCTGCGCGCGCGCGACGGGAATCGTGCTGTTACGCGGGATGATCTTCTCGACCAGGCCACCCATCGTCTCGACGCCCAGCGACAACGGGATCACGTCGAGCAGCAGCCAGTCTTCACCCGGCGCACGGTTACCGGCCAGCAGGTTGGCCTGCATGGCTGCACCGATAGCGACCACTTGGTCCGGATCGAGGTTCGTGAGCGGCGTCTGGCCAAACAGTTGGCCAACGGCACGGCGGATGATCGGCATGCGCGTCGCGCCCCCGACCAGCACCACGCCCTTTACCTCTTCGACCGTCACGCCCGCATCGCGCAGTGCGCGGCGCACTGGCGACAGCGTCTTCTGCACCAGATTGGCCGTCAGTTCGCCAAAGGTCTCTGCCGTCAGCACGAGGTGCACGGTCTCGCCAGTGGAAAGCATCGCGTCAATCTCGGTGCTGTCGGCGGTGGAGAGCCATTCCTTGGCAGCGCGTGCCTTGTTCAGCAGCAGGCGCGTGTCTTCGGCAGAAAGCGGTTGCAGACCGGCTTGCTCGACGATCCAGCAGACGATGCGCTGGTCGAAATCGTCACCACCGAGCGCGGAGTCGCCGCCCGTCGACATCACCTCGAACACGCCCTTGGTGAGCTTGAGCACCGAGATGTCGAACGTACCGCCACCCAGGTCATACACGGCGTAAATGCCTTCGGCGGCATTGTCCAGGCCATAGGCGATGGCGGCGGCGGTCGGCTCGTTCAGCAGACGCAGCACGTTCAGGCCGGCCAGTTTGGCTGCGTCCTTGGTGGCTTGGCGCTGCGCATCGTCAAAGTACGCGGGCACGGTGATGACGGCGCCGACGAGCTCATCGCCGAGCGTGTCTTCGGCGCGCTGGCGCAGCGTAGCGAGAATCTCCGCCGACACTTCCACCGGGCTCTTCACGCCGGCCACGGTCTTCAATTGCACCATGCCGGGCGCGTCTACAAAGTCGTATGGCGTGTTCTCGATGTGGGCCACATCCTTCAAGCCGCGCCCCATGAAGCGCTTGACCGAGATAATGGTGTTCTTGGGGTCACGCACGGCTTCGGCCTGCGCCTTGTAGCCGATGTGGGCACCGCCCGCAGGCAGATAGCGCACCACGGAGGGCAGCAGCGGGCGGCCCTGGTCATCGGGCAATACTTCCGGCACGCTGCTGCGCACGGAGGCCACCAGCGAGTTGGTCGTGCCCAAGTCGATGCCCACCGCCAGACGGCGCTGGTGCGGTGCGGGCGATTCGCCAGGTTCGGAAATCTGCAGTAAAGCCATGGGGATGTCTCGATTGCGCGGATGGGCTGCCTGCCGAGGCAAACCCAACATTGTCGCAAATTCTGGGTTCTAGTCTTCCAGCCGGTCGATGGCCTCGGCGGTATCGCGTTCGATCTTTTCGATGAACATCAATTGGCGCACGGCATCCGCTGCGGCTGCGGTGTTGCCCTCGCCATTGAGCAGGCCGGACAGCGCCTGATAGCGGGTACGTTTTTCCTTGCGCAGCATGCCAAGCAAACCGTCCAAGGCATCGACGTTGCGCTCCGCCTTGGCATCGCCCAGGGCTTCGCGCCATTCCATTTGCTGCATCAGAAACGCAGCCGGCATGGCGGTATTGTTCTCGGCTTGCACATCGATACCACGCAGGTGCAACAGATACGTCGCCCGTTTGAGCGGGTCACGCAGCGTCTGATACGCCTCGTTAGCGCGCGTGGCCCATTGCATGGCGACGCGGCGTTCGGCGTCGCCTGCGTGGGCATAGCGATCCGGATGCGCCTGCGACTGCACGGTGCGATACGCGGCGTTCAGCGCGTCGTCGTCGACCTCGAAGTGCTCGGGCAGACCGAAGAGGGAAAAATGCGTCGTGTTCGCTGACAAACCGGAATTCATGAATAAAAAAAGCGGCTGCGCCGCCTCGTGTACCTTATTCGACCGGCTCACCCCGATCGCACTTCAGGCATTCCACAACCGCGCCGATCTTGCTGGCGCGCCCGGCTTCGGTTTCAGTCCAGGGCCGCGACTGCCAAGGCGGATCGTGGCGCATGTGCTGCCCATGCCCGCAAGCGAGACGGGCGACCCAGTGGCCCTCCTCGTCCCGCTCGAAACCGACAATCGCCTGCTTCAATGCGCCCCGCTCACACGCGGAACGACTCGCCGCAGCCGCACTCGTCCTTCACGTTCGGGTTGTTGAAGCGGAACCCTTCGTTCAGGCCTTCGCGTGCATAGTCCAGCTCGGTGCCGTCGATGTACGGAAGGCTCTTCGGATCGACGATCACCTTGACGCCGTTGGATTCGAAGACCTGGTCTTCGGCGGCGATGTCATCCGCGTACTCGAGCTTGTATGCCAGGCCTGAACAGCCCGTGGTCTTCACGCCCACGCGCAGGCCCACGCCCTTGCCACGGCGGGTCAGGTAGCGGGAAACGTGCTGCGCGGCCTTGTCGGTCAGGGTGATCATGCTGCGTCCTTTCTATCCAATCCGGCTCAAGCAGCCTTCTGCTCGGTCGAGCCGTGTTTTTCCTTGTAGTCGGCCACGGCTGCCTTGATAGCGTCTTCGGCCAGGATCGAGCAGTGGATCTTCACCGGCGGCAAGGCCAGCTCCTCAGCGATGGCCGTGTTGCGAATTTCCAGCGCTTGATCCAGCGTCTTGCCCTTCACCCACTCCGTCACCAGCGACGAAGAAGCAATGGCAGAACCGCAGCCGTAGGTCTTGAACTTTGCGTCTTCAATCACGCCCTGCTCGTTGACCTTGATCTGCAGCTTCATCACGTCGCCGCAAGCCGGCGCGCCGACCATGCCGGTACCGACCGTGTCGTCGCCCTTCTCGAACGAACCGACGTTGCGCGGGTTTTCGTAATGGTCCAGAACTTGGTTGCTGTAAGACATTTCACACCTCTTTCAATCGTTGGCTGGCGCGGGGGCGCCGTTGTTCTCAAACGCCGCGCTTAGTGCGCCGCCCATTGAATGCTGTTCAGATCCACGCCGTCCTTGTACATCTCCCACAGCGGAGACAGGTCGCGCAGCTTGCCGATCTTGTTCTTGAGCAGTTCGACCACGTAGTCCACTTCTTCTTCCGTGGTGAAGCGGCCGACCGTGAAGCGGATCGAACTGTGCGCCAGTTCGTCGTTGCGGCCCAGCGCACGCAGCACGTACGAAGGTTCCAGCGATGCCGACGTACAGGCCGAGCCCGACGACACAGCAACGTCCTTGATGGCCATGATCAGCGACTCGCCTTCGACAAAGTTGAAGCTGATGTTGAGGTTGTGCGGCACGCGGGCTCCCATGTCGCCGTTCACATACACCTCTTCCATCGTGTTCAGGCCGCGATACAAGCGGTCACGCAGCATGCGGATGCGCTCGTTCTCGGTCGCCATTTCTTCCTTGGCGATGCGGAAGGCCTCGCCCATGCCCACAATCTGATGCGTAGCCAGCGTGCCCGAACGCATGCCGCGCTCGTGGCCACCGCCATGCATCTGCGCTTCGATGCGGATACGCGGCTTGCGGCGCACGTACAGCGCACCGATGCCCTTCGGCCCATATGTCTTGTGGGCCGAGAACGACATCAAGTCGACCTTCAGCTTCTGCAGGTCGATGCCCACCTTCCCGGTGGCCTGCGCGGCATCCACGTGGAAGATCACGCCCTTTTCGCGGCAGATCTCGCCGAGCTGCTCAATGTCCTGAACCACGCCGATTTCGTTGTTCACCATCATCACCGACGCAAGAATGGTGTCGGGGCGGATGGCTTGCTTGAAGACTTCAATATCGATCAGGCCGTTGTCCTTCACGTCCAGATACGTCACTTCGAAACCCTGACGCTCCAGTTCACGCGTCGTGTCCAGCACAGCCTTGTGCTCGGTCTTCACGGTGATGATGTGCTTGCCTTTGCTGCTGTAGAAGTTGGCAGCGCCCTTGATGGCAAGGTTGTCGGACTCGGTAGCACCAGACGTCCAGACGATTTCGCGCGGGTCAGCATTCACCAGTGCTGCAACCTGCTCGCGCGCGGTTTCGACGGCCTTCTCGGCTTCCCAACCAAACGGGTGGCTGCGCGAGGCCGGGTTGCCGAAGCTCTCACGCAGGTACGGGATCATCTTGTCGACCACGCGCGGATCCACCGGCGTCGTCGCGGAATAGTCCATGTAGATGGGAAGTTGCGGGGTGCTCATATCTTGTCTGCCTTGTGTGGGGGGCGATGTTCTTGTGTGGGGCTGGCGTCGTGGCCAGCCTCACGCTGACGCAATCACGACTGCGCCAGGCTGAAAACGGAGTTGACCAGCGGCGCTCGCTTGACCGGCTCGGCGGCCACCGACGTGGCGGCGGGCGTGTCGACCGCGCGTGCGCGTGTCGGCGCACGTTCGCGGCGGGCCGGACGCGCTTCACGCATGTCCTGAATCACTTCGGGCTGACGTTCGCGCTGCTGATCGACCAGGTTCTGCAGCGACACCGAATCGAGATACTCGACCATCTTCTGATTGAGCGTGGCCCACAGGTCGTGCGTCATACAGCGGCCCGTGTGCCCGCCGACATGCTCTTCGCCACCGCAGTTGCCCTTGCCGCCGCATTGGGTGGCGTCCAGCGGCTCGTCCACGGCGATGATGATGTCGGCAACGGTAACGTCGCCGGCACGCCGCGCGAGGCTGTAGCCACCGCCCGGCCCGCGCACGCTTTCCACGATTTCGTGGCGGCGCAGTTTGCCGAAGAGCTGCTCCAGATACGACAGCGAAATCTTCTGACGCTGGCTGATGCCAGCCAGCGTGACCGGACCCTGCTCTTGGCGCAGCGCCAAGTCAATCATGGCGGTGACCGCGAAGCGGCCTTTGGTGGTCAATCTCATGGCGTCGGGGAAATACCTGATCGTTTTGCTCAAGTATAAAGGAACCCGACAAAATCGGTCAACTAAGGCGTCGGGGGATTCCGCGTCGCAGCAAGGGGATTTGCAGAGCCCGAAAAACGGGGTGGCTACGCGGCAGGCCGTATTGTGGACCAAAACAATCAACCACGTTCGATAGGGCTATCACGCCGCTCCCGCAACGCAACTGGCGCGCCGAGCGCGCAGGCGGCGTTACTACGGGTTTTTCCTTATGCGGTGGAAAGCGCAATTTCATTGACTTCTGTTACGCGGTAGCCGAGACTGTCAGATACGCAAACGTTTGCGAAGAGCGAGGCGCGATTGCCCTTAGGAATGCCTTACGGCATGAAGCAGCAACGACGCCCGCATCCACCCGCCCCAGATAGGCCTCTTCCTGGAGGAGACACCATGGATATCCGCCGTCGCCGCGCCCTGAAAATTGGCGCGGGCTCTGCCGTAGCTGCCGCTCTGCCGTTCCCGTTTTCGCTGGCGTACGCCGCCAACCAGCCACCCAAAGTGGCGCTGGTAATGAAGTCGCTCGCCAACGAGTTCTTCCTGACCATGGAGAACGGCGCCCGCAAGCATCAGAAAGATCACGCGTCGGAGTACTCGCTGCTGACCAACGGCATTCGCGACGAAACCGACACCGCCGGGCAGATCCGCCTGGTCGAGCAGATGATCGTCGCGCGTGTGGATGCGCTGGTGCTGGCGCCGGCCGACTCCAAGGCATTGGTGCCGGTGGTCAAAAAGGCCGTGGACGCAGGCATTCTTGTCATCAACATCGACAATCGGCTGGACCCGGCGGCGCTCAAGGAGAAAGGGCTCAACGTGCCCTTCGTGGGGCCGGACAACCGCAAGGGCGCGCGACTCGTGGGCGACTTCGTTGCCAAGTCACTCAAGCCGGGCGATGCCGTGGGCATTATTGAAGGCATTCCGACCACCACGAACGCCCAGCAGCGCACCGCCGGCTTCAAGGACGCGGCCGAAGCCGCCAAGCTGAAGATCGCGGGGGTGCAATCGGGCGAATGGGAAATCGACAAGGGCAACAAGGTGGCGGCCGCCATGCTGCGCTCGGAGCCTGACCTGAAGGCGCTGCTGTGCGGCAACGACAACATGGCCATCGGCGCCGTCTCGGCGGTGCGCGCGGCGGGCAAGCTGGGCAAAGTGCTGATTGGTGGCTATGACAACATCGAAGCCATCAAGGCCATGCTGGCGGATGGGCGTGTCGTTGCCACTGCTGATCAGCACGCCGATCAGCAAGCCGTCTACGGCATCGAGACCGCCCTGAAAGCGCTGGCCGCCAAGACGCCGCAGGCGAAGCTGTCGGGTGTCGTCGAGACGCCAGTCAACCTCGTCACGCGCACGTAAAGCGCCAGACAGGCAAGCCGCCGCCAGCCATGTCTGCCGCTCACGAACCGCGCCCGCCGCTGCTGCGCGTCTCCGCCGTCAGCAAGCACTACGCCGCCCCCGTGCTGCGAGATATCGATCTCGACGTGCACGCGGGCGAGGTGCTTGCGCTCACGGGGGAGAACGGCGCCGGCAAGAGCACGCTCTCCAAGATCCTCTGCGGGCTGGAGACAGCGACCTCGGGTTCCATGACGCTTGGCGGCACACTGTACGCACCCGATTCGCGTAGTGCTGCCGAAGCGCTGGGCGTGCGCATGGTGCTGCAGGAGCTGAGCATGGTGCCCACGCTGACGGTGGCCGAGAACCTGTTCCTCGGCGAACTGCCCCGGCGGCTGGGTTTTGTGGACCGTTCTGCGCTGCGCCATCGGGCCGAACAGGCGCTTGCACGCGTGGGTCTGGACCTCGATCCCTGGACGCCCGTACACAAGCTCGGCATCGGCCACCGGCAGATGATCGAAATTGCCCGCGCGCTGGCCAGCGCATGCCGGGTGCTCATCCTCGACGAGCCGACGGCGATGCTGAGCGCGCACGAAAGCGCCACGCTGTTCGAGCGCATCGACGCGCTGCGCCGCGAGGGCGTGGCCATCCTCTATATCTCCCACCGCCTGGACGAACTGGCGCGCATTGCTGATCGGATCGTTGTTCTACGTGACGGCAAGCTGGTCACCGACGCACCGGCCGCCACGGTCACGCAGGACGCACTCATCCAGGCGATGGTCGGCCGCGACGTGGCCGCTTCATCTGAAACGCAACGGGCCGCGCGCGAGCCGTGGGTTGGTGACGGCTCGCCGGCGCTGCGGGTAACCGGCCTGACGCGTGCGCCAGCCGTGCGCGATGTGAGCTTCGACGTGGCGCCAGGAGAAATCTTCGGCATCGCCGGCCTGGTCGGTGCGGGCCGCACGGAATTGCTGCGGCTGATCTTCGGGGCGGACCGCGCGGATGCGGGCACCGTCGAAGTCGGCACGCCGCTGGCGCCTGTGCGCATCCGCTCGCCCGGCGACGCGGTGCGTTACGGCATCAGCTTGCTCACTGAAGACCGCAAGGACGAAGGCCTGATGCTGAGCCTGCCCATCGCGACCAACATCGCGCTGGGCAACATGCCAAGCGTAACGAAGCGAGGCTGGCTGCAACCGGCGCGCGAGCGTGCGCTGGCGCAGCGGCACATCGGCGCATTGCGCGTCCGTTGCGCTGGGCCTGAGCAACCGGTGGGTGAACTCTCGGGCGGCAATCAGCAGAAGGTAGCAATTGCGCGCTGGCTGGAGCGCGACACGCCCGTGCTGCTGTTCGATGAGCCCACGCGAGGCGTGGATGTCGGCGCCAAGTTCGACATCTATACGCTGCTCGACGCGCTGGCCGCGCGAGGCAAGGCGCTGGTCGTTGTGTCGAGCGATCTGCGCGAACTCATGCAACTGTGCGACCGCATTGGCGTCATGCGCGCCGGGCGGCTCACGCACATCTTCCAACGCGACGGCTGGAGCCAGGATGCCCTGCTCGCCGCCGCTTTCGGTGAATCGGGCGAATCCGACTCACGTGCACCTCAATCGCCCTCGGAGACCGCAGATGCGCTCTGATTCCACCCTGCCCCCGACGACGTCCGCCGCGACCGCCAGCCCGCGCGCAGCACTGGGCATGTCGCTCGGCACGATCGGCGGGTTGCTCGCTGCGCTGGTCGCCATGCTGGTGCTGTTCAGCACGCTGTCGCCGACGTTCTTCTCGCTGCCCACGTTCACAACCATCGCCAACGAGATTCCCGACCTGCTGGTGATGGCCGTGGGGATGACGTTCATCCTGATGATCGGCGGCATTGATTTGTCGGTGGGCTCAGTGCTGGCGCTGGCGGCTTCGGTGCTGTCTATTGCCATGACCCAGTTGGGCTGGGGCTTGTTGCCGGCGGCGTTGGCAGGCGTGGTGCTGGCAACGGCGGCGGGCATGCTGACCGGCGCGGTCACGGTGCACTGGGGTATCCCGTCGTTCATCGTGTCACTGGGCGTGTTGGAAATGGCGCGCGGCCTCGCCTACAGCCTCACCGATTCGCGCACCGTGTACATCGGCAGCGCGGTCGACTGGCTGGCCAACCCCATCGCGCTGGGCATTGCGCCGTCGTTCCTGATTGCGATTGTCATCACGATCGTCGGCCAGATCGTGCTGGTGCGCACGGTGTTCGGCCGCTACCTCGTGGCTATCGGCACGAATGAAGAAGCCGTACGGCTGGCGGGCGTGAATCCGCGCCCCTACAAGATTGCGGTGTTCGCGCTGATGGGGCTGCTCTCGGGCCTGGCTGCGCTGTTCCAGGTGTCGCGCCTGGAAGCGGCTGATCCGAACGCCGGGGTGGGCATGGAGCTGCAGGTGATCGCGGCCGTGGTGATCGGCGGCACGAGCCTGATGGGCGGACGCGGCTCGGTCGTGCGCACACTGTTCGGCGTGCTGATCATCTCGGTGCTCGAATCGGGCCTTGCACAGATCGGCGCATCGGAGCCCACCAAACGAATCATCACGGGCGCGGTCATCGTCGCGGCCGTGGTCATGGATACCTATCGCAGCAAGCGCAACCGCAGCAAGCAACACTAAGAGACAGAGGAGATCGTCATGGCAACCATCAAGGACGTGGCCGCACTGGCCGGAGTTTCGTTCACCACCGTCTCGCACGTCATCAACAACACAAGACCGGTCAACGCCGAGACACGCAAACGCGTGGAAGAAGCCATCCGGGCTACGCGCTATGTGCCCAGCGCCGTGGCGCGTTCGCTCAAACACCGCACCACGCGCACCATTGGCGTGCTCGTGCCCACCGCCACCAACCCGTACTTTGCGGAGTTGGCGCGGGGGATTGAAGATGTGTGCGCTGCCGCCGGCTACAGCGTCATCCTCTGCAACTCCGACGACGACCCCCGCAAGCAGCGCGACTACCTGCGTGTGCTGATGGAAAAACGCGTCGACGGCATCATCGTCAGCAGCGCCGGGCCGGACACGGCATTGGTTGAAGCGCTTGGTGAATCCGCCCTGCCCATCGTGATGGTCGACCGCCCGACCGAAGGCATCCAGGCCGATCAGGTGCAGGTCGATCACGAAGAAGGCGCGTACATGGCGACCAAGCATCTGCTGGACCTCGGCCACCGCCGCATCGCCTGCATCAGCGGGCCGTCGGCACTGAGCGTGACGGCAGAGCGCCTGGCCGGTTTCCACCGTGCGCTGCGCGAAGCCGGCGTGCCGGAAGGCTCCGCCCGCATTGCCGAAGGCGATTTCACCAGCCCCGGCGGCTACCGCGCCGCGCGCCAGTTGCTGACCGAAGGCGAGATGCCCACGGCCATCTTTGCCGGCAATGACCTGATGGGCATTGGTGCGCTGCGTGCTGCTGCGGAACTGGGCATTCCCGTGCCGAAGGCGCTGTCCGTGATGGGCTTTGACGACATCGAACTGAGCCGCTACGTCTATCCGGCGCTGTCCACCGTTGGCCAATCGATCCGCCAGCTGGGCGAGACCACCGCGCAGACGCTGCTCGAACACCTCGGCGACAACGCCTTGCGCCATCCCGTGGAAGAGCGGCGTGCGCGCCGCATCGTGCTGCCGCCGCGCCTGTCTTTGCGCGAGTCGACCGCCGAACCCGAGCGCCCCGCCCGCGCCGCCTGATCCCGCATTCCTTTCACGCTTTCAACGTAGTTTTGCCATGGTGGCCAAGCGCCCTTCCGCCTCTTCTGCCCACCCCGCTGCCGACGTGCTGATCGTCGGCAGCCTGAATATGGATCTCGTGATCCGCACGCCGCGCTTGCCGCGTCCCGGGCAAACGGTTGCTGCGCCTGCGCTGGAAACCATCCCGGGCGGCAAGGGTGCCAACCAGGCCGTGGCGGCTGCGCGCCTGGGGGCCCGTGTCGCCATGCTCGGCTGCGTGGGTGACGACGCATACGGCACCGCACTGCGCGACGGCCTGCGTCGCGAGGGCGTGGACACGTCGATGGTGTCGGTGCACGCCGGGGCGGCCACCGGCATCGCCTGCGTGACCGTGGCCAACAGCGGCCAGAACACCATCGTCATCGTGGCCGGCGCCAACGAATTGCTGACACCAGCCATGATCGAAGCGCAGCGGGCTGCGTTCGAACGCGCACGCGTGATCGTCTGTCAGTTGGAGTCTCCGCCGGATGCGGTGGAATGTGCGCTCAAGCTGGGGCAGCGGCTTGGCAAAACGGTCATCCTGAACCCGGCGCCTGCCATCGGCCCGCTGCCTACCCCATGGATTGCGGCCTGCGATTACCTGATCCCGAACGAAACCGAAGCGGCCCTGCTGACAGCCCGGCCTGTCGATTCGCCCGAAGCCGCGCTGGATGCCGCCGCTGATCTGCATGCGCAGGGTGCGCGGCACGTGATTGTCACGCTGGGCGCGCGCGGCGTGGCCTACGTAGATGCGCAGTCGCGCCTGCTGATGCCGGCACCCATCGCGCAGGCCATCGACACCACCGCTGCCGGCGATACGTTTGTCGGCGCGCTGGCTGCGGCGCTGGCGGAAGGCGTGGCGCCCGATACGGCCATCGCATTTGGGCAAGCCGCGGCGGCAGTGTCAGTCACGCGGCTCGGCGCGCAGCCATCCATTCCGTTCCGTAGCGAGTTGGGCGCGCCTGCCGCGCCCGCAACCCACTAGACCTAGACCGGCGTGCTGGTGCTGGGCGGCGTGCTCACAGTCGGGGCACGCGGCACCAGCAGGCACAGCGGGTCCCGCAAGATTCGGCGCCACACGGCACCCGTCACGCGTTTGCGATCGACTCCGCGCAGGTTGCGTGAGCGCATCGCCATATTGAAGGCCAGCGCGAACGACACCAGCACATTCAGCACCCCCATCAGCGCAATACCTGCCACAGCCAGCCAGAACGGCGCCGTGTGCATCACGTTGGGGCCAAGCACGCCCACGGCTGTTGCCACCGCACCAGTCGACAGCGTGACGTGACGCACTTCCATATGCGGGCCGAAAAACGACAGGATCTCGGGCCCCAGCCCGAGCATGAAGCCCAGCGATACGTTGGCGACAATGCCCGACAGATTGCGCTTCCAGAAGCTGGCGATGCGCTGTGCGCCCTGCGTGCCGACCATGAACCGCAAGCGCCGGTGGTAGGCAATCACGTCATGCACACGGTGCAGCGCAAACCAGTTGTCGGCCCACCCCGCCGCCAGGCTTGAGGCCCACAGCAGCACGCCCGTGAAGATCGCGTACAGCGGCGTCGGCCCAAAGATCGAAAACGAATCGATGGTCGCCATCGCCTTCGCTGCTGAAATCAATTCCGCATGGAAGAACCGCCCCGCCAGCCACTGCACAAGGAAAGCCACCGGCGCCACGGCCACCAGGTTGCCCGCAATCGCCGCCGCGTTGGAGCGGATCATGGCGACCGTGTCGTCGACAAAGCGATCCAGCCCTTCCTGGCGGCCCACCTGATCGAGCCGGTGCGCCAGCGCAGGCGCCGTCATGGCGGGCTGTTTGGTGGCCAGCGTGAAATGCGCGAAATGGATACCGAGAAAGCTGACCGCATAGTTGATCGACGCGAACAGCCCTTCGGTAAAGCGCGACAGATGCGCCCCGGTGATGAAGAACTTGATGTACACGGTGGCCGCCGTAATGACGCCGCCGCCGGCTGCAGCCTTGACCATCGCGCCGTATTCCTTGCCGTCGCGGGTGATGTAGTGCTCGCCGCTTTCCGCAGAGCGCTCGACCACCTTGCGCGCCAGATCAGCAAACGTGGAGCGGATCAGATACCCCACGCTGCGGCGGTGCTGGCTAGCCGACACCAGTTCGGCCGTCATATGCACGAAGCGGCGCGAGCCCTGCGAATCCGCCCACGCCGTGAGCAGCAAATCGATGCGGCCCAGCCACGCCTTCATGCGTTCGACCTGGAACACGACTTCCACCGAGACACCGTTCTCGTCCAGATGCTGATACACGCTGGCCGTAGCTGAGCGGCAGCGGTCCAGCACAGCGCGGAAGTAGTTGAGTTCCTGCAGGAACTGCTCCGGGCTCGCCAGCTCCGTGTCGGGCCGTTCCAGGAAGATCGCGTTGGCCGCATCAGCCAGCAGATAGAACGGAGAATCGGTGAGTTCCGCATGGTCCATGCGGCTGCGGATACCGCGCGACAAACCCGCCGCACGGACTTGGCTGATCAGGATCTGAATGCCGATGCCAAGGCTGCGCTCCAGTCTTGTCTGGCCAGCTGCGTGATCGGCATCCGTCACCCCCGCACGGAACAGCGCATAAAGGCGCGTGACCAGTTCGTCGTCCAGGCCATCCACCCACTTGGCATCGGTCGGCCCCACAAACAGCAGTGCAAACAACGTTGCCAGTTGCGGCTGATTGGGTGCGGGCGGCAGCAAGCGCGCCTGCCAGCGGTCGATCAACTCGCTCCAGAACCCCGAGCGTGACGAAAGCCCCGTATCGCACAGCAGCGACACCGGATCGTTGTCCTGCACGATGCTGCGCAATGTCTGCCCGACGCGTTCAGCCAAGGCCGGATTGTTCTCCAGCACCTGCAGCAGATAGCGCAGACGCGCATAGCGCCAAGACCCCGATTCAGCGCCAACAGGCCGCTCTGCCCGGCGCAGCCAATAGCCCAGCTCGATCAGCCATTCGTTGCGTTCGGCCAGACTGCGCGTGGGTTCGAACTGGGCGAGGATGGCATCGAGTTGATGGCTGGCGTGCCGGGAAGCGCGCCACTTGCGCCACGGGTTAAGCAAAAAATTGAACATCGAACTCCCTTGATGGCGGACGCGTGCAGTCGAGCGCTGCAGCACGTGCCGGTTCCCCGGTCAGGCGACGCACGGCGCCTGAATTTTGCTCTGAAATGGCGTCAAAAATCACGCGCCGCCTGCTTGGAGCAAGGCGGCGCGAATCCGACAACGCAAGTGGCCGCGCAGTTCAGGCAGCCGGAACGATATGGTCTTCGCCGCTCGCCCCGAAGAGCTGCGACTTGAGCTTGGCAAGCTGATCGCGCACCGCCGCCGCCTTTTCGAATTCGAGGTTCTTGGCGTGATCGAGCATCTGTTTTTCCAGGCGCTTGATTTCCTTGGACGCCTGCTTCTCGCTCATGTCTTCGTACTTGGCGGCCTCTTGCGCGGCCTTCAGTTCGGCGCGCGCGTCGTCGACGTTGTACACGCCGTCGATGATGTCCTTGATGCGCTTGACGACGCCACGCGGCGTAATGCCGTGCGCTTCGTTGTGAGCGATCTGCTTGGCACGGCGGCGCTCGGTTTCGCCGATTGCCTTCTTCATCGAATCGGTCATGCGATCGGCATAAAGGATGGCGGTGCCGTTCACGTTCCGCGCGGCGCGGCCGATCGTCTGGATGAGCGAGCGCTCGGCGCGCAGGAAGCCTTCCTTGTCGGCATCCAGAATCGCCACGAGTGACACTTCGGGAATATCCAGCCCTTCGCGCAGCAGGTTGATACCGACCAGCACATCGAACGTGCCCAGGCGCAGGTCGCGGATGATCTCCACGCGTTCTACGGTATCGATGTCCGAATGCAGGTAGCGGACTTTGACGCCGTTCTCCGACAGGAACTCGGTCAGTTGCTCCGCCATGCGCTTGGTGAGCGTGGTCACCAGCACACGCTCGCCAGCCTCGACGCGCACATGGATCTCGGACAGCAGGTCGTCGACCTGCGTCGTAGCCGGGCGCACCTCGATGATCGGGTCGACGAGGCCCGTGGGGCGCACGACCTGCTCCACGACTTCCGTGCCCGCCGTCTTCTTTTCGTAATCCCCGGGCGTGGCAGACACGAACGTCACCTGCCGCATCTTGGTCTCGAATTCGGCGAACTTGAGCGGCCGGTTGTCGAGCGCGGAAGGCAGGCGGAACCCGTATTCAGCCAGCGTTTCCTTGCGCGCGCGGTCACCGTTGTACATGCCGTTGAGCTGACCGATCAGCACGTGCGATTCATCGAGGAACATCAGCGCATCCGGCGGCAGGTAGTCGACCAGCGTCGGAGGCGGCTCGCCCGGCGCGGAGCCGGACAGATGTCGCGAATAGTTCTCGATGCCCTTGCAGAAGCCCAGCTCCTGCAGCATCTCCAGATCGAAGCGCGTGCGCTGCTCCAGCCGCTGCGCTTCCACCAGCTTGTTTTCCTTGTAGAAGAAATCGAGCCGTTCGCGCAGCTCGGCCTTGATGGTCTCGATGGCCCGCAGCACGGTCTCGCGCGGCGTCACGTAGTGGCTCGACGGGTACACCGTAAAGCGCGGAATCTTCTGCCGCACGCGCCCGGTCAGCGGGTCGAACAGCTGCAGCGATTCGACTTCATCGTCGAACAACTCCAGGCGCACGGCCATCTCTGCGTGCTCAGCCGGAAAAATGTCAACCGTATCGCCACGCACGCGGAACGTACCCCGCTGGAAATCCGTCTCGTTGCGCGTGTACTGCATGGCGATCAGGCGTGCGATCACGTCACGCTGGCTGACCTTGTCGCCCGCGCGCAGCGTCAGGATCATCTGGTGGTATTCGCTCGGGTTGCCGATACCGTAAATGGCCGACACAGTGGCCACGATCACCACATCGCGGCGCTCCAGCAGGCTCTTGGTGGCGGAGAGCCGCATCTGCTC
The DNA here is from genome assembly GCF_024158925.1 of Ralstonia chuxiongensis. Lineage (NCBI taxonomy): Bacteria > Pseudomonadati > Pseudomonadota > Betaproteobacteria > Burkholderiales > Burkholderiaceae > Ralstonia > Ralstonia chuxiongensis. Next base: position 379,769 of record NZ_JAMYWC010000003.1, on the reverse strand, counting down.
GATGTGCTCGTTGATCGACGAGTCCTTCTCGATGAAGAGATCACGCTGCGGCACATAGGCCTCAGGCTGGTAGTAGTCGTAGTACGAGACGAAGTACTCCACCGCATTGCGCGGGAAAAACTCGCGAAACTCCGAATACAGCTGTGCCGCCAGCGTCTTGTTCGGCGCAAACACGATGGCCGGCCGCCCCACCTGCGCGATCACATTGGCCATGGTGAAGGTCTTGCCCGAGCCCGTCACGCCCAGCAGGGTCTGGTACGACAGGCCGTCGCCAATGTTCTCCACGAGCTGGCGAATCGCCTCCGGCTGGTCGCCGGCCGGCGGATACGGCTGGTACAACTGGAACGGCGAGCCCTCGAAAGTCACGAACTTCGACTCATCGTGCGGGCTGGGGACTTGGCTCAGATCGGTCATGGCGGCGGGTAGGATGGCAGCGCGGGAAGTCGACAAAGTGACTCGCACGCCCTCGGAAAGTGAGGGCGGCAGCGGCAATTGCAACCAATCGTCTAGTGTAGCGTGCGGCCCGGGCAATCGTTTGGACAGCCGGGGCGGCAAATCTGTACTGGCCGTTCAAACGCTTTAGGCGCCTGTTCTGCAAGGATTTTTCGGGCGATTAGAGCCTGTATTCGGTACAATCCAACTCCGTGCGCGCCTCGTTGTACATCTGGCGCCGGGCGACCCGCCCCGGAGCCCATGCCGCACCGCCTGCAAGATCCCACCGAATTCCGAACCAACCGATCGAGACATCTCATGTCGCTTTTCTCCGCCGTCGAACTGGCTCCGCGCGATCCCATCCTGGGCCTGAATGAAGCTTTCAACGCCGATACCCGCGCCACCAAAGTGAATCTGGGCGTGGGCGTGTACTTCACCGACGAAGGGAAAATTCCGGTGCTGCGCGCCGTGCAGGAAGCCGAAAAGGCCCGCCTGGCCGCCGCTGCCCCGCGTGGCTACCTGCCGATCGAAGGCATTGCCGCCTACGACCAGGCCGTGCAGAAGCTGCTGTTCGGCGCTGAATCGCCTCTGATCACCGAAGGCCGCGTGGTCACCGCGCAAGCCCTGGGTGGCACCGGCGCACTGAAGATCGGCGCCGACTTCCTCAAGCGCCTGTACCCGAACGCCAAGGTCGCCATTTCCGACCCGAGCTGGGAAAACCACCGCGCGCTGTTCGAGTCGGCCGGCTTCGAAGTCGTCAACTACGCGTACTACGATGCCCCTTCGCACGGCCTGAACTTCGCCGGCATGATGGATTCGCTCAACAGCTACGCGCCGAACACGATCGTCGTGCTGCACGCCTGCTGCCACAACCCCACCGGCGTGGACATGACCACCGAGCAGTGGAAGCAGGTCGTGGAAGTCATCAAGGCAAAGAACCTGATTCCGTTCCTCGACATGGCTTACCAAGGCTTTGCCGACGGCATCCAGCAAGACGGCCTGGCCGTGCGCCTGTTTGCTGAATCGGGCCTGCCGTTCTTCGTTTCCAGCTCGTTCTCGAAGTCGTTCTCGCTGTACGGCGAGCGCGTCGGCGCACTGTCGATCGTGACGACCAGCAAGGACGAGGCCGCTCGCGTGCTGTCGCAAGTCAAGCGCGTGATCCGCACGAACTACTCGAACCCGCCGACGCACGGTGGCACGATCGTCGCCAGCGTGCTGACGAGCCCTGAGCTGCGCGCGATGTGGGAACAGGAACTGGGCGAAATGCGCGACCGCATCAAGTCGATGCGCAACGCGCTGGTCGACAAGCTGGCCGCCAAGGGCGTGAAGACCGACTTCTCGTTCGTGAAGGCACAGCGTGGCATGTTCTCGTACTCCGGCCTGACCTCCGCGCAAGTGGACCGCCTGCGCAACGAGCACGGCATCTACGCCGTGTCGACCGGCCGCATCTGCGTGGCCGCGCTGAACACGCACAACATCGACGCCGTGGTGAACGCCATCGCTGACGTCCTGTAAGGTGCGGTAGGCGTCACGCCTCAGGTGCAATTGCAAAAAGAAAAGCGGCTTCGGCCGCTTTTTTGCTGCATGGGAATAGACTGACACGGGCGCATCATAGAGCGACGCAACACTCTGTTATCAGGGTTTATGCTGCATCGCAGTAACATGCGCCTAGGTGCATAATCGTTTGCGTCGCCCTCGCCACCACAGACCGGTCCAGCCATGCTTTACCAGCTTCATGAATTCCAGCGCGCCCTGCTCAGCCCCATGACGGCTTGGGCCCAAGCGACCGCCAAGACCTTCACCAACCCACTGAGTCCGCTGTCCCTGATGCCCGGCGCGCAACGCTACGCTGCGGGCTACGAGCTGCTGTACCGCCTGGGCAAGGAGTATGAAAAGCCGGAATTCGGCATCCGCTCCGTCAAGTCCAACGGCCGCGACATTCCCATCGTCGAACAGACCATCATCGAGAAGCCGTTCTGCCGCCTGATCCGCTTCAAGCGCTACGCCGACGACGCCGAGACCATCAAGCTGCTCAAGGATGAGCCGATCGTGCTGGTGTGTGCACCGCTGTCGGGCCACCACTCCACGCTCCTGCGCGACACCGTGCGCACGCTGCTGCAGGATCACAAGGTGTACGTGACCGACTGGATCGACGCCCGCATGGTGCCGGCCGAAGAGGGTGCCTTCCACCTGTCGGACTACATCAACTACATCCGCGAGTTCATCAATCACATCGGCGCCGACAAGCTGCACGTGATCTCGGTGTGCCAGCCGACCGTGCCCGTGCTGGCCGCCATCTCGCTGATGGCCTCGGACGGCGAGAAGACACCGCGCACCATGACCATGATGGGTGGCCCGATCGATGCACGTAAGAGCCCGACCTCCGTCAATTCGCTGGCGACCAACAAGTCGCACAGTTGGTTCGAGAACAACGTGATCTATACGGTGCCGGCCAACTATCCGGGGCACGGCCGCAAGGTTTATCCGGGCTTCCTGCAGCACGCCGGCTTCGTGGCGATGAACCCGGACCGCCACCTGTCATCGCACTACGACTATTACCTGAATCTGATCGAGGGCGACACGGAAGACGCTGAAGCCCACGTACGCTTCTACGACGAGTACAACGCCGTGCTCGACATGGCGGCCGAGTATTACCTGGAAACCATCCGCGACGTGTTCCAGGAATTCCACCTGGCCAACGGCACGTGGGTGGTGGAAGGCAAGCCGGTGCGCCCGCAGGACATCAAGAGCACCGCGCTTTTCACCATCGAGGGCGAGCTGGACGATATCTCCGGCAGCGGTCAGACCGAAGCCGCGCATGGCCTGTGCACCGGCATCCCGAACGCGCGCAAGCAGCACCTGACGGCACCCAAGTGCGGCCACTACGGCATCTTCTCGGGTCGCCGCTGGCGCGAGCAGGTGTATCCGCAGTTGCGTGATTTCATTCGCCGCAACGAAGAGGGCGCTCCGCGCATCAAAGCAGTCGCGTAAGCCTTAAGCACCCAAGAAAAAGCCTCGCACCCGCGAGGCTTTTTTGTTGCGCGACGATGCTTCAGCCGATCAGCTCTTGGGCCTATCCAGATACGCCAGCAGCATCTTGATATGCAGTTGCGCAAAGGCTTCGTGCTCGTCGGCCGAGGCAATGTCGCGGCCCACGACGGCGCTGATCGTGTAGCGATTGGACAGCACGTAATAGCCCAGCGCCGAGATCGTCAGATACAGGCGCGACACATCGACGTCCTCTCGGAAGATGCCGCTGCGCTGGCCACGCTCGACCACGCCGCGCAGCACCTCGATAACCGGGTTGACCAGCTCAACCAGGTGCGGCGATGTCTTCAGATGCCGCGCCTCGTGCAGGTTTTCGCTGTTGAGCAGGCGGATGAACTCGGGGTTCTCGTAATAGAAGTCCCAGACGAAACGCGCAAGCTGGACGACCGCCTCGCGCGGATCCGACGACTCGATCTGCACCTGCTCTTCCGCCTCCTTGAAGCGGAAATACATATGCTCGAGCACGGTCAGAAAAAGCTTTTCCTTGCTGCCGTAGTAGTAATACAGCATGCGCTCATTGGTCTCGGCGCGGCGGGCGATGGCGTCGACGCGGGCACCGGCAAAACCGCCCCGCGAGAACTCCTCGATGGCAGCAGCAAGGATGCGTCGGCGCGTGCCGGCGGGGTCGCGACGCGTGCGGGGTGCGGCGGATTCGCCATGAGCATCAGCTTCGATGTCGGCGATTGGTGCGGCTTGGTGAGACGGCATGGCACCTCGGTCCGTTTAGAACGCAGGAATTATGTCATAGGGTTGATACATGCCCGCCGTATGCCACGTCAGGGCATGCACGCCTTGCGCGGGGGCCAAATCGGCGATAATGGCAGGCTATTCAAACGACAAGTCCCATCGTGGTTTCCTTGGTCCCCGCAGTGGCCGCATCCCTGGCCGACCGGCTCGAAAACCTCCTGCCGCAAACGCAATGCACCAAGTGCGGCTACAACGGCTGCCGCCCTTACGCTGAAGCCATGGCCAACGGCGAGGCGCTACCTAATCGCTGCCCACCCGGCGGTGCGGAAGGTGTCCGCCGGCTGTCCGAGGCACTCGGCCGCACAGGTGAGCTGCTGCCGCTGGACCCTTCCAACGGCATCGAACAGCCTCGCGCCGTCGCCGTCATTGACCCGGAACGCTGTATCGGTTGCACGCTGTGCATTCAGGCATGCCCGGTCGACGCCATCGTCGGTGCGCCCAAGGCAATGCACACGGTGCTGGAAGACTGGTGCACAGGTTGCGACCTGTGCGTGCCGCCCTGCCCCGTCGATTGCATCGACATGATCCCCGTCACCGGCGAGCGCGCGGGCTGGGATGCCTGGAGCCAGCAGCAAGCCGATGCCGCGCGGGACCGCTACGTCTTCCGCAACGTACGCCTCAAGCGTGAACAAGCCGAAAACGAAGCACGCCTTGCCGCCAAGGCCGCGGCCAAACTCGCTGCAGTCAGCGCCGAGCAACCGGCCGACGATGCCGAACTCGCCGCGCAGGCGCGCAAGAAGGCGATCATCCAGGCTGCGATTGAACGGGCGCGCCAGAAGCAGGCCGAGATGGCCGCGCGCGGGCAAGGTCCGCGCAACGTGACCGACGTGTCGGCGGATGTGCAAGCCCAGATCGATGAGGCTGAAGCCCGCCGCAAGCGCATTGCCAGCCAGATCGAACAGAGCACCAAGCCCGACGCAGACACCCACTGAACCCAGCCCGACGATGAATCCCGCCAAGCGCCACGCCATCTTCGAGACCCTGCGCGAGAACAACCCGACGCCGACCACCGAGCTGGAGTACACCACGCCGTTCGAGTTGCTGATTGCGGTGCTGCTCTCGGCGCAAGCAACCGACGTTGGCGTGAACAAGGCGACGCGCAAGCTATTCCCAGTGGCCAATACGCCCGCCAAGCTGCTGGCGCTGGGCGAGGAAGGCATCACCGAATACATCAAGACCATCGGGCTGTATCGCACCAAGTGCAAGCACATCCTGCAGACGTGCCGCATCCTGCTCGACCAATACGGCGGTGAGGTGCCGCGCGACCGCGCCGCGCTGGAAGAACTACCGGGTGTGGGCCGCAAGACGGCCAACGTGGTGATGAACACAGCTTTCGGCGAACCCACGATTGCCGTGGACACGCACATCTTTCGCGTGGCCAATCGCACCGGGCTGGCGCCGGGCAAGAACGTGCTGGAAGTCGAACTGAAACTGCTGAAGGTGGTGCCGGAAGAGTTTCGGCAGGATGCGCACCACTGGCTCATCCTGCATGGGCGCTACGTATGCAAGGCGCGCAAGCCCGAGTGCTGGCATTGCGCCATCGAGCCACTGTGCGAATTCAGGCCGAAGACACCGGCACCGAAGGAATGAAAAACGGGGACCGCCATTGCTGAAGCGAGTCCCCGTTTTCTTTGCGCGACCGGCTGTCGATCAAACGATCTTGCACGCCTCTTCGAACGACAGGCGCGGGTTGCGGGGGTGCAGCTTCTCGGCGTCGCCATAGCCGATGTTCATGATGAAGTTGACCTTCCACTGGCCATCGGGGAAGAACGTCCCATTCACCTTGTTGGCATCGAAGCCGGCCATCGGGCCGCAGTCCAGGCCCAGGGCACGCGCGGCGAGCACCAGATAGCCGCCCTGCAGCGAGCCGTTCATCAACGCAGCCGCATTGATCTTGGCCTGATCACCCGCGTACCACGAACGCGCATCGGTATGCGGGAACAGCTTGGGCAGTTGCTCGTGGAATTGCGTGTCGTACGCGACGATCACGGCGACGGGCGCCTGGCGGGTCTTTTCCTGATTGCCCGGCGACATGCACGGAATCAGGCGCTCCTTGGCGGCGGCGCTCTTGACGAACACGAAACGGGCCGGCGTGCTGTTGGCGGCGGTCGGGCCGTACTTCACGGTGTCGTACAGCGTGTGCAGCAGTTCGTCGTCGACCGGCTTGTCCAGCCACACGTTGTGGGTACGGGCTGCGTGGAACAGTTGGTCCAGCACGGACGGTTCAAGCATCGGCATTGCAAGGTGCTCCGGAAAGAGTTGAGGAGCGCATTGTAATGCGCTGATTCCATGCGCGCCGGACACCTGCACACTCCGGATGGGCATCCAGCGCGCCGTTAGCGGCAGGGATGTTTTAGAAGAAACGACATGCCTTGTTTGTATTTAATCGCACTTATTGCGACGCGCCATGGCATTGACGTGGTGATTTTTACAGCCCATCGCACGCAATGAAAAAGAGCCCTTTACAACGGTTTGCTTACGAACTACTTTTTGGTTCGTCATTGTATTACCCACAGGGTTGGACGTATCGGATCCGCATCTGGTTTTAAAACAGGTGCGCGGCCGCATTCATCCCCACGTTTTCGCACAGTCCTTGCCAGACTTTGCGCAAACGCCCTGCGGGCTTGACCCCATGATTATTTTCTTTTTGAAATCCGCTCGGATTTCAGGGGCCTATTTCGCCAAATAAAAAACAATTGCATTAATTTCCGCAGACAAGGCGGGAAATCTGAATATTCGCTTCGCGTCGTATAGAAATGACAAAACGCAAAACGAATATGGAGCCCACTTAAAACTAAACGTTTTAAGTGACGGCGTTCGTCACCCTGAAGAAGGCCATTATCGCCATGAAAAAATCCAGGTTATCGACCAGTGATTTTGCAGGATTGTCTCGAACCCTTGGTGTATCGTTTGCGGCCGCGGCGCTGTCAGCCGTGCTGCTGGCGGGTTGCGGCGGCGGAGACTCGTCCGCCACGGCCAACCCCAGCGGCGTTGCTGCCAACGCAGGCAACGCAACCACGCAGCCGGTCACGGCCGCCGTGCCGCCCGACCAGCCTTACGTCGACCCGAACGTCTACGGCACCGGGCCCAACGACGCCCTGGCTGCCGACCCGGGCGAAAGCGCAGCCATCACGCACCACACGGTCACGATCGGCGGCAAGAGCATCGCCTACACGGCCACCGCCGGGCACCTGACGACCATCGACCCGGTTACGTCGCAATCCAACGCGACGATGTTCTACGTGGCGTACACGCAGGACAACCCGGACCCGTCGAAGCCGCGCCCGGTGACGTTCTTCTATAACGGGGGGCCCGGCTCGTCATCAGTGTTCTTGCTTCTGGGCTCGTTCGGACCGAAACGGCTGCAGTCGTCGTTCCCGAACTTCACGCCGCCGGCGCCGTACAAACTGCCCGACAACCCGGACAGCCTGCTCGACCGCTCCGACCTGGTGTTCATCAACCCGGTCGGCACCGGCTATTCGGCCGCCATTGCACCGGCCAAGAACAAAGACTTCTGGGGTACCGACCAAGACGCGCATTCCATCGACCGCTTCATCCAGCGCTACCTGACCAAGAACTCGCGCTGGAATTCGCCCAAGTTCCTGTACGGTGAGTCGTATGGCACGGCGCGCAGTGCGGTGCTGTCGTGGGTGCTCCATGAAGACGGTATCGAACTGAACGGGATCACGCTGCAATCGTCGATTCTCGACTACGCGAATGCGCTCTCGGCCGTCGGCACCTTCCCGACGCTGGCCGCCGACGCGTTCTACTGGAAGAAGACGACGGTCAACCCGGCACCGGCCGATCTCGACAGCTACATGGTCCAGGCCCGCAACTACGCCGACAACACGCTTGCACCGCTAGCACAAGCGCCGAGCGCCGCGGATGGCGGCTTCGTCAACGTGCGCCTGAACCTGAACCTGGCGACGGCGCAGACGATGGGCTCGTACATCGGCACCGATCCGGTCTCGCTGATCCAGACGTTTGGCAATCCGGCAGCGCTGGGCAACGTACCGTCGCAGAACAACAACCCGCCGTACACGTTCTTCCTGACGCTGAACCCGGGCATCCAGATCGGCCAGTATGACGGCCGCGCCAACTACACGGGCCAGGGCATCGCGCCGTTCATCCTGCCGAACTCAGGCAGCAACGATCCGTCGATCTCGAACATCGGCGGCGCGTATACGGTGCTGTGGAACAGCTACCTGAACACCCAGCTCAAGTACACGTCGACCTCCTCGTTCGTGGACCTGAACGACGCCGTGTTCAACAACTGGGATTTCAGCCACATCGACCCGACGGGTGCCAACAAGGGCGGCGGCAACACGCTGTACACCGCCGGCGACCTCGCCTCGACGATGAGCCTGAATCCCGACCTGAAGGTGCTGCAGGCCAGCGGCTATTTCGACGCCGTCACGCCGTTCCACCAGACCGAGCTGACGCTGGCACAAATGCCGCTCGATCCCACGCTCAAGGCGAAGAACCTGACGATCAAGAACTACCCGTCGGGCCACATGATCTATCTGAACGATGCGTCGCGTACCGCACTCAAGGGTGACCTGGCTTCGTTCTACGATGGCGTGATGGCCGATCGTCCGGCCCTGATGCGGGTGCAGAGCCTGCAACGCCTGCCGGCCGGGCAGAAGAAGTAAACGCCTCAACGCAGAAAGCAAAACCGCCCAGTTCACGCTGGGCGGTTTTTTGTTTGGAGCGAGGATTCGGCTTCAGGCCATGTCATCCACGCTGTGGCCCGCAGGCTTCGCGTCTGCACGCGTGAGCCAGAGCACGCCCGCCAGGATCAATGCGCCGCCCGTCATCTGCATGGGCGCGATCGATTCGCCGAGGAGCAATGCCGCCAGCAGCACCGTCACCACCGGCTCCAGCGTGGACAGCATCGACGCCTGCGCCGCTCCCAGCTTCTGCAAGCCGGCAAAGAACGTCAGGATCGCCACCACCGTCGACAAACCCGCAATGGCCAGTGCCGCTGCCCAGCCACCCAACGTGCCGGGCAGATGCACAGGCGCGCCGGCCAGCGCCATGCCCGCGTACACCACGGCCGCAGCAGTGCAGATGACGGTCGTACACGCCAGAGGATCCAGCCCGCGCGTGACACGCGCCCCGACCGTGATGTAGATCGAGTAGATCACCGCGGCAGCCACACCCAGCGCAATGCCGAGCAGACTGCCGCCCGACAGGCCTGCACCGCCCACCGTCAACCCCGCCCCTACCGAGCACAGCACCAGCGCGATAATCGCCGTGGTGGTCAGCCGCTCGCGCAGGAAAATCGCCGCCAGTACCGTCACGAACATCGGATACAGATACAGCAGCAACGCCACCAGGCTGGCCGGTGCGTAGTTCAACGCCGTGAAAAACGCGAACGACTGCCCCGCGTAGCCGATGCCGCCCATGGCCGCCAGCCCCGCCACGCGCGACCACGGCGGTATGCCGATGCGACGAACACGCATCACGACCACCAGCGCCACGACCGCGATCACGAAACGCACGATCAACAGACCGACCACATTGGCACCGCTCGCATAGGCGTAGTGCGTGAAGATGGCCATCGCGCCAAATGATGCGGCGGACACGGCGATCAGCAGCACGCCTAGGAGCTTGTCGGCGGCGCGCGCGGCGAGGGAGGAATCGGTCGGTTGTCTCATGGCGTGCGGCGTTTTTGTTTGGGGTCGCCGTCTGCGGGTGCGGGGGCGCCATTGTAGCGTCGGCATCTCCCGAAACTGGCCGGCAGGCATCAAGGCGCGTCGGTACAATGGCGAAATCATGTTCAATCCCTCCCGCGACGAAGTCCGTCAATTCTTCTGCGGCGCGTGGCGCAAGCACCGCCAGGCAGAAATCCTCACGCCGCTCGAAGCCATGGCGCTCGACTGGATGCTGCAGCATCCCGAATACCACGACACCCTGGAAGCCGGCGAAGAAGCCCTCGCCCGCGACTACACGCCGGAAAGCGGCCAGAGCAACCCGTTCCTCCACCTGTCGATGCACCTGTCGATCAGCGAGCAGGTATCGGTGGATCAGCCACGCGGTATTCGCGCCGCTTATGAAGCCCTGGCCCAGCGGCTAGACTCGCCCCACGAAGCACAGCATCAGGTGATGGAATGCCTGGGCCAGATGCTGTGGACGGCGCAACGCACCGGCCTGCCGCCCGACGGCGACGCCTATATCGAATGCGTGCGCAAGCGCGCCACCGCCCGCTGAATCCGACGCCATAAAAAAACCGCTCCGAAGAGCGGTTTTTCTTTACCGGCGATACCGCGTTACTTCTTGAGCACCAGCGAACCCGGCAGCGATTCGATGTACGCAGCAATGTCCTTCAGCTCCGCCTGGGTAAACGGACGCGGCTTGCCATCGGCGCCGATGGTGGCAGGGTTGCTATTGACCTGGCCGGCCATGATGGCGTTGCTACGGCCCACCAGCGGGTTGTTGCTGGTCTGATAGGCCAGCAGCGCGTGATAGATGTAGTCGCCGTGCTGGCCGGCGAGCTTCGGATAGTCCGGCGAAATCGGAGCGTTCAGGCCAGCGCCATGGCAGGCCACGCAGGCGCCCTTCTCCACCAGCTGCTTGCCCTTTTCAATATCGGCAGCCTGTGCCGACACGGCCGCGGCCAGCATCAGCGCGCCCAGATTGAACGAGATTGCGAGCGAGATCTTCTTCATATTCTTCCTCGTCACTTCTGGGGGTTGTTTTGGGTGGCAGCCGTCTGCTGCGAGTAATACGCGGCGAGGTTGGCAATGTCCTGGTCGGTCAGCGAGCCGGCGATGGCGCGCATGGTCGGGTGCTTGCGGTCACCCTTCTGGTACGCATGCAGCGCGCTTTCGATGTACTTGGCGTTCTGGCCGCCCAGATAGGGCACGCGATACACCTCAGGGAACGACGTCTTGTAGTCGGGGATGGCATGGCAGCCGATACACATGGCGACCTTGTTTTCGGCGGCGGCCGCGTTGCCCTGAACGTCGGCTGCGGCGGCGCTGTTGGCTGCGGCGGACAGTGCGCCGAATGTGCCCAAGGCGGCCACCATGGTGAGGATCTTTTTCATCTCGTTCTTAAGCGTGGAGTTTCAGAATCCTGCTCGCCCTGCCGGCTTGGCTCGTCTCAGCCGGCTGTCTCGCTGGGCGCATTCACCCGCCGTTGGCAACTGGCCAGAGGACGGTCATTTGAGGTGCGTCAAACCGGCGCATTGTACCGCACCGTTTTTTTGCCAGTCCAGTTAGGGCTCCCGTGACTTGACAGCAAGGAATGGCACGGCGCATTCGCCACGCCGCCGCCCGGCGTCAAACGCCCAAATGCTCTTATACTGGCCGTTTCCAAATCTTTTACCGCTCAGTAGGCTTGCACGATGAACACCACCACCTCGCCTGCCTCATCCGACCAGCGCTCACGCTTCGAAGGCTCCGACCAGTACGTCGCCACCGATGACCTCAAGCTCGCCGTCAATGCGTCCATGACGCTCCAGCGCCCGCTGCTCATCAAGGGCGAGCCGGGCACGGGCAAGACCATGCTGGCCGAGGAAGTGGCCGCCGCGCTGGGCATGCCGCTGCTGCAATGGCACGTGAAATCGACCACCAAGGCGCAGCAGGGCCTGTACGAATACGACGCCGTCTCGCGCCTGCGCGACTCGCAGCTGGGCGACAAGGAAAGTAGCAACCGGGTCCACGACATCCGCAACTACATCGTCAAGGGCGTGTTGTGGCAGGCCTTCGAGGCGGACAAACCTGTCGTGCTGCTGATCGACGAGATCGACAAGGCCGACATCGAATTCCCGAACGACCTGCTGCGCGAGCTGGATCGCATGGAGTTCTACGTGTACGAAACGCGCGAAACCGTCCGCGCCAAGCACCGCCCGCTGGTGATCATCACGTCGAACAACGAGAAGGAACTGCCCGACGCGTTCCTGCGCCGCTGCTTCTTCCACTACATCAAGTTTCCGGATGCGGAGACGATGCAGGCCATCGTCGACGTGCACTACCCGGGCATCAAGCCGGCGCTCGTGAAGGCCGCACTGGATGCGTTCTACGAGATGCGCAATCTGCCGGGGCTGAAGAAAAAGCCGTCGACGTCCGAACTGATCGACTGGCTCAAGCTGCTGCTGGCCGAAGACATTCCGCCGGAATCACTGCGCAGCCAGGATAAGAACGCCGCGATTCCGCCGCTGCACGGCGCGCTGCTCAAGAACGAGCAGGATGTGCACCTGTTCGAGCGCCTGGTGTTCATGAATCGCGCCAACCGCTGAGCGAGTCGGACCATGTCGCGCCTGATCGAGCCCGTCACCTTGTCCGGCCAGCACGCCTGGCTGGAGCCGCTCGGGCCAGAGCATCTGGATGAAGTGCGCGCCGCGGCCGCCGATGGTGAGCTGTGGAAGCTCTGGTACACCTCGGTGCCCTCGCCTGACAAGACCGGCGATTGGGTGGCCATTGCCCTGGACATGCGCGAACGCCTCGGCGCCATGCCGTTCGTCGTACGCGAGATGCGCGATGGGCAACCCGGCAAGGTGGTCGGCGCCACGCGCCTCTTCAACGTGGACGAAGCCAACCGCCGGCTGGAAATTGGCCATACGTGGTACGCAAAATCCGTCCAACGCACGGCCGTCAACACGGAAAGCAAGCTGTTGCTGCTCACGCACGCGTTCGAAACACTGCGCTGCATTGCGGTGGAATTCCGCACGCACTGGATGAATCACCAGAGCCGCGCAGCCATCGCCCGGCTGGGCGCTAAGCAAGACGGCGTGCTGCGCAATCACCAACGCATGCCGGACGGCAGCTTCCGCGACACGGTCGTGTTCTCGATCATCGAATCGGAATGGCTGACCGTGAAACGCCATCTGCAATACAAGCTGGAGCAACCGCGCGCATAAGCGCCGGAGGACCACCATGCTCATCGATTTCTTCTTCACGCTGCGGCACGCCAAGCTGCCGGTCTCGGTCAAGGAATACCTGACGCTGCTCGAAGGGCTCAAGCAGCAGGTCATCGCACCGTCGCTCGACGAGTTCTACTTCCTGGCGCGCATGACGCTGGTGAAGGACGAAAAGCATTTCGACAAGTTCGATCAGGCGTTCGGCGCCTACTTCAAGGGTGTGGAAGGCGCGGTGGATTGGCGCGCGGATATTCCGCTCGATTGGCTCACCAAGAAGCTGGAGCGCGAGCTGTCACCAGAGGAGAAGGCCAAGATCGAGGCCATGGGCGGCCTCGACAAGCTGATGGAGCGCCTGAAGGAACTGCTGAACGAACAGCACGAGCGCCACGAAGGCGGCAGCAAGTGGATCGGAACCGGTGGCACATCGCCGTTCGGGCACGGCGGCTACAACCCGGAAGGCATCCGAATCGGCGGGCCATCAAAGGGCAACCGCACCGCAGTCAAGGTGTGGGAAGCACGCGCATACAAGGACTACGACGACACCGTTGAACTCGGCACGCGCAACATCAAGGTGGCGCTGCGCCGCCTGCGCAAGTTCGCGCGTGATGGTGCGGACATCGAGCTGGATCTGGACGACACGATCCACTCCACTGCCGCCAACGCCGGTCTGCTCGACATCAAGATGCGCCCCGAGCGGCACAACAACGTCAAGGTGCTGATGCTGATGGATGTGGGCGGCTCGATGGATGACCACATCAAGCGCGTGGAAGAACTTTTCTCCGCCGCCAAGACCGAGTTCAAGCACCTCGAGTATTACTACTTCCACAACTGCGTCTACGAATGGCTGTGGAAGAACAACCGGCGCCGCCACGCGGAGCGCTTCTCCACCTGGGACGTCATCCGTAAATATCCGCCCGACTACAAGCTGATCTTCGTGGGTGATGCGACCATGAGCCCGTACGAAATCCTCCAGGCCGGCGGCTCGGTCGAATACAACAACGCTGAAGCCGGCGCCACGTGGCTGAAGCGGCTGATCGAACAGTTTCCTAAATTCGTCTGGCTCAACCCCGAGCCGGAAGGCCTGTGGGAATACCGTCAGTCCATCTCGGTCATCAACCAGATCGTGAAAACGCGGATGTATCCGGTGACGATTGCCGGGTTGGAATCGGCGATGCGGCTGCTATCCAAGTGATGTTTTCGGGAAGCTCGTCTCCCTTTTCGCCTCCGGCCGGCGCCGGCGCTATCCGCTTCACCGGTCCGGCAACATAGCGTAGGCCGCCTCGATGATTCGTTGCGCCTCTGCTGAACGCTGCTGAGCCGGCACGCCAAGCTGTTCTGCAACGCGCACGGCCAGCCCACGAATCTGGGGCCGATCCGCTGGAGCGGCAAGCTTGCCCTTCACCCGTTGCGAAAAATTTCCGTCAAGAACGTGCTGCTCACGCCAGTGACCAACACCGCTTGGCAGGACAGAATCGATAAAGGCAGCGAAGCGGGCGGTAGGTCCGGCTTCGCTTTGCACACGCCGGGCGATTTCCGCGGGGCCTGCAGAACGTGCCTCCAGAACCAGATCGTTGGCAGTAATGCGGGCGTCGCGGCCCGTTTCTGCGTTGAAGTGCAGCGTAGTTTCCAGGCCGTCGCGGCGCTTGGCGAAGCGGCCGTCGGATGCAAGCACCGCGGGCCCAGCGGCCCAGGCGTCCATCACGACCGTCCGCTCCGGCTGCTCGGCAGTTGGGGCGTGCGGCACCCGGCCTTCCGCCCAAGCGTGTCCTGCGGCCGGATCACTCACGTAATGCACCTCTTCGTCAGGCGCCAACCGGCGGCTGTGATAGACGCTCGTCGTGCTCGTGTGCTCGCCACAATTTCCTGCGCCGAATACCGATGCCGCGGCGGCGGAATAAGGCGCCCGTTGGGCGAACGCGTTCCAGGGCACCTTTGCTTTCCGCTCACGTTCCAGCCTGAACGTCCGTGCTGCCTTCGTCCGCCATGTACTTTCGTTGTGGGTGGCTTGCACGTCCACGTCGACGTTACCGCGACCATGTTTGAGCAATTGGCGGGTCTCGTTCACGCTGGCATTCGCCAAGCGAAGGCGAGATATTTCCGATGCGGCCACCGGGCGCCCATCCACTGCACGCGCAAGCAGGTACGCAGCGAGTGCCAACTCCGCGTCGGAAATCTTGGCCGGCGCGGCCGAAACCCGTGCCGCCCCGCCGGTACGCGAGGCGGGAAGATTCGCAAACGCGGGGGAACGTGTGCGCACCGTCGGTTGACTTGCCCCTTCTTGAACCGTGCGCTCAGTCGGGGATACAGACGATGGCAACGGTGAGAGACTGCGCGATGGCTCGCCTGTGATTTTCTTGTGCATGCCGGACCTCCAATCGGAGGTCGAAGGCTACCGGAGTCTCGCCGTCGATCTGCAAACCCATGCGAAAAACGGGATCAGGGGACGAAACCGGATGAAGATGCAGTGCCCTGCGTATTCCTCTTCGGAAGAGCACCGATTACCTGACGCGTAATCGACACCATCCACGCCGGCGCCGAAGATGAAGCCATCCAGCGCAATCGATCATCACCGCGCTGGCAAAGCTTCCCACTTCGAACGGAGAAACGCCATGACTGCCACCCAACTCGCCGCCAACGACACGCTCGCCGATACGCTGGTCGACCGTTACATTGCCGCGTGGAACGCGACGGACGCTGCCCAGCGCCGCGCCCTCGTCGCGCAGACCTGGACAGAAGGCGCCACGTATGTCGATCCGCTGATGCAAGGCACCGGCCATGACGGCATCGACGCCCTCATTGCAGGCGTGCAGGCCAAGTTCCCCGGTTTCCGCTTTGCGCGCGACGGCGGCGTGGATGTTGTGCAGGACACGATCCGCTTTCGCTGGACGCTCGGCCCCGAGGGCCAGGCGCTGGTCAAGGGCACCGACTTCGTGCGAATTGAAGGTAGCCGTATGCAAACGGTGACCGGCTTCATTGACCAGATGCCCGGCATGGGCGAGGCCGCCTGAGCCCTCTCCCCAAAAGCAAACGCCCCGCACTGCCGGGGCGTTTTGCATTGGCTGCATACAGAAATCAGATGGACAGCGCGTCTTCCTGGCCGGCATTGGCACTGCGCAGTCCTTCTGCCCAGCCTTTGGTCGGCAGCTTGAGCGAGGCCTGCAGCGCTGCGGCACGCGCCTGCACGGCTTCCCAACTGACGTGCAGCGGCGGGCCATTGAACGCCAGCGCAATCACGTTGCCGTCATGCACTTCCGGGAACACCAGCACGCGGTTGTCGAATGCATCGCAAATGCGCTCGATATTGCGCGGGAAGCTGGTGTGATCGCCAAACAGGTTGATCGTCATCACGCCTGGCGAGCGCAGTACCTGGCGGCAAGCCTTGTAGAACGCCGGCGTATCCAACACGGGGCCGCGCGCGGTGGCGTCATACAGGTCGATCTGCAGGGCATCGACGGTGCCGTGGTGGCTGGCGTCCATCACCCAGTCGTAGGCATCCTGCTCAAGCACGCTCAAGCGCGCGTCGTCAAACGGCATGCCGAACATGCTGCGCGCCGCGACGATCACGGACGGGTTCAACTCCACCGCCGTCACCTGCGCGGGCGCGAGTTGGCGATGGCAGAACTTCGTCAGGGCGGCAGCGCCGAGACCGAGTTGCACGACGTGGAAATCCGGCCTCGTGGCCGGATCGAGAAACAGCAACCACGCCATCATCTGCTGTGCATATTCCAGTTCGATGGCATCGGGCTTGGACAGGCGCATGGCGCCCTGCACCCATTCGGTACCGAAGTGCAGATAGCGCACACCTGCCAGCTCAGAGAACGTGACCGGCGCAAAGCGCGGGGCCATGCGCTTCGGTTCATCGTCGTGGTCGAGGCGGTCTTCGCGCTTTGCGCGGGCCGGGCGGCGCGAGGCGACGGCCTCGATGGATTTACGTTTCAACAGCGTCATAAAGCGGATCAACGGGAAGAAGACTGAGCGGCAGCAGCGCGCTGCAGCCACTCGCGATTGTGGTCTTTGGCATAGCGCGTCCAGTGCTTGGCGTCGCGCAGAATCTCTTCAAACAGGGCCTGGGCGCGCTGCTTGTCGGCGTCGTTGTTCTGCGCGAGCAGCCATTCGCCGAAGAGGCAACGGGCAGCCGCATCGTTCGCACAGGTCAGGGCTTGCTCGAATGCTTGACGCGTATTCGGCGCATTTGTCGCGGCCAATGCGCGTGCGTACAGCAATGTCGGCTCGGGTTGCTGGCGCGTCACGCGATGCGCTTCGAACAGTTTGTCGAGCGTGCCCTTGGCAAGTGCCGCATCGCCCGTGGCGAACTGCGCGCGGGCCAGACCCAGCAGCACGGCCGGGTCGCCGGCAAACGGGCCTGTAGCCGCCTGCTCGAAATGCTCGCGCGCCTCCTTGGCATCGCCAGCGTCCAGCAGCGCTTCGCCCAAGCGCAGGCGGTGTTGCACGGTTGGCGCACGGTCGAAATCGTTGCGCGCTTCGCGCACGGCACGGTTTGGGTCGATCAGTTGCGTCACCGCGCGGCTGGCAACACGTGCGCCGCGCGAGTGGCGCATCTCGGGCAGATAGATGGCGAAGAAATACACCACGCTGCCCAGCAATGGAAACGCAAAGAGGATGAACAACCAGTACATGTTCTGGTTGTTGCGCACAACATGCACCGCAAAGAACAGCGCGACGATGACGTGAAACCCGATTCCGAGAAACGGCATGTGAAGGCCCGAGAGTGAAATGCACCGACGCCCCCCGCGTCGGCCACGGGCGCGATTGTGACAGATGCGCTGCGGCGGAGGTGTGACGCGCCCTTAACGTTTGCGCATGGACACCCCCGAACGCGCATGGAGCTGCCCCATCAATAACCGCCGGTGCCTGTCGTCAGGCAGCCGGCGTTGTCTTTGAAGCCAGGCGCTTCTTAGGGGCGACCGAGAAAATCCATCTTGCCGATCTCCACACCGTTATGGCGCAGCAGCGCGTAAGCGGTGGTGACGTGGAAATACAGGTTCGGCAGCACGAAGCCACGCAGGTAGTCGATGCCCGTGAACTGCAGCTCGCGCGTCGGGCTCTTGAGCGTGATCTGGCGATCTTCGCTGCCGGCGAACGCAGCAGGGTCGATGCTGTTGACGAACTCCGGCGTCTTGGCAATGCGCGCCTTCAGCTCTGGAATGGTCGTCTCCACATCCGGGTACGACGGCACCTCGTTGCCAGACAGACGCGCCGCACCGCCCTTGGCCTGGTCACAGGCAATCTGCACCTGCCGCGTGAACGGATGCATGTCCGGCGCCAGACGCGCGGTCATCAGATTTGCCGGGTCGAACTTCTTCGCTTCTGCGTAGGCAGCCGCCTTGTCGAGCAGGTCCGACAGGTTACCCAGCATGCGGTTCACGGTCGGGACCAGAAACTCGTACATCGAAGGTGTGGTCATGGAAGTGATTTCCTTGGTATGCATCGTTGGGGCCGCCGACGATCTTCTGCACGATCCGCCGGCGCCGCGCTCCTTTGCGCAGGGGCACAGTGTAGGCCAGCGACTCCGCCACTGCATGACGCACGCGCACGCCTCGTCATGAGGCATTTGGCACGAGATTAGTGCGGCGGCTCCTCCTGACGTGTGCTGATCGACGGTGCCGCCCTCATCTCGTGCGTGGCATGGCTATTGCATTGGCAAGGACAAGGCCAACGGCGGCCTTGATACACCTTGGCACATCGCAATGACACGCTCCGCAGGGGGCGTCCGGGGCAACGGCGCTCCGAGGCGACACGGCACGACCCGGGCAACCGGTGCGTCGCCAGCTCGCTTCGGAGCGCCTTTTTTTTTGGCCGACGCGCGGCATCAGCCGTCGGCACCACCACCAAGGCAATGACATGAACGCTTCCTCCACCCCGGCTTCTGGGGCCGATGTGTCCGTCGAGACCATTGGCGAGCTGATCAACCTGTCCGGACGGCAACGCATGCTGTCGCAACGGATCGTGCTGCAAATGGTGTTGGCCGCTCAAGGTCACGCCGCCGCGCTCGACATCGCACGGTCATGCTTGACGACATTCGCGTCGGCACACACCGATCTTGTCGAGGGCAATGCACGCCTGCCCGGGGCATTCTCGGAAGCGCTGCGTCAGCTCTACTTCGGCAAGCTGCGTGGTGACGCGCGCGTCCGCGAGTTCATCGTTCTGGTCAAAAGCGCTATCGATACCTTGTCGACCAGCACGGCCCAGCGCAAGCCGTCTCTTGATGCGCTCGTGGCGCAAGCCACGCCCATGCTGGAACTGCTGCAGACCATCACGCAGGCCTATCAAGAAGAGATGCACGTGTGCGAAGTCGCACTGCGCAAACGCCAGGCAGAAATTGCCGCGCACCTCGGGCGCATCTCCATGCAGGCCAACATCGTCGCCATGAACGCGCGCGTCTCGGCGGCGCGTGCAGGGCCGTACGGGCGTGAATTCTCCGTCATCACGACGGTGCTCGCAGACATCATCCAGGAGATGGACCAGTTGATCCGCAATGTCGTCGGAACCGACGATGCCGCGCAGCCCGGTGCCGGCACGCGCCGGCCATCGACGCCGGCATCGCGAACGTTCGGGCACATGTCGCTGCGTTGATCATGAGACGGAGAACCGCTTGAAACCCTATCTGCAATTCATCCGCTTGCTTGTGTGCTCCGCCCTGCTATCGGGGCTGATGGGGAACGCGTGCGCGCAGCCGCTGACGATCAACGCGGCCATCAACAAGGCGGGCCGCCAGCGCATGTTGTCGCAGCGCATGGCCAAGGCGTATTGCCAGATCGGCCTGGGCGTGGAGGTCGAGCGATCGAAGAAGATTCTCGAGCAGTCCGTCGCGCTCTTTGATCGGCAGCTTACGGAGTTGAAGGCATTCGCGCCCACACCCGAGATCAAGGACACCTACGCCAAACTTGAACAGACATGGCTCGTCTACAGGCAGTTGCTGACAGCCAGCGAGCCCAACATCGACAACGCGAGGAAGATCGCCCAAGCCAGCGAAGACGTGCTGAAGCTCGCGCAACAGGGCACGGTGCTGCTGGAGAAACAATCGGGCACGTCAACGGGCAAGCTGATCAACGTGGCCGGCCGCCAGCGGATGCTTTCGCAGCGCATTGCCAAGCTGAGCATGTTCCGTGCGTGGGACATTACCTCTGCGCAGATGACACAGGATCTCGATTCAGCCATGAAGGAATTTGCGGCTGCTCAGGCCTTCCTCACGTCTGCGCCGCAGAACTCCGGGGCAATCAACAGTGAACTGCAACTCGCCAGCACGCAGTGGCTGTTCTTTGCCGAAGCACTCAAACAGACCGAAGGCACGCGCGCAGAGCAGTTGCGCAACGTTGCCACAACCAGCGAACGCATTCTTCAGGTAATGGATGACGTGACCGGCCTGTACGAGGGGCTGACAAGGTAGCAGAGCGCTACGACAGCCACTCACGCAGCGCTTGCCACGCCACCAACTTTTGGGCGTACGGCACGGCTGCATAAGCAGGACTGCTGGAAGGGAGTTTGAGGATGGTGTGCTGGTCGCCGATGTCGCCCAGTGCCTTCACACCCATGCGCGCGGCGGTGCCGCCGTTAAAGGCGATCACCGCCAGCTCGGGTAGTGAAGCAATGAGGCTGGCCAGATCATTTCCAGCATGGTCGCGAATCTTGCTGTCGAGACTGCCTTCTCGCTTGGCCTCCGCCACCACATCCCACAAGCCGATGCGATGCGCGAGCAGCGTCTTCAAGCGTGCGGCGTATTCCATGTCTGGCAGGTCCTGGCCGATTACCTCACCGGCCAGGCGCCAGAACTGGTTGTGCTTGTAAGCGTAGTACTGCGATTGCGCAAGCGATGCTTCGCCGGGCAGGCTGCCCAGGATCAGCACGCGCGTGTGCGCGTCGACCACAGGCGGAAAGCATCGCTTGAGCGTCACGCTTGTCGTCAGGCCAGCAAGCGGTTCACGCGTTGCACGTAAGCTGCCGGGTCGGCCAACGCGCCGCCTTCAGCCAGCAGCGCCTGATCGAACAGCACGTGCAGGCGATCTTCAAACGCGGCGCGATCGGCTTCGTTGCCGGTCACGGTTTCCAGCAGCGCGAGCTTGCGCACGAGCGGGTGCGTCGGGTTCAGCTCCAGCACCGGCTTGCTGTCGGGCGCTTGTTGGCCCGCCTGCTTGAGCAGACGTGCCAGCGTGCCGCTGATGTCGCCTTCATCGGCCACGAGGCACGACGGCGAATCGGTCAGGCGATGCGTGATGCGCACGTCCTTGGCCTTGTCGCCCAGCACCGCCTTGGCACGCTCAACCAGCGGCTTGAACTCGCCCTCCACCTTGGCGTGCTCGGCCTTCTCGGCCTCGTCTTCCATCGCGCCCAGATCGAGATCGCCACGCGCCACCGACACCAGTTCCTTCTCTTCGAAGTCGTGCAGGAACGAGAGCATCCACTCGTCCACGCGGTCGGTCAGCAGCAGCACTTCCACGCCCTTCTTGCGGAAGATTTCCAGATGCGGGCTCGACTTGGCAGCCGTCCAGTTTTCGGCCGTCACATAGTAGATCTTGTTTTGGCCTTCCTTCATGCGGCCGATGTAATCCGCCAGCGAGACGGTCTGGGCGCTGTCTTCGTTGTGCGTGGAAGCAAAGCGCAGCAGCTTGGCAATGCGGTCCTTGTTGGCGTGGTCTTCGCCGATACCTTCCTTGAGCACCTGGCCGAAGTTCTGCCAGAACGTGGCGTACTTTTCCTTCTCGGCCGCGTCATCCGACTCGGCCATCGATTCGAGCATGCCCAGCACGCGCTTGGTGGAGCCTTCCCGGATGGCCTTCACATCGCGGCTTTCCTGCAGGATTTCGCGCGAGACGTTCAGCGGCAAATCGGCCGAATCGATCACGCCCTTCACGAAGCGCTGGTAGCCGGGCAAAAGTTGCTCGGCATCGTCCATGATGAAGACGCGCTTGACGTACAGCTTCAGGCCGCTGCGGCGCTCGCGGTCCCACAGGTCGAACGGCGCGTTGGTCGGGATGTACAGCAGTTGCGTGTATTCGCTGCGGCCTTCCACGCGGTTGTGCGTCCAGGCGAGCGGCTTGCCGTTTTCGTGGGCGATGTGCTGGTAGAAGGCGATGTACTGATCGTCCGTCACATCAGCGCGCGGGCGTGCCCACAGTGCGCTGCCCTGGTTGATGGTTTCCCATTCGTCCTGGGGCACCATCGTTTTCTTCTCTTCGTCCCACGCTTCCTTGCGCATCTGGATCGGCAGGGAGATGTGGTCCGAATACTTCTGCACGACCGACTTCACGCGCCAGGCGGAGAGGAAATCGTCCTCACCCTCGCGCAGGTGCAGCGTGATGGTGGTGCCGCGCTCGGCGCGTTCGATGGTGTCGACGGTGAACTCGCCGTCGCCGGTGCTTTCCCAGCGCACGCCTTCATTGGCGGCTACGCCAGCGCGGCGCGATTCCACCGTCACGCGATCGGCCACGATAAACGCCGAGTAGAAGCCCACGCCAAACTGGCCGATCAGCGCGGCATCCTTTTGCTGGTCGCCCGAAAGCTGGCTGAAGAACTCGCGCGTGCCCGAGCGGGCGATGGTGCCAAGGTTGCGGATGGCTTCATCGCGGCTCATGCCGATACCGTTGTCGGCAATCGTGATGGTGCGCGCGGCGGCATCAAAACCGATGCGGATGCCCAGCTCGCCACCGCCTTCGAGAAGCGACGGGTTGGCGATGCCCTCAAAGCGCAGCTTGTCCACCGCATCTGACGCATTGGAAACCAGCTCCCGCAGGAAGATTTCCTTGTTGCTGTACAGCGAGTGGATCATCAGATGCAGAAGCTGCTTCACTTCTGCCTGGAAAGCCATCTTCTCGTGCGGTGCGCTCATGGTGTGCATAAAAAGTCTGGAAAGTGGAAAGAGAAGCGGGCTACACCTTGCGCGTGCGCCCGCATGAATTTGTGAAGCTAGATGTGGCGTGGCGCCCGGTTTTCAAGCCCCGCGTTCGAGCTGTTCCGCCAGGAACCGGAGCAAGTCCGGGTCCGTGCTGGTCGCAATGTTGAAGCGCATCCAAGTCGACGGCATCTGCGACGGCGAAAACAGGCTCCCAGGCGCAAACACATAGCCGTGCTCGTGCCCGGCGCGCGCGATGGCATTGGTGTCCTGCCCGGTATCGGCCCAAAGGAACATGCCCGCGCCCTGCTGCGCAAACAGCTTCAGGCCCATGCGCTCGAGGTTCCGCTGAACGGCATCGCGCGCACGGTCCAGGCGGCCGCGCACGCGTTCGACGTGCTTGCGATACTGGCCTTCGGTGAGGATCTTGTAGAGCACGCGTTCGTTGATCTCGGGCGTAGCAAACCCTGTCAACAGCTTGGCATCGGTCAGGTTCTTGGCCAGTTCCGGGTGGCAGGCAATGAAACCCACGCGCAAGTTCACCGCCAGCGTTTTGGAAAAGCTGTTCAGATAAATCACCCGGCGTAACTGATCCAGGCTTGCGAGCCGCGTCGCCTGATAACCGGGCGGTGCAAGATCGCCATAAATGTCGTCTTCAACGATCAGAAAGCCGTACTGCTCAGCCAACCGCAACAACTGGAATGCCTTGGCAGCCGAGAGCGACGTACCGGTCGGGTTGTGCAGGATCGAGTTGATGACCAGCAGCTTGGGGCGACGCGCCTGTACCAACCCTTCCAGCGCGACCAAGTCCGGCCCCTCGGTGGTGTAGGGCACACCGATCACCTGCGCACCCTGCGCGGCAAAACGGCCGAACATCAGAAACCATGCCGGATCGCCCACGAGCACCGTGTCGCCCGGCTGCACATACTGACGCGCGATCAGGTCAAGTGAGGCCGTGATCCCCGAGGTCACCACGATCTGTTCGGGTCGCGCACCAATCTCCAGCTCGGCCAGCCGTGTTTGCAGTTGCTGGCGCAGCGGCAAGAAGCCCTGCGGCGTGCCCAGCGACAGAAATTGGTTGCCGTTCAGTCGCCCCAGCGAGCGCAGCGCGTTGGCGATCAGCTCGCCATCCAGCCACTCGTTGGGCAAGAAGCCCACACCCGGCGCCTTGCGCGGCTCGGCAGAATGGAACATGTTCCGCAGCAGCCAGGTCACGTCGATCTTGCGGGCGGCGGTGGGCGGCGGCGCGACTGGCTCTTCGGGCAGCGGCGTGTGGCGCTCCTTCACATAGAAGCCCGAGCCCCGGCGCGATTCCAGATACCCCTGCGCCACCAGCCGCTCGTACGCCTCCACCACGGTAAACCGGGAAATGCTCTTCTCCTGCGCCAGTTGCCGGATCGACGGCATGCGCATGCCTGCGCGAAACACCCGCTCGTCAATGCGCATGCGCGCCCATTCGGTGAGCTGGTCCACCAGCGTCATCTGCGCCGACGGAATCGGATCCGGCAACTGCTCCGCCGCCGGGCGGGCAGCGGCGCGGCGGCCATCCAGGCTGATGATGTGAGAGGTGGAATTCATGACGAGGTAGGCGGAAGCGGGCTGAAAACTGTACAGAAAGCACCACGACAAAGTGTACAGGTACTGTACAGACACAGTTCGGTAGCATCAAGGTCAGAATTCCGCCCCAGCGAACCGGAGACATCACATGCCCACGTTGAAACGTTTTGACGAAGACGCCTACCGCGCCACCTGCGACGCCACTGTCGTCGCCGTGCATCCGGAGGGCATCGAGCTGGACGCAACGGTGTTCTACGCCCGCAGCGGTGGCCAGGCCGGCGACACCGGCACGCTCGCCCTGGCCGATGGGCAAGCCGTTGCGATTGCCGACACCGTCTACAGCCCCGATCGCCAAACCGTTCTGCATGTGCCTGCCGACAGCGCTGGCCTCACGCGGCTCGCGCCCGGCACGCCCGTCACGGCCGCAATCGACTGGGAGCGGCGCCACCGGCTGATGCGGCTGCATACATGCCTGCACCTGCTGGGCTCGCTGATTCCCGTGCCGGTCACGGGCTGCGGCATCTCGCCAGACGCCGGCCGCATCGATTTCGACCTGCCGGAATCGACGCTCGACCGCGACACGCTCACCACGCAACTGAATGAACTCATCGGCCGCAACACGCCGGTGCGCATCGACCTGATCACGCCGGAGGAACTGGCTGCACAGCCCGAACTCGTGCGCACCATCGGCGCGGCGCCGCCGGCGGGCGCATCGGCCATCCGCATCATCCACATCGACGGCATCGACCGCCAGCCCTGCGGCGGCACCCATGTGCGCGCCACCGGAGAAATCGGCCGCGTTGTCGTCACCAAGATCGAAAAGAAGAGCCGCCAGAACCGACGCGTGGCTGTGGCGTTTGCAGATTGAGCGGCCGCCATGAACAAATCCGCCGCCCTGCCCATTGCACACATTGACCACGCTGAACGCCGGGGCCTGTTGCTCGGCTTCGTCGGCGTGGCCATCTTCAGCCAGACGCTGCCGTTCACGCGCATGGCCGTCGCCGAGTTGGATGCCACCTTCGTGGCGCTGGCGCGCGCGGTGCTGGCGAGTGCGCTAGCGCTGACGATGCTGGCGGCCACGGGCGCGTTCTCCGGCGCCAAACGCCCGCGCGGCAATCAGTGGTGGCAACTTGCGGTGACGGCGCTGGGCGTGGTGGTGGGTTTTCCGCTGTTTTCATCGCTGGCGATGCGCGATGTGCCGGCGGCCCATGGCGCCATCATCACCGGCCTGCTGCCGCTTGCGACCGCCATCTTTGCTGCCTGGTTCGGGCGCGAGCGGCCGTCTGCAGGGTTCTGGCTCTGCGCAATGGTGGGCAGTGTGCTCGTCGTTTCATTTGCGCTGCTGCAAGGTGCCGGCACGCTGCACCGCGCCGATTGGCTGCTCTTCGCCGCGATGGTGACGGGCGCCCTCGGCTATGCCACCGGCGGCAAGCTCGCGCGCCAGCTGGGCGGCACGCAGACGATTGCCTGGGCGCTGGTCGTCTCGCTGCCCGTGCTGCTGCCGCTGGTGGGCGCGCTGGCGTGGCTGCCGTCGACACATCAGGCCGAAGCGCTGGCACATGCGTCGTCCCGCGCCTGGATCGGGCTGGCTTACGTGTCGGCCTTCTCCATGTTCATCGGCTTCCTGTTCTGGTACTCCGGCCTGGCGGCAGGCGGTGTTGCGCGGGTCGGCCAGATACAATTGCTGCAACCTTTCATGACGTTGATCGGCGGTTGGCTGCTGCTGGGCGAATCGCTCGACACCCCCACCGTGCTGTTTGCGCTGGCTGTGATTGCCGTGGTCGGCATCGGCCGGCGAACGTCGGTACGCCGATAGCAACGTCTTCCCTCTTTTGTTTACCGCACTCAACAAGGAGTCTTCATGACCGCCTCGCACGACGCACAGGCCAAGCTCAAGCAACTCGGCATCGAACTGCCCGCCGCTGGCGCCCCCGCTGCCGCCTACGTCATGGCCGCGCAAACCGGCAATCAGGTCTTTCTGTCCGGCCACATCGCCAAGAAAGACGGCAAGCCCTGGGTTGGCAAGCTCGGCGCCGACATGACCACCGAGCAAGGCAAGGCCGCGGCACGGGCCATCGCCATCGACCTGATCGCCACGCTGAACACGCACCTCGGCGGTGACCTCAGCCGCGTCAAGCGCATCGTCAAAGTGATGAGCCTGGTGAACTCCACCCAGGAATTCACCGAGCAACACCTGGTGACCAACGGCGCATCGGAACTGTTCGCCGACGTGTTTGGCGACGCCGGCAAGCATGCCCGCAGCGCCTTCGGCGTCGCACAGATTCCGTTCGGCGCGTGCGTCGAGATCGAACTGATTGCCGAAGTCGCCTGAGCGACGCTTTTTCGCGCAGTCTCTAAGGTGACGGCCCAATGTTGGATGGGCCGGTTGCCTGCTATTCTTTTCGCTTTGCCCACCCACGGCACCCGCTCACGAGGTGGGCGCCGCAACACTAGGACCACACAATGGACCACACCGCCTGCACCTTCTCCAGCCGCGCTCAGAAACTGACCAGCTCGGCGATCCGGGAAATCCTCAAGATCACCGAACGTCCTGAGGTCATTTCGTTTGCCGGTGGCCTGCCCGCCCCCGTCACCTTCCCGGTCGAAGCGATTCAGGCGGCGTGCGACCGCATGTTTGCCGACAACCCGCAGGCCTCGCTGCAGTACACGCCCACCGAAGGCCTGTCGGTGCTGCGTGAGTGGATCGCCCAGCGTCATGGCACGACCGCTTCGCGCGTGCTGATCACCACGGGCTCGCAGCAGGGCCTAGACCTGCTCGGCAAGATCTTCATCGACCCGCAAAGCAAGGTGCTGGTCGAAACGCCGACGTACCTGGGCGCCCTGCAGGCGTTCTCGCTGTTTGAGCCGACTTATACGTCCATCGCCACCGATGACAAAGGCCTGCTGCCGGACGCGCTCACGCCAGAGCTGGCTGCCGGCGCGCGCTTCTTCTACACGATCCCGAACTTCCAGAATCCGACCGGCCGCCGCCTGCCGCTGGACCGCCGCCAAGCCCTGGTGGCCCGCGCGAAGGAACTCGGCGTGCTGCTCGTGGAAGACGATCCGTACGGCGAACTGAGCTACACCGGCGATGCCCTGCCGTCGCTGCGCTCGCTCAATCCGGACGGCGTGATCTACATGGGCTCGTTCTCGAAGATCCTGGCGCCGGGCATGCGCCTGGGTTACATCATCGCGCCCGAACACATCCACTTCAAACTCGTGCAGGCCAAGCAGGCATCGGATCTGCACACGCCCAGCTTCACGCAGCGCGTGGCGTACGAGGTGCTGAAGACCGGCCTGCTCGACACGCACATCCCGAGCATCCGAAACCTCTATGGCAAGCAGTGCGAGGCGATGCTCGACTCGCTCACGCGCCATATGCCGGCCGGTGTGCATTGGAATCGTCCGGAAGGCGGCATGTTCATCTGGGTGGAAGTGCCGGAAGGCATCGACACGATGGCGCTGCTGGAAAAGGCCGTCGCGCGCAACGTAGCCTTCGTGCCGGGCGCGCCGTTCTATGCCAATGCGCCGCGTCGCAACACCTTGCGGCTGGCGTTCGTGACGGTGGCACCGGAGCGCATCGAGCAAGGCATTGCCGTGCTGGGCGAGTTGATCCGTGCGGAAATCGCAGCGCTCACGCCCAAGGCCGCCTAAATTACATAACAATCCATTCCATCCATTCAAGAAAGGAGCCGTCGTCGATGCTGCGGATCTGGGGAAGACTCTCTTCGGTCAACGTTCAGAAGGTCGTCTGGTGCGCGCATGAGCTTTCGCTGGACCATGAGCGCATCGACGTCGGCGGCGCCTTTGGCGGTGTCGACACGCCGGAATTCAAGGCGATGAACCCGAACGGCATGATCCCGGTCATCGAAGACGGCCTGAACGATTCCGGCGACACCCGTTTCGTGCTGTGGGAATCCAACGCCATCGTGCGCTATCTCTCGGCACGCTACGGCCCGGGCAACCTCTATCCGCTCGAACTTCACGAGCGTGCCGATGCCGACCGCTGGATGGATTGGCAAACCACGTCATACAGCCCGTCGATGGTGGATGCGTTCCTGCAGCTCGTGCGCACGCCGGAAGACCAGCGCGACACCGCGCGCATTGAACGCTCGCGCCAGGCCGCGGAGCGCAGCACGGCCATCCTCGAAGCCGTGCTGGCCAAGCAGCCCTACGTGGCCGGCCAGCGTTTCACCATGGCCGACATCGTGTGCGGCTGTGCCACGCAGCGCTGGCTAGGCTTGCCGATGGAGCGCCCCGCGCGGCCGAACCTTGAACGTTGGATGACCGAGCTGCGCGACCGCCGCGCCGCGCGGGAAGTCCTGGCGCTGCCAGTGGTCTAAGCCCGCCCGAAACCGATTGCGGTAGCATCACCGACCGCGCACGGCACCTACGCCGGCGCGGTTTTTTGTTTTCACCGAGGGAAACCCGGATGCCATTGAACCGACCTTCCACCACCGTCGCCACGATCCTCTGGGGCGCGCTTTACCTGGTTGCCGCCATCGTGTCGCACCGGCTGAATGGGCCGGTCGACATGACGGGCTACATCTGGCTGCCCGCGGGCGTGACGATGGCCGCGTTCATGCTGCGGCCGTACCGCGAATGGCCGGGGCTGGGCGCAGCGTTTGCCGTAGCGCAGCTGGCGCTGGCGGCGATCGAGCACACCAACCCGGCCCACGCGATGCTCTTTGTGCTCGACGAGGCGGGCAGCGCGGCGCTGGCCGTGGCGCTGGTGCGACTGGCGCGCGTGCCGCTTGAAGGGCTTTACTTCGTACGCGCGATGCTGGTGGCGGGCGCGGTCAGTGCGCTGCTGGGGGCGCTGTTCGGGGCGGCATGGTTTGCGTGGTCGCAAGGCGGCTCGTTCGGGCACGTGCTGCGCATCTGGGCGGCGTCGGATTTCCTGGGCGTGCTGATCGTCACGCCGGTACTGGCGGCATGGTCGCGCTTTCGCGCGTTCCGCTCGGGCGGCACGGACCGCACGGATTTCGTGCTCGGTCTGGCGGCCGTCGTTGCGCTGGCGCTGTCGGCGTACGTCATCTTCGATGGCAACAGCGATGCCAAATTTGGCGACGGAATTGGCTTTGCACTGACGTACGTCCCGTTGTTCTTTGCCGTGGTGGCGGCGCTGATGTGGGGTGGGCGCGGTGGCTCGATGGCGGTGCTGCTGCTCACGCTGGTGGCACTCACGCAAACCGCTGAGGGCGACGGCCCCTTCGCCGTGCTGGATCATCACTATGGCCAGTCGCTGCTGGAAGCGCAGTTGTACCTGGGCATTGCCGCGCTGCTGGTGCTGCTGGTGAGCGCGCTCAAGACCACGCGCGAACAACTGCACGAGCAAAGCGCGCAGTGGCAGAACCGCGTGGAACTGGCGTTGGCGGCGTCGGGCCAGCTCGTCTACACCATCGACCCCGCCAGCGGCCGCATCGACTGGGGCGGCGACGTCGCTCTCGTGTTCGGACACGAACCGGCGAGCATGGCGTCGATCTCGACCGTGCTGCAACTGGTGCATCCGGATGACCGCGACGCGCTGCGTGCGCGTTGGCTCGGAGCGGCCGCACTGGAAGACGAGGCCGCAACGCCCGCACGCCGCCAGACGCTGCGCATCACCGCGCGCGACGGCACGCTGCACACCGTGGTGGATACCGGTGGCCCACTGACAGACGCCGTTGGCAACACCGCGCTCGTAACCGGTACCTGGTCAGTCGAGACCGCACTGTGACCCAATCGGCGTCCGGCAGCACGGCTGTGCTGCTAATCCATGGCCTGGGCGGCACGGCCTACGACCTGGGCGTGCTGCAGAAAGCGCTGCGAAGCGCTGGCGCCATCACGCACGTGCCGACCTTGCCCGGCCACGGTACGCGCCCCGAAGACCTCATCCACATGCCCGCCGAAGCGTGGCTTGAAACGCTCACGCAAACGTATGAGCAGCTCGTCGGCGAGCATGACACCGTGCATATCGCCGGGATGTGCATGGGCGCATTGCTGGCGCTGGTGCTGGCGCACCGCGTTCGACATGGCGTTACACGCCCGCAAGACAGGCTGGCACTGCTTGCCACGCCCATCCATATCGATGGCTGGTCGACGCCGTGGTATCGGAATCTGCGCTACGCGGTGTATCGCATCCCGGGCATGGCCGCGCGCATGCGCGTGGAAGAAGACGAGCCCTTCGGCATCAAGAACCCGCTGTTGCGGCGGATCATCAAAGCCAAGCTCGCACGCGGCGACAGCTTCCACTACCCGTGGGTGCCACTCGCATGCATTCGGCAGGTGGATCGGCTACGACGCTGGGCGGTGGCCGGGGCGCCCGATACGCAGTGCCAGACGCTGGTGATCCATTCTCGCGAAGACGAACTCACCAGCCTGCGCTCCGCCGAAACGCTGCAGGCCACGCTGCCCCACGTGCGCAGCGTGGTGCTGGAAAACAGCTACCACATGATCTGCGTAGACAACGACCGCGATCAGGTGGCCGCAGAGGTCCTCGGCTTTTTCGGTTTCGGCCCAGCGGTAGCCAGGCGCAAGAGCCCAGCCACCGCGGAGTAATCGCGCCGATCAGGCGGCCGGCCCCACGCTTTCGTGCTCGTGCGCCGCGTCCAGCCGGCGCTGCCGCTCGCTGCCCTTGAACACGCCCCGCACCGCCACAAAGAACACCGGCACCAGGAACACCGCCAGCACCGTCGCCGTGATGATCCCGCCCAGCACGCCCGTACCGATGGCGCGCTGGCTGGCCGATGCCGCACCGCTCGCAATCGCCAGCGGCACGACGCCAAACGCAAACGCGAGCGACGTCATCACGATCGGCCGGAAGCGCAGACGCGCTGCCTCCAGCGTGGCTTCAATCAGGCCCATGCCTTGCGCCACCAGATCCTTGGCCACTTCAATGATCAGGATCGCGTTCTTGGCCGACAGGCCGATGGTGGCAATCAGCCCCACCTTGAAGTAGATGTCGTTGGGCAGGAAGCGCAGCGTTGCACCCAGTAGCGCGCCCAACACACCCAGCGGCACCACAAGCATGACGGCCAGCGGAATCGACCAGCTTTCGTACAGCGCGGCCAGACACAAGAACACGACGAGGATCGACAACGCAAACAGCGCCGGCGCCTGCGCACCCGACAGACGCTCTTCGAACGACTGCCCCGTCCACTCGTAGCCAAAGCCCTCAGGCAGGCTGCGGGCAATCGACTCCATCGCCGCCATGGCCTCGCCGGAGCTGTGACCGGGTGCAGGCGAGCCGGTGATCGTCATGGCCGGAAAGCCGTTGTAGCGATCCAGCTTGAGCGGCCCGACCATCCATTTGGTGGTGGTGAATGCGGAAAGCGGCACCATGGCCCCTGCTGCATTGCGCACGTGCATGCGGCCAAGCTGCTCGACCGAAACGCGCTGCTTGCCGTCTGCCTGCACGATCACGCGGCGCACCTGGTTGCGGTAGACAAAATCGCCCGCGTAGTCGGAGCCGAACATCACGGCCAGCGTGCGGTTGATGTCCTCAATCGATACGCCCATCGACAGGGCTTTCTTGCGGTCCACATCGATCAAAACCTGAGGCGCATCGCCCTGGCCCGCAAACGTGACTTCCGACAGCGCGGGATGCTTTGCCGCCTCCGCCAGCATGTGGTCGCGCGCCTGTGCGAGGCGCTCGTAGCCGGCGCCGCTGCGGTCTTGCAGACGCAGGTCAAAACCGGGCTTGCTGCCCAACTCCGGCAGCGCGGGCGAGTTCATCGCCATGACCATCGCGCCCTTGATCTTGCCGAACGCCGCGTTGGCGCGTTCCACCACGGCATCGACGTGCTGGTCAGCGCCCTTGCGCTGCTTCCAGTCCTTGAGCGTCAGGAACAGCATGGCCGCGTTCTGGCCGTTGCCGTACAGGCTGAACCCGGTGATGGCCAGCGTGGACGCAACGGCCGGCTCCTGCGTCATGAAGTGCTGCTCAGCCTGCCGCACGACGTCGAGCGTCTGCGCTTGTGTGGCGCCAGTCGGCAGCATGACGACGGTCATGAATTCGCCGGTATCTTCTTCCGGCAGAAAGGCCGTCGGCAGTTGCGTGAACAGCAACACCACCACGCCGATGACCGCGCCGTACGCCACCAGTGCACGGCCCGTGCGATTGAGCAGCTTGGCGACACCGTTCTGGTAGCGCGACGTCAACCGCGCAAAGCCCCGGTTGAATGCGCCGAAGAAGCCTTTGCGCTCGGCGGCACCATGGCCCGGCTGTACCGGTTTGAGCAGCGTCGCGCAAAGCGCGGGCGTGAGCGTCAGCGCCAGGAATGCCGAGAAGACCATCGACACCGCCAGCGACAGCGAGAACTGCCGGTAGATGTTGCCCACCGCGCCGCCAAAGAACGCCATCGGCACGAACACCGCCGTCAGCACCAGCGAGATGCCGACAATCGCCCCGCTGATCTGCCGCATCGCCTTGGCCGTCGCCTCGCGCGGCGAGAGCCCTTCTTCGTGCATCACGCGTTCGACGTTTTCCACCACCACGATGGCATCGTCGACAAGGATGCCGATGGCAAGCACCAGGCCGAACAGCGTCAGCACGTTGATGGAAAAGCCCATCGGCAGCATCACCGCAAACGTACCCAGCAGCGCGATCGGCACGACCAGCGTCGGGATGAGCGTCGCACGCAGGTTCTGCATGAACAGCATCATCACCAGGAACACCAGCACCACGGCTTCGAGCAGCGTCTTGACGACCTGTTCGATGGCAATGCCGACAAAGCGCGAACTGTCGTACGCGACCTCGTAGCGCACGCCCGGCGGGAAATGCGCCTGCGCTTGGTCCAGCACCGCTCGCACGCGCTTGGCCACACCCACGGCGTTGGCGCCCGGTGCGAGCTTGATGCCGATGGTCGTGGCCGGCTTGCCGTTCATGCGCGAGAGGTACAGGTAATCGCTGCCACCCAGTTCCACGCGGGCCACATCGCGCAGCAGCACCATGCGGCCCTGCGCGTCTGCACGCAGGGGAATCTGGCCGAATGCCTCCGGCGTGGTGAGCCCATCGTCACCGGTGACGCTCGCGTTGATGGGCGCGCTGCCCGGCACGGCTCCGCTGCCGATCTCACCCACGGTGATGCGCGCGTTGTAGCGGCGCACGGCATCGCTCAAGTCACCGGCGGTGAGGCCCAATGCGGTGAGCTTGTCGGCATCGGGCCAGATGCGCATGGCGTATTCCGCATCGAACAACTGCGCGGTGCCGACGCCCGGCACGCGGCGCAGCTGGGGAATCAAATCAGACGAGGCGAGGTCGCCCAGGTCGATGCCGTCAAAGCGGCCGCGCTCGGCCGTCAGCGACAGATACATCATGTAGTTCTCGGCCGCCTTCTCGATGCGGATGCCGTTGCGGCGCACGACTTCAGGCAGGCGCTCCTCGACGATCTTCAGCCGGTTCTGCACCTCCACCGCCGCAAGATCGGGGCTCGTGCCCTGCGTGAACGACAGGTTGATCGATACGTTGCCCGCCGCGTCGGACGACGACGACATGTACAGCAGCCCCGGCGCACCGTTCATCTCACGCTCGATGATGGCGGTGACGGCGCTCTCCACCGTGCGCGCGGACGCCCCCGGGTAGTTGGCCGAAATGCTGACATTGGGCGGCGCGATGTTCGGATACTGCGCCACCGGCAGCTTGGGCAGCGCGAGCACGCCGGCCAGGATGATGGCCAGCGCAATCACCCAGGCAAAGACCGGGCGGTCGATAAAGAAGCGTGCCATGGTCAGCCCTTCTTCGGCTTCGTGTCGGCGCGCGATGCCGCAGGCACGGGCTTGACCGCCATGCCCGCTTCCAGCGTCTGCATGCCTGGAATGGCGAGGCGCTCTCCACCGGACAGCCCGCTCGTCACCAGCCATTGATCGCCAGCCAACGTTTGCGCAGCCACGGGCCGTGCAGCCAGCGTGTTGTCTGCCTGCATCACAAACACCGTCGCCCCATGGCGATCACGCTGCAACGCGCCCTTCGGAATCGTCACCGCGCCTTGCTGTACGGCGTGCGAGAGCTTCACGCGCACGTACATGCCGGGCAGCAGCAAGCCATCGGGGTTCGGCAGCACGGCGCGCATCGAGACGTTGTCCGTCGCACGGTCTACCGCCAGATCGGAGAACAGCAGCTTGCCCGGGCGCTCGTATGCCACGCCATCGCTCAGGATGACCTGCACGCCGATGTCCTGGCCGCTCAATGCAGCGGCCTGGCCCTTCTTGAGCGCGCGCTGCAAGGCGAGCACCTCGGCAGCGGGCTGCGCAAAGTCCACGTAGATCGGGTCGATCTGCTCGACGGTGGTGAGCGGCGTGGCAGCGTCTTCCTTGACCAACGCACCTTCGGTGACCTGCGCGCGGCGCGAGCGGCCGGCAATCGGCGCCGTGACGGTGGCATAACCCAGGCGCAGTTGCGCGGTTTCCAGCGCAGCGCGGCCCGACACCACATCCGCTGCAGCCTGACGTTCGGCGGCTTGCGCTTCAGCGTATTCCAGCTCGCTCACGGCGCGCGTGGCGGCCAGCTCCTTGTAGCGCACAGCCTTGTCGCGGGCGATGGCGAGTTGCGCCTGCGCGCGGGCAAGCGCCCCTTGCGCGGCGTCCACCTGTGCCTTGAGCGGCGCCGGATCGATGCGGAACAGCACCTGGCCGGCTTTGACCACCTGGCCTTCGTCGTAGGCGCGCTTGAGGACGATGCCGTCAACGCGCGCACGCACTTCCGCCGTGCGATACGGCTCCAGGCGGCCGGGCAGTTCGGTCACCAGCGGCGCATCGGAGCGTTGCGCGACGGCAAACTCGACCTCCGGCGGGCCGGCCGGCTTGGCGGCCTCATCAGCATGCCTGCCGCACGCCTGCAACACAGCCAGCGCGCAAGCGCACAGCAACCACTGGGACGAACGGGAACGACGGAACAACACAGAGAACATCATGAGAGGGGGCTGGGCGCGACCGCGCCCGAGGTCTTGAAAAAGCGAAGCGGAAGGCTAGCACGCACATCCGCCGCAGGCTGACCGATTGATTTCCCAATCTGATCAAGACCTTACGAAGCAGGCTCAGCTCGCGTGGGCAGGCAGGCGTGCTCCCCTTTGATGCTGTTTCAGAAGACGCGGCCGAGCTGCAGGTACACGTTCCACACGCCCTGCGGCGCCACAGCAAAACCGAAATACAGCGGCCCGATCGGGCTGTTGCCGCCAACGAATACGCTGCCGCTCTTCAGGTAAGGGCCACGCCCGAAGTTGTTGCGCAACTGCCAGACGTTGCCGGCCTCGGCGCTGGCGCCGAACACCGGCGCGCGCAGGCCGAGCAGGTCATCGATGCGCAGGTCGTACAGATAGGTCAGGCGGCCGTACAACATGTACTGGCCGTTGAACTGATTCTGCGCGTAGGCGGAAAGGTGCTGGAAACCGCCCAGGAAGAAGCCCTCGTTGGCGCCGTTGCCCGTGTTGCCATTGTTTTCGCGCGTCGGGCTGTTGACGCCAAACAGACCCGCCCCTTCCAACGCCACATTGAACGTGTGGCGGCCGTAGCTGGTCGCCCACAGGCCCTTGGCCTGCGCGGTGTTGAACTTCTTGTCGAGCGAGCCGAAACCCGCTTCCACGCTGCTGTAGAAGTAATAGCCGCTGCGCGGGAACAGCGGATCGTCGAGTTGGTCAAGCGTGAGCTGGGCGCGGAAGGCCGGCTGCTGGGCGCGCAAGGTGTCAACGGTCGTCGCATCCACGATATTTCCGGACTCGTCCGCGATCAGCTCCAGGTAATTGAACGTCGCCGCCTTCCTGACGTAGTTCACGCCCAGGCGCAGTTCACCCTTGCGGCCCAACGGGATGCCCAGGTCAACGCCGGCGCGCGCTGTCTCGATTGTCAGGTTGTTGAACGGCTTGGCGTCCCGGGTTGGCGGCAGATCGTCAAAGTAGAGATCCGATCTGCGGCGCGAATACTCCGCATACGGCGCGAGGTAGAACCCCTGCGATTGCCACAGCGGCTGCCGCAGTTCGGTGTGGATGCCCGCCCGGTTGCTGCCAAGCACGATGTCATTGCGCCACTCCAGCCCGCTCTGCGTGAGCCACGGATACCGATGGCCGAGGTTGACGTTGAATGCGCCCCGCCCGTCGAAGTTGGTCGACATGCCCAGCCCGAACAGGAAGAACTGGTTGCCCCACGACTTTTCATGCGCGTCGATCTTGAGCGTGTGCACGCCGTTCTCTTCCACCAGTTGCTGCGTGACGGTTTCGAAGTCGCCCGTGGTGGCCAGCGCCGACAGTTCGCGGTTGAGCGCTTCGGCGTCATACGCATCGCCTTCGCGCACCTTGATCAACTGGCGCACGCGCGCGGGCGGCACGCGGCCGCTGGTGGTCACGTCAATGGCGTCAATGCGTGCGCCCGCGGCCAGCATGCCCTGCGGCTCATGGGCAGCGCCGTACGCGGCATACGCCTGCGGCGACAGCGACAACGCCGCGAGCTTGGCTTCAACGCCCTGCGCGGCGCGCTCGCCCTGCCGCACGCCCTGCGGGCCCTTGGCGAAATCGGTAAATGAAAGCTCCGAGAGTTGCGGCTCGATCAGCACATCTTTGCCGCGCAGCAACGCCTTTTGCGCACGCACGTTCTGGCCGACGAGGATGGTGATCATCTGCTGCGTCACCGCCGCCGGCGAGGCCAGGTCTTCCGGCCGCTGCAAGTCCGACCCGATGTTGACGGCGATGACGATGTCGGCCCCCATATCGCGCGCGAGCTGCACGGGCAAGTTGCTCACCAGGCCGCCATCCACCAGCGTGCGTCCGCCCACTTCAATGGGCGCGAACAGCCCCGGCACCGCCATGCTTGCCCGCATTGCTAGCGGCAGCGAGCCGTGGTCGAGAATCACCCCGTCGCCCGTGGCCAGATCCGTCGCCATGGCCTTGAACGGAATCGGCAGGCGCGAAAACTCGATGTTGTCGGGCCACTGCGCCGTCCAGTTCTTGAGCAGCGCGAGCAGGCGGTTGCCCTGCACCAGGCCGGTGGGCAGCCTGAGCTTGCCGTCACCATAGCCGGCGGACAAGCCGATCGGATACTGGAAATCATCCTCACGCAGCGATTGCGGCAGCTTGGCGCGGTCGTTGCGGTCGAAGGCGATGTCGCTCAGGTCGACCTGCGAGAGCTTCTGCTCCAGTGCATCCGCACGCATGCCGCTGGCGTACAGCCCGCCCACCACGGCGCCCATGCTCGTAGCGGCAATCACATCCACGGGAATGCGCATGCGCTCCAGCATCTTGAGCACGCCAATATGCGCATAGCCGCGCGCCCCGCCGCCCGAGAGCACCAGGCCGATACGCGGCCGCGTCGATTCGGTGTTCGCCTGCGCGGGCGCTGCCGCAGTCTGGCCATGCACGGCGGGCGACAGCGTTGCCAGCGTCACAAATGCAGCGAGCACAGCGGCAGCCCATCGGGAGCCGCGTCGGCGAATCGGAAAGGCCGTCAGAGAAGCCATGGATAGGGGGCGAAATGGGGTGGTGGTCTGCGCTGCAGGCGCAATGATTCCACAACCCGGATTTACCCGGTGCGATTGCATGCGCCGCGTCAACCCTCGCCCCGCAGCCGATGAATACTTTTCAGGGCGAAAGTGACAGAATATTGCGGTGACCCGGACACGCTTGTTCCTACAATCCGCGTTTGCCCCTGCGAAAAAGGGGCAGCAGAAGACGTTCGGTATCGAGAAGAACCGAAACGCCCAAACAGGAGGAGATCAAGATGTGGAATCAAGTCTATGACCCGCTCGGCAGCGCCGTGTGGTCAACCCTAGCGGCCGGGATACCGGTTGCGGTGCTGCTGTGCTCGCTGGCGTTCTTCCATATGCAGGCCCATCTGGCGGCCGGGTTGGCGCTGATTGTCGGGGTGGGGATCGCCTCGTTCGTGTTCGGCATGCCGACCGCAATGGCCGGCAAGGCGGCAGGCCTCGGCATCATTTCAGGCCTGTTCCCGATTGGCTGGATTGTCCTGAACATCATCTTCCTGCACCGGCTCACCACTTTGAACGGGTCGTTCAAGGTCTTACAGAGCTCGATTTCCGGCATCACCGAAGACCGCCGCCTGCAACTGCTGCTGGTGGCGTTCAGCTTTGGCGCTTTCTTTGAAGGCGCAGCGGGCTTCGGCACGCCGGTGGCTGTCACGGGCGCCATCCTGATCGGCCTGGGCTTCTCGCCGCTGGCCGCCTCTGGCCTGGCCCTGATCGCCAACACCGCCCCGGTGGCCTACGGCGCACTGGGCGCGCCGCTCATCGGGCTGG
Organism: Ralstonia chuxiongensis; assembly: GCF_024158925.1. NCBI lineage: Bacteria > Pseudomonadati > Pseudomonadota > Betaproteobacteria > Burkholderiales > Burkholderiaceae > Ralstonia > Ralstonia chuxiongensis. The sequence goes on along the minus strand of NZ_JAMYWC010000003.1, from coordinate 341,054 downwards.
CCTCGGTCACGGGGCTGGACTTGCTGAAGCTGTCGGCCATGGTTGGCCGCCAGTTGCCGTTCTTCTCGGTGCTGGTGCCGTTCTGGCTGATCTGGGCGTTCGCGGGCTTCCGCGGCATGCTGCAGATCTGGCCGGCGATCCTGGTGGCGGGCGTGTCGTTCGCCATTCCGCAGTTCCTGGTGTCGAACTTCCACGGCCCGTGGCTGGTGGACGTGATTGCCGCACTGGTGTCGATGGGCTCGCTCACGCTGTTCCTGAAGGTGTGGAAGCCCAAGACGATCTGGACCTCGACCGCCCTGCGCAACCGCGAGGACAACTCCCGCGTCGACCCCGAAGCCGCTGCCGAAGCGCGTGCCGCTACCAGCGCTGATGCCAATACCAAGATCACGCGCGTGCAGGCTTGGCTGCCGTGGGTGATCCTGACCGTGTTCGTGTTCATCTGGGGCATTCCGCAGTTCAAGGCGTTCGCCGACGGTCTGTGGCAATTCAAGTTCCCGATCCCCGGTCTGGACAAGATGGTGCTCAAGGGCCCGCCGGTGGTCGCGAAGGAGACCGCCGAAGGCGCGGTGTTCCTCTTCAATGTGCTGTCGATGGCGGGTACGGGCATCCTGGTATCGGCCATCGTGGGCGGCCTGCTGATGGGCTACTCGGTGCCGCGCATGGTCAAGGAATACTGGAACACCATCAAGCTCACGCGTTATTCGCTGCTGACCATCTGCGCGATGTTCGGCATCGGCTATCTCACCCGCTATTCGGGCCTGGACGCAACGCTGGGCCTGGCCTTCGCCCACACCGGCGTGCTGTACCCGCTGTTCGGCACGATGCTGGGCTGGCTGGGCGTGGCGCTCACGGGGTCGGATACAGCCTCGAACGTGCTGTTTGGCGGCCTGCAGAAAACCACGGCCACGCAACTCGGCCTGTCGCCAATTCTCATGTCGGCAGCCAACAGCTCGGGCGGCGTGATGGGCAAGATGATCGATGCGCAGTCCATCGTCGTGGCCTCCACCGCCACCAAGTGGTACGGCCACGAGGGCGACATCCTGCGCTACGTGTTCTTCCACTCGCTGGCGCTGGCCTTCCTGGTGGGCCTGATGATCACCCTGCAGGCTTACGTGGAGCCGTTCACGCGGATTGTGGTGCACTGACCACCCTCTCCCGGATAAATAAGAAAGCCGCTCCTCAACCGAGCGGCTTTTTTTTATGGCGCGATGAGTCTCACGGCCCGCCCGGCGCCTCCCCCGGATCACAGCTGACGCTCTGAACTCCAACCGTCGAGCAAAAAGCCCCACGCACCGAGCTCTGAGCCCCAATCGCCGAGCAAAAAGCCTCACGCGTCGAGCTCTGAGCTCCAACCGCCGAGCAAAAAGCCTTACGCGCCGAGCTCTGAACTCCAACCGCCGAGCAAAAAGCCTCACGCGTCGAGCTCTGAGCTCCAACCGTCGAGCAAAAAGCCTCACGCGTCGAGCTCTGAGCTCCAACCGTCGAGCAAAAAGCCTCACGTGCGGAGCTCTGAGCCCCAATCGCCGAGCAAAAAGCCTCACGCGCCGCGCTCTGATCTCCGTAAGCCGGGCCGCCAGCAGGGCTGCTTTCACGCGCGTATCATGGGCGGCTCTTCCGCGCACGTCCCGCCCTGGGGCGTCGGTCTCCTCTCCCCGACCCGACATGCTGCTGCGCCGCCTGGAAAAGCTCATCGATCCGTTCCGCCCCCTGCCCGACACGCAGCCTCCGGCCAATGTCTGGCGCTTCTACGCGTACTTCCTGCGTGAAGTGCGTGGCGTCTTTGCGTTCCTGCTCGTCGTCGGGTTGCTGGGTGCGCTGATCGAAGTCGCGCTGTTCGACTTCCTGGGTCGCATCGTCGACATGATCCAGGCAACACCCGGCTCGGAGTTCTTCGGCCGCCACCGCAACGAATTGCTGTGGATGGCCTTTGTGGCGCTGATCGCGCGGCCGGTCATCTTCGGCCTGCACGACGTGCTTGTGCACCAGGTCATCAACCCGAACCTGTCGAACCTGATCCGCTGGCAGAACCATCGCTACGTCCTCAAGCAGAGCCTGACCTTTTTCCAGAACGACTTTGCGGGCCGCATTGCCCAGCGCATCATGCAGACCGGTTTCTCGCTGCGCGATTCCGCCGTGCAGGCCGTGGATGCGCTCTGGCATGTCGTGATCTACGCGATCAGCGCGATGGTGCTGTTTGCCAGGGCCGACTGGTGGCTCGTGGTGCCGCTGCTGGTGTGGATTGGCTGCTACATCGCGGCCCTGAGCTACTTCGTGCCGCGCGTGAAGGCGCGTTCAGTTATCGCCACGGAATCGCGCTCCAAGCTGATGGGCCGCATCGTGGATGGCTACACCAACATCACCACGCTCAAGCTGTTCGCCCACACGCAGCACGAAGAAAGCTATGCGCGCGACGCCATGGCGGAGCAGACCGACAAGACCCGCCTGTCCGGCCGCATGATCAGCGGCATGGATTTCACCATCACCGCCATGAACGGCCTGCTGATCGTCGGCACGTCGGCGCTCGCGCTCTGGCTGTGGAGCCAGGGCCGCGTGAGCGCCGGCACCATTGCGCTGACCACGGGGTTGGTGATCCGCATCAACAACATGTCGGGCTGGATCATGTGGGTGGTCAACGGCATCTTTGAAAACGTCGGGCAGGTGCAGGACGGCATGCAGACCATCGCGCTGCCGCGCGCCGTGATCGACCAGCCCGATGCCAAGCCGCTGCAGGTGACGCGGGGCGAAGTGCGCTTCGAGCACGTCGGCTTTCACTACGGCAAGGGCAGCGGCGTGATCGAAGGGCTGGACCTGGTGGTGCGCCCCGGTGAGCGCATCGGCCTGGTCGGCCCTTCGGGCGCGGGCAAGTCGACGCTCGTGAACCTGCTGCTCCGGCTATACGACGTGGAGCGCGGCCGGATTCTGGTCGACGGCCAGGACATTGCGGCCGTGACACAAGAGAGCCTGCGCGAGCAGATCGGCATGGTCACGCAGGATACGTCGCTGCTGCACCGCTCCATTCGCGACAACCTGCGCTACGGCAAACCCGGCACCACCGAGGCGGAGTTGATGCAAGCCGTACGCCGTGCGCGCGCCGACGAGTTCATCCCGCAGCTATCCGATGTGCAAGGGCGACGCGGCTTTGACGCGCTGGTGGGTGAACGTGGGGTGAAGCTCTCGGGCGGTCAACGCCAGCGCATTGCGATTGCGCGTGTGCTGCTCAAGGACGCGCCGATCCTGATCCTGGACGAAGCCACGTCAGCGCTGGATTCGGAAGTGGAAGCGGCCATCCAGGAAAGCCTGGAAACGCTGATGCAAGGCAAGACCGTGATCGCCATTGCGCACCGGCTTTCGACCATTGCGCGCATGGACCGGCTGGTGGTGCTCGACGGCGGCCGCATTGTCGAGAGCGGCACGCACGCCGAGTTGCTCGAACACGGCGGCCTGTATGCGCGGCTGTGGGCACATCAGACCGGCGGTTTCGTTGGGGTGGACTGAGCGTTACGAGAGGCGCCGGCCGAGCGTCTCGGGCACCATCGCCAGACCGATCAGCGAGACCAGCCCGCAGCCGATCACGTAGAAGGCCGGCGCGTTTGCGTTGCCCGTGAGCTGGATCAGCTCGGTCGAGAAGAACTGCGCAAAGCCACCGAAGATGGCAATGGCAACGCAGTAGGCAATCGACAGGCCCGTGGCGCGCAGCCGCTGCGGCAACACCTCGCTGACGAGCACCATCGAGGCCGGCGAGGTCATCGACATCGGCACCGACAGGCAGCCGACCACGATCAGCAACCGGGCAAGCGAAGGCTCTGCGTTGATGAGCGCGAAGGCCGGATAGATCATCACCAGCAGCGCAACGCGCGACCACAACACTACTTTGCGGCGCCCGACGCGATCGGCGAGGCGGCCCGCGAACGGTGACAGCACCACCTGCACCAGCGCCGCAATGCACGCCGCCCAGATGCCCAGCGACAGCGGCATGTGCAGCACGCTCACGGCGTAATTGCTGAGGTAGTAGACGATGATGTACGTGGACGAAGCCACGCCAATCATCAGCAGAATGCTCGCCACCAGCGTGCGGCGGTGTTCGCGCAGCAGCGGCAGCGTGGCGTCGGCTTCGCGCGTGCTGTGCGGTGCGGCGGTTTCCTCAAGACGGCGACGGATGACCAGGCCGACGGGGATCACGAGAATGCCGATCACGAACGCAAGCCGCCAACCCCACGACTCCAACGCGGCGGGCGCCAGCACATTGCTCAGCAGCAAGCCGACCAGCGCGCCGAACAGCGCCGCCAGCCCCTGGCTGAACGGCTGCCAGCTCGTGTAGAAACCGCGCGAGCGATCATCGGCGTATTCCAGCAGCAGCGCAGTCGAAGCACCCATCTCACCGCCAATGGCAAAGCCCTGCACGAGCCGCGCAAGCACGACGAGCACCGGTGCGAGGATGCCGATCTGGGCGTAGGTCGGCGTGACAACGAAGATCAACGACGACAGGCCCATCAGCCACAGCGTGAGCGCCACGGCGGGCTTGCGGCCTGCGCGGTCAGCGTACATGCCGATCAGCAGACCGCCGAGCGGCCGCATCAGGAAACCCACGCCGAACGTGGCGAACGACATGAGCAACTGGCCGGTTGCGTTGCCGACCGGAAAGTACAGCCGGCCGATCAGCGTGGCAAAGAAGCTGTAGACCACGAAGTCATAGAACTCGAGGCCGTTACCGATCGTGATGGCGGCAATGGCGCGCGTGCGGGACAGCGGTTGCGCGTGGACCGTCGCCTGCGCGCCCGCGCGGCCGGCGTACGACGGCGCAGAGGTGTGGTTCGACATCGGTTGTCTCCAGAAATCGTCTTTCTTTTTTTTCCGGCCGGGCTCACGCCCCGCTTGCCTCTTCAGCCAACACGGCTGCTGCGTTGGGCTTCACGCGCAGATACCACGCTGCCGACATGAGCAGTACCCAGCCTGCGCCAACGTACAGCGCCACGCGGGTATCTTCCATGGTGCCCAGCACGCCGATCACGAACAGCATGAACGCGATGGCAAGGGCCGGCCCCACGGGCCACAGCGGCACCTTGAACTTGAGCGCACGCACTTCTTCGGCCGACAGGCGACGGCGCATCGCCACCTGCGACAGCAGGATCATCAGCCAGACCCAGACGGTCGCGAACGTGGCGATCGACGCGATGATCACGAAGACGTTTTCGGGGATCAGGTAGTTCAGCACCACGCCGCCCAGCAGCGCACCGGCCATGAACAGCACCGTCACCCAGGGCACGCCGTGACGCGACGTGGCCGCAAAGATGCGTGGCGCCTGGCCCTGCTCGGCCATGCCGTACATCATGCGGCCCGCGCCGAAGATGTTGCTGTTGATGGCCGAGATGGCTGCCGAAATGACGATGAGGTTCAGGATCGCTGCCGCAGACTGGATGCCCAGCCCCGAGAAGATCTGCACGAACGGGCTGCCCTGGCCGTCGATGCCCGTCCACGGGAAGATCGCCATCAGCACACACATGGTCAGCACGTAGAACAGCAGGATGCGCGCCGGCACAGCGTTGATGGCCTTCGGGATGACCTTGTCGGGGTTCTGCGCTTCACCGCCGGTAATGCCGATGATCTCGACGCCGCCATACGCAAACATCACCACGGCAAACGACGCGATGAGGCCGCCCACGCCATGCGGCAGGAAGCCGCCGTGCGACCAGAGATTGCTCAGGCCCGACGCATGCTCGCCGTTCATCTTCACGCCGAGGAACAGGATGACGGTGCCGCCGACGATCATGGCGCCGATCGCCACGATCTTGATGAGCGCGAGCCAGAATTCCATCTCGCCGAACACCTTGACGTTGCACAGGTTCAGGCCGCAGATGAGCATGACGATGCCGAGCACCCAGACCCATTGCGGCACCTCGGGAAACCAGAAGCCCATGTAGATGCCGAAGGCCGTGACGTCAGCCAGGCAGACGATCACCATTTCGAGGATGTACGTCCATCCGGTCAGAAAGCCGGCGAGCGGACCGAGGTTGTCGCGCGCATAACGCCCGAACGAACCGGAGACCGGCTGGCGCACCGCCATCTCGCCGAGCGCGCGCATGACCATGTAGACGGCCGCGCCGCCGATGATGTACGCGAGGATCACGGCCGGCCCGGCCAACTGGATGGCCGAAGCGGACCCGTAGAAAAGGCCCGTGCCAATGGCCGAACCGAGCGCCAGAAAACGGATATGCCGCGCGCGCAGGTTGCGTTGAAGGTGTTCCAAACTGTCTCCTCTTTATGTCGGCGAGGTTGCCTGCGGGGCCGGTCCGGGCTTGACGCGTGGGTCGATCGGACGTGAATTCACATACAGACAACATCGCTTAGATGCGTATGTTGTTGTATATACATTATCGATGGCATTGGGGTATTCCCGAAGGGCTACGCCCCAGCACCTCCAGCCAGCGCGCAAAGAAAAAGGCGGACTTTTGTCCGCCTTGGATTCGCTTGCGGTGAACGCCGCGCAGCCGGTGCGACTGAGGGCGCTACACCCAGCCCATGCCGCCAACTAAAGCCCCTACCCCCACCAGCACCAGCGGGTGTATGCGGGTGAAGGTACAGGCCACGACCGTCGCAACGGTCAGCGCGATGGTGCTGAAGCTGCTGTCTGCCCCTCGGGCCAGCACCCAGCCGGTGGAGAACAACAGACCGATCGTCAGCGGTGCAAGGCCGCGGCGGACCAACGCGATCCAGCGCGCGTCGGGCTTGCGGTCCATGACGCGCGCGATGACGGCGGCGATCACGCAGGATGGCCCGCAGATGCCAACCAGCGATGCGATTGCACCGCCCAGACCTGCCGCCTGCCACCCGAACAGTTCCACAAACAGCACGTTGGGGCCTGGGGCCGCCTGCGAGATGGCATACATGGCGCTCAGCTGCTCGCTCGTCATGTAGTGGCGCGTATCGACCAGGAAACGATGCATGTCGGGCAGCGTCGAGCTTGCCCCGCCGATGGCGAGAAACGACAGCACGAGAAAGTGCCAAAACAGGTCGAAGACGGTGGCGAGGTAGCTCATCGCATCGCCCTCCATTCGAGCAGGAGGGCAAGCGGTATCAGCACCAGCATCACGGGAAGCAGCGGCCACTGCAACACGCCGATGGTGAGGACGACCGCCAGACCGATGCCGACGGCACGCCAGGTGCGGGACTGGCCCTGCGCCAGCTTGACGGCGGTTGAGAGCACCAGCCCCGCCGCCACCGCTGCCATGCCCTTGAGCAGGTTCTGCACCAAAGGCAGCGCGCTGAATTGGTCGTACAGCATGACGATCAACAGCAGCAGCACGGCAGGCGTGAGCACAAGACCGCCCATTGCGGCTGCGGCGCCACGCACGCCGTGGTACCGATAGCCGAGCATCACCGACAGGTTGACGACATTCGGACCGGGCAACACCTGCCCCAGACTCAGCAGCTCGGCGAACTCGGTGTTGGATAGCCAGCGGTTGCGATCCACAATGCCGGCACGCGCGAACGGCAGCACGCCACCAAAGCCCGACAGCCCCATGCGCGCAAACTCTGTGAAGAGCTTGCGGCACGAGGGAACGTTTGCGTCTGTCGCCGAAACCGCATCAGGCGGTGCGTGCGGATCGCTCATCGGATCAGGCGGCTGCCGGTGCCGGTTTCGGCAGCGAGAGCTTCGCGTCGCGCAGCTTGGGCTCCAGTGTCTTGCCCTTGCGCGCGCGCTTGCCTGCATACGGCTCTTGCGCGCGGGTCGTCATGGTCTGCTCAACGGCCTTGCCGCCGCGTGGGCCGGTGCCCGAGAGCACGAAGCCCGCTGCACCGAAGGCCACCGCCTGAAGCAGCGTTTCGTTCTTCTCCAGCTCCATCAGGATCACGCCACGGCCACCGCTGGCGAGCGTCTTCAACTCGCTGATCTGGAACAGCAGCATGCGGCCGCCTTCCGACAGACACGCCACGCCATAAGCGTCGGCCGGCACGGGCGCCGGTTTGTTGGGCTGGTCGCCCTCGTCCAGCGTCAGGAACGCCTTGCCGGCCTTCTGGCGGCCGACCATGTCGCCCACCTTGGCCAGGAAGCCGTTGCCGCCGCGCGTGGAAATCACCAGATTCTGTTCGGCGTGGCCCGCGAACGTGTGGGCGATATGCGTGCCCGGCGCGAGTTCGATCAGCGTCGTCAGCGGCACACCATCGCCACGGCCGCCCGGCAGGTTGGCCACGGCCACGGAATAGACGCGGCCCGTGCCCTTGTCGTCGCGCGTGCCGAAGATCAGCAGCGCATCAGTGGTACGGCATTCAAACGTGTCATACAGCGTGTCGCCAGCCTTGAAGCCGAATTGCGTGGCGTCGTGGCCGTGGCCCTGGCGCGTACGCACCCAGCCCTTCTGCGAGACGATCACCGTGACGGGTTCATCGACGACCTTCACTTCGGCGGCGGCACGGCGCTCCTCCTGGATGAAGGTGCGGCGGTCGTCGCCGTATTGCTTCGCGTCAGTCTCGATCTCCTTGATGATGCGACGGCGCATCATGGTCTCGGACTTCAGCAGCACGTCCAGCTCGCCCTGTTCTTCGCGCAGGTTCTTCAGTTCCTGCTCGATCTTGATGGCTTCCAGGCGTGCGAGCTGGCGCAGGCGGATTTCCAGGATGTCTTCGGCCTGACGGTCGCTCAGGTTGAACACCTGGATCAGGGCGGCCTTGGGGTCTTCGCTCTCGCGGATGATGCGGATCACATCCTCAATGCGCAGCAGCACCAGTTGCCGGCCTTCGAGGATGTGGATGCGGTCTTCCACCTTGCCCAGACGATGGCGCGTGCGGCGCGTGACCGTGGCAAAGCGGTAGGCGATCCACTCGCGCAGGATCTCGGCCAAGCCCTTCTGGCGCGGCCGGCCATCCGTGCCGATCATCACCAGGTTGATGGGCGCGCCCGACTCCAACGACGTATGTGCCAGCAGCGTGTTGGCAAATTCCTGCTGATCGATGTTCTTGCTCTTGGGCTCGAACACGAGGCGTACCGGCGCATCCTTGCCGGACTCGTCGCGCACGGCGTCGAGCAACCCCAGCATGGTCTGCTTCATGGTGAGCTGATCCGGCGACAACGACTTCTTGCCCGTGCGCACCTTCGGGTTCGTCAGCTCTTCAATCTCTTCCAACACCTTCTGCGACGAGGTGTTAGGCGGCAATTCGTTCACCACGAGCTGCCACTGGCCGCGCGCGAGTTCTTCGATCTTCCAGCGCGCGCGCACCTTCAGGCTGCCGCGACCGCTCTCATACACCTGCGCAATGTCGGCTGCAGACGAGATGATCTGACCGCCGCCCGGAAAGTCCGGCCCCGGCATGTACTGCATCAGATCGGAGCTGGTGAGCTTGTCGTCGCGAATGAGCGCCACGGTGGCGTTCGCCACTTCGCGCAGGTTGTGCGACGGGATCTCCGTGGCCATCCCCACCGCAATGCCCGATGCGCCGTTAAGCAGCACGAACGGCAGGCGCGCCGGCAGCAGCTTCGGCTCGTCCATCGAACCGTCGTAGTTGGGGATGAAGTCGACCGTGCCCTGGTCCAGCTCTTCGAGCAGCAGACGCGAGATGGGCGTGAGGCGCGCTTCGGTGTAGCGCATCGCCGCCGCACCGTCGCCATCGCGCGAGCCGAAGTTGCCCTGCCCGTCGATCAACGGGTAACGCAGCGAGAAATCCTGCGCCAGGCGCACCAGCGCGTCGTAGGCAGATTGATCGCCGTGCGGGTGGTATTTACCGAGCACGTCGCCCACCACGCGCGCCGATTTGACCGGCTTGGCATCGGAGCGCAGGCCCATCTCGTGCATCGCGAACAGGATGCGGCGCTGCACTGGCTTCTGGCCATCGGCCACCTCGGGCAACGCGCGGCCCTTGACCACGCTGATGGCGTAGTCGAGATAGGCGCGCTCGGCATAGGCGCCAAGCGTGAGCGCTTCGGCCGGCTCGCTGGGGTCGAAGAGGATGTCTTGTTGTTCCATGGAGGCTCAAGCGAAAGCGGCGCGCTTCAACGTTGCGGCGCCGCCGGGATCAATGTTGGGGGATGTTCGTGGCCACGCCGGTGGCCGGGTCCAATACGAGTTCGATGCGTGCGGGCCGGCCGGTGCGGCCTGGCTTGCGCGTGGCGATGACGCCGTTGGCTCTCACATTCATCAACCCGGGCACGGCGGCGACCGGGTTGTAGTAACGATAGAACTGCAGCACCGTCTTCACGTAGTTCTGGGTCTCGGCGTAGGGCGGAATGTCGTTGCCGTGCTTCTGCACCGCGCCTTCGCCCGCGTTGTAGGCGGCCAGCACAAGTTCCAGGTTGCCCGAGAACATGCGCAGCAGATCGCTCAGGTAACGCACGCCGGTGGTGATGTTCGTTTTCGGGTCGGCCAGCTTCTGCGCAGCGGTGCGGCGGGCGTCGCCGGTCACGCCGTAGCGCGCGCCGGTGTCCGGAATCACCTGCATCAGCCCGATTGCCCCCTTGGGCGACACGGCCTGCGGGTTGAAACCGGATTCGGCGGCAATCACGGCCTTCACCAGCGCGGGGTCGATACCGTGCTTGCTGGCGGCCTGGCGGATCAGCGGCTCCACCGTCGGCACGTTCGGATGCTGCAGCACCGCGCGCACCAAGCGCTGGCGCATGCCGCCGGCGTTGTCGAGTGCGTCGCGCTTGCTGGCATTGAGGTAGGCATCGGCATCGGGCAGCTCGGTCGCCGGCAGGGCGATGGCGCTGTCGTCCTTGGCCTTGTCGTCGCCCTTGCTAGCCACCGCGGCGCCCTTCATGAAGAGCACGTAGCGATCGTCCAGGCGCTCTGCAGCAAAGTGCGCGAGACCGTTTTCATCGATGTAGCCGTAGACGTCCGCGCGCACCGGCTGGCTGGCCACCAGGGCCAGCGCCGTCAATGCGAATGCGAAACGTGCGAAAAGCTTCATCGTTTTCAGTCAGCGGTCAAATGTCGGCTTCGACTTCGTTGCCGCGCGCTTCCAGCCACGTGCGGCGCGCGCCGGCTTCGCCCTTGCCCATCAGCATGTTCATCATGTTGATGGTCTGGTCTTGGCCCAGTTCGCCCAGCGCCACCGGCAGCAGACGGCGCGTGTCGGGGTTCATGGTGGTTTCCCAGAGCTGCTCGGCGCTCATCTCGCCCAGGCCCTTGAAGCGGGAGATCTGCCAGGCGCCTTCCTTCACGCCGTCCTTGCGCAGCTTGTCTTCAATGGCTTCCAGCTCGCCGGCGTCCAGCGCGTAGAGCTTCTGCGCGGGCTTCTTGCCGCGCGCGGGGGCATCGACACGATACAGCGGCGGCCGGGCCACGCATACGTTCCCGCGATCGATCAGTTGCGGGAAGTGCTTGAAGAACAACGTGAGCAGCAGCACCTGGATGTGCGCGCCATCCACGTCAGCATCGGACAGGATGCAGATCTTGCCGTAGCGCAGGCCCGACAGGTCGACCGTATCGTTCGGCCCGTGCGGGTCTACGCCGATGGCGACCGCAATGTCGTGCACTTCGTTGTTGGCGAACAGGCGGTCGCGTTCGGTTTCCCACGTATTGAGCACCTTGCCGCGCAGCGGCAGGATGGCCTGGAATTCCTTGTCGCGGCCCATCTTGGCCGAGCCGCCAGCGGAGTCACCTTCCACCAGGAAGAGTTCGTTGCGGGTCACGTCGTCAGACTCGCAATCGGTCAGCTTGCCGGGCAGCACGGCCACGCCGGAGCCCTTCTTCTTCTCGACCTTCTGCGCGGCACGTGTACGCGCCTGCGCTTGCTTGATGACGAGTTCGGCCAGTTTCTTGCCGTGCTCAACGTGCTGGTTCAGCCACAGCTCCAGCGCCGGGCGGCTGAAGGTGGACACGAGCCGCACCGCATCGCGGCTGTTCAGGCGTTCCTTGATCTGGCCCTGGAATTGCGGGTCGAGCACCTTGGCCGACAACACGAACGAAGCGCGCGCAAACACGTCTTCGGACATCAACTTGACGCCCTTGGGCAGCAGCGCGTGCATCTCGACAAAGCTCTTCACGGCCTGGAACAGGCCTTCGCGCAAACCGGATTCGTGCGTACCGCCCGCGGGTGTCGGGATCAGGTTGACGTATGACTCACGTACCGGCGAGCCCTCTTCCGTCCAGGCCACCACCCATGAGGCGCCTTCGCCGAAGGCAAAACCTTCTTCGCCGAGCTTGTCGGGGTCGGCAAAGTGTTCGCCTTCAAACAGGGGGATCACCGGCTCGGCGCCGCTGCCCTGTGCGAGCGATTCGACCAGATAACCGCGCAGGCCCTGGTCGTATTGCCATTCGAGTGTCTCGCCGGTTTTTTCCAGCGTAAGGCTGACCTTCACGCCCGGCAGCAGCACGGCCTTGCTGCGCAGCAAGCGCTGCAGCTCGGCCTGCGGGATGTTCTCGGAATCGAAATACTTGGCGTCCGGCCACGCGCGCACGCGTGTGCCGCTCTTCTTCTCGCCGCGTTCGGCCTTGCGGGTGGTCAGCGGCTCGATCACGTCGCCACCGGAGAACGCAAGGGTCGACACATTTCCGTCACGCCAGACCGTCACTTCCAGCCGCGTCGACAGCGCGTTCGTGACCGACACCCCCACGCCGTGCAAGCCGCCGGAGAACGCGTACGCGCCGCCGCGGCCCTTGTCGAACTTGCCGCCGGCATGCAGGCGCGTGTAGACGATCTCGACCACCGGCACGCCCTCTTCGGGGTGGATGCCGACGGGAATGCCGCGCGCGTCGTCCTCCACGCTCACGCTGCCGTCCTTGTGCAGCGTCACGGCGATCTGCTTGCCGTAGCCGCCCAACGCCTCGTCAGCGGAGTTGTCGATGACTTCCTGCACGATGTGCAGGGGATTGTCGGTGCGCGTGTACATGCCCGGCCGTTGTTTGACCGGTTCCAGGCCCTTGAGGACCTTGATCGACGATTCGCTGTATTGGGAGGTTTTGCTCATGGAAGGCGGAAAAACTGACCAGGCTTGGGTCTGTCCCCAAGCACCGGGAATGCAGCGCGCATTGTAAAGGAAGCTGTCCTCAACAATGCGGAGGGATCGTCAGCGTTGGGATGCGACCCGAAAACCACATTCGGGCGACATCCCGCTGACATATTGCGTGGTTACTGCAGCGTCACACCGTGCCGGCGCGCTTGGCGTCGAGGGCTTCCCAACGCTCCAGCGCCTCCAGCAGCTCCAGTTCGATGGCTTCGTGGCGCTCGGCCAGCTTCTGCGCGCGCTCCGGGTCGCGGCCGTAGATCGTGCCGTCTTCCAGTTCGCCGCCGACCTGCTTTTGCTCCGCCTCCAGCGCCTCGATGGTAGCGGGCAACGCGTCGAGTTCGCGCTGCTCCTTGTAGCTGAGCTTGACCGCGGCGCGCTCGCGCGGCTTGGCCGCCTCGGGCTTCTTCTCTTCGGCGACGGGCTTGGCGGCTTGCGCCATCTTGGCCGAGCGCGCCGATTGCGTCTGCCAGTCCGAGAACCCGCCCACGTATTCGCGCCAACGGCCTTCCCCCTCCGCCGCAATCACCGAGGTGACGACGTTGTCGACAAACGCGCGATCGTGCGAGACCAGGAACACCGTGCCGCTGTACTCCTGCAGCAGCTCTTCCAGCAACTCAAGCGTGTCGATGTCCAGATCGTTAGTCGGCTCGTCGAGCACCAGCACGTTGGCCGGACGGGCAAACAGGCGCGCCAGCAGCAGCCGGTTGCGCTCGCCGCCAGACAGCGAGGCCACAGGCGAGCGCGCACGCTCGGGCGGGAAGAGGAAATCGCCCAGATAGCTCATCACGTGCTTGCGCTGACCGTTGACTTCGATCCAGTCGCTGCCGGGGCTGATGGTGTCGGCAAGCGACCGGTTCAGGTCCAACTGGGCTCGCATCTGGTCGAAATAGGCCACCTGCAGGTTGGTGCCGTTGCGCACCGTGCCCGAATCGGGTGCCAGTTCGCCAAGAATCAACTTCAGCAGCGTGGTCTTGCCGACCCCGTTGGCGCCGAGAATCCCGACCTTGTCGCCGCGCAAAATCGTGGCGGTGAAGTTGTCGACGACGGTTTTGTCGCCATAGCGCTTGGTCACGTCGATCAGCTCGGCGACGATCTTGCCGGAGCGGTCGCCCTGCGAGACCTCCAGCTTGACGTTGCCCTGCACCTCGCGGCGCACCTGGCGTTCCACACGCATCTGTTCCAGCCGCGCAACGCGGCCGACACTGCGTGTGCGACGCGCTTCCACACCCTTGCGGATCCACACTTCTTCCTGCGCGAGCAGCTTGTCGAAGCGGGCGTTCTCCAGGGCTTCGGCTTCCAGCTCCTGCGCCTTGCGCGTCTGATACGCCGTAAAGTTGCCGGGGTACGAACGCAGCTTGCCGCGATCGAGTTCGATGATGCGCGTGGCGACGCGGTCGAGGAACGCGCGATCGTGCGTAATGAACAACACGCTGCCGCGGAAGGCCAGCAGCAAATCTTCGAGCCAGCGGATGGAGTCGTAGTCGAGGTGGTTGGTCGGCTCGTCCAGCAGCAGGATGTCGGGCGCGCTCACCAGCGCCTGCGCAAGCGCCACACGCTTGGTCAAGCCGCCAGACAGCGAACCGATGCGCGCGCCCGGCTGCAGGCCCAATTGGGCAATGGTCGTTTCCACGCGCGTATGCAGTTGCCAGGCGTCTGCCGCTTCCAACTGGGATTGCAACGCCTGCAGCTTGTGCAGCGCGTCTTCGTCGTGGGAATCGCCCATCGACGTGATCAGCGCTTCGTATTCGGCAAGCAGGCCGGCGGCATGCGGCACTCCCATCGCCACGGCTTCGGCCACGGTCTGCTCCGGGTCGAATTCAGGCTCTTGCGGCACATAGGCCGAGGTCACGCCGCTCTGGCGAGCAATCAGGCCGTCATCCGGCGAGGTCGTACCCGCCACGATCTTGAGCAGCGACGACTTGCCAGTGCCATTGCGGCCGATCAGGCCTATGCGCTCGCCGGCCTCCAGCGAGAAATCGGTGTGGTCGAGCAACGCCACGTGGCCGAACGCCAGTTGCGCATCGGTAATGGAAAACAGGGCCATGCTGGAGTGAGAAGGAGGCAGGCCGCGTGCGGCCGGAAGGCGCGTATTGTAGTCGCCCCGCGCGTCGTCCACCGGCGGCATTGCGCTTGCAGATGCCGGTGCTATAACGCTTGTGCCGCCGGACTCGCTTTTTCCGGCCGCGCCATCCATACCGTTACGGAAGGGGAACGACGATGCGCGGACTATTCGGGCTGTTGATCATCTTGATCGTGGCAGGCATTCCGGTGCGGCAGATCTTGCTGCGAACCGGCTTCTCGCCTTGGTGGACGCTGCTTGTGCTGGTGCCGCTGGTGAACCTCGTGGCGCTGTGGATTTTCGCGTTCTCGAACTGGCCGCGGCAGTCGTCGCAACCGGGCAATGTGCTGCCCAACCAGAACTAGAAAACGAGCGCACCAAAGAAAACGGCCCGCTTTCGGCGGGCCGGAAGAGTCTCTCCTCGATGCCTTGCGAACAAGACATGGCCGGAGCATAGCGCCCCTCGTCTGTCTCGGGCAGTCGGGACAAACCCGGTAGGGAAAAACGCCTAACGCTAGGCGCGGTGCGGCTTCGCACCGCAGCAACGCATGCACGGCTCGGGCATGCACCGCGGGGAGTCCACTGCACCGCCCCGACGGCTGAGACGGTGCATCGCGCACGTCACGTGTGCGCAATGCACCACTGCAACGCAATCGCCACGCGTCGGCTTTTAGAGGGCTGGGTCGAGTCTTGCAGCCTGCTTACAACACCCAAAAAGTACTGGCCTGCAGGTTGCAACGTCGCGCCGTATCATGCGGCAGGCCCTCCGGCCACGAGCCGGGCATAACGATAAAGTGGGCCGCCGATTCTTTCCCGGGGGATACAACCATGCCGTTCTTCACGCGCGCGCTGCCGGCCGCAGCGCTGCTCTTCGCTTCGCTGTCCAGTTTTGTACCAGGCACTGCCCTGGCTTCCTCCACACCGGTGCTCGACCGCATCCGTGATACCGGCACCGTCCGCGTCGCCTATCGCGAAAGCTCCGTGCCCTTCTCGTTCTACGACGCTGATAAAAAGCCCGTCGGCTATGCCGTCGACCTGTGCCTGCGCGTGGTCGACAAGCTGCGCACGGACTTGAAGCGGCCTGACCTGAAAGTGCAATACGTGATGGTCACGCCTTCGACGCGGATGCCGGCCATCATCGAAGGCAAAGCCGACCTCGAGTGCGGCTCGACCACCAATAATCGCGAACGCCGCGAGAAAGTGGCATTCACGATCCCGCATTACATCGCGGGCATCCGCATGATCGTCAAGACTTCGTCTGGCATCCGCAGGTGGGACGACCTGCGCGGCAAGACCGTCGTCACCACCAAAGGCACCACCAGCGTGGCGGAACTGCGCAAGATGAATGACGTGCGCGTGCTGAATATGAAGTTTCTCGAAGCCAAGGACCACGCTGAATCGTTTGCGATGGTCGAAACCGGCAAGGCTGACGCCTTTGCGATGGACGACGTGCTGCTCTTCGGCTTCCGCGCCAACACCAAGACGCCAAGCGACTACGCCGTCGTCGGCGACATGCTCACGGTCGAGCCCTACGCGATCATGCTCAGCAAGGACGACGCCGAGTTCAAGCACCTTGTTGATCGCGCGATGACCAACATCATCCTCGACTACGACGCCGACAAGCTCTACAAAAAGTGGTTCCAGCAACCGATTCCGCCGCACAGCGCGAAGCTCGATATACCGATGAGCTTCCTGCTGCGCGACTCGTTCAAGTACCCGAGCGACAAGGTCGCCGATTGAACGCAACGGTGTGATCGCGCAACGCCGCCGTGTAGTCAGGCGGCGTTTTGCTTTGCGCGGTCAGCGCTGGGCGGGCAGCATCGGCTTGTTGAGCATGCGCGACAGGACAGCTTCGGGCGAATGGGTGCGATCGGCAATGGCCGCCGGATCAAGGTAGAACGTCTGTTCCATCATCGCGCGGCCGCGCATTGCCGCATGCAGCGCCTGATCGCTGAAGACCACCCACGTCGCACCCGGAGCGAATTCGAACGTCTGTTGCGGTGCCCCGCGCTGATAGACCAGGTCGGCCTTCGCGAGATCGTGCAGCTGCAGCATGCGGTGGTCGTATTCGGAGCGTAGGCGCTTGGTGATATGCAGCTTGTGCATCAGCCACGATTGTCCCGGGAGCATCCCACGCGTTTTCTGCACAAACCGCTGGGCGAAGTCGGCAAAGGGTTCGCCGATGCGCCAGACGCGCGAGGCATCCGGATCGACATTGTGGAACACACGCAAGAGGCGCTGGCCGTGCAGCGGGTTCGACGGGAATGCGTCGACGTGCAGACGCGTGTCGTCCTTGCGCCAACTGACCGGCCGCCCGGCAATCTCGGCCGGCCGCAACGACGTGCCGGCTCGCTTCAAATGCGGGGCGTAGTCGGGAAACAGCGTCAGCACGAGGCACTCGGCAGCATCGGCGTAACGCCGGATCAAGGTAGCGAGATCGCGCAGATCAGCGGGCTGCCCGATGGCGCCGCGCACGCCGGCCTCGTTCGCCCGCAGGTTGATGTTCTTCGTCTTGCCGTCAGACCAGCGTGCATCGAGAAAGCGCTGCTCCCGGGCATCAAGTGGGAAGTCGAGCCCTGGAAAATGCAGCACATTGCCGCGCTCCAGCGCAGACCGCATGGCAGCCGCCTCATCAGACGTCACCACGGGTGACCATTCACGCACCGGCCACGGCACCACCATGTCGATGGCAGGCGGCGCAGCGACGGCTCGCTGTCCGGAATAGTGGTTGTGCGTCGGCGGCGTGGCGGGCGCAAACCCTTGCATACTTCCCATGAACTTATCAATCGCTTACGTAAATATTTGCGAATGATAGAGCGCTCACCACCTCAGCGCATCGCCAGGAAACACAACACAGCATGTCTTACGACATGTGCCGAAGTGCTTGCTTGCCGGCGCGGAGAGCGGATTTCAGAGAAAGTGCTTGACGACCTGCTCTTCCAGGCCGACAAAGCGCACGAGCTGGCGTGAGCCGTCAGGAAATTGCTTGATGACGTGGCCGTCGGGGGTATCGGTGTGACGGAAATAGATCGGTCGATCAATCGTCCCGGGCCGATGCTTGGGAAGCAGGCTTTCCAGCGACGGCTCCACCGTCCACGGATCGTCCCGTTCTTCGGATGTCAGCATGTTGGTCGCCTAGGGGTTTCTGAAAGGGGTGATGAAGCATAACTTCCGTGAACAACCGTGGAAAGTTCGTAATACTTAAATCTGATTCTTTGACCGATCGTTCGTTCGCTTTAGCGTTTGCCTCATCACAAGTACGCCTGGACTGTGGGCCGCAACCTACAAAACTCATGGCGTCATCATCGTTTCATATGGCATCGGTAACAGCTGCCGACGCAGCCCGGCGCTCCCGCGGTTCTCTGGTCTTGGCTCTGCAAATTGCGTAGAATCGCGGCTCGCTCGGGCGGCCGTTGGCGTCACCCGGGAGTCGGTCACTCGCCGTAGCACAATGGATAGTGCACGCGCCTCCTAAGCGTGAGATACAGGTTCGATTCCTGTCGGCGGGACCAGCAGATATGACAAAGCCAGGCAACACGCCTGGCTTTTGTTTTCTTGCCCGCACAAAACAACGAGGCCCGCCACATGCGGGCGGGCCTATGGCTGCGGATGGCCCCGGGCCATCTAGGTCAACACCGGTAGCGCTTCGAGCACGAGCAGCCCGATCAGCACCCCAATGATCGTCAGCAGTACGCGGATCCCTACTCGCGCACCTCGGATCACCAGCGGCGCAGACGCCAGTCCGATCACGCCCGCAACGCAAACGGCGAGCAACAGGTATAGGTTGGAGAAGGCCATCGGGAATTCCATCATCCGCCCCTTTCCGGCTGTGAGCATGGCCGGTCTTTTGAGTATAGGCGGCGCGCTCGATCCAGCAAGCGTCGGTACCGTCACATACATCAATGTCACCAGCATTTTTGCGCACTGCAAAAATTCGTGCTATAGTGCGCGACTTGGCTGCTTACTGCCGTATTTTTCGGTCCGCGGTTGGCCGATGTGCCGGTTTCAAACCGGCGCGCATCGTCCAAATCCCCGCCCGTTGCATGCATGCGCAGCCGATTGCCATTGTGCTTGGCATCGTCTCCGATCTCCCGCGTGGATTCACATCACGCCGAAGGGACCGCCGCCCCACCTCGCTGACCTGTTCAGCTTGAGGCCGGCCCATTCCCCCGCCTGTCCGTTCTGCAGCCCGTCTGTCGAACCGGCCTTATCCGATTGGCGCCGACGCCCGTGATTAACCGGTCGCCGTATCCCATTTCCGTCGTCTGCATCCGTTGATGTAGCGGCGCGGCAGCCTTACTACCTATTCGACATGACGCAGCCTCAAGACGGCAGCGGCGCTATTGCGCACGCTGAAACCAGCAACACCAATACCGAAAACCTCATCGCCGAAGCCGCGACCCGTGCTAGCGCGTTTGCTGCACTGGGCTTGGACGAACGCATCGTCCGCGCGCTGGGCGAAGTGAACTACATCACCCCGACGCCGGTTCAAGCGCAAGCCATTCCGGCCTGCCTGTCGGGCCGCGACCTGCTGGTCACGAGCCAAACCGGCTCGGGCAAGACCGCCGCCTTCATCCTGCCGGCCATCCAGCGCATCAGCGAGCAGCCTGAGCCGCAGCGTCCGCGCATGGACGGCCCGCCGCAACGCATGAAGGGCCGCCGCCCCCGCCCGGCACCGGCCAAGCCGTCGCTGCTGGTGCTCACGCCCACGCGCGAACTGGCCCTGCAAGTGACTACCGCCACCGCACAATACGGTCGCCATCTGCGCCGCATCGTCTGCGCGAGCATCCTGGGCGGCATGCCCTACCCGAAGCAGCTGGACATGCTGGCACGCATGCCGGACATCATCATCGCCACGCCTGGCCGCCTGCTCGACCACATCGACTCAGGCCGCATCGATCTGTCGGCGCTCGACATGCTCGTCTTTGACGAAGCCGACCGCATGCTGGACATGGGCTTCTCGGATGACATCGAAGCCATCGTCGGCGCCACGCCGGCCACGCGCCAAATGCTGATGTTCTCGGCAACGATGGATCGCCGCATCGAGCAACTGGCCGAGCGCATGATGCGCGAGCCGCAGCGTATCGAAATCGCCGCCACGAAGATCGACCAAAGCAACATCGAAGAGCGCCTGCACTTCACCGACGACATGTCGCACAAGCAGCAACTGCTGGATCACCTGCTGCGCGACGCGTCGCTCAAGCAAGCCATCGTCTTCACGGCGACCAAGCGTGATGCTGACTCGCTGGCCGAGCGCCTGACCGAGCACGGTTTCTCCGCCGGCGCCTTGCATGGCGACATGCACCAGGGCGCGCGTAACCGTACGCTGACGGCACTGCGCCGCGGTCAGTTGCGCGTGCTGGTGGCCACCGACGTGGCAGCTCGCGGCATTGACGTGCCGGACATCACGCACGTGGTCAACTTCGACCTGCCCAAGCAAGCTGAAGACTACGTGCACCGCATCGGCCGTACGGGCCGTGCCGGCCGCAGCGGGATCGCCATTAACCTGGTGAACCACAACGACACGTTCCAATGGCGCCGTATCGAGCGCTTCGTTGATCGACGCATCGACGCATCGGTTGTTGAGGGCCTGGAGCCGAAGCGCTCGGCCAAGCCCCGCACTGGTGGCCCGCGCGCCGGCGGCGACCGTGGCGGCTACCGCGGAAACGGTGGTAATGGCGGCGGTTATCGCGGCCAGCGTGAAGGCTACGGCGCACGCCAAGGCGGCAACGGTGGCAATAGCGGCAACAACGAAGGCCGCTTCCAACGCAGCTTCGGCGGCGACCGCGACGGCTTTGCTCCGCGCCGCGATGATCGCAACGGCAACGGAAACGGAAACAGCAACAGCAACAGCGGCGGCTACCAAGGGGCCCAACGCGAATGGAACCGCGACGACCGCGCCCCGCGTCCGTCCTATGGCCAAGGCCAGCAAAACCGTGGCGACTGGCAACAACGCCCCGCGCGCACGCAAGGCACGCAAGACGGCAACCGTAGCTACGGCAACGGCGCGGGCACCAGCAACGGTGGCGGCTATGGCAATCGCGATGGCAACCGGGAAGGCGCCCCGCGTCGCTTCGGCGACAACAACGGCGCCAGCCGCTTCGGCGACGGTGGCAACGGCGCGCAGCGTCGCAGCTATGGCAACCGCGACAGCTACGGCAGCAAGGGCCGTTCGCGCGACTTCGATCGTTGATCGATGAGGGGTCATCTTTTCCGGATGGCCCTAGCAGACAGCCAACAAAAAACCCCACGTTTAACAGCGTGGGGTTTTTTGCTTCTTGGGCAACGCCGGTCAATCGCGGCTCGACTTGCCGGTCCTGCCCCAAAAGGCTTCCATTACAGCGCGCAGGTTCGGAAGCCGACAAAGACGTCATCGCGCTCCGGCAACAGGAAGCCCCGGAAACGCGGGTGACGGGTGCGTTGCGGCGTATGTGCCGCGGCGCCCCGCACCGCCTGCATCGTCATGAAGTGCGGCGCCGAGAGGCTCGCCACACGGCCTCGCGGCATGCCCGGCACAAAATCCGGATACGGCTCGAACGGCGACGACGTCCACTCCCACACCTGCCCCCAATGAAAGCCGGCCCTGCCCTGCACCGCAGCCATCTCCCATTCGTCTTCGGTCGGTAAGCGACGGCCAGCCCAGCGGCACCACGCCTGGGCTTCGTACAGGCTTACATGGCGCACGGCTTCATCCCGGTTGATCGTACGCGCTTGACCGTAGCGCAGTGCCTGCCAGGTACGCGTGGCGGGATCGCGCTGCCAACCCAGCGGCGCCGAACGCTCCTGCATCATCAGCCACTCCATGCCGGCCGGCGACCACCACTGCGGATGATCGTAACCACGGTCTTCGATGAACTCCAGATATTGGCCATTCGTGACCGGCTGCGCATCGATCTCGAACGCGGGCACATACGTGCGGTACGGCGGACACTCGTTGTCGAAGAAGAAGCCATCGGCATCGGGCCAGCCCATCTGGAAACGGCCGCCGGACAACGCCAATGTCTGGGCAGCCGGCACGGCCACGGCGGCCAGCGGTGGCTGTCCAGCGGGTTGCAGGCCCAGTACCTGCAGCAGACCGTGCAGATGTTCGGCGCGCAGGTCTTCGTGGAATACCGCCCAGCGGAACGGCTCCAGCGACGCATCGTCATCGGTGCCGAGCGTGGCCAGCTTACGCAGCACGCGGTCGAGCACGTCATGCGCGTACTGCTTGATCGCGGCAATGCCGGGCAGCGTCAGGTCCCAGCACGCCTCTGGCGGCATGCGATCCATGTCGAAGAACGTGTCGGCACCGTCAAGCGCGGCGGGCAGCGTGGCCTGCCAAAGCGCCAGATCCCACTCGGTGCCGGCGCCGTCTTCGATGGTGTCGCTGCCGTTGCGACGCGGCTCGCGCAGGCACCAGAACTCGGCAAACCAGGCCAACTGGCCCAGGGTCCAGAGCGGCGGGGCGTGATGTTCCACGCGTTCAATCTGCCAGCCGCGCTGCGTATCGCCAAACGCCGACAACAACGCCAGCGTGCGATTGCGCGCATCGACCAGGCTATGCGCGATGCCTTGGCGAGGCAGGCGGCGGCCGTCGGTCCAGTCGGGAAGCGATCCGATGAAGGTCGGATCGGGGAGCATGAAGAATTCAGCCATCGCGGCAAACCTCGGGCGGGAATCGATCCATTATCGCACTGGCCTGCAGGCGCCGCGTTCGCGCCTAAGGGCCTACGCTCGCATGGCAGACGGCAAAGTCACCGCCGGTGTCAGTCCAGGCATGCAGATCCTCGAACCCGGCATCGGCAAACATCACTTGGAGGCTCGCCAAGTCGTATTTGACGGAGTTCTCGGTGTGCATGCGGTCGCCAGCGGCGAAGGCGCGGGCGCGCTTGCCCCATTGCACCGTTACATCGCGACGAGCTTCCAGGTGCATCTCAACGCGGTGGGCTTCAGGGCGGTACAGCGCGACATGGCGCCAGTCCCGCACGTCGAAATTTGCGCCCAGGAGGCGATTCAGGTTGCGCAGCACGTTCAGGTTGAACGCTGCCGTCACGCCGAGCGGATCGTCGTAAGCGGCCTCGAGGCGTTGGGCGTCTTTGATGAGGTCGATACCGATCAGCACGCTGTCGCCGGAGGCCGAAGCTTCGCGCAGGCGCGAGAGAAATGCGCCCGCCTCTTCCGGCGTGAAGTTGCCCAGGCTCGAACCGGGATAGAACCACACGCGGCGACCATCGCCCACGGCATCGGGCAACACCAGCGGTGCACATAGATCGGCGCCGATGCCGACCATCGGCAATTGGGGATGCTGACGCGCAAGTCCACGCAGCGTATCGCGTAGAAAATCCGCCGAGATGTCGATCGCCACATAACGCGACGGCGCGAGCGTGCGGAACAGGCGTGCGGCCTTCTCGCAATTGCCGGCCCCCAGGTCGATCAACGTGGCGCCGCGACCCACGCGCATCGCGATCTCGGCCGCGTGCAGGCTGAAGATGGCGGCTTCGGTGCGCGTCGGGTAGTACTCGGGCAAGTCGGTAATCGCTTCGAACAGACGCGAGCCGAGGGCATCGTAGAAGAACTTCGGACTGATATTGGCCGCGGGTGAAAGCAGGCCAGCCTCCGCTTCGGCACGCAGCGCAGCATCATCTTCCGTAAAGAGCTGGTAGAAAGTCAGGCCCGCGCCAATGGCGTCGACCGTGGGCTGGGGCTGGATCAGACGAGCCAGCGCGCGGCGGGCATAGGTATCGGCGGACGGCTTGGTGGCCTGCATGGTGTCTCCCGTTGTGGGTGGAACGGCACGGTGCTGCATGGTCATGAGGGCCATTGACAGCGAGAAATGTGCCATCGCGCTTATGCCATCACCGCACGCTTGTGGCGCGCGGATGAAATTGCAGCGTAGACGCCGCTTTGTGACAGCGCCACCGTTCTTTCGCCGGAGGCTGTCACAACGCGGCATCGCGCTAATCGTAAAAATCACCCGCACCGCTGAAAAAATCACGCACACCGTGCTGCTAGGCCGACGTTGCGTTTTTGCAGCGCACAATCCGCTCGCTGCGATATAATGCGGCTTCCTCAAAGGGGAGTAGCTCGGGGGTTCTTCAACCCCAGGCACGATCGTCATGACGAAGCCCACGCTTCCGGTCGTGCCGGCACCAGCAGGTTCCCAACCTGTTCGTGTCGAGCAAGACCTTTGCAACCGGATTTCATGGTCTGCAAAGCGTCTCGCCCCAGCACTCCATGCAGTTCGGTCAATCGATTTTTATTGTTGTTTGACTTGGAGCCACCATGGAATGGTTGTCTGACATCTTCACCATGCAGTTTGCCGCCGCGCTGGCGTCGATCATCGTGATCGACCTCGTGCTTGCGGGAGATAACGCCATCCTCATCGCGCTGGCCGCGCGCAACCTGCCGCCCGCGCTACAGAAGAAGGCCATCATGTGGGGCGCCGCGGGCGCCATCATTGTGCGTGCGCTAATGACGCTGGCGGTGGTATGGCTGCTGAAGATTCCGGGCCTGATGCTGGTGGGCGGTCTGGCGCTGGTGTGGATCGCGTGGAAGCTTCTGGCTGACGACGGCCAAGGCGGCGATGAACACGGCGCAGGCAGCACCACGCTGATAGGCGCAATGAAGACCATCATCATCGCCGACGCAGTGATGGGCATCGACAACGTGCTCGCCATTGCCGGCGCATCGCACGGCAGCTTCCTGCTGGTGGTATTGGGCCTGCTGATCAGCGTGCCGGTCGTGGTGTGGGGTAGCGGCGTGGTACTGCGCCTGATCGAACGCTTTCCGGTCATCATCTACGGCGGCGCTGCTGTGCTGGCTTATACGGCCGCGCACATGATCGTGGCCGAACCGGTTCTCAAGGCGTTCTTTGCTGCACAGCCGCTGCTTAAGTGGGCAGTGTATGTGGTGGTGTTCGTGGTCGTACTGGGCGGCGGTTGGTTGGTCCAACGTCGCCGCCAACAACCCGCCTAAGCCAGGATCGGCTGACCGGCAAGCACGCGTGCCAGCTTGGCGCGATCAATGTTGCCGCCGGTCAGCGGCAGACCGACGCGCAGGCCCGCAATCCGCTCCCGCTGCTGCCATGCCCCCGCAAGGGCCGCGGCGGCGGCGCCTTCAGCGATGTTGTGCGTGGTGGAAAAGTACAGGCGAATGGCCTCCGCCACTTCGTCATCCGTCACCGCAATGATCTCGTCGACACCGGCGCGGATCACCTCCAGCGCGTTCGCATCCGGTGTGCGGCATGCAAGCCCGTCGGCCAGCAGCGTGGACACCGGCGCCGACACCACGGTACCGCTGGTGAACGACTGCTCGTAGCATCGGGCATGTGCTGACACGACGCCAACGATGCGCGTCGAAAGCCCCAACGCGTCGCGGGCCCGCACTGCCGCGCAAATCCCGGAACCCATGCCGATCGGCACGTAGACCACATCCAACGGCGTGGCCTCAAGAAACTCCAGCCAGTAGCTCGCCACCCCGACCACCAGATCGTCGTGATACGAGGGCACAAAGTGCAAGCCACGTTCACCGGCCAATTGATCGGCGAACTCGCGGCTTGCCTGGAAATCGTCGCCCGCTTCAATGAGCTCTGCGCCGAGCGCGCGCATGGCGGCATTCTTCTCTACGCTATTGCCGTACGGCACGACGATGGTGACGGCCATACCGTTCCCGCGCGCCGCCAACGCAATCGACTGACCGTGATTACCGCGCGTCGCCGCAATCACACCGCGCACCTTTGGCTCACGTTGGCGCAAGGCATGCAGATAAGTCAGCCCGCCCCGCACCTTGAACGTACCCACTTCGGTGTGGTTTTCATGCTTAACCCACACCGCCGCCCCCATCGCTTCCGAGAGCAACGGCCAGCAGTACTGCGGGGTCGGCGCAATCGCCGCATGGACCACGTTGGCGGCTGCGCGAAGATGGCGCAATTCGGCGGCACGGTCCAGCGACGCGGAGGTAGCAATGGGCAGCATGGTGTTTCTCCGGCAGACAGTTTGAAGCGATGGCGCCATCTTGCCAGCCCCGCGCATCTGACAACATCGACAGTTCTGCGCTTTGTCAGTCCAGCTGTGCCGTCCATTCGACCGGGCCAGTTTCCGGACACTCCCGGTACAGTCGACGTCGCGCCGCTCACGTTACAATGCGGCTCACCCGATTTCAGACGCCCGCCTCTTCGCCCGCGCTCGCATGAAGCCTTATCTCGACCTGATGCGCCATGTCTACGAACATGGCACCGACAAAGCCGACCGCACCGGCACCGGCACGCGATCCGTGTTCGGCCACCAGATGCGCTTCAACCTGCAAGACGGCTTTCCGCTGGTGACCACCAAGAAGGTCCACATCAAGTCCATCGTCTATGAACTGCTGTGGTTCCTCCAGGGCTCGACCAACGTGCGGTGGCTGCAAGACAACGGCGTGACGATCTGGGACGAGTGGGCCGACGCCGACGGCGAACTGGGCCCCGTCTACGGCTCCCAGTGGCGCTCGTGGCCGACGCCCAATGGCGAACACATTGACCAGATTGCCGAGCTGATCGCGCAGATCAAGCGCAACCCCGATTCGCGTCGGCTGATCGTGTCCGCCTGGAACGTGGCCGAGATTCCGCGCATGAAGCTGCCGCCCTGCCACGCGTTCTTTCAGTTCTATGTGGCCGACGGCAAGCTGTCGTGCCAGCTCTACCAGCGCAGCGCCGATATCTTCCTTGGCGTGCCGTTCAACATTGCCAGCTACGCGCTGCTCGTGCATATGGTTGCGCAGCAGACTGGCCTCGATGTGGGCGATTTCGTCTGGACCGGTGGCGATTGCCACCTCTATAACAACCACTTCGAACAAGTCGAGACGCAGCTCGCGCGCGAACCGCTGCCGTTGCCGAAACTGCACATCAAACGCAAGCCCGAGAGCATCTTCGACTACCAGTACGAAGACTTTGAGATCGTCGGCTATCAGAGCCACGCTGCGATCAAAGCACCGGTGGCCGTGTAACCGTATGACCATCCTGACGCTCATCGTCGCCCGCGCCCGTAACGGCGTGATTGGCCGCAACAACACGCTGCCCTGGCGGCTTCCCGAAGATCTCGCGCACTTCAAGCGCACCACGATGGGCGCGCCCATCGTGATGGGCCGCAAGACGTACGATTCAATCGGCCGCCCGCTGCCGGGCCGACGCAACATTGTCGTCACGCGCAATGCCAAGCTCGAACTGCCGGGCTGCGAGATCGCATTTTCGATGGAAGATGCGCAGCGCCTGTGCGTCGGCGCCGAGCAGATCTTTCTGATCGGCGGCGCACAGCTGTACGCGGATGCCCTCCCGAGCGCAGACCGCCTGATCGTCACGGAAATCGACGCCGATTTCGAAGGCGACGCGCACTTTCCCGCGCCCGACCCCAAGCTCTGGCACGAAGTCGCACGCGAGACGCACCACGCGGCAGCACCCAACGATTTCGACTATGCGTTTGTTACGTACGAACGCCCGCCATCTGACGAGCAATAATCCCAGCAGGCCATAAAAAAACGCGCTCAGTTTCGAGCGCGTTTTTTATTTCGGCAGTGACGATTTATTCGCCGGCAATTGTCATCTGTTCGATCAAGATCGAGCCAGTTTCCTTCGTACCACGCACGAGCGCATCGGCACCGATGGCGACGATCTGGCGGAACATCTCACCCAGGTTGCCGGCAATCGTGATTTCTTCCACCGGATACTGAATCACGCCGTTTTCAACCCAGTAGCCTGACGCGCCGCGCGAGTAATCACCCGTCACGTAGTTCACGCCCTGGCCCATCAGCTCGGTGACCAACAGGCCCGTACCCATACGGCGCAGCATGCCGGCAAAGTCATCCTCAGGCGTGGTCTTGTCGGAGAACAACGTCAGGTTGTGCGAGCCGCCGGCATTGCCCGTGGTTTGCATGCCGAGCTTGCGCGCGGAATACGTCGACAGAAAGTAGCCCTCCACCACGCCGTTCTTCACCACATCGCGGCGCTGCGTGCGTACGCCCTCCTCGTCGAAAGGCGCGCTACCCATGCCGTTGAGGACGTGCGGGTCTTCCGTGATCTGCACATGCGGCGCGAAAACTTCCTTGCCCAGCGTATCGAGCAGGAACGTCGACTTGCGATACAACGCGCCGCCCGACACCGCCTGCACAAACGCCCCCAGCAAACCCGCCGCCAGCGGCGCCTCGAACAACACCGGGCACTTGCGCGTTGTCAGCCGGCGCGCGGACAAACGCGCCAGCGCACGTTCCGCCGCGTACTTGCCGATCGCTTCCGGTGCGGCCAGATCGTCCGGCGAGCGCTTGGATGAATACCAATCGTCGCGCTGCATATGCGCGCCCGAACCGGCGATCGGCGCGGCCGAAATGAAGTGACGCGAATACGGGTAGCCCGCCATGAAACCGCGCGACGTGGCCAACACAAAGTGCGAATGCTGCGCCGAGATGCTCGAGCCGTCGCTGTTGCGGATCTTCGGGCTTACGGCAAAGGCAGCGGCTTCAGCAGCGCGTGCGATCTCCACGGCGGCTTCCGCATCGATCATCCACGGGTGATAGAGCTGCAGGTCTTGCGGGTGCTTCTCCAGCAGTTCTTCTTCTGCCAAACCGGCGCAATCATCATCGGCGGTGAAGCGCGCAATGTTGTAGGCAGCCTCGACGGTGGACCGCAGTGCCGCCGGCGAAAAGTCTGACGTGCTGGCGTTGCCACGCTTCTTGCCGAGCATGACCGTCACACCAACAATCTTGTCGCGGTTCTGCTCGATGGTCTCGATCTCGCCCTTGCGCACCGTGACCGACAGGCCTTGGCCTTCGGAGATTTCCGTTGCGGCATCGGAGGCGCCGAGTTCGCGTGCAATGCGGAGCACATCGGTGGCCATCTCCTCGAGCTGCTCGCGGCGGTAGGCAAACACAGGGGCGGTCTTGGAATCGGGCGTTTGAGACATAGGCAATGGAGGGGAGAAACGGGTGCCGGGATTTTGCCAAAAGCGGGCAAGAACTGGCGAAAGCGCCCATCATAGCAAGATACAATGCGCGCCATGAGCCGAGCATCCCGACACAACCCCACGTATCTCCAACCCGTCGTGCGCACCGACATCGGTGACGAGGACGATCCGGATACGCCCAAGAGCAAATCGCAGCGCAAGCGCGAGGTGAATGCCTTGCAAGACCTGGGCACCGCCCTGGAAGCGCTGCCCAAGGACAAACTCGCCAAGGTGCCGCTGCCCGAAAAGCTGCTCGACGCCCTGCGCGAAGCCAAACGCACCACCGCCCATGAAGGCAAGCGCCGCCAGATGCAGTACATCGGCAAGCTGATGCGCGCCCTGACCGACGAGGAAGTCGAAGCCATCCGCCGCGTTCTGGCCACCTTCGTTGGCGCTTCCAAGGCGGAAACCGCGCGTCTGCACGCCATCGAGCGTTGGCGCGACCGCCTGATCGCCAGCGACGACTCCGTTACCGAGTTCATTGCAGCGCACCCGGATTCCGACGTGCAGGCGCTGCGTACGCTGGTGCGCAATGCGCGCAAGGAAGCACAGTTGGCCAAGCCGCCCAAGTCGTCGCGCGAGCTGTTCCAAATGGTCAAGCAGGCCCTGTCGGCCAATGACCGCGACGAAGACGACGCCGATCAACCCGAAGCCGAAGACGACGAAGCATGACAGCCCCCGCCCCCTCCGCGCCGATCACCCGTCACCACGCCGACGAACTGATCGTTGGCTTCGTGTCGATTTCGGACCGCGCCTCGGCCGGCACGTATCAGGATGAAGGGATTCCCGCTCTGCGGGACTGGTTTGGCACCGCGCTCTCATCGCCATGGCAAGGGGTGGAGCGGCTGATTCCGGACGATCAAGCGGCGATTGCCGAAACGCTGATCGACCTCGTCGACCATGCCGGCTGCGATTTGGTGCTCACCACGGGCGGCACCGGCCCGACGCGTCGCGATGTGACGCCCGAAGCCACGCTGGCCGTCGCCACCAAGGAAATGCCAGGTTTCGGCGAGCAGATGCGCCAGATCAGCCTGCACTTCGTTCCGACGGCGATTCTGTCGCGTCAGGTGGCGGTGATCCGCGAAACGCCGTCGCGCGCCACGCTGATCATCAACCTGCCCGGCCAGCCTCGCGCCATCAAGGAAACGCTGGAAGGCTTGAAGGATGTGGAAGGCCGCGCCACGGTGCCGGGCATCTTTGCGGCCGTGCCGTACTGCATCGACCTGATCGGCGGCCCGTATGTCGAGACGCACGACAGCGTGGTGAAGGCCTGGCGGCCCAAGCACGCTGTGCGCGCAAAACCCCTGCAGGCTTAACGCTTACGGGGCCACCGAAGACGCCAGCGCTTCAGCGTCCGGCGTTTGCGGCACGTCGCGGATGAAGTGCTCGCGGTAATAGCGCAGCTCTTCGATCGACTCAATGATGTCTGCGAACGCCGTGTGCCGCTGGTGCTTCGTAAAGCCCTTGGCAATGGCCGGCTGCCAGCGCTTGCAGAGTTCCTTGAGCGTGGAGACGTCCAGGTTGCGGTAATGGAAGTACTCCTCAAGCTTGGGCATGTAGCGCGCCATGAAACGGCGGTCCTGGCAAATAGAGTTGCCGCACATCGGGGACTTGCTCTTCGGTACCCACTTCTTGAGGAAGGCCAGCAGTTCCGCTTCCGCTTCCGCTTCGGTCGTGGTGGATGCCTTGACCTTGTCGATCAGGCCCGAACGCCCGTGCGTGCCCTTGTTCCAGGCGTCCATGCCGTCGAGCAGCTCGTCGGACTGATGAATCACCAACACGGGGCCTTCAGCGAGGATGTTCAACTCCGAATCCGTCACCACCACGGCCACTTCGATGATGCGGTCGTTTTCGGGGCTCAGGCCGGTCATCTCCATGTCGAGCCAAACGAGGTTGTTATCGCTCTTGGCGGCAACGCGGTTGGCGGGCGAGGAGGATGCAACGGACGAAACGGGGGTACTCACTGGGGTGCTCACTCAAGGGCCTTGAGAAAATGACTGAAGGCTATAATTTTCGCATATCTGATAGGTGTTTCCCCACATGCCCGCCTTTACCGCTGTATTCCTGATCGCCCTTGTACTGATGTCCGCCGCGCGCCTATGGCTGGCCGCGCGGCAAGTCCGTCACGTGGCGCGTCACCGTGATGCCGTGCCTGCGCAGTTCGCCGAGTCGATCACGCTGGACATGCACCGCAAGGCCGCGGACTACACCATCGCCCGCACCCGTCTGGCGATGCTGGAAGTGCCGGTTCAGGCCGCCCTGCTGATCGCGCTGACGCTGCTCGGCGGACTGAACTGGGTCAACCAGGCATGGCTGGGCGTGTTTGGGCCCGGTTATGCGTATGGCGTGGCGCTGATCGCATCAGTCATCGCGATCAGCAGCGTGATCGAGCTGCCGTTTTCGCTGTACGGGCAGTTCGTCGTCGAAGAACGATTCGGCTTCAACCGGATGACGTTCAAGCTGTGGCTGGCCGACAACCTCAAGGGCTTGGCCATCGGCACCGTGCTGGGTCTGCCGCTGCTGCTGGCGGTGCTCTGGCTGATGGACAAAATGGGCGCGTACTGGTGGCTTTACACCTGGATCGTATGGATGGCGTTCATGCTGTTTGTTCAGGCGATCTACCCGAACGTCATCGCGCCGCTCTACAACAAGTTCACCCCGCTGCAGGACGAGGAAATGCGCTCGCGCATCGAGAGCCTCCTCCGGCGCTGCGGCTTCGCCAGCAAGGGCTTGTTCGTGATGGACGGCAGCCGCCGCAGCGCCCACGGCAATGCCTACTTCAGCGGCTTTGGAGCAACCAAGCGCATCGTCTTCTTCGACACGCTGCTTGCCCGCTTGAACCCGTCCGAAATGGAAGCCGTGCTCGCGCACGAGCTAGGCCATTTCAAGCGCCACCACATCACCAAGCGCATCGCCGTGACGTTCGTGCTGAGCCTCGGTGCGCTGGCGCTGCTCGGCTGGCTTATGACGCGCACATGGTTCTACCTGGGTCTTGGCGTCGCACCCAACCTGTTCTCCGACAACCACGCGCTGGCGCTGATGCTGTTTTTCCTGGTGCTGCCAGTGTTCACGTTCTTCGTCTCGCCGCTGGCGAGCCTGTCGTCGCGCAAGGACGAATACGAAGCGGATGCCTTCGCCGCCGAGCACGCCGACGCCAATCAACTTGTCTCGGCGCTGGTCAAGCTGTTCCAGGACAACGCATCGACGCTCACCCCGGACCCGGTCTACTCAACGTTCTACTATTCGCACCCGACTGCATCGCAGCGCGTGGAGCGCCTTGTGCAGGCTCGCACGGCATGACGCGCGGCAAACCGGGCCGCGCCCATAAGCAGGCAGCCACCGGCGAACACGGGCTTGTCATCGCCGCGCACGGGCGCCATTACTTGGTAGAACGCGAGGGCGGCGGCTTCCTGCAATGCTTCCCGCGCGGCAAGCGCAGCGAATGCGCTGTCGGCGATCGGGTGGTCTATGAAGCCACCGCCGTCGACCAGGGCGTCGTCGTACGCGTTGACGAGCGCCGCAACCTGCTCCACCGCTCCGACCAGTTCAAATCGAAGGTGCTGGCAGCGAACCTGGATCAGATCATCATCATGCTCGGCACCGAGCCGAGCTTTTCGGAAGATCTGCTTGGCCGCGCGCTTGTCGCGGCAGAATCCCTCGGCCTCACCCCACTGATCCTGCTCAACAAGATCGACCTGACCGCGCGGTTGGAGACGGCTCGCTCACGCCTGGCCCTCTACCGAGAGCTGGGTTACACGATCGTGGAATTGACCGTCCATGGCGCGCCGGACGCCGCGCACGCCGCGCTCGAACCGCACGTGGCTGCGCGCGCTTCGATCCTGATCGGACAATCGGGCATGGGCAAATCATCGCTGCTGAACCTGCTGATTCCGGGCGTGGACGCGCAAACGCGCGAGATCTCCGAAAAACTGGATTCCGGCAAGCATACGACGACGTTCACGCGGCTCTATCACCTACCCGCTGAATGGGGCCAGGGCGGCGTGCTGATCGACTCGCCGGGCTTCCAGGAATTCGGCCTGCATCACCTGAGCGAAGGCATGTTGGAGCGGGCCTTTCCCGAATTCCGCCCCCGCCTGACCGAGTGCCGCTTTTATAACTGCCGGCACCTGCAAGAACCTGGCTGTGGCATTCTGGGTGCGATGGCCGAAGGCAAGATCGATCCACGGCGGCACCAGCTTTATGCGCAACTGCTGCACGAATCGGAGCAACAGAAGCCTTGGTAGCGGCTTCGTAACACGTTCGGGGGGGCTGAGATGAAGTTGCTGATCAGCAGTTCATCGCTCGGCATGGCGGCACACTGGCAGAACGTGCTGTCTGCAGCCGGCATCCGCACCGAGCTGCGCAACATTTACCTGAGCAGCGTAGCGGGTGATGTTCCGCCGCAGGACTGCGCAGCGCAAGTCTGGCTCGTGAACCCCTCGCAGGAAGCGCAGGCTCAAGCGCTGCTCGATCAAGCGCAGCATCCGCCCACCGGGCCGGCATGGCGTTGCGTGCATTGCGGAGAGAGTCACGAGCCGCAGTTCGCCCAGTGCTGGCGCTGCGGCAAAGACCGCGAGGATGCGGCCTGATTGATCGTTCAGCGGCTAGGCGTCGTGCCGCATCAGCCCAGCCACACGGCAATCGACAGCATCGCCAGCAGCAGCATCCACAGCACCACCGCGCGCCACACCAGCCCCACAGCTGACTGCAGCGTGCGGACATTCGGCTCCTGCCCCACTTCCATCGGATAGGCGCCGTCTTCGTCGGCAATGCTGTCGACCGAATCGCGTTGCGCAATGGGCGTGCCCAGACGCACGCCGAGTGCGCCGCCCCCGGCCGCCAGCAGGATGCCATTCACTTCGTCGTTCCACTTGGCAGCGCGGTTGCGCCACGCGTACACGGCATCTTCAAAGTTACCCACGATGGAGAAGCCAATCGCAGTCAGGCGCGCGGGGATGTAGTCGATGACGAAAAATGCCTGACGGGCG
The DNA here is from genome assembly GCF_024158925.1 of Ralstonia chuxiongensis. Classification (NCBI taxonomy): domain Bacteria; kingdom Pseudomonadati; phylum Pseudomonadota; class Betaproteobacteria; order Burkholderiales; family Burkholderiaceae; genus Ralstonia; species Ralstonia chuxiongensis. Next base: position 307,124 of record NZ_JAMYWC010000003.1, on the reverse strand, counting down.
AATAGGCCCAGCGCGGGGCTGCGCTCCGTCGACGTGTCGCTCCAGTGGCGAGCGAGGTATTCAGCGCCGCGGTACAGCACAACGCCCGCCGGCCCGATCGGCACCAGGAACCAGAAGAACACGCCAAACACGTGACGATGCGCCGCCACGATCGCGCATTCGAGCGTGTGGCGGACGATCTCGTTGACAGGCATGTCGGTCGTGTCCTGCCCCGACCATTCGTTGAGCAGCAGGCGCGCAGTGACAACGTCATCGCTGCGCAGCGCCTCGTGGATATCGGTGAAGTAGTGGCTGAACTGGCGGAAGCCAAGCGTCAGGTAGACCATCAGCACGTTCCACAGGAACGCCAGCCCAAGGCTGATCGACGACAGGAGGTAGTGCACCAGCGCCACGACTACCACGGCCGGCAGCGTAACCACGCACCAAGCGAGCACGGCATCGCGACGATGGCCCGTGTCGAACCATTCTTCTGCCCGCGCGGCCAGTGCGCGTACGACGTCGTAGATCGGGTTGTCCCGGCTGAGCGCACGGAACTGTTCAAGAATCAGCGCGCAGAGTACGGAGAAAAAAGTCATTGGAAGGGCGTTGCGAAGGCGTGGATCACGCCGTGGAGGCGATGTGCAAGACGATAGCACACAGCGTGCGCGCAACAGCGCACCTTGGGGCTCATATTCGCACCAACGCTACGCTGCCAGCAGGTGATACAGGTTGCGCAGCATGCCCGCCGTCGCGCCCCAGATGAAGTGATAACCAGCGTCTGGCGCTTGGTCAGATCGCCGATACGGCATCGCGTAGAAACGACGCACACGGTCTTCCCAACGCAGCTCGCGCACTTCGTGGTTGGCTGGGTCCATCAAGAAGGCCAGCGGCACTTCAAACACCTCGGCCACTTCGCTGGGGTCGGGTTGAAGCGTGAAATCGGGCGCCAGCAGTCCGACAATCGGACTCACGTGGAAACCCGTCCCGGTGATGTAGTCAGGAAGGCGACCGATCACCTCAATGTGATTCGCACTGATGCCGACCTCTTCCATCGTCTCGCGCAGCGCCGTGTCGACCATGTCGAGGTCGAAATCTTCCCGCCCGCCGCCCGGAAAGCTGACCTGGCCGGCATGTTGACTAAGCGACGCATTGCGTTGCGTCAGCAGCACCGTCAGACCCACCTCGCGCTGCACCAGCGGCACCAACACCGCCGCCTCGCGCAACTTGAGCGAAGCATCGATCAGGCGGGATTCATCCGTCTGCTCCGGCTGCCAGTCGGGCGGCATCTGCAGCCGTGCGCGTACGAACTCGGCGGTCAACCGCGCGACCTCGAGCGCCGGCAACGATGCCTCGGTCGGCACCACCGGCAACTGCTCAGGATCGAACAAGGGACGGCGCATCGGATCGGAATGAATAGTGATGGGCTAAAAATACATATGTGGTCAATCTTCCGCCGCAAAAGAGAAAAAAGGCACCCGAAGGTGCCTTTTCGCAACGCGCGCAGATTACTCCGCTACGGCTTCCTTGCGCTTGAAGGTCAGCTTCTCCTTGATGCGTGCCGACTTGCCCGAGCGTTGGCGCAGGTAGTACAGCTTCGCACGGCGCACATCACCGCGACGCTTCACTTCGATGCTAGCCAGCAGCGGCGAGTACAGCTGGAACGTACGCTCCACGCCTTCGCCCGAAGAGATCTTGCGAACGATGAACGACGAATTCAGGCCACGATTGCGCTTGGCAATCACGACGCCTTCATACGCCTGCACACGCTTGCGGGTGCCTTCAACGACGTTCACGTTGACGATCACGGTGTCGCCAGGGGCGAACGGGGGGATCGTCTTGTTGGCCGTCAGGCGCTTGATTTCTTCCTGCTCGATTTGCTCGATGAGATTCATCTTTTTCTCCTAGACCATCATGCCGGCGTTTTGCCCAGTCGATAGACCGCGGCCCCGGTAGAGGATGGGAACTTCACTTGGCCGAGCCTTCCGGTGTGGAAGCCTCTGACCCCTTTGCCGTTATCGCCGCGGCAGCGAGGAAGACCTCATCGCTGCGGGACAACAAACCCTGCTTGCGCGCCGCCTCGATCAGATCGGGCCGCTTGCGCATCGTATTCAACAGCGCCTGCTGGCGGCGCCACTTCTCGATCTCGGCATGGTGGCCACCCAGCAGCACATCGGGCACACGCACACCTTCGTACTCTTCCGGCCGCGTGTAGTGCGGGCAATCGAGCAAACCGTTGACGAAACTGTCTTGCACCGCCGACTGTGCATCGCCCAGCACGCCGGGCAACTGCCGGACCACAGCGTCGATGATCGCCATCGCTGCCAGCTCTCCGCCGGAGAGGACGAAATCGCCAAGGCTGATTTCTTCATCTACGCGACGGTCGACCAGACGTTGATCGATCGCTTCGTAACGGCCACACAGCAACGTGAGGGCCGGCAGTTGCGCCAGTTCCATCACCCGCTTGTGCGTAAGCGGCTTGCCTTGCGGCGACAGCAACACCACATGCGAAGCCGCCGGCGCTTGCGCTTCATGAATCGCGTCCAGCGCGGCTTCCAGCGGCTTGGCCAACATCACCATGCCTGGACCACCGCCGTAAGGGCGATCGTCCACGGTGCGGTAGTTGTCCGTCGTGAAATCGCGCGGGTTCCAGGTGCGCAACGTGTACACCTGCTGCTTGGCTGCACGGCTGGTGATCCCCCAGTCAGTGAGCGCCCGGAACATGTCCGGAAACAGCGAGACGACGTCGAACTGCATCGCCGAATTCTCCGGCCGCATGTTCAGTAATCCAGACCCCAGTCGACGACGATGCGCTTGCCTGCGACATCCACCGACTTCACGTAAACCTCGACAAACGGCACGAGCCGCTCAACCTCGCCCTCACCGACGATACGCAGGACTTGATGCGCACCGTTGTCGATCAGGCCGCCCACCGTGCCAAGCGTTTCCTGTTGCTCGTTAACGACCGTGGCGCCGATCAGATCGACCCAGTAGAACTCGTCATCGTCCGGCTCGGGAAAATCAGCCCGGCTGACCCACACGGCATAGCCGCGCAGCGCCTCGGCGACATTGCGATCGGGCGCGGCAGGCGAACCCGCCACCACCGTGCCGCTATGCTCACGCGACGTGCCAACGGGAAACACCCGCCAGTCTGCCGACGTTGCCAGTGCGCCAGCAGCCGGCTTGAGCCACCAGGTGCGAGCATTCAGCAGCGCATCGGCATCGCCGTGCAACTGGACCTTGATCCAACCGCGAATACCGTAGGCTCCACCGACATAACCCACCTCGACGAGATCGTCGGGGAGCGTCGGGTTGGTGCCCGCGCCCGGGCGCATGGCTTGCAGCCGTTCGGCAACCTTTTGCGAGGTTGCCTGCGTTGCAGCAGCCACAGGACCGGGCCGTGTCGATGCGGCGCGCGTCACAGCAGGAAGTGCTCAGACGGCACCGTCGATCGACGCATGCTAAAACTTAGGCAGCGGCTTTCTTGCCGTTTTGCTTCACCAGACGGGCAACCGTCGGCGACAGTTGTGCGCCCACGCCTTCCCAATAGGTCAGGCGGTCTTGCACGATGCGCAGACCTTCTTCGCCTTCACCGGCGAGCGGGTTGTAGAAACCGACGCGCTCGATGAAACGGCCATCACGGCGGTTACGCGAGTCGGTCGCAACGATATTGAAGAACGGGCGCTTCTTGGAGCCACCGCGGGCCAGACGGATCACGACCATGGATCTATTCCTTGAAAAACTGGGTATGCGTACAGAGAAACACGCAAGTATAGCGCAATTTCTCCGACCAAACAAACACTTAGGCGTAGCGAATGGAGATGCCGGGCGGCACGCGCGGCAAGGACGGTACGTAAAGGCCGCCATTGTGGTCGCAGCTTGGCTTGGTGGAGTGGCTGCAGCACTCGCCCAGCTCTCCATCGAGACACTCCACGTACCGCCCGGTTTCCGTGTCGAAGTGCTGACCGACGCGATGCCGGCCGCACGTGAAATGGCGCTTTCTCCAGCCGGCATTCTTTATGTCGGGAGCCGCGTCGGCAAAGTCTACGCGATGTCATTGCAGACGCCGAATGCGCCCATCCATGTGGTGGCGTCTGGGCTGCAACTCCCTGTTGGCGTCGCATGGCGTGACGGCAACCTGTATGTGTCTGCGGTTTCGCGTGTGGTGCGGCTCGATGGCATCGACAAACGACTCGGCAATCCGCCCGAGCCCGTGGTCATCAATGACAAGCTGCCGACGGAAACGCATCACGGTTGGAAATTCATCGCATTCGGGCCAGACGGAAAACTGTATGTGCCTGTTGGCGCACCCTGCAATATCTGCCGCCCCGATGAAAACCGGTATGCCAACATCATGCGCATGAACGCCGACGGCAGCGGCCTGGAACTGGTGGCGCGCGGCATTCGCAACACGGTCGGCTTCGACTGGCACCCGACCACGCACGAATTGTGGTTCACCGACAACGGCCGTGACCTGATGGGTGACGACGTGCCCGACGACGAGCTGAACCGCATCACTCAACCCAATCCGCACTTCGGCTACCCGTTCTGCCACGCGGGCAACATTCCCGACCCGGAATTCGGCGCCGGACACCCGTGCAGCAACTACGTGCCGCCCGCCGCCAAGCTCGGGGCGCACGTGGCGGCGTTAGGCATACGGTTCTATCCGGGGGGCAGCTTTCCGGCGGAGTACCGGAACAACATCTTCGTTGCCGAGCATGGCTCGTGGAACCGCTCGTCAAAGGTGGGCTACCGCGTCATGCGCGTCGCACTCGACGCTGCTGGCAATGTGACGAAGCAGGAACCGTTCGCGCACGGCTGGCTGCAAGGCGAACAGGCGTGGGGACGCCCAGCCGATGTGCTCGTGGCACCCGACGGCAGCCTGCTGGTGTCCGACGACTTGGCCGGCGCTGTGTATCGCATCCGCTACACCGGGAAATGACCTCGGCGTCGCCCCTCGCCATGGCAAAGCGTGCACGAAACATCTCGTTACACGGGTAACGTTCGGACAGTGGATGCCTGCTGAGTGAAGCCTTACATTGACAAGCATGAACACGCGCAGCCGATCTCTGTTGCACACATCAGAAGCACGCGGCGCGTGGCGCTTTCGAATCCTTGCCCGACAGGAGATAGCCATGCCGATTCGCGCATTGCTTCGCCCTTTGGCGGCAGGCGTTCTGATCGTCGCCTCTGCGGGCGCTGTGGCTGCCAACGCATCGGCGCGTCAAGCCGCCGTCGCCTTTGCAAAATCCGCCCTGCCCGTCTGGACGCAAACGGCACAGACGACACCGCAGGAGCGTCCGTTGGTGGCGCAATTTTTTGCCGACACGCGCAGTGAGCAGGCCGCCCGCATCCGCGCGCAAATGGAGCGCATGGAAGCACGCGCCCGTGCCGATGATCGCCTCAATGGCCGGGTTCAACCTCGGGATGGCGGCGGCCGCGGCGACTGGCAGCAACAGCAAGAACGCATGCGCCAGGAGCGCGGCAACGGCGACCAAGGTAACTGGCGCGGCTCGCGCCGAGGCTGAGGCACATACGCGGCCGCATTTCGCATCCCGGAACTTGCCTGGGGCACCTGAGTCGGATTGGATGTCACGTGCACACGTTTGGCGTGCACGCGGCATCACACCAATCACAACGACAACAGGTGCTCCAATGTCATTTCCCCTCCACCGCCACGTGCGGCTTATCCTCGGCCTGATCTGGACCACGGCCTTTATGCTGATGCTCGCTCACCTGCTCTACGGTGAAGTCGGTTCGCGCCATCAAGCACCCCAGCTACAGCAAGACGCGACGGTTTCGATGAGCGTCCCGTCGCTGCGTCCGGTTCCGATTTAGTGATCCTGCCTCTCCTGCCGCAAGCGCTCCGCAGCGTTGCGCGCATCCGGCCGAACTGACGGCCTCTTCTTCCAGTTGCTGATGCGTCTTTAGGACGCGCTCCCGGCGCCGCCATTTTGGCTGCGCCGCGGTTGATGTTGGGCGTAGAATGCGCGGCGCTGTCTCTTGCCGTGTGTCCACCGCCCGCTATGCCTACGACCGCTCTCCAGAAAAAATCCAAGCTGTTGACCGTGCTGCTCGCCTTCCTGTTCGGTAGCGTGGGCGCGCATCGCTTCTACCTCAAGGGCGGACGCGATTTCTGGGCGTGGTCGCAAGTGCTTGCCATGGCGCTCGGCGCGATTGGCGTGGCGCTGCTGTGGTCGACGCAGCGTGCGAGCGTCCCGGGCTGGGTCTGCGCAATAATCGGTGGATCTTCAGTGCTGGCGGGCTATCTGTCTGCGCTGGTCTACGGCCTGCGCCCCGACGAAAAATGGGATGCGCAATTCAATGCCGACGGCGCGCCCACACATTCGGGCTGGCCTGTCGTTCTGCTCAGTATCCTCACGCTGATGATCGGCACAGGCCTGCTGATGGCCGGTCTCGCCATCACTTTCCAGACGTATTTCGAAACGCAGGTGCAGGCAGCGAAAGAACTGTCGCAGTAGTCAAAACAAGCTGCCCTGGCGCTCATCGACCGGCTTTCGCGGCTTGACGGCGCGCGCCGGAGGTTTGAACTGCGAGGTATCAAGCACCAGTTCGTTGTAGCGGTGGTAACTGAAGCCGAGCCTGTCGGCGGTCTTGTAGAAACGCTGCCGCAATAAGTCCGCCCAAATGCCGGTGCCGCGCATGCGCGTGGCGAAATCCGCCTTGTAATCCTGCCCACCGTGCAGATCGCGAATACGGTTCATCACGCGTTGCGCCCGATCCGGAAAATGCGCCGTCAGCCAATCCTGGAACACCCCGTTTAGCTCATTCGGCAAGCGCAGCACGATGTAGCTCGCGTACGTGGCGCCCGCCTCGTGCGCAGCCTCCAGAATCTGCTCCATGTGGTCGTCCGTGATGAACGGAATCATCGGCGCGACGCTGACTCCCACCGGAATACCCGCCTCGGCCAGCGTGCGAATCGTGCGCAGGCGGCGCGATGGCGTGGCGGCGCGGGGCTCCAGCTTGCGCGCCAGATCGGCGTCGAGCGTGGTGATCGTGACGGCGGCTACGACGAGGTTCTTTGTCGCCATCGGGGCGAGCAGATCGATGTCGCGCTCAATCAATGTCGACTTGGTGATGAGCCCGACCGGGTGGCCGCAATCGTGCAGCACCTGCAATACGTCGCGCGTGATGCGCAACTCGCGCTCGATCGGCTGATACGCATCGGTGTTCACGCCCAGCGCAATCGCCTCGCAACGGTAGCCGGGCTTGGCCAGCGTCTCGCGCAGCACCTCGGCGGCATTGGTCTTGGCGAACAGCTTGGTCTCAAAATCGAGACCCGGCGACAACTCCAGATACGCATGCGTGGGCCGCGCAAAGCAGTACACACAACCATGCTCACACCCGCGATACGGATTGAGCGACACCCCAAACGGAATATCCGGCGACTGGTTATGGCTCAGGATCGAGCGCGCACGTTCGATGGAGACAGAGGTCTGGATGCGCGGCGGCGCGTCATCCGGATCGAGATGCCCGACGAGCGGTTGCCAGCAGTCGTCGACACGCGTGCGTTCGTCGCGTTCGAAGCGGCCTTGCAGATTGGAAGTGGCGCCGCGCCCCTTGCGAGGGACGTGGCGATCGGACATATCGGACACAGCAGAACAGAATGGATGCGGGGGCTTGCTGATCCTATCGCATCCGCCCCCGCCCCGCTGTGGGTGACGCCGGCTACGCCTCGGGATCGAGTTTCACTTCCCAGAGCGATTTGCCGTCGAGGTCGTGGAGCGACACGTGCATCGTGCGCGTGACCGGGTCGATCTTGGCGCGGCCGTAATACTGCTGCAGCGCTGCCGGCGACTGGTTCTGCGGATTGTCCTTGGGAATGCTGATGTAGCGCAGGTCCGGCCCAAAGGTCTGATCCACTTCGTTCGGCCCGAACGTGCCCGCGTTGATCGGCCCACCGACGAATTCCCAGAACGGCTTGAACTCCGTGAACTTGGCACGCGACGGGTGGTAGTACGTAGCCTGCGCGTAGTGCACATCAGCCGTCACCCACACCACGTTTTGGATGTCCTCCTGCTTGATGAAGCGCAGGATCTCCGCCAGTTCCAGTTCGCGGCCCAACGGCGCGCCATCATCCGCATTGGCCCAGGCTTCGTAGGTGCCCTTGGGCACGTCCGGATTCAAATCGGGCACGATCAGCGAGATCGGCATGTCGCTGGCAATCACCTTCCAAGTCGCCTTCGACTGCTTGAGCGATTGCTTGAGCCACGCCGCCTGTGCGGGGCCGAGGAAGGCCGAATCGGCATCCAGCTTGGTCTGGCGGTTCGGCGAGTTGCGCCCGCGATAGCTGCGCTCGTCCAGCATGAAAACGTCGAGCAGCGGCCCGTACTGGAACGCGCGGTAGATTTGCTCGGGGTCGATCGGGTTGAATCGGAACGGGTTGTACTCGAACATCGCCTGCTTCGCGCGGGCGGCCAATAGCGACGCGCTGCGCTCCTGGTAGCGCTTCTCTTCCGGGCCGATCTGCTGGCCGGGATACCAGTTGTTGCGCACTTCGTGGTCGTCCCACTGCACGAGGAACGGCACTTCAGCCGAGAACGCCCGCTTGTTTTTGTCGAGCTGGTTGTAGGCGAAGGCACCCCGGTAATCGTCGAGCGTTTGTGCAACGTGCGACTTGGCCTCGGTAACAAGGTTGGTCCACATCGAGCCGTCGGGCAGCTTCACCTCGGCCTGGATCGGGCCGTCGGCGTAGATCTGGTCGCCGGAGTGGATGAAGAAGTCGGGCGATTCGCGACGCATCGCTTCGTACAGCCGATATCCGCCAAAGCGCTCGTTGATCCCCCAGCCCTGGCCAGCTTCATCGCCAGAGAAGACGAAGCAGATCGGGCGATTGGCCGACACGGGTGCCGTGCGGAAACGACCGGTGACGGGCTCGCTGAAGACTTTGTCGTGCACGAGGTCCTGGAAGCGGACGCGGTAGAACAGGTCAGCACCAGCGGGCAGGCCCGTCAGGTCAACGCGGGCTGTGAGCCCGCCGCTTTCGAGGGCCGCTGGGCCAACGCGACGCGCGACGCTCTTGAAGGCGGCGTCCGTGGAATATTCGACGATCATGCGCGCAGGCCGGTCGGTGCGGCTCCAAACGATGGCGCTGTCGGCCGTGATATCGCCACTCATCACACCACCGGGCAGTTGGGGGCGCAGGCGCTCGGACGTCACGGCGGCCGGCGCGACGCCCTGGGCCAGCACATCGCCAATACGCGAGCCGAGCAGTGCGGTACCACTGGCGGAAACGAGGCCCTTGATAAGCGTGCGGCGGGTCGGCTTGAAGATCGGCTGGTCGGACATGCGGGCTCCGGTGTCGGTGATGAAGGTGCCGGCCAGCCTAAGGCGTTTCCGTGACAACGCTACGTCACGCGGCCCCTTCCGTCACATCGATAGCGAGCGTCTCCTTGATCTCCTCCATCACGATGTAACTCTTGGACTGCACTGCGCCGGGCAGTTGCAGCAGGATGTCGCCCAGCAAGCGGCGGTATTCGCTCATCTCGCGAATGCGCGCCTTGATGAGGTAATCAAAATCGCCCGAAACAAGGTGGCACTCCAGCACCTCGGGAATGCGCAGCACCTCGCGCCGGAACTGCTCGAACATGTTGCCGGACTTGCTTCCCAGGCTGATCTCCACAAACACCAGCAGCGACGCACCCAGCATGGCCGGGTTGAGCCGCGCGTAGTAACCCAAGATGAAATGCTCGCGCTCCAGCCGTTTGACACGCTCGATGCACGGCGTGATGGTCAGGCCGACCGCCTCGGACAGCTCTTTCATCGACAGCCTTCCGTCTTTTTGCAGCAGGTCGAGGATGCGCCGATCGAGCTTATCGAGGGCCCGGACGGGCTTGCGCTGGGTTCGCATGATTGAAAACACCTCAAAATCGAAATTGTTTCTGTTTCCGACAAATATACAGAAACAATTGCTGGTCTTGTACGAATACGATAGCGACATCTATCGCAAATGCATCTCTGGGGAGTATCACCATGCGCGTGCTCGTTCTTGGCAGCGGCGTGATTGGCGTGACCAGCGCCTATTACCTGGCCCGCGCGGGCCATGAAGTCACCGTCGTCGACCGTGAAGCCGGTCCTGCGCTGGAGACGAGCTTTGCCAATGCTGGCCAGATCTCGCCGGGCTACGCGTCGCCGTGGGCCGCCCCGGGCGTGCCGCTCAAAGCCATCAAGTGGATGTTCCAGCAGCACGCGCCGCTCTCCATCCGCCCCGACGGCACGCTCTTCCAACTCAAGTGGATGTGGCAGATGCTGCGCAACTGCGACGCCGCCAGCTATGCGCAAAACAAGGAGCGCATGGTCCGCCTGGCCGAGTACAGCCGCGACTGCATCCGCGACCTGCGCGCCGACACCGGCATCGCCTACGAAGGCCGCCAGCAAGGCACGCTGCAAATCTTCCGCACCCAGCAACAGCTCGACGGCGCCGCGAACGACATCGCCGTGCTCGAGCGCGCCGGCGTGCCCTACGAACTGCTTTCACGCGAAGACCTCGTGCGCAGTGAACCAGGCCTGGCCTCGACCCGCCACAAGCTGGCCGGTGGCTTGCGCCTGCCCAATGACGAAACGGGCGATTGCCAACTCTTCACCACGCGCCTCGCCGCGATGGCGGAAAAGCTAGGCGTGCGCTTCCGTTTCAACAGCACGATCAACAGCCTCATCTTCAAGAACGACGCCGTACGCGGCGCGCTGGTCGACGGCCAGCCGATCGACGCCGATCTCGTGGTCGTGGCGCTGGGCAGCTACAGCACGCCGTTCCTGAAGAATCTGGTGAACGTGCCGGTCTACCCGCTCAAGGGTTTCTCGATCACCGTACCGATGACGGACGCGGCGAAGAGCCCTGCATCCACCATCCTGGACGAGACCTACAAAGTCGCCGTGACGCGCTTTGACGACCGCATCCGCGTGGGCGGCATGGCGCAGATCGTCGGCTACGACAAACGCCTGGACCCGGGCAAGCGCAAGACACTGGAGTTCGTGGTCAACGATCTGTTCCCGGGTGCCGGGGATGTGTCGCGCGCCTCGTTCTGGACCGGCCTGCGCCCGATGACGCCAGACGGCACGCCCATCGTTGGCCAGACGCCCGTGCGCGGCCTGTGGCTCAACACTGGCCACGGCACGTTGGGTTGGACCATGGCATGCGGCTCGGGCAAGCTGCTGTCGGATCTGGTGTCCGGCCGCTCGCCCGCCATCCGCTCGGATGACCTGTCGGTGTATCGCTACCTGGGCGGCACGCAGATGCCGGCAACCAAGCCTGCGCTTGCCTGATCACCTGCGCTGCATGCAACAAAAAGGGAGGCCGAAGCCTCCCTTTTTTGTTCCACTGATACCGCTTAGAACTGCACTTCCGGCATCGCACCGATCGTCTCGCCGCCCGTCAGCACGCTCTGCGCAATACCGGGTGCCTGCGTGAGCAACACGTCAGCGAACACGCGCGCCGTGGCGATCTTCGCACCATAGAAGTTCGGGTCTTCGCTCTCGCGGTCGATGGCCACCAGCAACGCACGCGCCATCTGCCAACCCGACAGCACGATGCCGCACAGTCGCAGATACGGCACGCTGCCCGCGAACACGGCATTCGGCTGCGCCTTAGTCTGCGCGACCACAAAGTGCACCACCGATTCCAGTGCCTCGCGACCTGCTGCCAGACGCGCCCGCATCGCGTCGCAATGCGCACCGCCCTTTGCTGCCAGCGCCGCTTCCACCTTGGCGATTTCCGCGCAAATGCCCAGTGCCCCTGCGCCACCATCGCGCACCGTCTTGCGGCCGATCAGATCGTTGGCCTGAATGGCCGTGGTGCCTTCGTAGATCGGCAGGATGCGCGCATCACGATAGAACTGCGCGGCGCCCGTCTCTTCGATAAAGCCCATGCCGCCGTGCACCTGCACGCCCATGCTGGTGACGTCAATCGACATCTCGGTGCTCCAGCCCTTCACGATCGGCACCAGGAATTCGTACAGCGCTGCGTTCTGCTTGCGCGTTGCATCATCGGCCGCGTGATGGCCAGCATCGCACGCTGCAGCAGCCACATAGGCCAGCGCGCGTGCGCCTTCGGTCATGGCGCGCATCGTCAGCAGCATGCGCTTCACATCCGGGTGGTGAATGATGGGCACGGCCTTGGCAACAGAGCCATCCACGGGGCGGCTCTGCACGCGGTCGCGCGCATACGCCACGGCCTTCTGATACGCGCGCTCCGATACGCCGATGCCCTGCATGCCCACCGCATAACGCGCCGCGTTCATCATGATGAACATGTATTCCAGGCCGCGGTTTTCTTCGCCGACCAGCGTACCGATCGCCCCGCCGTTGTCGCCAAATTGCAGCACCGCCGTCGGGCTCGCCTTGATGCCGAGCTTGTGTTCGATCGACACGCAATGTGCATCGTTGCGCGCGCCCAGCGAGCCGTCTTCATTGACCATGAACTTCGGCACCACGAAAAGCGAAATCCCCTTCACGCCTTCCGGCGCGCCCGGCGTCCGCGCCAGCACAAGGTGGACGATGTTCTCGGCCATGTCGTGCTCGCCCCAGGTGATGAAGATCTTCGTGCCGAAAATCTTGAACGTGCCGTCGCCGACCGGCTCGGCGCGCGTGCGCACGAGTGCCAGATCGGAGCCGGCCTGCGGCTCGGTCAGGTTCATCGTGCCCGTCCATTCGCCCGAGATGAGCTTGGGAACGAAAAGCTGTTTCTGCTCTTCGGTGCCAGCCGTCAGCAACGCCTCGATGGCACCATCCGTCAGCAGCGGACAGAGGGCGAACGACAGGTTGGCCGCATTCAGCATTTCGATGCACGCCGTGGCGATCAGCTTGGGCAAGCCCTGGCCGCCGTATTCCAGCGGGTGCTGCACACCCTGCCAGCCGCCTTGGCCGAACTGGGCGAACGCTTCTTTGAAACCCGCGGTGGCCGTGACGACGCCGTCTTTCCAACTGCTCGGATTGCGGTCGCCTTCCGCGTTGAGCGGCGCAACCACTTCACCGGTAAAGCGCGCGCTTTCTTCCAGCACGGCCTGCGCTGTGTCGGCGGTGGCGTCTTCAAAGCCAGGCAGCTTGGCGACGTTGTCCAGGCCGGCCAACTCGTTCATCACGAACAGCATGTCCTTGACGGGAGCTTGATAGGTCATGTCTCTCTCCAACTCTTGTTAAGCGCGATCAGGACAGTGCCTCATCGAATGCGTGACGCACTCTCCTGATAGCGCTCGCGTATAAAAAAGCCGTTTCCAAACAGGTCGGAAACGGCTTTGCGTCGGGCATTGCTGCGCGCTTCTCTTGATGCGCGCAGCGCGGTGCAATCAGCCCAGTGCGGTCACCAGCTCCGGCACGACAGCGTTCAGGTCGCCCACGAGGCCATAGTCCGCCACCTGGAAGATCGGCGCTTCCGGATCCTTGTTGATCGCGACGATCACCTTGGAGTCCTTCATGCCGGCCAAGTGCTGGATCGCGCCCGAGATACCGACGGCGATGTACAGCTGCGGCGCGACGATCTTGCCGGTCTGGCCAACCTGGTAGTCGTTCGGCACGAAGCCGGCATCCACTGCGGCGCGCGAGGCACCCAGCGCGGCGCCCAGCTTGTCCGCCAGCGGCGTCAGCACCTTGGTGTAGTTTTCGCCCGAGCCCACGCCACGGCCACCCGACACGATGATCTTGGCGGCGGTCAGTTCCGGGCGGTCGCTCTTCGTCACTTCACGCGAGACGAATTGCGAGATACCGGCGTCAGCCACGGCGGCCAGGCTTTCGGTTGCAGCGGAGCCACCGGTAGCGGCAGCCGGGTCGAATGCCGTGCCGCGCACGGTGATCACCTTCACCTTGTCCGCCGATTGCACGGTGGCAATCGCGTTGCCCGCGTAGATTGGGCGCTCGAAGGTGTCCGGGCCGTCGACCTTGGTGATGTCGGACAACTGGGCCACGTCGAGCTTGGCGGCCACGCGCGGCAGGATGTTCTTGCCGTAGGCGGTGGCGGGTGCCAGGATGTGGCTGTAGTTGCCGGCAACGGCCAGGGCCTGCTCGGCGACATTCTCGGCCAGGCCATCGGCAAACTGAGGCGCGTCGGCCAACAGCACCTTGGTCACGCCGGCGATTTGCGCAGCGGCCTGGGCGGCAGCGCCGCAGCCAGCGCCGGCCACCAGCACGTGGACGTCACCACCGCATTGGGCGGCTGCCGTCACGGTGTTCAGGGTCGCTGCCTTGATGGATTGATTGTCGTGTTCAGCAATAACGAGTGCGGTCATCTTGATCTGCCTGTTCGGTGTGCTTGAAGTTGCGTGCAGTTGCGGGAGGGTTACAAACCCGCCGCTTACAGCACCTTGGCTTCCGTCTTGAGCTTGGACACCAGCGTGGCCACATCGGGCACCATCACGCCGGCGCTGCGCTTGGCGGGCTCGACCACCTTCAGCGTCTTCAGGCGCGGTGCAACGTCCACGCCCAGATCTTCCGGCTTGACCGTGTCGAGCTGCTTCTTCTTCGCCTTCATGATGTTCGGCAGCGTCACGTAGCGCGGCTCGTTCAGGCGCAGGTCGGTGGTGACCACGGCCGGCAGCTTGACCGACAGGGTTTCCAGACCACCGTCCACTTCACGCGTGACCGAAGCCTTGCCGTCGGCAATCTGCACCTTCGAGGCAAACGTGGCTTGCGGCAGGCCGGCCAGCGCAGCCAGCATCTGGCCGGTCTGGTTGGCGTCGTCGTCAATCGCCTGCTTGCCGAGGATGATCAGCTGAGGCTGTTCCTTGTCGACCAGCGCCTTGAGCAGCTTGGCAACGGCCAGCGGCTGCAGCTCTTCGGCGGTCTCGACCAGAATGCCGCGGTCGGCGCCGATGGCCATGGCGGTGCGCAGGGTTTCCTGGCACTGCGTCACGCCGCACGAGACGGCGATCACTTCAGTAGCGATGCCCGCTTCCTTCAGGCGAACCGCCTCTTCCACGGCGATCTCGTCGAACGGGTTCATGCTCATCTTGACGTTGGCAAGATCGACACCGCTGCCGTCCGTCTTCACGCGAACCTTCACGTTGTAATCGATCACGCGCTTGACTGCGACCAGGACTTTCATGCGCTCACTCCACTAATTGATAAGACGATTTTGCAAAACGCCGGCCATTATAAGGGGGGCCGGTCGCTCGCGTAATTTTTCCGAACGGTCGTGCTATTTTAACCGCGAAAATTTGCCGGACGCCAGTCAAACGTCCGGCAATCTGTTCGGTAGAACCCTCTACCGGGTCACCGAGGGATCACAAAGTGGTTACCAAGCCACAATCACCGCATCTTTGTACTTCGTCTTGACGAAGGACTTCACGGCGTCGGAATGATACGCCTTCACCAGCTTGGCAACCCAGGGTTGGTCCTTGTCGGCGGCGCGGATGGCGATCACGTTGGCATACGGGCCTTTCGGGCTTTCGATGGCGATGCCGTCCTTGGTCGGGTCCAGGTTGGCCTTCTCGGCGTAGTTGCCGTTGATGGCGGCGGCATCTAGATCATCCAGCGAGCGCGGCAGTTGCGCGGCATCCAACTCGACAAACTTCAGCTTCTTCGGGTTCTCGGCCACGTCGCGCGGCGAGGCCTTGAAACCGGCGTTCGGCTTGAGCTTGATCACGCCTTGCGATTGCAGCAGCAGGAGCGCGCGGCCTCCGTTGGTCGGATCGTTCGGCAGGCCGAAGCGCGCACCGTCCTTCAGTTCCTTCAGCGACTTGATCTTCTTCGAGTAGATACCCATCGGGAAGGTGATGGTCTGGCCGACGCTCACGAACTTGTAGCCACGCGTGGCAATCTGGTCATCGAGATACGGCTGGTGCTGATAGCTGTTGGCGTCCAGATCGCCGGCGGCCAAGGCGGCGTTCGGCTGGATGTAATCGTTGAACTCGACGATCTGCAGCTTCAGGCCATCCTTCTCGGCGACCTTCTTCACTTCTTCCATGATCTCGGCGTGCGGGCCGGCGGTCACGCCGATCTTGATCGGCTTGCTCTGCGCCAGGGCGCTGCCCGCGACCAATGCCAGTGCGGCACCAAGGCTCGCGGACCATTGCAGCAGTTGACGGCGATTCATTGTGTTTCCTCGTTGTGTCTGTCGATTGGGTGATTAACGGTGGCTCAGGCGGCGCACGAGACAATCGCCCGTCGATTGCACCGCCTGCACAAAGACGATCAGGATGACGACAACCGCCAGCATGATGTCCGATTCGTAGCGCTGATAGCCATAGCGAATGCCCAGATCGCCCAGGCCGCCGCCGCCGATGGTACCGGCCATGGCCGAGTAGCCGACAAGACTGACGAAGGTGATCGTCAGGCCAGCGAGGATGCCCGGCATCGCCTCGGGCAACAGCACCTTGTAGACGAGTTGACCCGTCGTAGCACCCATCGATTGGGCGGCCTCGATCAGGCCGCGGTCCACTTCGCGCAACGCGGTCTCAACCAAGCGCGCAACAAAAGGAATCGCAGCAATCGTCAGAGGCACGATGGCCGCGGCAGTGCCGATGGACGAGCCCGCCAGTAGGCGCGTGAACGGAATCACCGCGACCAGCAGGATGATGAACGGCACCGAGCGCACGGCATTGACGACAAGGCCCGCCACGCGGTTGAACACCGGCGCCGACAGCACGCCGCCCGAAGTCGTCAGATACAGCAGCACGCCCAGCGGCACGCCAAACAGCGCACCAATGCCGCCGGACACCCCAACCATGGCGAGCGTTTCCCAGAAGGCTGGCAGGAACAGATCGGTCAGGTCAGACCACATGGTTGATCTCCTCGACCACCACGCCTTGCTCGCGCAGGAAGTTCATCGCGTTGTTGATATCGGAGGTTTCGCCCGACGCCAGGATCGCCAGCGAGCCAAAGGCCTGGCCCTGGATCTCGTCGATATGGCCGTGCAGGATGTTGAAGTCGAGCCCGTAGTTGCGGATCGCATGCGCCAGGACCGGTTGGTCCACGCCTGCGCCGGTAAAGGCGAGACGGAACAGGTGGTCGCGACCACCTTGCTCACGTGCGGTGAGACGGCTTTCCACGCGCGCCAGAACGGAGGGCGGCAGCTCTTGCGAGATCACCTCCCCGATGAGCGCGCGCGTCACGTCATGCGCGGGCTTCAGGAACACGTCAATCACGCGGCCCAGTTCCACCACCCGGCCGGCGTCGAGCACCGCCACCCGGTCGCACACCTGCTTGATGACTTCCATCTGGTGCGTAATCAGCACGATGGTCAGACCCAGTTCGCGATTGATCTTGCGCAGCAGGTCAAGAATCGAGCGCGTGGTCTCCGGGTCCAGCGCGGAGGTCGCTTCGTCGGAGAGCAGCACATCGGGCTGGCTGGCGAGGGCGCGGGCGATGCCAACGCGCTGCTTCTGGCCACCGGAAATCTGCGCAGGGTAGCGGTCCTTGTGTGCAGACAGGCCCACCAGTTCCAGCAGCGGCAACACGATCTCGCGTATGCGTTCACGCGACGTGCCGGCCAACTCCAGCGGCAGCGCCACGTTGTCGTACACGGTGCGCGACGACAGCAAGTTGAAGTGCTGAAAGATCATGCCGATCTTGCGGCGCGCCTGACGCAGGCCGTCGGCATTGAGTGCGGTGAGCTCCTGCCCTGCCACGGTAACAGTGCCGGAGGTCGGCCGGTTCAGGAGATTGATGACGCGGACCAGCGTGCTCTTGCCCGCGCCGCTGCGGCCGATGATGCCGAAGATCTCTCCCCGGTCGATGGCGAGGTCCACATCGCGCAGCGCGTGGACGTCATGGCCGCCCGCTCCCCGAAAATGCTGCGATATCCCCTTGAGTTCGATCATGCGTACAGACAAAAACGGCAACCGCCTTGTGCCTAGGCCGTTGCCGTCTCTTTTTTGTTTGAATGAGGCGCTAGTGTAAGGCAGACCCTACATGCGAGGAACGATTCTTTAACGATGTCTTTATTACTTTTTCGAATGTCCTCAACGATTCGTCATCGTCGACGGCTTAAAGCTCCGCCAGCGCCTTGATGTGAGCCACCACGCTGCGACCCAGCGCGCTGAGGTTGTAACCGCCCTCGAGGCAACTGACGATACGGCCCTTGGCGTGCGTGCGCGCCACTTGCATGAGTTGCTTCGTAATCCACGCGTAGTCCGCCTCAACCAGGCCCATCTGGCCCAGATCATCTTCGCGGTGCGCATCGAAACCGGCGGAGATGAAGAGCATCTCTGGCTGGAACGCCTCCAAGCGAGGCACCCAAATGGTCTCCACCACTTCGCGCACGGTCAGGCCGTTCGTGTACGCCGGCAGTGGAATGTTCACCATGTTGGCCGCAACCGCTTCCGTGCCGGAATACGGATAGAACGGGTGCTGAAAGATGCTGCACATCAGCACGCGCGGCTCATTGATGAACGCCGCTTCGGTGCCGTTACCGTGGTGCACGTCAAAGTCGACGATCGCCACGCGTTGCAAGCCGTGATGCTCCAGCGCATGACGCGCAGCCACGGCCACGTTGTTGAAGAAGCAGAAGCCCATCGCCCGGCCCGGCTCCGCATGATGGCCAGGTGGGCGCACGCTGCAGAAGGCGTTCTCCAGTTCACCGGCGATGACCTTATCGGTGGCATCCACCGCGGCACCTGCGGCCAGCACCGCGGCCATATAAGTGTGCGGGTTCATCGAGGTATCGGGATCGATCGGCATATAGCCGGCAATCGGCACGCTGGCCACCAACTCGCGCACGTATTCGGTGCGATGGACGCGACATAGCTGCGCCTCGGTGGCAGGCGGCGCCTCGCAGGGAACGAGCAGGTCGTCGATGCGGCTGGCGATGAGCTGGTCTTCGATCGCGCGCAGGCGGTCCGGGCATTCGGGATGGTGTGGTCCCATCTCGTGCCGGAGGAATTCGGGATGCGTGTAGAGGCCGGTCGCCATGTTGTTGTGATCCGGTGTGTTTCAGTGTCTCCAGCCGCTACGTTAGCACGGCGGTGCGACAACGCCGCACGCCCCGGGCGATCCGACAGACGCATCCGCTACAATGCCCCGATCCCGTATGAAGCCCGCCCATGAGCCAATCGCCTTCTTCCCGTCGTCCCGTATTGCGCGCCCTGGTGGCTGGCGCAGCGCTCTCCGCGCTCTCTTTCCCGGCACTCTCGCTGGCTGCCAAGAAAGCCGCCAAATCGCCCAAGCGCCGCGTAGCGGTGCATGAAGAAGAGATCGACCCCGATCGTTATCGCAACAACCCGCAAACGCAGGCCTTCATCGGCATGCTGGTCGCGCAGTACAACTTTGACCGGACATCGCTCGATACGCTGTTTGCTGGCACGGCCTATTCCGCCACCGTGGCACGCCTGATCCTGCCTCCGGCCACGCCCGCGCGGCGCAGCTGGACGGCCTATCGCGGCCGCTTCATCGAGCCGATCCGCATTGGCGCAGGCGTGCGGTTCTGGCAGCAATACGGCGACACGCTGCGCCGCGCCGAGAACGAATTCGGCGTGCCTGCCGACGTGATCGTGGGCATCCTGGGCGTCGAGACGATCTACGGCCGAGACATGGGCAACTTCCGCGTGATGGACGCGCTGTCCACGCTGGCCTTCGACTACCCCGACACGCCCAACCGCGAAGACCGCAGCACTATGTTCCGCAACCAGCTCAAGGACTTCCTGCTCTGGTGCCGTGACACGGGCGCGGATGCGTTCTCGATCCTTGGCTCATATGCGGGGGCAGTCGGCATTCCGCAATTTATGCCGACCAGCATCCGCGAATACGCCGTCGATTACGACCACGATGGTCATATCGACCTGCGCAACAGTGCGGTGGATGCCATTGGCAGCGTCGCGCGCTTCCTACAGATGCACGGCTGGGAGCCGAACCGCCCTGTGATGTGGAACATTGCCGGCGACACTGACAGCCAGGGCATTGCGGCAGCCGCTGCAGACGGCCAGCCGTATCCCGGCATGACGTTGTCCAGGCTCACACGCGCTGGTCTGGCCCTGGCTCCGGGCGTCGATGCCGCGCGCGAGCAGGAAACCGAAGTGCTGATGATCGATCTGCCCACGCCGGGTCAACCGACCGAGTACCGCGTCGGCCTGCGCAACTTCTACGTGCTCACGCGCTACAACCGCAGCTTCTTTTACGCAGCCGCGGTGTACGAGTTGGGCCAGGCCGTACGGCAGGCGATGCAGGGTTGATCCGCCGCCCAGGCAAAGGCAAACGAAAAGCGCAGCCGAAGCTGCGCTTTTTTCATGGCGATGCGGCGTGCCGTCAGGCTGGGAAGACGCCCGTCGACAAGTAGCGATCACCTCGGTCGCACACAATGAAAGCGATCGTCGCGTTTTCGACTTCCTCGGCTACACGCAGCGCTACGCACAACGCCCCCGCCGCAGAGATTCCACAGAAGATGCCTTCTTCGCGAGCCATGCGACGTGCCATGTGTTCGGCGTCGGACTGGCTCACCGACTCGGTGCGATCGATGTACTTCGGATCGTAGATCTTCGGCATGTACGCCTCAGGCCACTTGCGGATGCCCGGGATGCGCGAGCCTTCTTCCGGCTGTGCGCCCACGATCTGGATGCCGGCATTCTTCTCTTTCAGGAAGCGCGAGACACCGGTAATCGTGCCCGTCGTGCCCATCGCCGAAACGAAATGCGTGATGCGGCCTTCGGTGTCGCGCCACAGTTCAGGGCCGGTGGTCTCGTAATGCGCGAGCGGGTTGTCCGGGTTGGCGAACTGATCGAGGATGACGCCCTTACCTTCCTTTTCCATCGCATCGGCCAGATCGCGTGCGTATTCCATGCCGCCCTTGACGGGGGTGAGGATGATCTCCGCGCCGTATGCGGCCATGCTTTGGCGGCGTTCCACCGACAGGTCTTCCGGCATGATCAGAACCATCTTGTAGCCACGCACGGCGGCGGCCATGGCCAGGGCAATGCCTGTGTTGCCCGACGTGGATTCGATCAGCGTGTCACCCGGCTTGATGCGGCCACGCGCTTCGGCGCGCTTGATCATGGACAACGCGGGGCGATCCTTGACCGAGCCGGCGGGGTTATTGCCCTCGAGTTTGCCGAGGATGACATTGCCGCGGCGCGCGTTGCCTTCGCCGGGAATACGCTGGAGCTGAACCAGCGGCGTGTTGCCGATGGTGTCTTCGATGGTGAGATAGGCCATGATGCGTGGGGGACGGGAATCAAAGCATTGTAATGCAGCCCAAATCCCTCCCCCGCACATGGCAAAACGCCCCGCTCGGGGCGGGGCGCTGTCGGCAGATAGTCGCAGACTTATTTCTTCTTCGCGTCCTTGCCGTCCTTCTTGGCTGCGGCCGGCGCTGGTGCCGGCCCCCCGAACGTCAGACCCTCGTTCTCCAGCTTGACCAGTGTCTTGTCACCAATGCCGGACACGCGAGCCTTGAAGTCGGCGGCGTCTTTGTACGGGCCATTCTTGGTGCGCTCTTCAATGATCGACTTGGAACGCTTGGGGCCGATGCCGGACAGCGTTTCCAGCGCAGCGTGATCTGCGGTATTCACGTCTACCGCGGCCCACGAGACCGACAGCATCGACAGCGACATCAAGGCGGTGGCCAACAGCTTCTTCAACATGTGCTTCTCCTTGTATAGGGAATAAAAAAAAACCGCCACGTGAGCGGCGGTTTCGGCACATCTTAAAGAGCATCCTGGCGATGCTGCAGCGCGCGAACAAAAAGTCACACGCTGTCTGATTGTTGAGGTGCTATGCGATCAGGCCGGCTGCCTCAACAGCCACTGGCAGTAACGCTCCACGCCCTCCTGGACAGTCAGGAACGGCGCCGTGTAGCCCGCCGCGCGCAGGCGCGACTGGTCCGCCTGCGTGAAGCACTGATACTTGCCGCGCAACGCATCGGGAAATTTCACGTACTCGATCAGGCCTTCCTGTGCCAGTTCTTCGGTGGAAAGCGCCGGCTTGCCATCCGCTGCGCGCAACGTGTTCACGACCGTCGTCGCGATGTCGTTAAACGGCTGCGCGCGGCCCGTGCCGAGGTTGAAGATGCCCGACTTGTCCGGATTGTCGAAGAAGAACAGGTTGACCTTCACCACATCTTCCACCGACACGAAATCGCGCATCTGGCCGCCCTGCGGGTAGCCGTTGTACTCGCCGAACAGCTTGACGGTGCCTTCAGCGCGGAACTGGTTGAAGTTGTGGAATGCCACAGACGCCATGCGACCCTTGTGCTGCTCGCGCGGGCCGTAGACGTTGAAGTAGCGGAAGCCGACGATCTGCGACAGCGCGGTCGGCATGACACGGCGCACGATCTGGTCGAACAGCAGCTTGGAATAGCCGTACACGTTGAGCGGCCGCTCGAACTCGGGCTCTTCGCGGAACGTTTCCGACGCGCCGTACGTGGCCGCCGACGAGGCATAGAGGAACTGCACGCCTTGGTCCAGACACGCGCGCATCACCGCCAGCGAGTAGCGGTAATTGTTGTCCATCATGTAGCGACCATCGGTCTCCATGGTGTCGGAGCAGGCGCCCTCATGGAAGATCGCGCGGACTTTGCCGAACTCGCCGCGCGCAAAGCGTTCGACAAAATCGGTCTTGTCCAGGTAGTCGCTGATCTGGCAGTCGACGATGTTCTTGAACTTGTCGGCCCGCGTCAGGTTGTCCACGGCGATGATGTCGGTCTCGCCGCGCTCGTTCAGGCCTTTGACGATGTTGGCGCCGATAAAGCCAGCCGCGCCGGTGACGATGATGGTCATGATCGTTGATCAGGTGATAAGTTGAAGAGTTCTGCGTGGGTGACGACAGCCGTGCCCAGCTTGCCGACGACGATGCCGCCTGCGCGATTCGCGTACTGCACGGCTTCCTTGATGTTGGCCCCCGCGCCCAGCAGTGTGGCCAGCGTAGCGATCACGGTATCGCCCGCGCCCGAGACGTCGAACACTTCCCGCGCCTGCGCTGACACGTGCAACACCTCGTGCTCGGTATAGAGCGTCATGCCTTCTTCCGAGCGTGTAAGCAGCAGTGCCTCGAGCTGCAGTTCGCGACGCAGGTTCTGTGCACGGATGGTGAGGTCCTGCTCGGATTTCCACGAGCCGACCACCTGACGCATTTCAGCGCGGTTGGGCGTGATCATGGTTGCGCCCTTGTAGCGCGAATAATCGTCGCCCTTCGGGTCGACCAGCACGCGGCGGCCCGCCTGGCGTGCCGTCTCGATCATCTTGCCCACGTGCGTGAGACCGCCCTTACCGTAGTCCGACAGCACCACAACGTCGTGCTGCGGCACCAGCGTGGCGAAACGATCGAGCACCGACATCAGCACTTCATGCGTAGGCGCGTTCTCAAAATCGACGCGGATCAATTGTTGCTGACGTGCCAGCACGCGCAGCTTGATCGTCGTGTTGACCGCCGGGTCACGATGCAGTTGACCCGTAACGTGGCTCTCGCCAAGCAGCGTTTCGATGGTGCGGCCCGGTTCGTCATCGCCAATCACCCCGAGCATGGTGGCCTGCGCGCCCAGTGCCGCCACGTTGCGCGCCACGTTGGCGGCACCACCAAGGCGTTCTTCCTGGCGCTTGATCTGCACGACCGGTACCGGCGCTTCCGGCGAAATCCGATCGACGTCTCCAAACCAGTAGCGGTCGAGCATCATGTCGCCGACCACGAGAATACGGGCGGCGTGGATCTGTTCGGAAGCGAGCGTGGTCATGGGTCTGGGCGTCGGCAGCGGCCGGTGGTTCTCGGTGATTACGATTGGGTGGAGCGCCCGATGGCCTGGTATTCAAAGCCCGCATCGCGCATGGCTTGCGGCTCGAACAGGTTGCGGCCGTCGAACACCATCGGCGTCTTCAACAGGGCCTTCACGGCGTTGAAATCCGGGCTGCGGAACGCCTTCCACTCGGTCACGATGACCAGCGCGTCGGCATTCTTGAGCGCGTCCATCTGACCGGCGCAGAACGTCACGCGTTCCAGTTGTTCGGCAGAAAGATCGAGCGCCAGCGCATGGCGGGCCTCTTCCATCGCAACCGGGTCATACACGTGCACGCGCGCGCCACGCCCCAGCAGCGCACCGATCAGGATGCGGCTTGGTGCTTCGCGCATGTCATCGGTGTTCGGCTTGAAAGCCAGCCCCCAAATGGCGAACGTGCGGCCGGTCAGGTCGGCGCCCATGCGGTCTTCGATCTTGCTGACCAGCACTTCCTTCTGCTTGTCGTTGACGGCTTCGACCGCTTCCAGCACGTGCAGCGTCTGACCGTACTCCTGCGCCGTGCGCACCAGCGCCTGCACATCCTTCGGGAAACACGAACCGCCGTAGCCAGTGCCGGCGTAGAGGAAGCTGTAGCCAATACGCGGGTCGGAGCCGATGCCCAGGCGAACGAGTTCGATATCCGCGCCCACCTTGTCGGCCAGATTGGCCATCTCGTTCATGAACGAGATGCGTGTGGCCAGCATCGAATTGGCGGCGTACTTGGTGAACTCTGCGGAGCGCACGTCCATGTAGAACGTGCGTTCGTGGTTGCGGTTGAACGGCGCGTAAAGCGTGCGCATGATGGCCTTGGCGCGCAGACCGTCGTTATCGCCATACGTGCCGAGCACGATGCGGTCCGGGCGCATGAAGTCGTCCACCGCAGCGCCTTCTTTCAGGAATTCGGGGTTCGACACCACCGAAAAGCCGATGTCCGACTTGCCGCGCGTTGCCAGGACTTCGCCAACCGCAGCGCGCACCTTGTCGCCCGTTCCCACAGGCACCGTCGATTTGTCGACGATCACCTTGAAGCCCGTCATGTGCTGGGCGATGTTGCGGGCGGCCGCGAGCACGTACTTCAGGTCGGCCGAACCGTCTTCATCGGGCGGCGTGCCCACAGCGATGAACTGCACGTCGCCGTGCGCCACGCTGGCAGCCACGTCGGTCGAAAACTGGATGCGGCCGGCCGCGCGGTTGCGCTCGATCAGCTCCTTCAGGCCCGGTTCGTAGATGGGCACGCCGCCGGCGTTGAGCAGGTCGATCTTCTTCTGGTCGACGTCGAGGCAGAACACATCGTTGCCCAGCTCCGCCAAACATGCGCCGGTGACCAGACCGACATAACCGCTACCGATGATGGTGATTTTCATACGAACACTTGAAGATTAAAAAAGCGCCAGCGCGGCTGCTACAAACAGGCCGCGCCGGACTAAATTACATGCTCGCACCGCCGCTGCCGCCGAGTGTCTCGGTACGGCGCGGTGCATATGTTTCCCAGCGGTTGCAGCCGGGGCACTGCCAATAGAACAGACGCGCGCGGAAACCGCACTCCTGGCAGGTATAGCGCGCCAGATTGCGCGTACGGCTTTGCAGCAAATCGCGAATGGCGCCGAGATCCTGCGCGCGCTGGATATCGGCATTGCTGCCCGCTTCAACGGGGTCTGCCAGCGCACTTTCGGCTACGTCAGCCGTCGCGGGTGCCTCATTGCCAACCGCCTCGGACGCGCGAGTCGCTTCGGCTTCCACGAGCCGCGTCAACGCCATCAGCGACGGCTGACGACGGATCTGGTCGCGCATCAGCGCCACGGCATCGTCAATACCGTGCACATCCAATTCGTACTTGTAGACCGTATCGAGCAGTTCGGGGCCCAGGCGCGCGTCCATCTTGGAGCGCAGCCATGCGAGTCCCTCGGCGGCTCGGCCAAGCTGCGTGTACGCCTTCATCAGGCGTTCAGCCACCAACGGCAAGAAGGCCGCGTTTTGCTGTTCGATGCTGCGCCAACGCTTGATGGCGCCTTCCACATCGCCCTGCCCTTGTGCCACATCGCCCAACTGAATGGTGGCGCGTACGTTCTTCGGATTCTCCTGCAGCGCACGTTCCAGCCACTCGATGGCGGTCGGTACATCCTTGCGCTGCAGCGTTTCCTGGGCGATCTCGCAGCAGAACTGCGCGATCTGCACGGCATAATCCTTGCCTTGCAGCTTCTGCAATTCACGCGCTGCTTCAATGGCCTTGCGCCACTCCTTCTCGACTTCGTACAACTCGAGCAGCACGCGCTTGGCTGGCTCAGCGAATGTGCCTTCCATCAGCAAGCGCAGGGATTCTTCTGCGCGATCCAGCAGGCCGGCGCGCAGGAAATCCTGCCCCAGTTCAAACAGCGCGTGATCGCGCTCATTGGGGGGAAGATCCGGGCGGTTGACGAGATTTTGATGAACGCGGATGGCGCGCTCGGTTTCACCGCGGCGGCGGAACAGGCTACCGAGCGCAAAGTGCAACTCCGTGGTCTCCGGGTCCAGACGCGCAACTTCAATGAAAGCGTCGATGGCCTTGTCCGGCTGCTCGTTGAGCAGGAAATTGAGCCCCTTGAAGTACGAGCGCGGCAGCGACGATTGTTCGGTGCGCAACTGGCGGGCATCGAGCCGAGCGGCCACCCAGCCCAAGCCAAACACCAGGGGGATGGCCAACAGCCACCAGAGATCAAAATCCATGCGTCAGACCTTGGGGCCGGGAACGTGATACGGAGAATCGGCGACTACGGGGGTGGGCACCTCGATCACCTCATCCGCCTTCTTCATGCGACCGATCTGGCGGCGCAAGCGGCTTGCCGTAAAGCGATGCCGCATCATGCGCGGCGCCATCGCCAGCATGGCCAACAAGATGCCGGCGACAAAGAATGCCAAGGCGATCAGGATCAACGGTGCATGCCAGACCACGCCAAACGGGAGCACGAGCGAGACTTCCGCCGTGTTGTGCAGTGCCAGCACGAAGAGCAGCACGAACAACAGAATGCGGATGGCCCAGACGAGAAATTTCATGCGGATTCGGAAACGGGCGGCGGTGCAACAGCCGGAAACGGCGCGATTGCCGGGTTGTGCCGCATTGTAGCGGATTCATATGGCGGCCAGCCACGCCAGGCTTGGCGGCGGACAAGCATCGCCGGAATAAAAAACGCCCCGGCAAGCGGGGCGTTCCTGAAACTACCAAGTGCTACCTAGGCTTAGCGCGACATTGCCAGCGGCACCGCCGTGTCTACCGGAAAACCGGCAGCCTGACGGGTGCTGTCAGCCTGTCTCGAAGCCTTTACAGTCGCGAGCGACACGGCAGGCTCACCCTCCAAAGAAGGCTCGCCTTGTCGCTCCAGGCTGCGGTCAACCCGTTCGCGCAACTCCTTGCCCGCCTTGAAGTGCGGCACCCGCTTCTCGGGTACCAACACCTTCTCGCCTGACTTGGGATTGCGGCCGACACGCGGCGGACGACGATTCAGACCGAAACTTCCGAATCCGCGGATCTCGATGCGGTGGCCGTCCGCCAGGGCGTCGGACATCGCATCCAGGATCGTCTTGACCGCGATATCGGCATCCCGCAGCAGCAGCTGCGGAAAGCGAGCGGCCAGCTTTTCCACGAGTTCGGACTTGGTCATGGGCATCTTGCGCGCGTCCTCGTCGTTCTTTAGGGTCGACCCGGTTGATGCTTACTGATTGGTTTCGTTCAGCTTGGCCTTCAGCAGCGCGCCGAGGTTCGTGGTACCAGCTGCGCCGGTATCCGCCGAGAACTTCTGCATCGCTTCCTGTTGGTCGGCGCTGTCCTTCGCCTTGATGGAGACGTTGATGTTGCGCGACTTGCGATCGATGTTGACGATCATCGCGGTCATCGTTTCGCCTTCCTTCAGCACGTTGCGGGCATCTTCCACGCGGTCGCTCGAGATTTCCGAGGCGCGCAGGTAGCCTTCAACGTCGTCAGCCAACTGCACCACGGCACCCTTCGGATCAACAGCCTTGATCGTGACCGGCACGATCGAACCCTTGTCGTTGGTCGAGATGAAGTTGTTGAACGGGTCGCCCGACAGTTGCTTGATACCCAGCGAGATGCGTTCCTTGTCGACGTCGATGGCCAGCACAACGGCTTCGACTTCGTCGCCCTTCTTGTACTTGCGAACGGCTTCTTCGCCAGTCTCTTGCCACGACAGGTCCGACAGGTGCACCAGGCCGTCAATGCCGCCCGGCAGACCGATGAACACGCCGAAGTCGGTGATCGACTTGATCTGGCCAGCCAGCTTGTCGCCCTTCTTCTGGTTGCGCGCGAAATCGTCCCACGGGTTGGCCTTGCACTGCTTCATGCCCAGGCTGATACGACGCTTGTCTTCGTCGATATCCAGAACCATGACTTCCACTTCGTCGCCCAGCTGGACAACCTTCGACGGGGCCACGTTCTTGTTGGTCCAGTCCATTTCCGACACGTGGACCAGGCCTTCGATACCGGCTTCGATCTCGACGAATGCGCCGTAGTCGGTCAGGTTGGTCACCTTGCCGAACAGGCGAGTGCCTTGCGGGTAGCGGCGCGAGATGCCGACCCACGGATCTTCGCCCAGTTGCTTGACGCCCAGCGAGACGCGGTTCTTCTCTTGGTCGAACTTGAGGATCTTGGCGGTGATTTCCTGGCCAACCGACAGCACTTCGCTCGGGTGACGCACACGACGCCATGCCAGGTCGGTGATGTGCAGCAGACCGTCGATGCCACCCAGATCCACGAACGCGCCGTAGTCGGTGATGTTCTTGACGATACCGTTGACGATCGCGCCTTCCTTGAGCGTTTCCATCAGCTTCTGACGCTCTTCGCCCAGCGTGGCTTCAACCACGGCACGGCGCGACAGCACAACGTTGTTGCGCTTGCGGTCCAGCTTGATGACCTTGAATTCAAGGGTCTTGCCTTCGTACGGCGTGGTGTCCTTGATCGGACGCACGTCGACGAGCGAACCCGGCAGGAATGCACGAATACCGTTGACCATGACGGTCAGGCCGCCCTTGACCTTGCCGGTCACGGTACCGGAGATGATCTCGCCGGATTCCAGTGCCTTCTCAAGGTTCAGCCACGAAGCAAGACGCTTGGCCTTGTCGCGCGACAGGATGGTGTCGCCGTAGCCGTTTTCCAGTGCGTCAATAGCGACCGAAACGTAGTCGCCGATTTGCACTTCGAGTTCACCCTGATCGTTCAGGAATTCCTCGATGGGTACAAATGCTTCAGACTTCAGGCCCGCGTTCACAACGACGAAATTGTGGTCGATACGCACAACTTCCGCAGAGATGACCTCGCCAGCCTTCATATTGGTCTGGGCGATCGACTCTTCGAACAGGGCGGCAAAAGATTCGTTAGTTTGGGACATAAAAAATAGGCATCCGCAGAACATGCCTCGCATTGCTTTCGCACAGAATGGGCGAAGACACGCATGCGGGGTTATAAGTTGAACAACCGCCGGCGGCGACATGCCACCGGCACCGATCGAACCAGCTCAGCCGAGTCAGTTCGCCTTGTTGGCGCCCTGCACCTGACGGTACCAGTCCAGTACCTGCGCGACCACTTCATCGACCGTCATGTCGGACGAATCCAGTTGCCGCGCATCTTGCGCCGGACGCAGCGGCGCGACACTGCGGGTGCGATCCCGCAAATCACGCGCTTCCAAGTCCTGCGAAAGACTTTCCACTGTAGCAGAAAAACCCTTTGCAATCAATTGTTTATAGCGCCGCTCGGCGCGTGCCTGCACGCTTGCCGTCAGGAACACCTTGAGCACTGCTTCGGGGAAAACCACCGTGCCCATATCGCGGCCGTCGGCCACGAGGCCGGGCGCTTCCAGGAACGCCCGCTGACGTGCGTGCAACGCCTCACGCACCGCGCCATGCACGGCGATGGCCGAAGCCTGGTTGCCAACGGATTCATGTCGCAGCGCCAAACTCACATCCTCGCCCTTGAGCCAGATGTGATCTGCCTTGAAGCGCACATCGAGTTCCCGTGCGATACGCACGAGGCTCTCAACGTCGTGGTCGTCGATGTTCTCGCGCATACTGGCAAGCGCCACCAACCGGTACAGCGAGCCGCTATCGAGCAGGTGAAAACCGAGCAGATCAGCGATCTGGTGAGCGACCGTGCCCTTGCCAGATGCGGTCGGACCGTCGATGGTGATGACCGGGTACGACATGGAAGCAGCGGTGTCGGACATGATGAATGCAGGCGGTTAATTGCGATTCAAGCGGTAATACCGCCGAACGCCGTGAAATATTCCGGAAACGTCTTGGCGACGCAGCGCGGGTCGTTGATACGCACGGGCACTGGGCCGAACGCCGCCAGCGAGAAAGCCATTGCCATGCGGTGGTCATCGTAGGTGTCGATGCCGCCGGCCGGCGGGGTCCATTGCGACGGAGGGGTCACGCGAATGTAGTCGGGGCCCTCCTCCACCTCGGCCCCAAGCTTGCGCAGCTCGGTGGCCATGGCGCTTAGCCGGTCGGTCTCCTTGACGCGCCAGCTCGCAATGTTGGTCAGCGTGGTCGTGCCGTCGGCAAACAGCGCGGCCACCGCCAGCGTCATTGCCGCATCCGGAATGTGATTGCAATCCAGCTCGACGGCGTGCAGCTTGCCGTCGTCGCGCTCGACGCCGCGCACTTCAATCCAATTGCCGCCGGCCATGACGTTGGCGCCCATGCGGTTAAGCGCGTCGGCAAAGCGGACATCGCCCTGAATGCTGGACATGCCCACACCTTCCACACGCACCGGCCCGCCGCCAAGGGCGCCAGCGGCCAGGAAGTACGATGCGGACGAAGCATCGCCTTCCACAAAGATCTCGCCCGGCGCCTTGTAGGCCACGCCGGTCGGCACGGTGAACGACGCCCAGCCGTCGCGCGCAACCTGCACGCCGAAGCGCGCCATCAGGTTCAGCGTGATCTCGATGTAAGGCTTGGAAATCAGCTCGCCAACCACTTCGATGGTGACATTGCCGGCAGACTCGACCAGCGGCAGTGCCATTAGCAAAGCCGTCAGGAACTGACTCGACACATCGCCGCGCACGCGGATCGGCGCGTCGATCTTGACCGACGCGGCGTGGATCGCCAGCGGCGGATAGCCAGCGTTGCCCGTGTAGTCGATGCTTGCGCCAACTTGGCGCAAGCCGTCGACCAAGTCCCCAATCGGCCGCTCGTGCATGCGCGGCACGCCGTGCAGCGTGTACTCGCCGCCTTGCAGCGCCAGCGCGGCCGTCAGCGGGCGGATGGCTGTGCCGGCGTTGCCCATGAACAGATCAGCCGACTTATTCGGAAAGCGGCCGCCAGTGCCGATGACACGGTACGCGTTGTCGCCCAGGCCTTCGACCGAGACGCCCAGCTTGCCAAGCGCATCGAGCATGACGCGCGTGTCGTCAGAGTCGAGCAGGTCGCGCACCACGGTCTCGCCTTGGGCGAGCGCCGCAAGCAGCAGCACACGATTGGAGATGCTCTTCGAGCCCGGCAGCTTGATTGTGCCGCGCGCCGTCTTCAGCGGACCGACGTCCAGATATTCCATGAATCCACTCAGTTCAAAACAAACGTTATTCAGGTTGTGCGCCAGCGGCATTTCCCGGTGCCACACGTTGCGGCCACGCCAAGCGCGCTTCGCTGGCACGGCGGAACACGCGCTCGAGCGCTGCGCCGTCGCGTTCCGCAATCATCGTCTTGAGACGCCCGATCACGGCTTCGTACGTTGTAAGTTCACGCAGCAGCGCATCGCGATTCGACAGGCAGATGTCACGCCACATCTCGGGCGATGATGCGGCGATGCGCGTGAAATCGCGGAAGCCGCCACCGGCAAAATCGAGCTTGAGCGCCCCGTCTTCTGCATTGATGATCTGCGCGACCAGCGCATATGACAGCACGTGCGGCAGATGGCTGACGGCGGCGAACACGGCGTCGTGCTGCACGGCCGACATGATGTGGCAATACGCTCCCGCCGCTTCCCACATCGCCTGCACACGGGCAACGTCGCTGCGGCGATTTTCCTGCAGGGGGCAAAGCACGGTCTTTTTGCCGACATAGAGATCGGCCAGCGCAGCCTCCACGCCGTTCAGCTCACGGCCGGCAATCGGGTGGGCCGGAACGAACTGGCTGACCTGATCGCCCAGCGCCGTCTTGGCGGCCATGATGACGTCGGACTTGGTGCTGCCGGCATCCGTGACAATGGTGTCCGGGCCCAGATGCGGCTGCATGGCGAGCAGCAACGGCAGCGTCTGCGCGACTGGCGCGCACAGCACGACCATGTCGGCGCCACGCACAGCCTCTTCCATCGGCAAGGCCTCGTCGATCACGCCAAGACGGATCGCCGCCTCAAGCGACGCGGCAGATCGCCCGACGCCTACGACATGCCCAACCACACCCGCACGACGCAACCCCAGCGCCAGCGAACCGCCAATCAGGCCGACACCGACAATCACCAACCGGGAACTGGAAAAAGAAGAGGCCACAACACCGCCCTGCCAGAAAAAAGCAAAGCGGCATTGTAGCCCGATGTGCGCAGCGCCCGAGCCTGATACGGGGCGCTGCAGCGGTTGCGGTAGTAGTTACGCCGCGGCTTTTTCCTGCGCCAGCGCCACTTCGAGTGCATCGATGAATGTGGCGTTTTCTTCCGGCAAGCCGATGCTGATGCGCAGCCACTGCGGCAAGCCGTAGTTGCCGACCGGACGCACGATCACACCTTGCTTGAGCAACGCAAGGTTCACGCGCGCACCGGCGCTGGCGTCTTCGCCTACGCGCACCAAGACAAAGTTGCCCGAGGACGGCACGTACTGGAGGCCCAACCGATCAAACGCGTCCGTCAGTTGCACGTAACCGGCAGCGTTCAGTTCGGCTGATCGGCACAGGAATTCCGCATCATTGAGCGCCGCCACCGCAGCCGCCTGCGCCAGGCTGTTAACGTTGAACGGCTGGCGGATGCGGTTGAGCAAATCAGTCAATTGCGGCTGCGCGATTCCATAGCCCACACGCAAGCCAGCCAACCCATACGCCTTGGAGAATGTGCGCGACACAAGCAGGTTCGGGTACTGGCGCACCCAGGCGGTGGAGTCGTACTGCTGGTCGGGCTTGAGGAACTCGTTGTACGCCTCGTCCAGCACGACAACGACAGTCGGCGGCACCTTGGCCAGGAACGCTGCAATCTCATCGGCCGAAAGAAACGTGCCGGTAGGGTTGTTCGGGTTGGCGATGTAGATCAGACGCGTGTCCGGGGTAATCGCTGCGGCCATCGCATCGAGGTCATGGCCGTAATCGCGAGCCGGCACCTCGATGGCACGCGCACCCACCTCCTGAGCTGCCAACGCATACACGGCAAAAGAGTGCTGCGCATAGATCACAGCCTGCCCCGGCGATACCAGCGCGCGAGCCGCCAGTTCGAGGATGTCATTGCTACCGTTGCCGAGCGTGATCCATGCTTCCGGCACGCCAAACCTGGCATGCAACGCCGCCTTCAGGCTGAAGCCGTTGGCGTCCGGATAGCGCGCCAGCTCGTCAATGGCCGAGGCCATCGCGTTCTTGGCTGACTGCGGCATGCCCAGCGGATTTTCGTTGGACGCCAGCTTGACGATGCGCGCGGCATCCAGACCGAACTCGCGTGCCACTTCGGAAATCGGCTTACCGGCCACATAAGGGGCGATGGCGCGGACATACTCGGGGCCGAACTGCAAAGACATGGGGTGCTCCTCTGTTATCGACGCTCTGCCCGTGCAGAGCGCCTTGAATCCCTCAATGTGCCGAGGGATAGGACCCCAACACTTTGAAATACGCCGCGTCGTGACGCAGCTTTTCCAGCGCGCGCGCGACCTGCGGGTCACGCTGATGACCTTCCACATCGACGTAGAAGTAGTATTCCCACGCACCGCTGCGCGCCGGACGCGACTCGAAGCGGCACATCGACACGCCGTTCTCTGCCAACGGCGCCAGCAACTTGTAGACAGCACCGGCCTCGTTCGGCACCGACAGGATCAACGACGTCTGATCGCGTCCGCTCGGCTCCGTCTCGTAGTTGCCGATCACGACAAAGCGCGTGCGGTTGTGCGGATCGTCTTCCACATTGGCACGCACCACGTGCAGGCCGTAGCGGTTGGCCGCCTGCACGCTTGCCAGCGCGGCGACGGTTTCGTCCTCGCCGGCCATGCGCGCTGCCTCGGCGTTGCTCGACACAGCCTCGCGCGGCAGATTCGGATAGTTCGTGTTCAACCACCGCTGGCACTGCGCCAGTGCCTGCGCATGCGCGCGCACCACCTTCACCTGCGACATGTCGCCCGTTTTGTGCAGCAAGTTATGGTGCACCCGCAGCGCGATCTCGCCGCTGATCTTCAGCGACGTCTGCAAGAACAGATCGAGCGTGCGCGACACCACGCCTTCCGTCGAATTTTCGACCGGCACAACACCACAATCGACCGTGCCGGACTCCGCCGCACGAAACACCTCGTCGATGCTCGGGCACGGCATCGGCTGGATCTCGTGGCCGAAATGCGCGATCACCGCCTGCTCCGAGAACGTGCCGGCCGGGCCGAGGTAGCCGATGCGCAGCGCCTGTTCCAGGCCGCGGCAGGCGGACATCACCTCGCGCCAGATGGCGGCGATGCTCTCGTCGTGCAGGGGCCCTTGATTGCCGGACTGCATCTTGCGGATGACCTGCAGCTCGCGGTCCGGCCGGAACGCCGGTGACGAATAGCGCTTCTTCACCTCGCCCACTTCCTGCGCCACCTTGGCGCGGTCGGAGAGCAGCGTAAGCAGCTGGTTGTCGATGGCGTCGATCTGCGTGCGCAACGGCGCAAGCTCCGCCGCCAATGCGGCGTCCTTGTTTTGCTTCGTATCGTCTGACTGACTGGTCATTGTAGGAATCTGGTTCGGCAACGGATTGCAAATTGCCGCGCGAAGCGGGCGCTTCGCGCAATGTTCTGCCGTGATTGAGTGTCAGCCTTACGCAGACACTCTTTCAAACTCACGCATGAAGTCGACCAGCGCCTCTACGCCTTCCAGCGGCATCGCGTTGTAGATGCTTGCCCGCATGCCGCCCACGGACTTGTGGCCCTTGAGCTGCACCAACCCGCGCTCGCGCGCCTGCGTGAGGAACGCGTCGTTGCGGGACTCGTCGTTGAGGAAGAACGGCACGTTCATGCGCGACCGGCACGTCGGATGGATTTCGTTGCGGTAGAAGCTGCTGGCGTCGATAAAGTCGTACAGCATCTTCGACTTGATGATGTTGCGCGTCTCCAGCGCCTCGACCCCACCCTGGCGCTTGATCCACTGGAACACGAGCCCCGCGATGTAGATGGCGTAAGTGGGCGGCGTGTTGTACATCGAGCCGTTCTCAGCCACCAGGCGCCAATTGAATGCCGACGGGCACAGCGGGTGTGCATGGCCCAGGAGGTCCTTGCGGACGATGGCAATCGTCAGGCCGGCAGGGCCGATGTTTTTCTGCGCGCCGCCGTACAGGACCTGATAGCCGCTCCAGTCGATCGGCCGCGAGAGGATGTGGCTCGACACGTCGGACACCACCACACGCCCGTGCGCCTGACCGACGTCTGGCGTCTCCTGATACTCGACGCCAACAATGGTTTCGTTCGTGCACAGGTGCACGTAGGCCGCGTCCGACGACAGCTTCCAGCTCGAGACATCGGGGATCTTGTGGAAGCGCTCGGCCTCGCTGGTGGCAGCGATGTTCACCTCGCCGTACTTGCGCGCTTCTTGCTGCGACTTGACCGACCACGTGCCGGTGACGACGTAGTCAGCCTTCGGTGCATCCGCCGACAGCCGACGCATGAGGTTCAGCGGCACGATGGCGTTCTCAGCGATGGCGCCGCCTTGCAGGAAGAGGATTTCGTAGTTGTCCGGCACTGCCAGCAACTGCCGCAAATCGCCGAACGCCGCTGCCAGGATGCTTTCAAATTCACGGCCGCGATGGCTCATTTCCATCACGCTCATGCCGCTGCCGTGCCAGGAGACCATCTCCTCTTTCGCCTGTTCCAGCACCTCGAGCGGCAACACCGCTGGACCTGCCGAAAAGTTGTACACGCGCGCTTGGCTGGCTTGAAGGGCTCGATCCGCTTGGTTCATGGGGCGAAGTGCAAAAGAAAAATGGCTGTCTGGGCGCAAACCCAAACAGCCATTATCTACCAACTGGCAGGGCGACGGGGATTGCGCCCCCGATCGTCCGCCTATGCCGGCTAATTACTTCGCAGCGGCGGCAACTTCCTTGTCAGCCATGTCGCGCATCTTCTTGCCAACTTGCGGACCGTACTTCTGCATCACGTTGCCCCATACTTCCTGCATGGCCTTGCCTTGGTTGGCCATGAACTTCTGGCCGCTCGGCGTCTTCAGGAACGTGGTCAAGTCCTTGATTTCCTGGGTCGAGTAGTACTTGCCCAGCGAGTCATAGTGAGCTTGCAGAGCGTCTTTGCGGAAGGCTTCCGTGTCGAAGTCCTTGCCTGCACCGTCGGTCATGCGCTGCACGGCACCGTTCTTCTTCAGCTTGTCGACAGCAGCTTGCTTCTGCTTGTCGTTCAGAGTCTTG
The DNA here is from genome assembly GCF_024158925.1 of Ralstonia chuxiongensis. Lineage (NCBI taxonomy): Bacteria > Pseudomonadati > Pseudomonadota > Betaproteobacteria > Burkholderiales > Burkholderiaceae > Ralstonia > Ralstonia chuxiongensis. The sequence continues at coordinate 270,966 of NZ_JAMYWC010000003.1, read as the reverse complement.
TTCTCGACCAGTGCCTGCTCCAGCACCAGCGGGGCTTCCTGCTTAGCGCCGTTGGCCAACACTTCACCCTGACCCTTGATGGCTGCATCGACGTTCATCGTCGACAGCAGATCTTTGATGGCAGCCGTCTTGTCAGCGTCGCCAGCCTGCGCGAACGCAAACAGCGGAGCGAAACCGGCCACCACGATCAGATGTTTGAGTTTGAGACTCTTGTGCATTGTTGCTCCCTTGAGATAAGCGTTGCGTTTAGGCCGGGCGTGTGACGCAAAAGTTCCAAGCCCTTGCCGCGCACAGGTCCGGCATCATGACAGAACTGCGCCTAACGGCAAGCAAAAGATGTTTCTAATTATGTCTCGCTGCTGTCATCCGTCTGTGCATCGGCACCGGGGGCGGCATCCGCCGCGTCGGCACCTTCGACACCGTCCGCACCTTCAGCATCGGACTCCATCACACGTTGCAGCCCCGACAGCTTGTTGCCCTCACCCACCGAGATGAGCGTGACACCCTGAGTGGCGCGCCCCATTTCACGGATCTCGTCCACCCGTGTGCGGATCAGCACGCCACCCGTCGTGATGAGCATGATCTCGTCTTCCGGTGCCACCAGGGCAGCGGCGACCACCTTACCGTTACGCTCGGAGGTCTGGATGGCGATCATGCCCTTCGTGCCGCGGCCATGTCGGGTGTATTCCGAGATCGGCGTGCGCTTACCGTAGCCGTTCTCGGTAGCGGTCAGCACGCTGCCAGTCACCGACTGAGCACCTTCGCCTTCGGTTTCCGCTGGCGCGACCAGCATCGCAATCACCTGCTGGCCCTCTTCCAGGTTCATACCGCGAACACCCCGCGCTTGGCGACCCATCGGGCGCACATCGTTTTCATCGAAGCGCACCGCCTTGCCGGCGTCTGAGAACAGCATCACGTCGTGCTGGCCATCGGTAATGTCCGCGCCGATCAGGAAGTCGCCCTCATCAAGATCCACCGCGATGATGCCGGCCTTGCGCGGGTTCGAGAAATCGGTCAGTGCCGTCTTCTTGACCGTCCCCTTGGAGGTGGCCATGAAGACGAAGTGCTGCTCGTCGAACTGCTTCACCGGCAGGATCACGTTGATCTTCTCGCCCGGTGACAGCGGGAACATATTGACGATCGGACGACCGCGCGAGTTACGGCTGCCTTGCGGCACCTCCCAGACCTTCAGCCAATACAGACGGCCGCGATTCGAGAAGCACAGGATGTAGTCATGCGTGTTGGCGACAAATAGCGTGTCGATCCAGTCGTCTTCCTTCGTCGCGGCAGCTTGCTTGCCGCGACCGCCACGCTTCTGCGCCCGGTATTCGGAAATCGGCTGGCTCTTCATATAGCCGCTGTGTGACAACGTCACCACCAGATCTTGCGGCGTAATGAGGTCTTCTGTGTCCAACTCGGTCGCATTGTGCTCGATTTGCGAGCGCCGCTCATCGCCAAATTCCGCGCGGATCGCGGTGAGTTCCTCGACGATGATGGCGGTAATGCGTTCCGGTCGCGCCAGGATGTCCAGCAGATCGGCGATCTGCGCCATCACTTCGCGGTATTCCTGAACGATCTTGTCCTGCTCCAGCCCGGTGAGGCGCTGCAGGCGCATCTGCAGAATTTCCTGCGCTTGCGTGTCCGACAGTTTGTACAAACCATCGCCTTGCATACCGAATGCAGGCAGCAGACCTTCCGGACGATAGGCGCCACCGCCGCCCGAGGTTTCGCTCTCGGCGCGAACGAGCATGTCGCGCACGAGGCCCGAATCCCAGCTGCGGTTCATCAGCTCAGCCTTCGCAACCGGCGGAGTCGGAGCGGCTTTGATGATTGCGATGAATTCGTCGATGTTGGCAAGTGCAACGGCCAGACCTTCCAGAATGTGACCACGCTCGCGCGCCTTGCGCAGATCAAAGACGGTGCGGCGCGTCACCACCTCGCGGCGGTGCAGCAGGAAGCACTCCAGCATCTGACGCAGGTTCAGCAGACGCGGCTGGCCGTCGACCAGCGCCACCATGTTCATGCCGAACGTGTCCTGCAGCTGCGTATTCTTATAGAGGTTGTTGAGCACAACCTCCGGCACTTCACCGCGCTTGAGTTCGATCACCACACGCATGCCGGACTTGTCCGACTCGTCGCGAATGTCGGAAATGCCTTCGATGCGCTTTTCGGTAACCAGCTCGGCGATACGCTCGAGCAGCGTACGCTTGTTAACTTGGTAGGGCAGTTCATCGACGATGATCGCCTGGCGTTGGCCCCGGTCGATGTCCTCGAAGTGCGTCTTGGCACGCATCACCACGCGGCCGCGGCCGGTGCGATAGCCTTCACGCACACCCGAAATGCCGTAGATGATGCCGGCCGTCGGGAAATCCGGCGCCGGGATCAGCTCAATCAGCTCATCGACCGTCGCTTCCGGGTTGCGCAACAAATGCAGGCAGCCATCAACGACTTCATTCAGGTTGTGCGGCGGAATGTTCGTCGCCATACCCACCGCGATCCCGGACGAACCGTTGATCAGCAGGTTGGGAATGCGGGCTGGCAAAACGGACGGCTCGGTTTCCGAACCGTCGTAGTTCGGCTCGAAATTGACCGTTTCCTTGTCTAGGTCGGCCAGCAATTCGTGGGCGATCTTCGACAGGCGGATTTCGGTGTAACGCATCGCCGCGGCGTTGTCGCCGTCGACGGAGCCGAAGTTGCCCTGGCCGTCGACCAGCATGTAGCGCAGGGAGAAGTTCTGCGCCATCCGCACGATGGTGTCGTATACAGCAGTGTCGCCGTGGGGGTGATACTTACCGATCACATCCCCGACGATACGGGCGGACTTCTTATAGGGGCGATTCCAGTCGTTGTTCAGCTCGTGCATCGAGTACAACGCACGACGATGCACCGGCTTGAGACCATCCCGCACATCTGGAAGGGCGCGGCCCACGATCACGCTCATGGCGTAAGCGAGGTACGAGCTACGCATTTCTTCTTCGAGCGATACCGGGAGTGTCTCTTTGGCGAATTGATCCATTGGGCGAACGGTGAGAGGTCCCCTAGTGAGCACAGTGATGCCCACAGCGGGACGCTGCGGTTGCGCGAATAACAGAACATTTTACCATGCCGCAAGCCCCCTCCCCTCATACGCGCGAGCGACGCATCGTCAACCCCGGGCACGTTCCCTGCGAGGGAGGGCAAAACCGGCGAGCCAGTCCCCATAAGGGTTTGCGAGCCATTTCCTGCCTTGTTGCGTACACACCACAAGGCCGTGGCGCCCCGTTCGAATCGCTTATATTTGCTTTTTAGGAGTGCGTGCTTGTGGCACAATCCCCCAGCGAAGAGGCAGACATTGTTCGAAGTGGAGCCTTCACCACACCGAGAATGTTATACTCCGAAGAATGTATGACTTGTTTTCGTCCCATCTGCTCGCAGTCTTCTGCGGTGATCTCATCCTGAGAGGAGAAATATGAAAAAATTTGCCAAGCTCGCGTTCGCTGCAGCTGCGGTAGCCATGGCTGCGTCCGCTTACGCTCAGTCGGTGCCCTACGAAAAGAAGGCCGTCAACGACAACTGGGGTAACGGCACGAGCGAGTGGGTCTGGAAGAACGGCACGAACGAACTGTGCTGGCGCAATGGCTTCTGGACGCCGGCAACCGCCAACGCTCAGTGCGACGGCGCTCTGGCTCCGGCTGCTGCTCCGACGGCTGCTCCGGGTGCTCCGGCTGCCCCGGTTGTGTCGAGCGAAAAGGTTACGTTCGCTGCTGACACCCTGTTCGATTTCGACAAGGCTGTGCTGAAGCCGGAAGGCAAGGCCAAGCTGGACGACCTGGTCTCGAAGCTGAAGGGCATCAACCTGGAAGTCGTGATCGCCGTTGGCCACACCGACTCGTTCGGCTCGGACAAGTACAACGACCGCCTGTCGGTCCGTCGTGCTGAAGCCGTCAAGGGCTACCTGGTCAGCAAGGGCATCGAAGCCAACCGTGTCTACACGGAAGGCAAGGGCAAGCGCCAGCTGAAGGTTGATCCGAAGTCGTGCAAGGGCACTCGCAAGGCACAAATCGCCTGCCAGCAGCCGAACCGCCGCGTGGACGTCGAAGTGGTCGGCACCCGCAAGGCTCAGTAATTCGGCTCACACCGGGAAAAAGCCCAGCGAAAGCTGGGCTTTTTTTCGCCTGTACTCCGGCAAATGCCCTCCTCTGGGCTGCTGCGGAAATGGGCACTAAAAAAAGCGATGACACCAAATGCGCCATCGCTTTTTTTGTTTGGGGCGCCCGATGCCCCTTTCTCATGACCGTCCTTCTTATTGATAGGAAGGTGTCGCCTGATCGTTAGCAACCATGGCGCGATCGCCAACGCGCAGGTTGTTCGGGTTTCGCTGCGTGACGGTGGCGACGCGGCCATCATCCAGGCGCACGGTGATGCGATACACCGTTTGCCCACCCGCTCCGGCGCGCTGCTCGACCTGGTTGCCTGCATAGGCACCGAGTGCTGCGCCACCAATAGTCGCGACTGTGTTGCCCGTACCACCACCAACCTGATGGCCCAGAATGCCGCCAGCCACGCCGCCGATGATCGTGCCCAAAATGCCCGGGCTATTTGCCGGGGCCTGCATCGGCTGGATCGATTCAACCCGGCCGTAAAGGGCGCCCGTTTGCTGCGGCTGCCCGCTATAAGCCGGTTGTTGGCCATAGGCGGGCTGCTGAGCATACCCACCGTTATAGCCACCGCCGTAACCGGGCGCGGCGCAGCCCGCCAGCACCGTCAGGCTCGCAACACCCAGTCCTATCAGAATTTGTTTGGATTTCATTGATCTCTCCTTGAGCGAAGGTGACAGTTGGAGGAAGTGCATGCGCATTTGTTCACCTCTGTTTCAATGTGAAACCTTTTTGCGGACCCCGTGATTTGGTCGGGGCGACGCTTTTTGGTACATTTCCTCACCTAGCAGATATGCCCTGGCGCAGCGCAACATGACGACCACTCACGCGAACGCCGATCCCGGCGAACTCGAAAAATTCAGCGAACTCGCCCACCGCTGGTGGGACCCGAACAGCGAGTTCAAACCTCTCCACGAAATCAATCCGCTGCGCCTTGACTGGATTCAGTCGATTGCTCCGCTGGCTGGCAAACGCGTCGTCGACGTCGGTTGTGGCGGCGGCATCCTCTCAGAGAGCATGGCGCGTGCCGGGGCGAACGTCAAAGGCATCGATCTGTCCCGCAAAGCATTGCGTGTCGCAGACCTGCACAGCCTCGAGGCGGGAATTACCGTCGATTACGAGGAGATCGCCGCGGAAGCGTTGGCCGCACGCGAGCCGGGTAGCTTCGATGTCGTTACTTGCATGGAGATGCTCGAACATGTGCCCGATCCGGCATCGGTTGTTCGCGCGTGCGCGACATTGGTGAAGCCAGGCGGTTACGTATTTTTCTCGACCATCCACCGAAATGCCAAAGCGTATCTGCTGGCGGTCATCGGTGCGGAATACGTCCTGAACATGCTGCCACGCGGCACGCATGACTACGCCAAATTCATTCGCCCTTCTGAGCTGAGCGCGTTCGTACGCGGGGCTGGCCTCCAGGCTCAAGAGATGCGCGGGCTGGAATACAACCCGATCACCGGCCGCTACGCCCTTACGCAGGACACCAGCGTCAACTACTTGATGGCGACGCGCCGTCCGGCCGAGGCATGACCGTGCGCCAGTTTCCCGATCCGCTAGGCGCGGTGCTGTTCGACCTGGACGGCACGCTTGCGGACACGGCCCCCGATCTTGCCGCGGCGGCCAACAAGGTACGCACCGACCGAGGCCTCGAACCGGTGGACTACGAAGCGCTGCGCCCGGTTGCCTCGCATGGTGCCCGCGGGCTGATTGGCGTGGCGTTCGGCGTTGGGCCGGGAGATGCGGAATTCGAATCCCTACGGCTGGCGTTTCTCGCCAACTACGAGGCGGAGATCTGCGTGCGCACGCGGTTGTTTCCAGGCATGGCCGACGTGCTGCTGGAACTGGGCCGCGCAGGCATCCCCTGGGGGATCGTCACCAACAAGTCGGGGCGCCTGACGGTACCGCTGGTTGCGCAGCTGCCGTTGCCGGTGCCGCCGGCCTGCGTCGTTGCAGGCGACACCACGCCGCACGCCAAGCCCCACCCAGCCCCGCTGCTGCATGCAGCCGAGTCCATCGGCGTCGATGCACGGCAGATCGTCTACGTGGGCGATGACCTTCGCGATATCGAAGCCGGCCGTGCTGCCGGCATGCCTACCATTGCCGCCAGTTACGGCTATTGTGGTAATGGACTGTCGCCCGTGGAATGGCGCGCCGATGCGCTGATTGCCAGCGCGGCCGAGCTGATTCCGCTGCTGCTCGAATCGCAACGCGCTTGACCACGATGCCCAGGTGAAAGCCTGGGCGCCGCATCTTTCAGGACCGCCGCCTCCCCCCGGGGACGTGGCGGTCGACCGACTGACGAAGTAGGCCACGCCATGGCCGGACCGACACCAGCATGAGCAACTCCCCCGATTCGCGCCCTGATCTGCAATCGAATACCAACGGCTGGCGTGCGCGGTTTGCCCGCGTGCGCGCTACGGCAGGCTGGCAACGCGCGGCTCAGGTTGGTACATCGCGAGGCACCAAGCGCACTGGGATCGGCGTGCTGATCTTCCTGGTGGTGTTCGGGCTGCTGGGTGCATTCGGTGGCCCGCCGCTGCTACGCCACCTGGCTCAAACGCAACTCAGCAAGCTGCTGGAACGGCCGGTTTCGGTCGGCAAAATCAGCATCAACCCATACACGCTGCGGCTTGATGTCGACCAGCTCCACATTGCCGAGCGCGACGGCAAAACGCCGTTCGTCGACGTCGGCCATCTGCATGTGAACGCGTCGTGGAGTTCGATCTTCCGTCGCGCGCCCGTCATTGAAGAGCTCAGCATTGAGGCGCCGCAGGTGCGTATCGTGCGCACCGCCGAACAGCGCTTCAACTTCTCCGATATCGTCGACAAGCTAAGCCAGCCAGAGACCCCGCCCAAGCCCAAGTCAACCGAGCCGGCGCGTTTCGTCTTCGCCAATCTGCAGTTGGCCAACGGCGCGATCGATTTTGTCGACCAGCCGCTCGGTACTGAGCACAAGGTGGATGGCCTGCAGATCGGCGTGCCTTTCCTGGCGAGCCTACCAGCCGATGTAGACATCTTCGTGCAACCGCTGCTGGCAGCGCGCATCGACGGCGCACCGCTGCGTTTTGCGGGCAAGACAAAGCCATTTGCCGATTCGCTCGAATCCAACCTCAACGTCAAGATCGATGGCCTCGATCTGCCACGCTACCTGGGCTACGTGCCCGGCCCGCTGCCGGTGGCAGTGCCGCGAGGCTTGCTGACGACCGACCTGACAATCGAGTTCCAGAAGCCGAAAAGCGGCGCGCCGGTGCTGCGCTTGCATGGCACGACCGGCCTCGACAACCTGGAAGTGGTCGATGCCAAGAAAGCGCCACTGGTGGCCGCTAAACAGGTGCGGGCAACGTTGAGCGACGTGCGCCCTCTCGACAACGTATTCCACCTCGATGCGCTGACGCTGGATGGCGTGCGCGTCGATGCCACGCGTGGTGCAGATGGAGCGATCAATTTCGCGCAACTGGGCGGCAAACCCGTACCTGCCGAAGCGAATGCTGCCAAGGCAGAGCCTGCGCCGATCGCCAAGCCGAAGCCCTTGGATGTGGTGGTCAGCAAGCTACAAGTGGCGAACAGCACGGTCCATTGGCGAGACGCGACCACGCAGCCTGCAGCCGACCTGACACTCGAAGATCTCCACGGCGACATTGGCGTGCGCACGTTGGGCGGCCCGACCACGCTTGATGTGGGCGCCAAGCTGGCGCAAGGCGGCACCCTCAATGTCAAAGGCAACACATCGCTGGAGAAAAACACCGGCGAGATGGAACTGAAGCTGGACGGCGTGAAGCTGGCCGGCATCGGCCCATATCTGCGCCAGGCGGGTGCCCCGCAATTGCAGAACGGCGCGCTGTCGGCCGACGGCAAGGTGGCGCTCGACTTCGGGCCGGACAAATTCAACGTGCGCGCGGAGCCGCTGACCGCAAGCCTGGCCGACCTGTCGCTGGCGCCCGCCACGGGCAAGGACACCGCGCTGCGCGCCAAGCTGCTGCGCGCGGATGTAAAGAGCTTCGACCTGAGCGCCCGCACCATTGCACTCAGCGAAGTGCGCGCCGACGGCCTGCAGATCGACGCGCTGCGCAAGAAGGACGGTACGACCACATTGACGCTGCTCGATGGTCCGCAACCGACGGCGGGCAAATCGGCGGCGCCGATCAAATCCGGCGCAAGGTCGAACGCCCCGGCCGAAAAACCCTGGGCTGTGACGGTACAGACGCTGAAGCTGGACAACAGTGCCGTCGGCTTTGAAGACCAATCCAATTCGCGCCCGGTCAAGGTGCGTGTCGAGCCGCTGAACGTGGTCGTGCAGAACGCGTCGTCCGATCTCGGCAAGCCCGTCAACGTGCAGATTGGTGCGGGGCTGGGCGCAAAGGGCAAGCTCGATGTGCGCGGCGAGGTGGTGCCACATCCGCTGAAGGCCGACCTGCGCGTGAACTCGCAGAACCTGTCGCTGGCGGGCTTCGACCCGTATCTGGACAAGTCTCTGAATGCGGCGATTACGAGCGCGCTGCTGTCGATGGACGGACGCCTCGTCCTGAACCAGGGGAAGGCGCTGACAGTCAGCTACCAAGGCAACGCGACGCTGGGCAACGTGCGCCTGCAAGACCGCGTGAGCTCGGATGACTTCCTGCGCTGGCGCTCTCTCGCGCTCAACCGCATCCAGGCGAATTACGACGGCACCACGCCGCGCGTGCGGGTGGGCGCCGTTGCGCTATCGACGTTCTATGCGCGGATCATCATCAACCCGAACGGCCGCCTGAACCTGCAAGACATCCGAGTGCAGCCGACCGAGCAGCGCCGATCGCTGACGCAAAGCGAACCCGCATCGGCATCTGCTTCCGCAGCTTCCGCTCCTGCTGCGGCCCCTGTGACGGCTTCGGCTCCCGTGGCGACACCTGCATCGGCCGTAACCGCCACCGCGCTCGTACCCAAGGCCGGCGGCGCAGATCTGCGCGTCGACGCCATCACGCTGCAAGACGGCAACATCCGCTTCACCGACAACTTCGTCAAACCGAACTACACCGCCAACCTCACGGCCATTGGCGGCTCGATCGGCACGATCAGCACCGCCGCCAACCAGACACCTGCCGACGTGACGCTGCGCGGCAGCGTCGACGGCACGGCGCCGGTGGACATCCACGGCAAGGTCAACCCGCTCGCGCCCACGGCCTTTGTGGATCTCACAGCCAAGGCCGACGGCGTGGAGCTGACCAACCTCACGCCCTACTCCGCCAAATACGCCGGCTACCCGATCACCAAGGGCAAGCTGACGATGGATCTGCACTACCTGCTCGACCAAGGCAAGTTGACCGCCGACAACCATATCTTCATCGACCAGCTCACCTTCGGCGACCGCGTAGAAAGCAAAGACGCCACCAACCTGCCGGTGCGCCTGGCCGTGGCGCTGCTGAAGAATTCGCGTGGGGAAATCGACGTGCGCGTGCCAGTGTCGGGTTCGCTCGATGACCCGCAGTTCAGCATCGGCGGCGTCATCCTGCGCGCATTCGTCAACCTGATTGCACGCGCCGTGACGGCACCGTTCTCCTTGCTCGCCAGCGCATTAGGCGGCAGCGGCGGCGAAGAACTCGGCTACATCGAGTTTGTTCCAGGAACGTCAGACCTCAGCCAGGCGTCTGTCGCCAAGCTCGACAAGCTCGCCACTGCTCTCAAGGACCGCCCGGCGCTCAAGGTCGACATCGTCGGCCGCGTCGACCCGGAATTTGACCGCGACGGCCTGCGCCGGGAGGCTGTGAACCGTCAAATTCGTGAACAGAAGCTCAAGGATGCCGGCGACTCCGCCGAAGCCGACACGACGGTCAAGCCAGAAGAAGAGAACAAGTATCTTGAACGCGCGTACAAGGCAGCCAAATTCCCGAAACCGCGCAACATGATCGGGCTGGCCAAATCCTTGCCGCCCGACGAGATGCGCAAGCTGATGGAAACCAATGTGCAAGTGACGGATGCGGATCTGCGAGAGCTCGCGCAGCGTCGGGCGAATGCGGTGCATGTTGCACTTGCCGAACGCGTGGATCCGGGACGCCTCTTTGTTGTAGCCCCCAAGCTCAACGCGGATGGCATCAAGGACAAGGGCAAGACGACGCGGGTTGATTTCTCGCTGAAGTAGCCCATCTATGGGATAATCAACACTTCCTTACTGGGGCCGACCTGGTTTCGACGTGGGTTGCGAAGCAGTGGAGGGCATACCGAGGACCCGTCACCTCGTTAATCAATGGGAATGCAATAACTGCTAACGACGAACGTTACGCACTGGCAGCCTAAGGGCCGCCGTCCTCGCACTGGCTCGCTGACGGGCTAGGGTCGAAAGACTAGCGAGGTCATCTACGTCAGATAAGCTTTAGGTGAGTCACGGGCCTAGAGACGAAAACTTAGTGAATCGCCGTCGTAGAGCGTGTTCGTCCGCGATGCGGCGGTTAAATCAAATGACAGAACTAAGTATGTAGAACTCTCTGTGGAGGGCTTGCGGACGCGGGTTCGATTCCCGCCGGCTCCACCAGTTACACTTCAAACGTCCCCAACGTTTGGCAACGAAACCCCGCTGGGCTTGGCTCTGCGGGGTTTTTTGTTGGCGCGCCAAGTACGCCGATCACTGAACTCGCACCGGCTGCCATGCTTGACGAAGCCGCGTGCAGACCAAGCTACTCGTAGCTCATCACAAGTGTCAGAGAGCTATTCGCCGAGCCTGCTTCAACAACTGGAGCGGTTTGGTGATAGGCCGCTTTGAACGGAATACTGAAATTTCCGCCAACCGTCTCGTAACCGCTAAAAGCAATCTTCTTGTTCAGCACCGCCGGCTTGCCGCCCTCGTCAAGTATTTGCAAGCCGACGCCCTTCGCGATCGATGTGGCATCGAGCGCGACGACTGAGCGCGCAGCGTCCACGATTTGCGTATTGGGCTTCAGCAAATAAGACACCTTCGTGAGGCCTTCGGGACATTCCTTCAGGGCAATCGAGAAATTGACCGGTGCCAACGACGTACCAACGCCATTGAAGTGGCGCACGCGGTTCTGGTCTCCCATCTTGACGGTAACATCCGGCGTCTTGCAACTGAGCGTACTGACACTGGCCTGGTTGCTCGTTTTGAACGTGAGGCCATTGAGTTCCTCGTGAATGCTGTAGTGACCGAGGTCCCCCCCTGGAATCGTGGCGCCGGCCGAAACCGATTTGATGGTTTTGATTACAAGCTTGAATTGCCAACGGTCGAAACCACTCGCGCCGTTGTTTGGCCGCGTCAGCGACCCATATATGCTCCTAATCGTCCGGTTGTTGGCGATTAGACTCCACGCAAGTCCGGTATTGCCGATCGGAAATTCGGTCTGACCCACAGTTTGCCACCCACCGACCGAACTCGTTACCCCGACTCTGTAGGCTGCGTTGCATCTGAAAACCTCGTTCGCGCCAATGTGCGTGTGCGTGGAGCTTTCCCAGACAACTGTCCCGACTGGCGGATTGCGCGGCATACTAAGGTTGCGAGGTATCGTGAACGTCACTGTCCGATTAGTGTTGCCATTGATAAACGAACAGGTTTGGGCGTGAGCTGGCGCAACAAAAAAAATCGCCCAAAAAGTCGTCACCAGAACGCAAAAACCACCAAAGAGGCGGTTCGAGCTACCCATCGAAAATATCTTACTCATCAGTTGTTCCCCAGGCGTCACTACATGAAGCGGCGTGCGATCGTGCTACTAAGGATTCGCTGATCGCGGTGGAGGAGACCAAATGCTCAGTAGCGTGCTTGGGTCAAACATCGACCCCACTTCATCAACAATCGGTTTGATCAGCGCTCGGCTCGTTACAGGGGCCGGACCAAAACCACGGTGCAACCGCTCGGTCTGTCGGGTCTCGCCAATCGGGTGCTTGCCAACAGGGCGTTACTGGCCAGCCTTGAGAGCACGCCGCTCCTAGCCAACAGCACGAAATCAAAGGAAGCCGTGCCGAATCGATCCCTTTCCTCGATTCGAAAGGACCGGGACCGGATGGCTCGCGAGCCTTCACTGCAATCAGTGATCAGCGATTCCCTATTCGTAGCTCATCACAAGTGTCAGCGAACTATTCGCCGAGCCTGCTTCAACAACTGGAGCGGTTTGGTAATAGGCTGCTTTGAACGGAATACTGAAATTTCCGCCAACCTTGTCGTACTCGCTATAGACGACCGTTTCGTTCAACGTCACGGGCTTTCCGTTCTGGTTAAGAACTTGCAGACCGACGCCCTTGGCTACCGATCCGGCATCAAGCGCGACAACTGTCTGCGTAGCATCCACGATTTGGGTGTTCGGCTTCAGTAGATAAGAAACCTTGCTGATAGCCGAGGGACACTCCTTCAGATTGATCGAAAAATTGACGGGCGCCAATGAAGTGCCAACTCCTTTGAATTGCCCGACACGATTCCGATCTCCCATCCGCACGACGACATCAGGCGTCTTGCAACTGCGTGTGCCGACGCTGGCCTTGTTACTGGTGTTTATCGAAAAAAGGTCAATCTCATTGTTTTTGTTGAGGTAGCCAAGACGCCCTGCCGGCACACTGGCACCTGCTGTGACAGGGCCAATCTTCTTGATTTGCAGTTGGAGCTTAGTGTTCTCCCAGCCGTACCTTCCCCCTCCCTGACTGAATCCCCCTAAGGAGAGATCCTCCACAATCAACTTGCCCTTGCTGTTCTCGTACACGAAGCTCCAAGCGAGCCCGGTCGTTCCGATCGGCAATTCTGTCTTCCTGGCGGCACTGGCACTCGCTCCAACCCCATTAACCAGGCCCCATTTGTGGGTGTCGGCACAGACATCAGCGTTGTTTGCCCCAGCGCCGCTCTGGACGGCACTTTCCCACACGACAGTGCCAACGGGCGCATCACGTGGCACACGAAGATCGCTGGGTATTGTAAATGTGAGATTTTTAGTCTTTTGATCTTTTTGAAATTCACAATTCGCAGCGTAAGACGGCGCTGCGGAAAACATCGCCAGGCCAATAACCATCCTCATTCTCAAACCACCGAAGAAGTGACTCGATTTTCTTGCCAAAAAGATCTCATTCATCAGTGCTTCCTTGCTAGTTCTGTTGAGCTCAACCCAACCGGCTTTGCTCGCAAAATGATGGGGCGCCCATTTTTTCTTAACGATACCTAAGCGTGACAGACATCGGCGCCTTTACTGTGCCCGGCGTCACCGTCGCGTCGAAGTGGCACTCAGGAAAAGGCGGCAGCGGAAATGCATGTGAGGGTCACCAATGTTCGACGAGCGATCATCATTTGTACCGACAACGCAGTGTCTGCCGTTGATAATTCCGACCAGGCTCCGCCTTCGACAAGGTATAGGGCGCTTGGCACTGGCCTTCTTTCCACTTCACCGCCAGCGTGCCCTGCTCTTGATTGAGCAGCACAAAAGCCCTGCCGTTCGGGTCCACAATGCCCAGCTGCCTGCCGGTTTGCGCGTCTTCCACGCTGGCGCCGAGCGGCACCGGTTTGCCATCGGCCTGCTGCAGCGTGAACTGCGCACGCTGGCCGCTGTACCCCTTGAAGACCGCCTTCACGATGGCGCCACGGCGCGGCACCACCTGCTTGACGGTGTCTTCCAGCTCTACGTCCGCACCCAGGTTGTGGGTGTCGGGGCGCAGGGCGTTCAAGCGGTACGGCTGCGCATAACTCACCACCGCATAGCCGTTACGGCCGACCGAGGCACCGCCGTCGGTGCGCACGTCCGCGCCCTTGACGCCTTCCATCTTCATCAATGCAAAGGTGTCGCCCACGGTGCGGCTCAGGTTGACCCCGCCGCCATGCACAACCACAGCGCCCGTGGCCCCCACGCTTGCCGATTGGTAATCGCGCGCGACGTTCACGTTGGCGGAGAGTTGGCCCGCGTCGACGTTGTGCGTCAGGCTCGCGCCGCCGGTTTCGCCCCGCCCACGGCTGGTATAGCCGGCCTGCACGGCGTACGAGGTGTTTTCGCTCACGTAGCCACTCAGGCCGCTTTGAACATTGGTGCCGCCGTTGCTGTCATTGCTCACGTTGGTATAGGCACGCGGCGATTGCAGCTTGCTACCCAGCGGGATCGACATCGTGAGCATGACCTGCGTATTGCTGCCGCTGCTGCCAAAGCGGCTGTCTTTGGTCTGGCTCAGGCTCAGGTTGTAGCTGAGCCGCTTCCAGCTATTGCCGTAACCGACGCTGATGCTGCGGCTGGAGCCCGGCTGGTTCCAATAGGTCTGCTGGCTGACGTTCAGGTAGACGCTGCCATATTTGCGATCTGGGCCGCCTAAGTCCTGGCTGGTCGTCAAGTCGATGCGCGAGCGGCTGCGGCCGGATTGCGCACCGTCGGTATTGCTCAGGTCGTTAACGTGGTCGTTGAACGTGCGATAGCCCGATGTGGAGTAGCGATAGGCTGCAAGCGTGAAGTTGGTGTTGGTGCGCGTGAAGGTCTTGGCATACAAGATACGCACACTCTGCCCGGTATCGCGCTTGCCCCGCGCCAGGCTGGTCGATTGGGTCAGGTCCACCGACAGCGCGCCGATGGGCGTGTTTGTACCCACGCCCACGTTGACGGCCTGGAAGTCGCGCGAGGCCTGGAAACCGCCGGCCACCGTGCTGTTGTCGGTCAGGCCGTAGACGAGCGAGCCACTCACCAGATTGGGCGATGCGCCCTGGTCTCCATCGTACTTGCCCGCCGCGAAGTTGTACTTCAGGCGGCCCTTGCGCAGCATCAGCGGCAAGCTGGAGAACGCCTGATGCGTGACATGCTTGCTACCGTCAGCTTCGATGACGGTAATTTCCAGGTCGCCGTTGGAGCCGGACGGAAAAATGTCGGTCAGTTGGAACGGGCCGGGCGGCACGTTGGCGCGGTAGAGCACGTAGCCGCTCTGGCGCACTTCGACCACGGCATTGGTGGCCGCCTGACCGCGAATGACGGGCGCGTAACCGCGCTCGCTGTCGGGCAGCATGCCGTCATCGGAGCCGACTTGCACACCGCGAAAACGTACGCTGTCGAATAGCGTGGCGTCAGAGTATTGCTCGCCCAGCGTCAACTGGCCTTTGATAGCGTCCACGTCGCGCTGCACCAGCGTGCGGTTGCTCTTGAAGCGCGTCTGGCCATCGTTGCTTCCGGTCAGCGTGGATTCATTACGCAGACGCCAACGGCCAATGTTCACGCCGTTCTGCAGGCCAAAGTAATAGCTGCGGCTGTCATTACCAACGCGGCCGTGGCCGTAGTTTCCGCTGAACTGGTAGTTGACGTAGCCAGCGGTGACGCCTTCGTCCCACAAAGCTGGGTCCACATAGCCGCGCGCGGCACGCGACAGAAATGCCTGCGGAATGCTCAGGTTGAGTTGCAGCCTGCCGGCGTCGAAATCGGCAGAGGCCTGGTCCATCAAATGCGGCAAGTCCAGGCACGCCTGGCTGTTGAGATCCAGCGGCGGCGTGATGGCACTCAGGTCGACGCCAAAGTCCTGCAGCATCTGCGCGGTCAGGCACGGGCGCAGCTTACCTTTGCCGCCATCTTGATAGAAATCGATGTCACGGCGGCCAACCAGGTCGCCATTGACTTGCACCTCGACACGATACGTACCGGGCGGCACGCTGTTGCCGGAAGAGAGCACGGCACTCAGATCTGCCGAGCGGCCCTGGCCATGCAGAAAGCCGGTGTTGAACGCAAGCAGCGTCGGATCGACCTGCGCGACGAGCGTTTCACCCTCCGCCGCGCGCGCGCTGTTGAACATCGCCAGACACAATGCCAAATACAGCGGGGTTGCGCTGGGGCGAGCAGCGAGCGCTTTTCCATCGGTCTTTCTAGGGAACGTTTTGGTGGTCTGGCGTTTAGACATCGCAATGCTCGCTTTTGGCCTTGGGAATCGGGGGGTGTCACATAGGCAAGCTCCGCTACGAAGAGGTGCGGGCTGATCCAACCCATGAAGGCTGGATCGAAGAACTCGACTAGGTCGATCAGTTGCCGGCGGAAACCGGCGTGCTCGGCTGGCTGCCGTGCAGGGTGACGCGGTAGCTTTCGCGTCCGCCGAAGTCATTGATGACTTCGTAGCGCAGTTCCCGTGCGCCGGTGTGGCCGGCCGGCACATTGACGGGCAATGTCACCGTGGAACCTGGCGCGACCATCTTGGCGTCCACGACAGGTTCATCCGTGTTGCCGGCGTGCAGCTTGGCGTCCACCACGGTCACGTGATAGAGGCTCGAGTTGCTCAGGTGCAGCATCGCCTTGCCGCCGTCTTGGTTCAGTTGCCATTGCAGGCTCGTAGCCGCCTTGAGAGGATCGCCGGCCAAACCAACGGGTCGATAGAACACCTTGATGCGCTGGCGTACGGCAAGTTGCAGCACGTTGTCGTTGCTGGCTGCTTGCGGAATTTCCTGCACGTTGAGCCAGAAGGCGGACTCACGGTCCGCGGGCATGCCCACGCCTTCATACAGCACGCGCAACAGT
Source organism: Ralstonia chuxiongensis (assembly GCF_024158925.1). Classification (NCBI taxonomy): domain Bacteria; kingdom Pseudomonadati; phylum Pseudomonadota; class Betaproteobacteria; order Burkholderiales; family Burkholderiaceae; genus Ralstonia; species Ralstonia chuxiongensis. The sequence goes on along the minus strand of NZ_JAMYWC010000003.1, from coordinate 254,414 downwards.
TGCTGCTGCTTGGCCCCGACCTTAGCCAACGGCGGTGTAATGGCAAACGGCAGTTGCGTATGGGCGACGTCATCAAGCGGATCCAGCCACGACTGGATCAGTGCGTCGGTGCCATCGTTGATGACGACCACGGAGCTTTCCTTGTTCTTGCCATCAAAGATCACCCGCGTGGTACCTAAGGAAATACTGGCGTGACTCGCGGACGCAGCCAACGCGCACGCCAACGCCGCGCCAACGGCGAATCGTTTTGCTTTCATATCCGGAATTGCCTTGAAGAAAGAGGTGGCAGCGGACAGGCGCCGCTGCCGATTGAAGCCAGCCTGGGTGGCTGGCGCTTGGCTTACTCGTAGCTCAGCGTGAACGGCAAGCTTGCGTTGGCGATACCCGGCTTCACCTTGGTGGCGTCGGCAGCCACGTAAGCAGCGGCAAAGCGCACGTTGATGGCGCCGCCGCCCTCCGGCACTTCGGTTTGTGCCAGCAGGTCGCCAGTGCTCAGGTCGAACGCATTCGCGCTCGCGCCCGTGCCTTCGTACACGGCGATGCTCACGCCCTGGGCGAAACCGTCGGCAGTGGCGCCGTTGTTCACACGCAGCGTCTTCTTGTCGGCGCTCAGTTCTGCGGCCTTGCCGGCGAACTTCATGCTGACCTTGGCGCCCTTCTTGCACACCACGTCAAAGTTGGCCGAGCCGGCACCGTTCGTCAGACGCTTCGGCGCAGCGAGCGTGCCGATATCGTCAGCGGCGATGTTGCCCATGCTCACGTTGATGGCGCCTGCGTCGCCCGAGGTCGACGACACCTTGCACGTGTCGTTCAGAATCGCGCCTTGGAAGTTGATGACGCCGTCCACCGTTTCTTTTACCACCGGATCGGCGGCCATTGCGACGGAGGACAGAGCAGACATGGCGACGCCCGCCAGGAACAGTTTTGCTTTCATTGACTTACCCTTAAATGAGACCGCAGCAGAAAGGTGCCGGGACTTGGTCGAGAAGAAATGCCTATCGAATGAGGCAGGCGCAAGTATTCCAAGCGAGGCGGGCGCGCCATATCAGACTGCTCTGAAAAGCAGCCTGAATTGATGCGTTTGGTCTGCACGATGAAGACCGGCGCCCCTTACGTGCAGAGGCTTTCTCGTTGTAAATGCAGCGGTTCCGCTGATTGGGCCGTCGAGACGGAGGAATGCGGGCAGCACAACGCGCACGCCGCCGCAGGAGAGGCGAACAGCGCATATGCGGGAATGCAGGATCAGGGCGAGGCCGCCCCCGCTGAGGGAAAGGATCAGGCGTCTGGGGTTTCCGCCCGGTGCAGCGATTGGAGCTCTGCGAAGAGTGCCTGAATGTCCGCGTTGATGTCGCTGGACGGGGTCGAAAGACGTCGTTCCAGTTCACTGGCCAGGTTGCGCGTCTGCCGATCTTCCACAACGGCCGCAGCGCCCGAAATTCGATGAGCGGCTCGACGTGCCTGCTCGATATCCCGATGTGCGATGCCCTGGCTAAGCATCTCAAGATCGGTCTTCATGGTCTGTCGATAGATCGCGAGTACGTCCGCCGACGGCGCCATGTCGTGCTCCATTGACTCCGCGTTGGGGGCGGAATCACCATGAGCACACCAGAGCTCGATCAGTTCCCGCAACGCGGCGAGGCGCAGTGGCTTGCAAAGAACACCGTCCATGCCGCTGTCGAAACACCGGACGCGGTGCGCGTCGTCGGTCGCAGCCGAGATGGCAACAATCGGCGTGCGCTCGCCCCCGCGCTCATGCTCGATTTCCCGCATGCGCTGCGCGACGGTATATCCATCAATGCCTGGCAGATTGCAGTCGAGCAGCACCATGTCAAACGCTGCTGACGCAAACTGTTCGAGCGCCGCCTCGCCGGTGCCGGCAATGGCAGACCGGCAAGCCAGTGCGTCCAACTGATGCTGAATCGCATGTTGTACCGCCTCGTGATCATCGACCACGAGGACAAGCGGCCCTTCCTTCGATTCCCGCGACAGCGTCTTTTGCGCCTTCGGCGATATCACGAGGGGCGCAGACGCCGGCGATGCATCTGCAGCGTTCGGCAATGCCGCCTCTGCGTGCGCCTCGCGTGTCGGCAACATGACGGTGAACACCGTGCCGACCTCGGGGCTGCTGCTGACGGTGATCACGCCCCCCATCAGGTCGACGAGTTCGTGGCAAATCGACAAGCCCAGCCCGCTGCCGCTGGCACCACGATTGCCTGGGCTTTCCACGCGTGCATACGGTTCGAAAATGTTCCGCTGGCGCTCTGGAGGAATGCCCATGCCCGTGTCTCTGACCTCTAGTACGAGCGTTCCGATGCCGCGTCGTTTTCCGGGCAGATAGTCGACGCGGAAAACGACCTTGCCGGCCGTGGTGAATTTGATCGCGTTCACCAGCAGATTCAGGGCGATCTGCCGCACGCGCATGGCGTCGATCTCCACGCTGAAATCGGGCGCGCAGGCAAGATCGAGCGACAAGGCCAGCTTTTTCTCTTCCGAGCGCCAACGGACCATGTCGAGGGTCTGCTCGGCCCACGGCCCAATCGTCGTGGGCAGAAGCACGAGTGTCACGCTGCGAGATTCGAGACGCGAGTATTCGAGGACATCGTCGAGCAGCGCCAGCAGTGTTTCCGATGCCGAGACGGCGGCGTCCGCACGGCTGGCTTGCTGGCCGGTCAACTGCGAGCGCTGGAGCAGCTCCAGCGAAGCAAGAATGGTGTGCATCGGCGTACGGATTTCGTGGCTGATGAACGCGAGGAACATCGCCTTATCGCGCTCGCTGCGCACGGCCGCAACACGCGCGCGCCATAGTACATACGCCAGCACCGCAAACACCAGAACGGCGCCCGCAACGAGGATGACCTGCCGCCAGCGGTAATGCAGGATCGACGCGAGTGACGGCGCGCCGTAGTCGGTTGTTTCCTGCCATCGGCGCCGAATCGCATCTGCGTCCGATGCCGGAATGGCGGTCAGAGATTTATCGAGAATCGACGCAAGGACGGGGTTGTCCTCGCGCGTGACCATCGTCAGCGCATACGGGCGGTCCCAGAGGCTTCCCGAGAGAAAAAGCCGGCCTTGGAACTGCCGCTGCAACTGCGGAATGATCGACGCGTCCGTCCCGAGCGCGGCGTCGGCCTCGCCGTTTGCGACGGCATCCAACGCGTCGGATTCATCCTGGAATGTCTGCAACCTTACCTGCATGCCGCTATGGCGGATTGCCATTTCGAGGCCGCCGCCGCCTTTGATCGCAATCCGCTTGCCCGCCAGCTGCGTGAAACCGGCAAACAGGTTTTCACGCTCGGCCGTGACGATCGCAATTGTGCCGACGTAGTACGGCGTACTGGCGATGACACCCTCTCGGTGAGGGACCACGTCATCGTGCTTGCCCCAGTCGGGCAACATGTCGACGCTGCCTGACCGCAATGCCGCAGCCGAGCCGTTCCAGCACGCACCATCGACGTATTCGAAGCGCAACCCGCTAAGTTCGGCAATTGCATCGAGGAACGATGGAACCATGCCGACCACCTTTCCGGCCTCGACAAACTCGAACGGGCGCCAATGCGCATCGACGCAGGTACGCACGACCGGATGCGCGGCCACCCACGCTTGCTCCTCCGGTGTGAATAGCGAAGGCGCGGCCGCGTGGCTGCCGGCGGACATCAAGCCAAGCCATACGCCCAGGATCAGCGCGCGCACCGCCGTCGCTACATTGTTCACATCATCCCCAGTCGCCATATCAGAATCGAATGCGTCAGCACGTCGGGTTCGCGATGTCGCCGATCACGCCAATTCAGAAGCTTAATTCAGTCCAAAGCCGGCGCGCCGGAAAGTTCACTTGCCGGGCGCATGGACCGGCGAGCGAATGTCCTGACTCGATCGTCTGTTGATGGGTGACTGCACCGTCTTCAGGTACTCGATTTTGCGGTGCGCATTGCTCGTTGGGCCGGTTTGCGGATCGACCTCTTTTTGCTTGCATGCCCCGGCACGTCAACGGACGGGACACTCAGGCGGATGTCGGGCGCTGAATGCGAAGCAATAGCGCGCCGGCTGCCAGCCCGGCCAGATGTGCAGCAGCAAGCGGCGGCGCTCCCAGCCAAACCATCGCATCAGCGTTGCCGGGGCCCAGGCACTGCCAGAGCGCTCGTGCCACGAACGCAAGCAGCACGACGGCCGCAATCGGCTCGTCACGCGCAGTTGGCAGCAACGCCATCACGGCGAGACCGTATGCGATGCCCGAGAAGCCGGCATAGTGCTGCAGCCCGGGCAGCGCGAAAAAAAGCACGAAACCGATCGACGCCGCAAGCCACAGGCAGCAGCGCCACACGCATAGCGACGCGGGAAGAATGACCGCCAGCACGACGAGACCACCGACGTTGAGCAGGCAATGCGCCCAGGTGAAATGGACGAAGTGCCCGGAGACCAGCCGCCAGACTTCACCGGACGCGATGGAGGCACGTTCGTAGCGCAGCGCATCCGCGACCGTGGCGCCGCCGGCCTGCAAGGCGAGCATCAGCAGAGCGGCCGCAAGGAAGCCAGGATGCACCTGGCCGCGCAACCACCACGCTGGACGGCGAAGAGCCGGGATGTTCAGACACGCCCCGCGCGACGCCGCACCAGGGCCACCACACCGGCCCCGAGCGCGAAACCGATCAGTGGGTCCACCACGCCGGCGCCAGACTCCCCGACACTGCCAGTGCCAGTGCCACTACCCGGAGCCACATCGCTTTCGGGGGCGGTGCCACCACCTGCTGCCTGTGTGTTGAGCGCGAGGTCGACCAGCACCGGATCGTGATCCGACGACCGATACGCGTCCGGCGCGTAGAACTCCTGTTGCTGCTCGGCGTTTTTGTATGCGAACGAGTATTCCAGTGCAATCGGTTCGTCGGCGTTGATATGCCACTCGTGCACGGCGCGTACACGCTCGGCCAAGCCGGAGGTGGCAAGCGCATGGTCGATGTAGCCGGATTCGCCGCCGTAGACATAGCTGTAGGCATCCTTGCCGACGAACTTCTGCACCAAGTCGGCATATCCCTTGTCGGCAAGCAGCAAGACGGGATCTTCCTTGGCATAGCTGTTGAGGTCACCGATGAGCAGCTTGCCTACGTCAGGCACGCCGGTTGGCGAGGTCGCCAGCCAGTCGGCGATCAGACCGGCAGCGCGCACCCGGGTGGGGTTCCAGCAGCTCTGGCCGTCGCCCTGGTCGGCGTTCTTGCCAGTTGCGCCGGTGCAGCCCTTGGACTTCAGGTGATTGACCACCACGGTGAAGTTCTGCGTGCCGCCGATGCGCCGGAAGCTGCGCGCCAGCGGCTGGCGGTTCTTGTTGTCGATGGCCAGCGTGGCCGGAATGCCGACGGGCTCCACCGTGCGGCTGTTGTAGAGGATCGCCACTGTAATCGCATCGCTGCCCAGCTTCGGCACGCCCGGATCGACGTAGCGCCAGTCGGCACCGAGCTGGGTCGTCAAGCGGCGGATGGCGCTGAGTTCGCCGTAGCCGTCGTTCTCGATTTCCATCAGGCCGACCACATCGGCATTGATGGCGCGGATGGCAGCAACGATCTTGGCTTCCTGGCGCTCGAACTCGGCCTGTGTCTTGGCGCCGCGGTTGGTCGGATCCTCAAAGCCGGCGCCTTTGCCGTCACCGTTGAAGTAGTTCAGCACGTTGAACGAGGCGACGCGCACATCGGCTTGGGCATGGCGTGCCGGCGCACCCGCACGCGGGTTCGTGGCAGCGTTGAAAGCCGGCGCAGCCGCACCCGGCACGGGCTGCAGGCGCCAGGCGTTGTAGCGCGTTTCCAGCACGCCCTGCACACCGCTCACGGTATAGCCGGCGCGCACGGGATTCGCCGCAGACAGGCCCGGCGCCGGATAGCGCACGCTGGCGGGATTCTGCTGATTGGAGCCATCGTCAAGCACGATGCGATTCAGCGCATTGGCCGCGGCCTGCGCCGCCGCGCCATTTGCAGGCGGTGCCACGTTTGTCGGCAATGGGAGGCGCCCGTTGCTGAGCAGGAGACTGCCGTAACGTCCAAGTTCGTACGTCTCGCTCACCGTCAGCGTTTGCGGCAAGCGCACAAGCATCCCTTCATACGCCGACAACGCCTTGGCATCGGCCACAGGCAATGTCACGTCGATCGGCGTCACGCTGTTGCCGCTGGCGCAGCTTGCGATGCCGCTCGTGGCCAGCGTCAATTGCGTCTGGCCGTACTTCTCCTCCACCTTGCCGACGAGGTGGACAAGGTCCCCTGCGCGCGCGGTGACGCCGGGCGCGTAGACGAACAGCCCTTCCGACACGCCGGGCAGCCTTCGGCGCTGCGCGTCCGGCTGTTGCACGAAGAAGCCGTTGAATCCGTTGGTGCCGCTGTAGTCGGCCGTCACGACCGCTTCGATTTCAACGTTCTGGCCGGCCAGCGGCGAAGTTGCGCCCGCGCCCTGCACATCCGCAAGATGCGTTGCTGCGGCACCGCACACGGCAGCGGCGGGTGGCGGCGTGACGGTGCCCTGCCCGTTGTACAAGCCAAGATCGGAAAAGTCGTCGACGTTGAACGTGTCCCATTGCACGGATGGATCGAAGGCGGCGGTGATATTCGTATCTCCCGCCTTCACCGAGCCTTTGCGGCGCAGCGTGTGGTCCTTCGTGCCAGCGCTGGCCGTCCCCCAGAAGCCGGATGGCGGTTGATAGCCAACCTGGCCGATGCGGTCGACAACAACGCCAAAGCGGGTGAGCGTCAGCGCGTCGTCGCCGTTGAAGGAGAAGCCCGCAGTCTGATTGACGCGTGTGCCGAGCACGCTGGCCAGTGTGCTGTGAGCCATCACATGTACGGAGCGCGGCGCCAGCTTGCCCGAGAGCGCAAACGATGCGGTGGGCGTACTCCCGCCATTGTTGTACTGCTCGATCTTGTAGACCGACAGATCGGCCTCTGCTGCGTCCGGGTTGTAGATTTCGATGGCCTTGTTGTTCGAGCTGCCTTCTACGTACTCGCTGATGAGGAGCTCGGCATGAGCAGGCAACACCGTGAACAGCACGGCGGGAATGAGGAAATGCGGGCGCATTGGGGGATCAGGGGGTGAGGGAATGGATTCGGCATACCTTCAACAACGCCGATGACGTATGCATGGCGCGCGGCCACCGACCATTCAGCATTCTGTAAGGCACCCTCTCCCAGAAGCCCGCTCTCACCAAAAAATGAAAAACCCGCGACGCTTTCGCAGTCGCGGGTTCTTCTCTCAGCGGATCAGCAACTAGCCGCCGATCGTCACATTGAAGACGAGACCGTCCGGCCTCACAAGATAGTAGCCACCGTCCACACCGATCCAGTGATAGCCGCGTGGGGGTGGCGAAAGACGATGCTCACGCCAGTTGTCGATGATGTATTGGCGATCGCGGTACTCGGGCGGAATGCGTTCACCGCGGTTCCACCGGTGAGCCATCTCGCGATCGGCGCGGCGATCCACGTCGACACGCTCGTCGTGGCGGTCGCGGTCCCAGCGGTGATCGCGGTCTTGCGCATGGCCGGCTAGCGGCGCGAGCGCAGATACAGCCAGCATCAATGACATCAGGAACTTGGTTTTTTGCATGGAGTGCTCCCTTAAAGCGTCCGGACATGCCGAACCTTGTTTCCACTCTATGCCGCACCGGGCTACAGGCTGTGACAAACCGCGTTAAGGATGTAACAGACGATTTTTTGTGCGCTGTGCGCCGCGTGCGTTATCCAACGGTCGCGGTTGGCTCTCCTTGGAGAACCAATACAGAATTGCCGAATTTTGTGTTTTTCTGTACCTGTTGGGCGATTGACCACGGGTGCTAGCCTGCAAGCTCTTCGTCCTTGCCGCTGACATCGAGCCCGCCATGCCTACCCTCACCAACCTGCTCACCTTTGCCCTGGTTGCTCTCGGCATGGTGCTGACGCCCGGCCCGAACATGATCTACCTGATCTCCCGTTCGATCTGCCAGGGGCGCAACGCCGGGCTGGTGTCGCTGGCGGGTATTGCCACCGGCTTTGTCTTCTACATGCTGTGCGCCGCATTCGGCATCACAGCCTTGCTGATGGCGGTGCCGTTTGCCTACGATGCGTTGCGCTTTGGCGGCGCGATCTACCTGCTGTATCTGGCCTGGCAAGCCGTGCGCCCGGGTGGCCGCGCGCCATTCCAGGTGCGGGAGCTGCCGGTGGACAGCCCGCGCAAGCTGTACACGATGGGCTTGCTGACCAGCATGCTCAACCCCAAGGTGGCAGTGCTGTATCTGTCGCTGCTGCCGCAGTTCATCGAGCCGGCGCACGGCAGCGTGCTGGTGCAGTCGGTCTGCCTGGGGCTCACGCAGATCTGCGTGAGCGTGACCGTCAATTCGATGATCGCGGCCACGGCGGGCAGCATCGCCGCGTTCCTTTCGCGCAAGCCGAGCTGGCTGTCGGTCCAGCGCTACCTGATGGGCACCGTGCTGACTAGCCTGGCGCTGCGCATGGCAATGGAAGCACGCAAGTAAGCCACGCGAGTTTGCGAAACGATTCGCAGCCAATGAAAACGGGGCGATCCGGCCAAACCGGATCGCCCCGTTTTCGTTGAACGCACTGCCAGATCAGCGGCGGCGCATGTAGAACGTGAACACCTTGTCCTGCTCGCTGTGCTCCAGCAGCTCGTTGCCGGTTTGCTTGGCGAATGCCTGGAAGTCCCGCGTGGCGCCGGGGTCGGTGGCAAGAATTTTGAGCACGTCGCCGCTTTGCATGTCGGCAAGCGCCTTCTTCGTGCGCAGGATGGGCAGCGGGCAATTCAGGCCGCGCGCGTCGATTTCCTTCTGAAACTCCATGTCTTCCTCAGTGGTACGGGCAAGCGGCGCGGTGCCGTTTGCATCAGTCATTCCGTGATTGTAACGAGCCGCGTCGGCTGCCACTGGCGCGGCGGCGGCTCGGCGGGTTCGCCGGTGCGGATGTCGATGTAGCTGACAGGCAGGCCGCGCGCGGTCAGGAAATCAGCAACGGCATACCCGGTGCCGGCCGTCCACGGACGGACTTTCTCAAACGGCTTCAGACGGTACTCGACGAGTTCTTCCGACAGCGCGATTTCGCCATCGGCCACCACGTGGTACGCAATGATCAGCTCATTCTTGCGGATGAACTCATACACGCCGATCAGCGAGATCGATTGCGCGTCGAGGTTCGTCTCTTCCTTCAGCTCACGGGCAATGCCTTCTTCCGGCGTTTCATCGCGCTCCATAAAGCCGGTGACGAGGGCAAACATGCCTTCGGGCCATAGCGCGTTGCGCGCGAGGAACATCTGCCCGCGATACTCGACCACCGCCGCCAGGACCGGCAACGGATTGTTCCAGTGGACGAAGCCGCAGTCCGGCACCGGACACGCGATGCGCAGGCGGCCGGCGTTGTGCTGCTCGACGAGCGGCGTGGCGCATTGGGGGCAGAAGCGGTAGTCAAAGCTCATGGCAGAGAGATGCGTTAGACAGCTTGCTCACAGGCCGCGCGGATGTCGGCGGCAAAGGCTTCCACCGTCTCGGGCTCCACGTCCCACGAGCACATCAGGCGGCAGCCGCCGGCGCCAATGAATGTGTAGAAACGCCAGCCGCGTGCGCGCAGCGCTTCGATGGCGGGCACCGGCAACTCGGCAAACACGGCGTTCGATTCGGTCGGGAACATGATGCGCACGCCTGGCACATCGGCGATGCGCGCATGCAGAAGTTGCGCCATCGCATTGCCGTGACGCGCGTTGCGCAGCCACACGTCGTTTTCGAGCAAACCCAGCCAAGGTGCCGAGATGAACCGCATCTTCGAGGCCAGCTGCCCTGCCTGCTTGACGCGATAGGCAAAGTCCTCCGCCAGGCGACGATCGAAGAAGACAACCGCCTCGCCGACCGGCAGGCCGTTCTTCGTGCCGCCAAAGCACAGCACATCCACGCCGGCGCGCCACGTAATCTCAGACGGATGCACGCCGAGCGACGCCACCGCATTGGCGAAACGCGCGCCGTCCATGTGCACGCGCAACTGGCGACGCTTGGCAATCGCGGCAATGGCGCGCACCTCGTCCACGGTGTAGACGGTGCCGACTTCCGTCGACTGCGTCAGCGAAACGACCTTCGGCTTCGGGTAGTGAATATCGGAGCGCCGCGTAACGAGCGCTTCCACCGCGTCCGGCGTGAGCTTCCCGTTCTCGCCCTTGGCGGTCAGCAGCTTGGAGCCATTGGAAAAGAACTCTGGACCGCCGCATTCGTCCGTCTCGATGTGCGCCAGCTCGTGGCAGATCACCGAGTGATACGACTGGCACAGCGACGACAGCGCCAGCGAATTGGCCGCCGTGCCGTTGAAGACGAAGAAGACTTCGCAATCGGTTTCGAACAGATCGCGGATGCGGTCGCACACGCGCTGCGTCCAGGAATCGTCGCCATAGGCCGGCTCATGGCCGCTGCCGTTGGCCTCCAGGAAATACTTCAGAGACTCCGGGCAGAAGCCCGCGTAGTTGTCTGAGGCGAAATGCTGCTTGGGCTGCATGGCGGGGCGGCAAATGTGAGTGGAAGACGGACGGGTTACTTCTGTTCGGACCACAGCACGCCGCCGGTGGCCCAGTTTTCGCGCTTGATGTCGGTGATGATGATGTCGACGGCGCCCGGCGCGCAGCCCAGCGATTCGCAGGTGACGCGCGTCACCTCTTCGACGAGCTTGCGCTTCTGCTCAACGCTGCGGCCCTCGAACATCTCGATGTGGAAAGTCGGCATGGTGTCTCCTGTTTAGGGGGTCGCTTTGACAGTCGCGTCAGTCGCGATACGAAGCGTCGATTTTATCCAGTTTGCGCAAGAGCGCCGGCCACTCGATCATGCCTTCAATAGCGCCGCCATCTTCGAGCTGTTCCGCCGCGCGATCGGCCACGTGCGGCGCGGGCGAGACGACCTCGCCGCCAGCGAGCGCCTGAATCTGGATCTCGCATGCCTTGATGAGCGTGGCCATCAGCACGTGCGCTTCCGCCACGGTGCGGCCGACGGTGAGCGTGCCGTGATTGCTCAGCAGCATGGCGAAATGATTGCCAAGCGACGCGGTAAGGCGCATGCCCTCTTCCGGCGTAAAGGCAAGCCCTTCGTAATCGTGATACGCAATGCGCTGGTGAAACCGCAGCGCATGCTGTGACAGCGGCAGCAGCCCATGCTTCTGCGCCGACACGGCAATGCCCGCCGTGTTATGCAGATGGATCACGCACTGCGCATCGGGCCGCGCAGCGTGAACGGCTGCATGCAATGCAAAGCCCGTCACGTTGACGGACGGACGCGTAGCTGCGTCGGGCCAATCGCCGACAAGCTGGCCGCGTCCATTGATCTTGACCAGGTTGGATGCGGTGATTTCGTCGAACGCGAGGCCGAAGGCGTTGATCAGGAAGTGATCAGGCTCGCCCGGCACGGTGGCCGACAGGTGGGTGTAGACAAGGTCGTCCCAACCGCTGAGCGCGGCCAGGCGATATGCGGCGGCAAGATCGACGCGCACCGCGCGCTCGGCCTGGCTCATTTCGCCGCCTGACGTGACTGCATCGGGGCGCAGGGCAAAAGACATGGGGCTCCTCCAATGGAGGAGGCATTCTAGAACGGGTGCGCTGGGCGCGTTGTACGCGCCTTCACATGCCGCGCATCACGCACGCGCCGGTGCCGCCCGCTTGACCGCAAGAAAGGTCGCCACGCCCGCCACGAGCGACACCGCTGCCACGGCCAGCGATGCATTGAAGCCGCCCGTGGCCGCAAACAAACGGTTCGCAAGCGGCGGCCCGACGATCTGGCCGATGCCATACGCGGCCGTCATGAGCCCCATCAGACGCGGCACGGCATGCGGCCAGAGCCGGCGCGCCTCGCGCATGGCGAACAGCGTGATCGCCGTGAACGGCAGGCCGAGCAGCGTGCTGGAAAGCGCCAGCCCCGCCACCGTTGGCCACACGATGCTGGTAGTCACAGCAACCGCCTGCATGGCGTAGGCCGTGGCCAGCAGCGATCGGTTGTCGCGCGCTAGGCTGATCCGTGTGGAAAGAAACGCCCCGAGCGCCACCCCCGCACCGAACATCGGCCAGAACAGATCGGGCCAGACCGAACCCGCCGGCAGCACCTTGCGCGCGATCACGGGCAGGAACGTGGCGGTGATGATGTAGCCAAAGCCGGCCAGGCCGTAGGCGAGCGTAAGCGCGCTGGTGGGCGCATCCAGCCCGGGTGCCGTGCCGGATGCAGCCGGCGCCGGAGCGGCATGCGCATGCGCTTCTGGCCGGATGGTCGACCACACCGCCGCCGAGAGCAGCGCCGACAGCACGCCAAACGCCATCCATGCCGACGTCGCGTGCCAACCCAGCGCCACCATCCCGCTGGCCGCCAAGCCTGGAATGGCGATGCCAAGACCCGGCCCGCAGAAAATGATGCCGCCGAGCGCCGCATGGCCCAGCTCGGTCAGCCGATGAAGGCACCAGCCCGCCGTAAAGACAAACACCAGCGCGCTGGCCATGCCGGCTGCAAAGCGCAGCAGAAGCCACGCAGGCTGCCCTTGCAGCACGCCCATTCCGGCAGTCAGCAGCACCGTCGCAACCAGACCGGTGCGGATGAGCCGCGCCGCGTCGCCGCGCACCGCCATGCAGGCCAGCGCGCCAACGAAATAGCCCAGGTAGTTGCCGGTTGCCAGCCAGCTGCCCTGCGCCAACGTCAGGCTGCCGTCGTGAAGCATCATCGGCAGGATCGGCGTGAAGGCGAAGCGGCCGATGCCCATCGCCACGGACAGCGCCACCATGCCCGCAATCGCCACGCGCCATGCGGTGGCCCGCCGGGAATGGGCGGTGGACGAGGCAGAGGTAGACGACAGCGTGTGCTCCATGGAAGGGCCCGGATGAGGAAATCGGCACTTCATCGTACGCAAGGCCGTCCATCCTGAAAAATGAATTATATTGAACGAACCCATTAGCATTTGAGATACATCATGGATCTGTCCTCGCTGGAGATCTTCCGGACGGTCGTGCGGGAAGGCGGTGTCACGCGGGCGGCCCAGCAGCTCAATCGCGTGCAGTCGAATGTGACGACACGCATCCGCCAGCTCGAGACCTCGCTGGGCGTGCAACTGTTCGTGCGCGAGAGCAAGCGCATGGTGCTCACGCCCGCCGGGCAGACCTTGCTGACCTACGCCGACGACATCCTTCGCCTAGCCGCAGAAGCGCGCCAAGCCGTGCAGCCACGCGAGCCGCACGGTCGCCTGCGCATCGCCTCGATGGAAAGCACGGCTGCCAGCCGCCTTCCAGCCCTGCTCGCCACGCTGCATCAGCGCTGGCCGCGCGTGCAGCTTGAACTGGTGACGATGACCACGCGCCAGTCCCTCCAGGCGCTGTCCAACTTTGAAGTCGATTGCGCGTTCCTTGCCGAGACGGCATGCCTGGATAACACGCGCGCCGCCATGACGACGCTGCCGGCCTTTGCGGAAGAGCTTGTGCTGATTGCTCACCGCGCCCACCCGCCCATCCGCCGCGCTACGGATGTGCAGACCGCCGGCATGCTCGCGTTCGAACCCGGCTGCGCTTATCGGCAATTGATCGAAGACTGGTTCGCCGCAGATGGCGTGGTGCCGTCCCGCGTGCTGGAGCTTGGCTCGTACCACGCCATCATCGCGTGCGCGGCGGCGGGCATTGGCGTGGCCCTGGTGCCGCGCTCGGTGCTTGAGCTGTATACGAATGCCCCGGAAATCAGCATCCACGCGCTGGGCAAGCCGGGCCGTGTCGACACGCTACTTGCCTGGCACCGCGACATGGCAGGGCCTGCCCTACAGGCGCTGGTTCAGTTGCTGAGCGAGCCGCAACCAGCGCCAAGCGCACCCACGCGCGAGGCCATTGCCGCCTAAACTGAAAGCGGATATCGGGACCGAGCCGCAGGTCTGATCAGGCAACAACCGCGGCAATCACGGACGGAGGCGCGAATGCGACCGTCGTTGCGGATGCGGCGTTGGATAGGATGGTTGGCAGCGGTCATCGCCGCGGTCTGGGCCAGCCTTGCCGTGGCAGCCGCGCCGGTCGTGGTGTTGCCGGTCACCGGTGCCATCGGGCCCGCCAGCGCAGCCTATGTGATCCGCGGCCTGCAACAGGCGCACGATCAAGGGGCGCAGCTCGTTGTGCTGCAAATGGATACGCCCGGCGGCCTCGATGCGTCGATGCGCCAGATCATTCAGGCCATCCTTGCGTCGCCCGTGCCGGTGGCAGGCTACGTGGCCCCCGGCGGCGCGCGGGCAGCGAGCGCGGGCACCTACATCCTTTATGCATGTCACGTTGCCGCGATGGCGCCCGCCACGAACCTGGGTGCGGCGTCGCCGGTGGCGATCGGCATGGGCGGCCACGCTCCCAGCCCCGGCGCCAAACCGGCCAGCGCGCCAGCCGCCTCTTCCAGCAACGAAGACACCCTCGCCCGCAAGCAGATGCACGACGCGGCGGCGTACATCCGCGGGCTGGCGCAACTGCGTGGTCGCAATGCGGAATGGGCCGAGCGCGCCGTGCGTGAAGCCGTGAGCCTCGACGCGCCCGAAGCCGCCAGCCAGCACGTGATCGACCTTGTTGCGGCGAGCCTTCCTGATCTGCTCAAGCAAGTCGACGGCCGCGCGGTGCGCACATCCGCCGGCGTGGTCACGCTGCATACGGCAGAGGCCACGATCGTCACGCTGGAGCCGGACTGGCGCAACCACTTCCTCGGCGTCATCACCGATCCAAGCCTGGCGCTGTTGCTGCTGACGGCGGGCGTGTATGCACTGATCTTCGAGTTCTCGACGCCAGGCATGGTTGTGCCCGGCATCCTCGGCGCAGTGTGCATCGTGGTGGCGCTCTACGGGCTGCAGATGCTGCCGATCAACTACGCGGGCCTTGCCCTCATCGCGCTCGGCCTCGGTTGCATGGTTGCTGAAGCATTCCTGCCGACGTTCGGCGCACTCGGCGTGGGCGGCATCGTTGCGTTCGTGCTGGGCGCGGTGATGCTGATCGACACGCAAACGCCGGGCTTTGGCGTGCCGCTGCCGCTCATCATCGGACTGGCCTTCGTGAGCCTGACCGTTGTTCTAGCGATCTCCAGCTTGGCGGTGCGTGCACGACGGCGGCCGATCGTGAGCGGCGGCGATACGCTCATCGGCATGACAGGCGAAGTGCTGGACGTCGATACACCGGATGCCGATGCCGACAACGATGGCTGGGCGCGCATCCATGGCGAGCGCTGGCGCGTTCGCTGCGAAGGTGGCATTGCGCGTGGCGATCAGGTGCGTGTGATCGCCCGGCATGGGCTGACACTGATGGTCGAACCCGTCGCCCCCCTCGCCGCGTCTTCATAGGGAGAAGAAAAATGCTCTACGGCTTCTTCAGTGCAGGCGGCCTGATTTTCCTGGCCGTACTGCTGGTCATCTCGTCGTTTCGGGTGCTGCGCGAATACGAGCGCGGCGTGGTGTTCCTGCTCGGCCGCTTCTGGCGCGTGAAAGGGCCGGGGCTGGTGCTCATCGTGCCGGCCATCCAGCAAATGGTGCGCGTGGACTTGCGCACGGTGGTGATGGACGTGCCGCCCCAGGATGTGATCTCGCACGACAACGTATCGGTCAAGGTCAATGCGGTGGTGTATTTCCGTGTGGTCGACCCGGAGCGCGCCATCATTCAGGTGGCCAACTATCTGGAAGCCACGAGCCAGCTCGCGCAGACGACGCTGCGCGCCATCCTCGGCAAGCACGAACTGGACGAAATGCTGGCCGAGCGCGAAAAGCTCAACCTCGACATCCAGAAGGTGCTCGACATCCAGACCGACCCGTGGGGCATCAAGATCGCGAACGTGGAGATCAAGCACGTTGACCTCAACGAATCGATGATCCGCGCCATCGCCCGCCAGGCCGAGGCCGAACGCGAACGCCGCGCCAAGGTGATCCACGCAGAAGGCGAGCTGCAGGCGTCGGAAAAGCTGCTCGAAGCCGCACGCATGCTGGCCCAGCAGCCCGAAGCAATCCAGTTGCGCTATCTGCAGACGCTCACGCAGATCGCTGGTGACAGAAGTTCGACGATCGTCTTTCCGCTGCCGATGGAAGTGCTGGGCGCGGTGAAGAAAGCCGCCGCCGGCTGACACGCATCACAAATCGATCTTCATGCCGAGCTTGAACAGCCGCGGCGCGCCCATCGACAGGCGGTTGTTGCCGGCGCCCGCCCAGTAGCGCTTGTCGGTCAGGTTGTCGACATTGAACTGCAGCGTTGTCCGCTTGCCCGAGATACGCGTTACGTAACGCACGCCTGCACTGAAGAGCGTCGTGCCGCCCAGCTCTGCCTGGTTGGCGTCATTCACAGGGCGCGGGCCAAGGTAATAGGCGCCTGCATTGAACGAGACCGAACGCAACATCGGCAACGTGTATTCAGCAAAGAGGCTGGCGGTGCTGCGCGGCGTGTTCTCCGGCGTTTTTCCGTCGAGGCCGTTACCGACACCGCGGAACTTCGCGTCCGTCCAGCCAGCGGAAGCCAGCAGCGACAGGTCCTTCGTGACGCGGCCTTGGGCGGTCAGCTCGACGCCCCTAATCCGCTCGCGGCCGTCTTGCACGAAGATGTTCGCGTCGTTGGTGTAGCTCGCTGCGCGGTCGATGTCGTACACGGCAGCGGCAAGCTGCGTCCCGGCCGGCGTCTCGTAGCGCACGCCCACTTCCTTCTGTTCCGACAGCGCAGGCGGCATGGCCACATTGGCGTTGGCGGCCGTGTTGGGCGCACGCGCGCCGGCTTCCAAACCCTGCGCGTACGACGCGTATGCCGACAGTGCCGGCGTGAACTTGTAGATGACGGCGCCCAGCGGCGTGGTCTTGCTGGCCTCGTAGCGGTTGGGCGCCTGCTCGCTGGTGTAGCGCGTATAGCGCAGGCCGGCGATCACCTGCCAGTGCTGCGACAACGTCATGCGGTCCAGCGCGTAGACGCCCGTATCCACGGCACGCTGCTCGGCGGTGAAGCCCGTGCCCGTGGTCGGCAACCAGCCGAGGTCGACCGGGTTGTACAGATTCTGCGCGCCGGAGAAGCGGTCCGAGAACACCGCCGCTTGGCGCATGTCGGATCGCGCAATGCCGAAGGTCAGGTCATGCGTGATCCAGCCCGTTTTCTGGGTGCCGGAAACGTCCACCCGCACGTGGCTCGTATTCCACCGACCGCTCTGACGCTGGCCGGACAGCGTGCCGGCGCCCGTCACCGCGTTGGTCAGGCGAAATTCCGAAAACGCCCGCGTGCGCGCCGTCTCCGACATGCCGCCCTCCACCGTCAGCAGCCACGTATCGGCGAGCGCGTAATCGGCACGCAGCAACGCATTGGTGTTGTTGCCGTCAAAGTCGGCCCACCCCGGTGAAATGCGTTTGGCCGGGTCGGGCATGGTGGGCAATGTGATGACGCCGTTCTTGGCAGCAGGCAGCGTCACCACCGATTGCTCCGTGATGACCTTGCGCGAGTATTCCACGTCGGCCTTCAGGCTCAGGCGGCTGTTGACCTTCCAGTCGAAAGCCACAGCGGCAAGCTGGCGCGTGCCGTCAATGCCGCTCGTCGGCGACTGCAGCGAGCCACCCGCCGCGTTGAAGCGCAGGCCATATTGATTGTCTTCACCAAAGCGGCGCCCCACGTCGAGCGTGCCGACCACGGTGCCGTTGCTGTCGAACTGCATGCCCAGCGTGGTGACCGGTGTGTTGCCTGCCCGCTTGGTGACGAGGTTCACCACCCCGCCCGGGGTCGTGTAGCCGTAATACAGCGCTGACACGCCCTTGAGCACTTCCACGCGTTCCTTGTCTTCAAGCGGGATTGCCGTAAGCGCCGGAATCGGCATCGAGCCGTTGAAGCGGAAATTGGTGCGGTTCTCCAGCGTCACGCCGCGAATGGCGAGGTTGTCGAACGTCTCGCCCGACAACTGCTGGCGCGTCACGCCCGCCGTATTGCGCAGGGCGTCGTGCAGCGACGTGTCCTGCTGCGCATCGAGCGCCTCGCGCGTGACCACATTCACGGTGGCAGGGATGTCGCGCAGCGCCATGCCGCGGAACGCGCCGACCTGCGCTGTGCTGGCCGCAAAGCCGCGCTGACTGCCAGCCGTGACGGTCGTCTCGTTGAGGTCGACCGTGGCGGCACCTGCGGCCGGCTGGCTCTCTTCGGCATGCGTCAATGTAGAAACGGCGAGAGGAATGGCGGCGAGCGCGCAGGAGAATGCGCGGGCCGCGAGATGACGGTTCATCGCAGGCAACAGGGTCGATCAGGATTAGCGAAACCGGGCGCGCGGAAATGCGCTTAGAGAAGAGAAAACGCGCCGCAAAACATCACGCGGCGCGTCGATCCGTTGGCTGGCAGGTGGAAACCCGCTGGCTCGCCCGGCAAGAGCGATGGTCAGCGGTCAGGCAAGTTGCCCGTCGCCACCCAACAAATGAGAATGATTCGCATTATATAGATTGAAATGTGATGTCAGCAACTGATAATTCGCCGGTACCCCCTGTTTCCATTGAGGCCAGTGCTGCACGATGTCGTCCAACAACGGCTTGGCCGCATTGACGAGGTTGTGCGTGGCCGGCACAAAACCGCCCTGCTGCGCGTAGTTGATGAGCCCGTCGGAGGCGCTCTGGCCATCGTACGGGCGATCGAAGTCGGACCCGGCTCGCAGCAACGCCACGCGGCTGAAGTCGACCTTGCCAGCACGGGCGCCCCGCGTGAGCACTTCCAGCGTGGCGTTGTCCTCCTGCGCGGTCGTGCAATACGTGCCCTTGTTGTCGGTCATCGTCTTCACCCAGTCACGCGCCCGCTGGCCCAGGTTGCGGCCGGCCCACCAGGTGTCGGCGGAGGCCACGTCGCATTGGATGACGGCGGGTGGCTGATTGGCCGGCGCATAAGGGTAGTTCTTGCGGAAGGCGATGGCCTCGGGGCTGTCTTCCAGCGTCGCCGATTTCGACAGCGTGTATGCCCGCTGCAGCAACGTCTCGTTGAGCTGGAACACTTCGGTGCGGTAGTCCATCGGCGGCTTCTCGCCCGGGCCCTTGGTGCCGATGCCGAAGTAGCCGTAGGGCCAGCCTGCCGGCATCTCGCGCGCATCGATCTCGTGCGAGAGGCCGTAATCGACCGCATACCGCGCCCACGCCGCCGAGCCCACCGTACCCTGGCCCGGATCGATGCCCGCAATGCCGGCAATCACAAAGTAGGTGTGCGAGAGGTCCAGCTTGCTGCGATAGAGCAACGCGGAAATCGTGGACGCGGCATTCGCATAGCCCATGCCCGTGGTGACCTGGCAGATGCCATCGTAGTTGCACAGCATGTTGGGCGCGTCGGGTGACAGGCCCGAGATGTAGACCCTCTCCTTGAGGTCGTAGCGGTCGATGAAGGGCTGTGCCTCGCCCTGGAACATGTTGATGACGATGACTTTCACTCCGTCATACGCACAACTGTTCAAGGTCAGCGCAGCGGCACCGACCGCACAAAGCTTGGCGATGGATCGCATGGGTGTCTTGAGTCGGGAATCGATCATGGCGAAGGCACTCCGTGTTTCCACACGCTCCAGCGCGTGACGATCTCGTTGACCAGCGGACCGCCCGCCAGATACAGGTTGTTGAGCGACGGCACGAACCCGCCCGAGTTGCTGTTGACCAGCGAGTCATACGGCGTTTGCCCCGGATACGGCCGGTCGAAGTTCGATGCAGTGCGCAGCACGGCCACACGCTGCAGGTCGAGCAGCCCCGCCTTGGAGCCACGCGTGAGCGCCTCGAACGTGGCGTTGTCTTCCTGCTGCGTGGTGCAGTACGTGCCCTGCCCGTCCGTCAGCAGCTTGACCCATGCCGCTTCGCGCTCGCCCAGCTTGGCGCCGTGCCAGTACGTGTTGCCCGCAGCGGTGTCGCATTGCACGACAGAAGGCGGCTGGTTGGCCGGTGCGCTCGGGTAGTTGGCGCGATAGGCGCGTGCAGTTGCGTTGTCGTCCAACACCGCGCCCTTGGAAAGCGCCAGCGCCTTCTGTAGCAGCGCCTCGTTCACGCGGAAGACTTCGGTCTTGTAATCCAGCGGCGGCTTCTGCCCCGGGCCCTGCGTGTTGATGCCGATGAAGCCGTTGGGCCAGTTGGCGGGCACCTCGCGCGCATCGATCTCCCACGCGATGTCGCTGTCGACCAGGAAGCGCGCCCACGCCGCGCTGCCGAGCGTGCCCTGCGACGGATCGATCCCGGCAATGCCGGCAACAAGGAAGTACGTGCGCTGCAGGTCGAACTTGCCGCTGTAGATCAGCGCAGACACCGACGACGCGGCATTCGCCTTCCCCATGCCCGTGGTGAGCTGGCAGACGTCGCTGGCGTTGCAATGCACGTTCGGGTAGTCGATCGACAGGCCCGGCACCGGCACGTCTTGCGTGAGGCCAAGCTTGTCGATCCACGGCTGCGCCTCGGGCGCGAACATGCTGATGATCAGCACCTTGACCTTGCGCGCGTGCGACTCCGGCGCAAGTTGCGCAACCGGTTGTGTCGATGCACCGACGCCAGCCGCCAGCAAGGCGCCAACCGCGACGGCACGCGCCAATCGTTTGCCTTTGCGCCCGAGCAGCCGGTGCGGCGGCTGCGGTGGCGGGGCGTCGACCTTGTCAGATAGGACGCTCATGGTTCTCCTCGGATTTGGGGATAGGAATGGGATCAACCCGCGCTGTGGGGAACAGCACGCGCCACCGATGCAAATTGCCTGCCAAGCGGCACACAATCCCTACACAATCGGCAACGTTTTCCCGGTATAGGCCATGGCGGGGCCTGTCTCCAGCCGGGCCGCGTTCCCGAGCTTGTTCTCATGACGCAGACAAGCCCCAACGAAGGGCGCGCTGTGCCCCGAAAGCCGCGCGGCCTGCCCCATGGAAATCCGTTGCTCAGGTTTGCGACGCGGCGCTCAGGGTCTCCGTAAGTTGTGCGTGATGTACTGCACAGCGCCCCACCCAGACCGGATCGGGGCGTTCTGTCAGTCATCCAAGCCGATCGGCCGGCCACCTTCCGGGCCGCATCCGGCAAACCGGAAACCTCGCACCATGCAGGAACCCACACGCCCTGGACGGCGGAGCGCACCCACGCCCGCCGCGACCACGCACGCGCGTGACTTCACGGCAAACCCTGCCCTGCTTGCCGCAGGCGGGGTGCTCGCACCCACTTCGCCATCAGTGCGCGTATGGCCATGGCAAGCGTTGCGCAAATGGCTTCTCGTCGCGCTGATCGCCTGCGCCTACCTGCTGCCCGGCACCCTCGGCCACGACCCATGGAAGCAGGACGAAACCTATACGTTCGGCATCGTCCAGCACATGGTGGAAACCGGAGACGCGATCGTGCCGGTCAGCGCCGGCCAACCCTTTGTCGAGAAACCACCGTTTTATGCGTGGGCAGCAAGCGCGCTGGTCTGGCTGCTGGGTGACGTGCTGCCCGCGCATGACGCCGCGCGGCTTGCTAGTGCGCTGTTTGCCGGATTGGCCCTTGCGTTTACCGCGCGGCTCGCACGGGCGGCGACAGGTGCCTCTTCATGGACGGACCTACGCGTGCTGGGCACGGTGGCGCTGTGCGCAGGCTCGCTGATCGTGGTCAAGCACGCGCACGAGATGATCACCGACGTGGCGTTGCTGGCGGGCACTGCCATCGGCTTCTGCGGGTTGTTCGAATGCGCGCTGCCGGCAACGCGTTCTCGCGGCGCGGCATGGCTGCTCGGCATCGGTATGGGGATGGCGCTGCTGGCCAAGGGCGTATTCATTCCGCTGGTGTTCTGCATCACGATCGCCGGGGCTTGCGTGCTGCTTCCCGCGTGCCGCATTCGCGCGTTTGTGCGACAACTCGGCACGGCGGTGCTGGTCTTCCTTCCATTCGCCACGATCTGGCCGACGCTCTTCTACCTGCGCGCGCCAGATCTCTTCCACGTCTGGTTCTGGGACAACAACATCGGCCGCTTCCTGGGCTTTTCCGTACCCGTGCTGGGCGCGGAGAACGACGATCCGTTCTACGTCTGGCATTCGCTGCTGACCATCGGGTTTCCGGCCGGCCCACTCGCGCTCGTCGCACTGACTGGCGGCGCGTGGCGTGATTGGCGTACACCGCGTGTGGCGCTGCCGCTGGCGTTCGCGGCCGTGGGGCTGCTTGCACTCCAGGTCTCGGCGACCGCTCGCCCGCTGTATCTGCTGCCGTTCATCGTGCCGCTGGCGATGCTGGGCCAGCAGGCGATCGCGCGGCTGCCGATGCGCGTGCACGCCATGTGGGACTACCTCAGCCGCGCGCTGTTCGGCAGCATCGTGCTGCTCGCATGGCTGCTGTGGGCCGTCATGACGGAAAACACATCGCATGCAGGCCTGCGCTGGCTCGACCGCTGGTTGCCGGTCGACTGGACCTTGCCGCTCGACCCCACGCTGGTGGCCGCGGCACTCGCCCTGACAGGGGGATGGCTCTGGCTGCTGCCACGGCTGAAACAAGCCGGCGCATGGCGCGGTGCGCTCTCGTGGGCGGCCGGCACCCTGGTCGGCTGGGGGTTGATCGGCACCCTGCTGCTGCCCTGGTTGGACGAGGCCAAGAGCTATCGCTCGGTGTTCGACAGTCTCAGTGCCAAGCTGGCGCCGGCATGGCGCACCGACGATTGCATGGCGAGCTGGCATCTGGGCGAATCGGAAGCCCCCATGCTGCGCTACTTCACCGGCATCCTGCACCGGCCCGTTGCACAATCCACAGCCCACACGTGCCGATGGCTGATCGTCCAAGACAGCCACGCACACGCGCGGACGCCAGGAGATGAGTGGGCACCGTTCTGGTCGGGCGCCCGCCATGGCGATCGGAATGAACGGCTGCGCGTCTTCCGGCTGGACACCACGCCGCCTCGCTGATCGCCCCAAAACAAAAACGGCGCGCGCCCCGTTGCCGGGAACGCGCGCCGTTCAGCGCATCCGATGCGAAGGCGTTACATCAGACCTTCTGCTGCACCCACGCTGCCACACCCGCCAGCGCCTGCGGCAGGTTGTCCGGCTCCGTGCCGCCGGCCTGTGCCATGTCCGGGCGGCCGCCGCCCTTGCCACCGACCTGCTGGGCGACGAAGTTGACCAGCTCGCCGGCCTTGACCTTGCCCGTGGCGTCAGCCGTCACGCCGGCGATCAGCGCAACCTTGCCGTCGGTGACGCTGCCCAGCACGATGGCGGCGGTCTGCAGCTTGTCCTTGAGCTTGTCCATGGTCTCGCGCAGCGTCTTGGCATCGGCGCCATCCAGCTTGGCGGCCAGCACCTTGATGCCGGCAACGTCCACCGCCTGGCTCACCAGTTCGTCGCCCTGGCTTGCGGCCAACTTCGACTTCAGGCGCTCCAGCTCCTTCTCCAGCGTCTTGACTTGATCCTGCACCTGGCCGATACGCTGCGTCAGCTCCGACGGCTGCGCACGCAGTGCAGCGGCCGCTTCGTTGATGCGCGTGTCGAGCGTCTGCAGGTAATGCAGCACGTTGTCGCCGGTGATCGCTTCCACGCGGCGGATGCCCGCTGCCACGCCTGATTCGCTCACGATCTTGAACAGGCCGATGTCGCCCGTGCGCGCCACGTGCGTGCCGCCACACAGTTCCTTCGATGAGCCGATCGACAGCACGCGCACTTCATCGCCGTATTTTTCACCGAAGAGCGCCATCGCGCCGTTCTTGACCGCATCGTCAAAGCCCATGAGCTGGGCGCTCGTCGCGGCGTTGGCGAAAATTTCTGCGTTGACGCGCGCTTCCACTTCGCGAATCTGCAGCGGCGTCATCGGCGCGTTGTGCGAGAAGTCGAAGCGGGTCTTGTCGGCATCGACCAGCGAGCCCTTCTGCTGCACGTGGCCGCCCAGCACTTCACGCAGGGCTTTGTGCATCAGGTGGGTGGCCGAGTGGTTGCGCATGGTGCGCGCGCGGCGCACAGCGTCCACTTCCGCCGCCACGGCATCGCCAACCTTCAGCACGCCGGTGCGCAGCTCGCCGTGGTGGCCAAATACTTCCGGCTGCACCTTGAGCGTGTCCGCCACGTCAAACCAGACGGTCGCGGCCTTGAGCGTGCCCTGGTCGCCAACCTGGCCGCCCGATTCCGCATAGAACGGGGTGTGGTCCAGCACCACCACGCCGGTCTGGCCCGGGTGCATTTCCTGCACCGACGCACCGTCAACAAACAGCGCCGTCACACGCGCGGTTTCGCGCACAAGCTGGTCGTAGCCGTGGAAGGTGGTCTTGTCGCCGGTGTAGTCGAGCGTGCCGGCAACCATCTTGAACTTGCCGGCCGCGCGTGCCTGCTCGCGCTGGCGGTTCATGGCCGCGTCAAAGGCAGCTTCGTCGACGATCACGTCGTTCTCGCGGCAGACGTCTTGCGTCAGGTCCAGCGGGAAACCGAAGGTGTCGTGCAGCTTGAAAGCGAGTTCGCCGTCGAGCATCTTGGCACCCGAGGTCTTCAGCTCGCCCAGCGCAGTGTCGAGGATCGACATGCCGTGCTCGATGGTCTCGAAGAAGCGGGCTTCTTCCGTGCGCAGCACCTCGACCACGCGGTCGCGCGCCTCACGCAGTTCCGGATAGGCTTCGCCCATCTGGGCGACGAGATCGTCCACCAGCTTGTGGAAGAACGCGGCGCGGCAGCCCAGCTTATAGCCATGGCGGATAGCGCGGCGGATGATCCGGCGCAGCACGTAGCCGCGGCCTTCATTGCCCGGGATCACGCCGTCGACGATCAGGAACGAGCACGCGCGAATGTGGTCGGCAATCACGCGCAGCGAGTTGTTGGCCAGATCCTTGGTGTTGGTCTCGCGCGCGGCGGCGGCGATCAGCGCCTGGAACAGGTCGATCTCGTAGTTACTGTGCACGTGCTGCAAAATCGCAGCCAGACGCTCCATGCCCATGCCGGTGTCGACGCACGGTGCGGGCAGCGGGGTCAGCGTGTATTCGCCGGTCGCCGGATCGAGCTGGCGATCGAACTGCATGAACACGTTGTTCCAAATTTCGATGTAGCGGTCGCCGTCGGCTTCCGGGCTCCCCGGGGGGCCGCCCCATACGTCCGGGCCGTGGTCGTAGAAGATTTCCGAGCACGGGCCGCACGGGCCGGTTTCGGCCATCTGCCAGAAGTTGTCGGAGGCGTACGGCGCGCCCTTGTTGTCGCCGATGCGCACGACGCGCTCCGGCGGCAGGCCGATCACCTTGGTCCAGATGTCGTAGGCCTCGTCGTCGGTCTGGTAAACGGTGGCCCAGAGCTTGTCGGCCGGCAGCTTGTATTCCTTGGTCAGCAGTTCCCACGCCCACGTGATGGCGTCGAGCTTGAAGTAGTCGCCGAACGACCAGTTGCCCAGCATTTCAAAGAACGTGTGGTGACGCGCGGTGTAGCCGACGTTTTCCAGGTCGTTGTGCTTGCCGCCGGCGCGCAGGCAGCGCTGCACGGAGGCTGCGCGCACGTACGGGCGCTTGTCGGTACCAAGGAAAACGTCCTTGAACTGCACCATGCCGGAGTTGGTGAACAGCAGCGTCGGGTCGTTGCCCGGCACCAGCGGCGAGGAGCGCACCACAGTGTGGCCCTTGCCCTCAAAGAAGGTCAGGAATTTTTGGCGGATATCGGAGGCTTTCATGTCGCGGGGTGCCGGAGTCAGCATTGCGCCTTGGAGCATCCGCCCCTGAGCGCCTTGGATTAGTGCAAACCGTTGATTATACGGGGTTCGCGCCCGGGTCGCGCCCATTCTGCGCCGCATTTTCCCCGGTTTGACGCATGGGGCTGGGGCCCTGCCGGGGCGTGGTGTAGAGTGCACCCGTTCCAATCGTGTCGATTCGTCAATCCATGGGCGCTCTGAGCCATCTCCGTGTTCTCGACCTGACCCGCGTGCTTGCCGGCCCCTGGTGCGCGCAGAATCTTGCCGACTTCGGCGCCGATGTCATCAAGGTAGAACGCCCAGGCGCCGGCGACGACACGCGCACATGGGGCCCGCCGTGGCTCAAGGACGAAGCCGGCCAGGACACCACCGAAGCCGCCTATTACCTCGCGGCCAATCGAAACAAGCGCTCGATCACCGTCGACATCAGCACGCCAGAGGGCCAGGACATCGTCCGCAAACTGGCGGCACATGCGGACGTGGTGCTCGAAAACTACAAGGTCGGCCAGCTCAAGAAATACGGGCTCGACTACGCATCGCTCAAAGCCGTTAAGCCGGACCTCGTCTACTGCTCCATCACAGGTTTCGGCCAGACCGGCCCTTACGCCGCGCGTGCCGGCTACGACTTCATCGTCCAAGGCATGGGCGGCTTCATGAGCCTGACCGGCGAGCGCGACGACCTGCCCGGCGGCGGCCCGCAGAAGGCCGGCGTGGCCATTTCGGATTTGATGACCGGCATGTACGCCACCGTGGCCGTGCTGGCCGCCCTTGCCCATCGGGACCGCACCGGCGAGGGCCAGTACATCGACATGGCGTTGCTCGACGTGCAGGTCGCGATGCTGGCGAACATGAACACGAACTATCTGGCGAGCGGTCAGGCACCCAAGCGCTGGGGCAACGCACATCCGAACATCGTGCCGTATCAGACCTTCCAGGCCGCCAATGGCTGGATCATCGTGGCAGTCGGCAATGACGGCCAGTTTCGCCGCTTTGTCGACGCCGGCGGCATGCCCGAACTGGCCGACGACCCGCGCTTTGCCACCAACCCGCAGCGCGTGGCCAACCGCGACGTGCTGGTGCCGATCCTGGCCGAGATGGTCAAACGCTTCGGCAAGGGCGAATGGATCGACAAGCTCGAAGCCGCCGGCGTGCCGTGCGGCCCGATCAATTCGCTCGACGAGGTGTTCGACAACGAGCAGGTACAGGCGCGCGGCCTGCGCGTCGACCTACCTCACCCGAGCGCCGGTACCGTCAAGCTGGTCGGCAGTCCGGTCAAGATGAGTGCCACGCCACCCAAGGCCGCGAGCCACCCGCCACTGCTGGGCGAACACACCGAAACCGTGCTGCGCGACGTGCTCGACTTCTCGCCCGAGCAGATCGAAGCACTGCGCGCGCAAGGCGTCATCTAATCGCAACTTCTTCCACCCAAGACGAGGTCCTCATGTGGCTTGATGCGTTGCTGGCTTACTTGCATTACATCTCGATCTTCACGCTGATCGTCTTTCTCACCGCCGAGGCCGTGGTACTGCGCCCGGACATGACGCCCGAGACGTGCAAGCGCCTGGCGCGCTATGACGCCGTGTTCGGGTTTGCCGCCCTCGCGGTGCTGATAACGGGGCTGCTGCGCGTGTTCTATGGTGCCAAAGGCTACGCGTTCTACGTTCACAACCCGGTATTCCACGTCAAGGTCGGCCTGTTCATCCTGATCGGCCTGATGTCGATCATTCCGACTGTCACGATCCTGCGCTGGAAGAAGCAGGGTAAGACGCTGCCCAACTTCGTGCCCACGCCCGCGGAAATTGCAAAAACGCGGCGTTGGGTCATGATCGAGTCGCACCTGATCATCTTCATTCCGCTGGCGGCTGTGTTGATGGCGCGCGGTATCGGCATGTAATTACACAGGGCCGCGCAACCGCATTGCTCGGCCCCAAGTCTTCCCCAAGGCAACGCTAGGGACAAACCCTGAATCGTTTGCCCAGGCGCCGCGCCGGGCCATGAGAAAGCCCGCCTTCCCCTCCGCAAGGTGCTTGAAAGCCGGTCTGCTTAGCGTGCAAACTTGGCCGCCTTACAAGGCATAAGGCGCCCTGCCATACCCGGCGCAGCACGCCATCCCGAGGAGACCAGACTTGCAGAACGATCCACAAGGTCGTCCGGTGATCCGCAGTCACCAGGACTTTGCATCCGGCATCATGTTCATCGTCGCCGGTGCGGCGTTTGCCATTCTGGCGCGCAGCTACCGCATGGGCACGGCGGGCAGCATGGGCCCGGGCTACTTCCCGTTCTGGCTGGGCGTGGTGCTCGTGCTGCTGGGCGTGGTCGTGGTCGTGCAATCGTTGTCGCGCAAGGGTGTGGCCGATCGCATTCCGCGCTGGGACGTCAAAACGCTGCTGTGGGTTCTCGGCTCCGTGGTGCTGTTCGGGCTGCTGCTGCAACCGCTTGGGCTGGTGCTCTCGATTGTGGTGCTCGTGCTGGTCTCCAGCATGGCGAGCCACGAGTTCACGCTCAAGGGCGCCGCCGGCACCGCCATCGCGATGGTGGTGATGAGCCTCGCGGCCTTCGTCTACGGGCTCAAGCTGCAGTTTCCGGTGTGGCCCGCCTTCATCGGCAATTGAGCGGGACGCGGACGACATCATGGATCTCTTTGCCAATCTTGCGCTCGGTTTCTCCACCGCGCTTTCCATACAGAACCTGATCTACGCGTTCATCGGCTGCGTGCTTGGCACGCTGATCGGCGTGTTGCCTGGCCTTGGCCCTATCGCCACGATTGCGATGCTGCTGCCCGCCACATACGCACTGCCTCCGGTGGCCGCGCTCATCATGCTGGCCGGCATTTACTACGGCGCGCAGTACGGCGGCTCCACCACGGCCATCCTCGTCAATCTGCCGGGCGAATCGTCATCGGTAGTGACCACCATTGACGGCTATCAGATGGCCCGGCGGGGGCGCGCAGGCGTGGCGCTGGCCACCGCGGGCCTCGGCTCGTTCTTCGCCGGCTGCGTGGCCACGCTGGTGCTGGCGGCGTTTGCCACGCCGCTGTCGGAATTCGCGTTCAACTTCGGGCCGGCGGAGTATTTCGCGCTGATGGTGCTGGGGCTCATCGGGGCGGTGGTGCTGGCCTCGGGCTCGCTCATCAAGGCGATCGCGATGATCGTGCTGGGCCTGCTGCTCGGTCTGGTCGGCACCGATGTGAACTCGGGCACCGCGCGTTATTCGTTTGACGTGCCGGAACTGGCCGACGGGCTGAACTTCGTGTCGGTGGCGATGGGCGTGTTTGGCTTTGCCGAGATCATCGCGAACCTCGAACAGAAGGAGCACCGTGAAACCTTTGTCGAGCACGTGCGCAACCTCTGGCCCAGCCGCGAAGACTTCAAGCGCATGATCCCGGCCGTGCTGCGTGGCACGGCGCTCGGCTCGCTGCTGGGCATCCTGCCCGGCGGCGGCGCAACGCTGGCGTCGTTTGCGTCGTACTCCCTGGAGAAGAAGACGTCGAAGTATTCACACGAGTTCGGCAAGGGCGCCATCGAGGGTGTGGCCGGTCCGGAATCGGCCAACAACGCTGCCGCGCAGACATCCTTCATTCCGTTGCTCACGCTGGGCATTCCGCCCAATGCGGTGATGGCGCTGATGGTGGGCGCGATGACCATCCACAACATCCAGCCTGGCCCACAGGTGATGACCAGCAACCCCGCGCTGTTCTGGGGCCTGATCGCCTCGATGTGGATCGGCAACCTGATGTTGATCGTGCTGAACCTGCCGATGATCGGCGTGTGGGTGCGTCTGTTGAAGGTGCCGTATCGCTTCCTGTATCCGGCCATCCTGGTGTTCTGCTGCATCGGCGTGTATTCGGTGTCAAATACGACGTTCGATATCTTCCAGACGGCGCTCTTCGGATTGATCGGCTACATGTTCGTGAAGCTGCGCTGCGAACCGGCGCCAATGCTGCTCGGCTTCGTGCTCGGGCCGATGATGGAAGAAAACTTCCGCCGCGCGCTGCTGCTCTCGCGCGGGGATTTCTCCACCTTCGTCACGCGGCCGCTGTCGCTGGGGCTGCTGATTGCGGCGGGCATTCTGGTCTTGCTGGTGGCGCTACCGGCCATCAACAGAAAACGCGAAGAGGCATTTCAAGAAGAGTAAGAAGCGCGACGTTGCTGCACCGCACCCTACGAAACCGGAGGCCCGCCCTCCGGTTTTTGTTTGCGCACGCGGCGGCGCAGCATTAGAGCCAGACCTCCACTTCAGTTGACGTTGGACACAGCGCTTCGGATAACGGAGGGCGATCGGCCCATAGAGGTCGACCACCTATCCAATGTCCAGGAGACAACCGAATGACACAGACTTCCCTGCTCCATGCTGTCTATGGATCAGCGCGCAGCTTCCTGCGCACGCACGCTGCAGCCGCCGTCTTGGCCACATCCGCCCTCACCTTGGGTGCGGCCGCACCGGCCCAGGCTGCCAGCACTTATGCCGCCACCAAGTACCCGATCGTGCTCGTGCATGGCCTGTCGGGCACCAGCAAGTTCCTCGGCGTGGTCGATTACTGGTACCAGATCCCCGAAGACCTGCGCGCCAACGGCGCCAATGTCTACGTGGCCGATGTCTCCGCCTTCAACGATGAAACCGTACGCGGCGAGCAACTCGTCAGCCAGATTCGCAGCGTGCTGGCCACCACGGGCGCAGCCAAGGTCAACCTCATTGGACACAGCCAGGGCGGGCTGACATCGCGCTACGCGGCAGCTGTGGTGCCGAACCTGGTGGCCTCCGTCACCACCATCGGCACGCCCCACAAGGGGTCGGAGTTTGCGGACTTTGTGGAGTCGACACCCGCTCCGTTCCAAGCGCTCGTGAACCTCGGTGCCGACATATTCGGCTCGGTGCTCGGCTGGTTCAACGGCAACAGCAATCCGCAGAACGGTTTTGCGGCGCTGCATATCCTGTCGACGTCGGGCGCGGCCGATTTCAACAAGGCGTTCCCGAGCGCGGGCCTGGCGAGCGGGTGCAACACCGGCAGCGCCACCGACGTGCGCAATGGCAACGTGCAGAAGCTGTATTCGTGGACGGGCCGCTCCACCGCCACCAACCTTCTCGACGTGTTTGATCCGGTGCTGGTGTTCAGCGGCGGCGTCATGCAGGCGCGTGGCTCGGGAACGAACGATGGGCTCGTCTCCGTGTGCAGCGCGAAGTTCGGGCAGGTCTTGTCGACGGATTACGCGTGGAATCACCTGGATGAGGTCAACCAGTTGCTTGGCCTGATCGGCTGGGGCGCAGCGGACCCCGTTGCGGTGATTCGCACACAAGCCAATCGACTGAAGACGGCAGGTCTCTAACCCTCCACGCGCTCAACGCCACGATGAAACCCCAATCGCCATCGATACAACCCATGACGTTTGTTGTGGCCGTGCTGGTGGCGGTGTCGGTCGCGGGCGGGGTCTACTGGTGGCATACGTCTGACGGGCCGGAAATGCCTGCGGCATCGCAGCCGCAGGCGGCCAAGGGCGCATTCATCGGTAGTGTGAGTGTGGGCGGCGAACCGTTGACGACGGTCGCGCCTGCACCCGAGCTGGCCGACACGCAGGCCCCGGACGGCCTGCACGTCGATGCGCACGGCCACCTCATCGTTGAAGCCGCCAACCGCGCGGTGTTCGACTACTTCCTCGACGTGCCCGCGTCGCTGCCCGAAGCCCAGCGTGTGTCGATGGCCGAGGCGCATCTGCGCGCCAAGCTGATCACGCCGGCGCTGGCGGAGGCGCAATCGCTGTTGCAGCATTACCTGGCCTATCGCAAGGCAGCGGCTGAAAACGGCACCACCGGCCGCAATAAGCCGAGCCTCGAACAAGTCCAGCAGCGCCCGGAGCTGATCGCCACGCTGCGCCAGCAGTTGAGCGAGCGCACCGCGCTGCGCCGCCAATACCTGGGGGCGGACGTCGCCCAGGCCTGGTACGGCGATGACGACGCGATGGACGCCGACGCACTCGACCGCCTGGCCGTAATGGCTGATCCGTCGCTCACGCCCGAGCAGCGCGCTGCCAGGATCGCCGCCATCGATGCCAACCTGCCGCCCTCGGTGCAGCAGGCGCGCCGCGATGCCTCTGCCCCGCTCAAGCTCGCCAGCGACATGGAAACGTGGACGAAGCAAGGCATGAGCGAGGCCGAGATGCGCCAGCGCCTGTCGGCCCGAGGCGTGGACAGCCTCGTGGCCGACCGCCTCATCCAGGGCAACCGCGAAGAAGCCGACTGGCGCAACCGCTACGACGCCTACGCCCGCGAACGCGATCGCATCAACGCCTTTACCGGCCTTTCGGAAGCCGATCGCGCCGCGCAAATCGCGCAACTCCGGCAGCAGACCTTCACCGCCTCGAATGAGCTGTTGCGCGCACAGGCGCTCGACGGCCTGGCCCAGCGCAAATAGCGTCCGGGGGCGTAAGCCGCCGGGCACTGTAAAATCGCGGGATTGCCGAATCACGCACTCCCATGAGCCAAGACAACGCCACCGCCAACGGGTCGACTGCCGCCGCCCCCACGTCCAACTTCCTTCGCCAGATCATTGACGGCGACCTCACGCAAGGCACCTACGCCAACCGCAAGGACGCCACCGGCCAGCCGATCCCACCGGTGGTCACTCGCTTTCCGCCGGAGCCCAATGGCTATCTGCACATTGGTCACGCCAAGAGCATCTGGGTGAACTTCGGCATGGCCAAGGATTACAACGGCCGCTGCCACCTGCGCTTTGACGACACCAACCCGGTCAAGGAAGACACCGAATACGTCGATTCCATCATCGACGCCGTGCACTGGCTCGGCTATTCGTGGAGCGACGCGGGCGGCGAGCACCTCTATTACGCCAGCGACTACTTCGAGCAGCTCTACGGTTTTGCTGAAGTGCTGATCCAGCGCGGCGCGGCCTACGTCGACAGCCAGAGCGCCGAGCAGATCGCCGCCAACCGGGGCGATTTCACCCGCCCGGGCACGCCGTCGCCGTTCCGTGATCGCTCGGTGGACGAAAACCTGGCGCTGTTCCGCGATATGCGCGCGGGCAAGTACAAGGATGGCGAACTGGTGCTGCGCGCCAAGATCGACATGGCCGCGCCCAACATCGTGATGCGCGATCCGGTGCTGTACCGCATCCGCCATGCGCATCACCACCGCACCGGCGACGCGTGGTGCATCTACCCGATGTACGACTTCACGCATTGCATTTCCGATGCGCTGGAGAACATCACCCATTCGCTGTGCACGCTGGAATTCGAGAACAACCGCCCGCTGTACGACTGGGTGCTCGACCACCTGCGCGACGCCGGCGTGCTGCCCGCGCCGTTGCCGCATCAATACGAATTCGCGCGTCTGCACCTGACATACGCCATCACCAGCAAGCGCAAGCTGCTGCAGCTGGTGACGGAAAAGCGTGTCGACGGCTGGGACGACCCGCGGATGCCGACGCTCGTTGGCATCCGCCGCCGCGGCTATACGCCGGAATCGATCCAGCTCTTCTGCGAACGCGTTGGCGTGTCGAAGGCCGACAGCTGGATCGATATGAGCATCTTGGAAGGCGCCGTGCGCGATGACCTCGACGCGCGAGCGCCGCGCTCGGTGGCCGTGCTGGACCCGGTCAAGCTGGTGCTCGACAACGTGCCGGCCGATTTCAACGAGCCTTGCTCCGCACCCGTGCATCCGAAGCAGCCGGAACTCGGCCGCCGCGAATTCCCGCTCACGCGAGAGCTGTGGATCGAGCGCGAGGACTTTACCGAGACGCCGCCTAAGGGCTACTTCCGCCTGTTCCCGGGCAACAAGGTGCGCCTGCGCTACGGCTATGTGATCGAATGCACCGGCTGCGACAAGGATGCCGACGGCAACATCACGGCTGTGCACGCCAACATCATTCCGGACACGAAGAGTGGCACGCCGGGTGCTGACAGCGTGAAGGTGAAGGGCAACATCCACTGGGTGAGCGCCGCACATGCGCTGGAAGCTGAAGTGCGCCTGTACGACCGCCTATTCAGCGACCCCCAGCCGGATTCGGGCGATAAGAACTTCCTGGATGCGCTCAACCCGGACTCCAAGAAGATCGTCACGGCCTACCTGGAGCCGACGCTGGCAACGGCCAAGGCGGAAGACCGCTTCCAGTTCGAGCGCCATGGCTACTTTGTGGCTGACCGCACCGACTCGCAACCGGGCAAGCCCGTGTTCAACCGCGTGGTCGGCCTGAAAGACAGCTGGGGCAAGTAAACACGGGCCCATGCGCGCCATGGGCCTCTGATATCGGAGGCATCATGCGTGCATGGATCCTATTGCTGGCGGGGTTGTTGACCACTCCCGCCTTCGCCGCGTCATTTGCGCCAGACCTGACGCACACATCGGTCTACTTCGGCGCATCGCATTTCGATCGGAGCACGATGCGCGGCCGCTTCGACAAGATCGACGGCGCCATCAATTTCGATGAAGCCACCAACCAGGGCGGCATCGATTTCACCGTCGACGCTGCATCCGTCAACACGCGCCTGCGGGTGCTGGACGGTGTGCTGAAATCCGAGCAGTTTCTCGACGCCGCGCAGTTTCCGGTCATCCGCCTGCGCAGCGACCGCTTTGTCGTGGAAGGCGGCAAGCTTGCCGCCATCGAGGCCAAGCTGACGCTGCACGGCGTGACGCAGCCGGTGCGGTTGGAGGTGCGCCACTTCAGTTGTGGCGACGAGAAGATGCCCGGCAGCACGCGCCACGTCTGCGGCGGCGATTTCCACCTCTCCATTGCCCGCAGCGCCTTCGGCATGACGCGCTTTCTGCCCGACGTGGGCGACCGCGTCGACCTCGACATCAGCGTGGAAGCCACGCCTCAATAAACCTCGCAATCCCTCTATGCCCAATATCGATTTCGCACTGACCACCGAATACATCGAGCTGCACAAGCTGCTCAAGCTCACCGGCGTGGTGGACAGCGGCGGCGCCGGCAAGGCGGTGGTTGCCGAGGGTGCGGTCACGGTCGACGGCCAGCCGGAGTTGCGCAAGACGGCCAAGATTCGGGCGGGCCAGGTGGTCATGCTCGGGGATGTGCGCATTGCCGTGCAGGGTGTCGACTAACGCGCTAGGTGTTTGAAAACGCACCTTATGCTAGGGTGCGGCACCCTCACAACCATCCACATCCAGGAGACTGACCATGCCGATCGCCCTCTGGTGCGTTCTGGTGGCAGCGGTGTTGCCGATCGTGTGCGTCGGCATCGCCAAGGCCAAAGGCCCGCGGTACGACAACAGCAATCCGCGCGCGTGGCTCGCACAGCAAACCGGCGTAGCGGGCCGTGCTGCAGCCGCACAGCAGAATCACTTTGAAGCGTTTCCGTTCTTTGCGGTGGCCGTGCTGGTGGCCATCCTGGGCGGCGGCGTCATCGACCGCATCAACCTGCTGGCCATCGCGTTCATCGTGGTGCGCGTGCTGTACACGGTGTGCTATCTCGCCAACTGGGCACCGCTGCGTTCGCTGATGTGGTTTGCGGGCTTTGCCTTGTGCGTTGCGCTGTTCGTTCAACCCGCCTTCGCGCACTGAACATCCGCTCTGCCAACAAAAGCGGCGCCCAGGTGGCGCCGTTTTCTTTGTGCGATGCCGATTACGTCGATGCATCCGGCGGCACGGACGGCGCGCGGAACAACCGCCAGGCCATGCCGCCCAGCACCGCTACCGCCGCCAACAGGGCGCCCCACAGAACCCACTGGCGCTTGCGGCCGCCCGGTGGCTCTGCCGTCAGCGCGTCAGCAGGCGAATCGCTCATCGCGCCAAGTTGTGCCTGCGCAATGGCAGGCGACGCACCCGCGAGCAAATCCGCGCGTGCGACCGGATTGCCGCGCGCCACTTCCGCCACCGCCAGCATGAACGGCACATTGCCGCGCGCCGCATACGTGACCGTGGCCGGACGCCAGCCGATCGCCAACTGCGGCGCGCCGGCACCGAGGCCGCCGCTGCGCGTGTCAACTTGCAGACGCCAATAGCGCTCACCCGCCGCAGGCACGGTGATTGCCGCACTTTCCTGCTCGCCCTTCCCGTCGGCCCCCGCCAGCCGGAACAGGCGCGCAGAGGTCACCGGCCGCCAGGGCGCCTGGGCATCGGCACGCGCATACAGCGTCGCCTGCGCGACGGTGTTGGCTTGCGGCAGATGGATCTTCACGCGCTCGACCGGGAACACGCCGCCAGTATCGAACTGGTAATCGCCGGCAGCGGGCGTCTGCACTGGCGCCAGACCCGAGCGCCACTGGATGGCGTTATCCGCGAGCGCCACCGGGGCCCCGGCGGCCAGCTCCGCACGCACGGCATCCGGCACAGGCGGTTTGCCTTGCCACGTCAGGCGCAGGTATTTCGCCCGCAGCCCGGTGAATTCGATGCGATCCTGCACCAGCGTGCTGCCCTGATTGGACAGGCGGAACAGCGTGGCCTGGGCGACAGGGCTCCAGTGCTGCAAGTCATCGCTGGCCTGCACGCTCACACCGCTCTGGAATTCGGCGGCCGGGAGCGCGACGACCAGCGCCGTCACCGTGTCACGAAGCTGGCTGAGGTCTACCACCCACGCGCGGACAGACGCCTGCGATAGCTGAGCGCCCGTTGCACGCAGCACGCCATCGGTACCGAGCACGACACCTGCGGCGCCCGGCTTCTGGGCATCGTCGATGGGTGTGGCAAACCAGTGCACGTCGTGCAGCGTGCGAGCCTGGGGCGGCGGATCGCGCGGGATGTCGATGGTGAACGGCACGGGCTCGCCGTCGCCATTGAGGATGCGCAGATCGGTCAGGTTGGCCTCGTGCGCATGGGCGTAGACGTCTTCGCTGAGCGTGACGGCGTAGTACGGGGCGCCGGGCGTGCCGGTCAGCGCAAAGCGTTCGGCCCAGGCCGGCGCAGACAATAGCGACGCCGCAGCCATCGCAAGAACAACCTTCTTCACAGAACCTCCCCGGTTTCAGCATCGGCGCTGGTTTTGGGCTTCGGCGGCAACGGCGACAGATAGCCGATCAGCAACAGCAGCACGCCAATCCCGATGAACGACACGATGCGCTCGACACCCGTGACGCGTGACAGGTCGAACAGGAACAGCTTGACCACCGTCACGCCCAGCAGCGCCCCGCCGGTGAACCACAGCGCGCGGCTGGCGCGCCGCGTGGCAAACACCATCACCGCCAATGCCAGCACCGTCCAGAACATCGACAGCGATGCCTGTACCAGCATGGAGGCGCCCAGATCGTCCAGCGTGTACGGCACATGCGCCCAATGATGCAGCGTGCGCAGCAGCACCGCGTTGGCCCAGATGAACAGCGTCGCGCCGATGGCGTAGCCGATCACCATCGGCTCGGGCACAAGCTTCTGCAGCGCCACGCGGCGCATCCACAACGCGATGGCGAAGAAGACCAGCAGTTGCGCCACGTCCAGCGGATTGAGAATCGGCAGGTAGAACAGCGGCGCGGCATTGCCGTCGCTGGCGGCGCTCGCCAGGCTCCACAGCCACAGCAGGGCAGCCAGCGGCGCGGCACCCCACAGCAGGTAGGCGCGCTCGAAGCGGGCGATAGGCCAGCGGATGCGCCAGCCAGCGCCCGCCAGCAGGGCAAGCAACGCGCCGTAGGCATAGGCCCACGCTGCGAAGCTCCAGGTGCCCTCGGGCACGTAGGCATCGAGGCGCCAGTAGCCTTCCGTGGCCAGTACGCCGCAGATCAGCCAGAACAGCACGGTATGCAGCGGCGCGAGGATGGTGTCCTTCACGTCGCGCTCCTGGCGGCGCAGCAGCACGAAGGCCAGCGCCACAGCCGCAATCCACACCAGCCCGCCCCAGCCGGCCAGCGGTGACGGCACCCAGTGCTCGATCGCAGCCAGCGAAACCAACGCGAGCACCGGCGACAACGCCAGCGCGGGCCATTCGGCCAGTGCCCAATCGAGTTTGCGACGCAGGCCATGCGCAGCCCACGCCGTCAGCACGGCGAAGGCGGCATACAGCGGAATGTCGGGCCGGTCGACTGTCTTGCTGGCGAAGCGCCAGGCCCAGCGGTCGATCTCGTTGCTGCCGCTTCCGAGCCACCACAGCAAGCCCCACACCGACGCGACAACGCCGAGCACCGGCGCTGCCTTCAGCCACGCACGCGCCTCCGCCTTGCCATGTAGGCGCCAGCCGCTGAACACCCCCGCCAGCGCAATCAATACCCCGCCGATATAGCGGCTGTTGAGCACGGCCCAGCCGTGCTGCGGTGCCCAATCGAACACAGCATCCATGGCGAATGCTCCGCCCGCCGCGAGCTGCAGGAGCAGGCCTGCCGCCAGCGCCAGCCGACGCTGCTGACGCACGCCCAGCCACACCACGGCGGCGCCTTCCAGCGCCCACACCGCACTGGTGGTGCGCCCGTCGAAGGCCAACGGAATCGCCAGCGTGATGAAGATCACGCCCAGCGCGAACATCGCCTCGTACAGCAGGCCAAGGTTCGCGCGCCTGGGCGCCAGCCAGCCCGCAATTGCCAGATAGAACGCGGCCAGCGCAGTGGCGCTCCACGCCATCGCAAACGGAATGTTGTGCACCAGCCCAGCCTGCAAACCCATCGCCACCAACGGCGTGCCGAACACCAGCGTGCCGTCAACGTAGTTCGTCAGGCTGATATGACGGCGCAGCGCGGTCAGCAGCGCAATGCCCACATACATCAGGAAGAAGAGGATCAGGAACGGCTCAGTGCTCGCCAGCAACGACGGCTGATAGCGCAGCACGCCCCACGCCGTGGCAATGCCGAACGTAAAGACGAAGCCCAGCAGATTCAGCGGTCGCCACGCACGGAACCACGCAATGGCGAAGATGCCCGCATTGAGCAGCGCGTAATAGCTGAACAACGCCACGTGGCTGCCCTGCCCGGTCGAGATCAGGATCGGCGCCAGAAAACCGCCCGCACTGCCAGTAAAGGCCAGCGCCGGCGCGTTTTGCTTGACGGCCAGCCCTGCGGCCAGCGCGCAGATGAGCACCAGCAGCGGAAACGCCATCCCCGGGCTGAGCAGTGGCACCACGCGCGTGGCGGCAAATACCGTCAGATACAGCACGCCGACCCCGCCGCCCTGCAGCACGAGCGCATAGCCCGGACGCTTTTCGCGCAGGCGCCAGCCGATGCCCAGCAACGCAATTGCCCCGACCGCCACACCCGCCAGCCGGAATTCGACGGGCAGCAGGCTGTTGTCCGCCGCGTACTTGAGCAGGAACGCCACACCGAAGAACAGGATCAGGATGCCGACCCGCACCACGCTGTTGCCGCCCAGCAGCCAGTCGCGGGCAGCGCCGACGGCGCGCTCGACCCAATCGGGCTCGTGCGGCGCCAAGACCGGCGCGGGCTGGGGAACAGGCTGAGGCATTGGCTGCGGAGCCACCACCTGCGGCGCGGGCACAGGCACGGCAGGCGTCTCCACCGGTGGCAACGCCTCGACCACGATCGGCAGCGCCTCAACGGCAGCGGCCTCCACGTTGGCGGGCACAGCAAACGTTCCACCTTTGATTTCAGCCATCTGCCGGCGCAGCAGCGATACCTCGTGCTCAAGCTGCGCCACACGTTCCTGCAGCGTGGCAGGCTGTGGCGACACGGCAGCCTGCGCGGGCGCGTGGCCCTGCGCAGCGCCGGCTGCGCCCGGCACGTCGGGCGGATTTGCCCACTGCGCGCTGGCCCGCTTGTCCATGTACAAAATCAGCGATGCCAGTCCCAGACCGACCAACGCCCCAAAGAACGCCCCGACGACGCCCCCCGACAGGCCCCCAAGCAGCAGGCCCACGATTCCGAATATCCAACGCATCGTTCTGATTGTCCTGTTTGGATAGGAAAAATATGCGCCGAATAGCGCACGCACCGCTCGTATACCGCAAACCGCCGCCGTTGGGAATGCGCCAGGCCAATGCCGTCAGCTTCACCGGCCCGTGCGACAATGCGCGCTTTACCAAAAACGGCCCATCCACCGACCACCCGCATGGCCCTGAAATCCACGATCTACAAGGTCGATCTGCAGATCGCCGACATGGATCGCCACTACTACGCCAATCACGCGCTGACCGTCGCCCGCCACCCCAGCGAAAACGACGAACGCATGATGGTGCGCGTGCTCGCCTTCGCCCGCCACGCCAGTGAAACGCTTGCCTTCACGCGCGGCCTGTCCGAGCCTGACGAACCCGAACTCTGGCAGCGCGACCTGACCGACGCCATCGAGCTGTGGATCGACCTCGGCAACCCCGACGACACCCGCATCCGCAAGGCCAGCAACCGCGCCGAACAAGTCGCCGTCTATACATATAGCGGCAACGCAAGCCGCGTGTGGTGGCAACAAATCGAGACCAAGATCACGCGCTTTGCCAACGTGTCGGTGTACGAGGTTGCTGCGGACACCGTGGCCGCGCTGGCCGCCATGGTGGAACGCACCATGCGTCTGCAAGTCACCATCCAGGACGGCGACATCTGGATCGCCAACGACGCCGACAACGTCCACGTCCAGCTCGAAACGCTCAAGGCCGCGGACGCCGCCTGAGCCCTTTCCCCTCATCATCCACGCCACTCCACGAGGCTCATCATGACCATCGAAACCACCGCAAGCGGCCTGCAATACGAGGATGTCGTCGTCGGCGACGGCGCTGAAGCCACGGCCGGCAAATACGTCACCGTGCACTACACCGGCTGGCTCTACGAAAACGGCCAGGCCGGCAAGAAATTCGACTCCAGCAAAGACCGTAACGACCCCTTCGCCTTCCACCTGGGTGGCGGCATGGTCATCAAGGGCTGGGACGAAGGCGTTCAAGGCATGAAGGTCGGCGGCACGCGCAAGCTGATCATCCCGGCGGCCCTGGGCTATGGCGCACGCGGCGCAGGCGGCGTGATCCCCCCGAACGCAACGTTGCTTTTTGAGGTCGATCTGCTGGAAGTTTGATCCTGCGCTAGAATCCGCCCCTGCTTGCGATGCATCACGCGGTGCATCGCAAGCCGCCTCCCTCGGCGGGGTGGCAGAGTGGTCAATGCTGCGGCTTGCAAAGCCGTATAAGACGGTTCAATTCCGGTCCCCCGCCTCCAGTTTTCCGGCTGCGCATGCTTCACCGTTGCGGCCGCGCCATAGTCAAACGTCCCCCGAGCATCGCAACGCCCTGTTTCCGGGCCATCGGCCGTCCGCCCGCGTGACCACTCGTAACGATTGCTCTATGCTTGCGACATGGCCGTCACCCGAGAGGATCTCGAACAGAACCGGTTGCGCGCCGCCCTGGGTGATTCGCCCGTCGCGTCGTCGTTGCTGACCGAGGCTGCGTTGGAAGCGTCGCTTGCATCGACGCTCGCGCGGTTGTCGGCTGCGCACGGCGAATGTCAGGACGCCTGGGTGTTCGGCTACGGCTCGCTCATCTGGAACCCGATGATCTTCCACACCGAGGCCGCCCGCGCCACGGTGCGCGGCTATCACCGCGGCTTCTATCTCTATTCCCGTATCAACCGCGGCACTTGGGACAACCCCGGGCTCGTGCTGGGTCTGGACCGTGGCGGCAGCTGCCGTGGCGTGGCCTTCCGCGTTCCGCGCGAGCATGCCGAGCATGAATTCCGCGTGCTCTGGCGCCGCGAAATGCTGACCGGCGCGTACCTCCCCCGTTGGCTGCCCACCGAAATCAATGGCCAACGCGTCATGGCGCTGGCTTTTGTCATGAACCGCGCGCACGAGGCCTATGCCGGCCGGCTGCCCGACGAACGCGTGGTCGGTTGCCTGCGCGAGGCGGTCGGGCTGTACGGCCCGGCACGCGAATACCTGCAGCGCACGCTGATCGGCCTGGCCAGCAATGGGCTGCACGATCCGTATCTGGACCGCCTGTGGTCGCGCCTGCAGGAGACCGACGCAGCAAACGCCCCCTCCGCCACAACCGACGCAACGGACGTAACCGACACCGCACCGCTGCCCGATCCCTACCTCAGCGCCTGAACCCGCCCGCCATGCTCATCGCTCCGCACCCCGCGATCAACCAGCTCATCGGCGTCATGCTGGGGATGGCACTGGCCGTGGGCGACATGGCCAATGCGTGGCAGGAGCAGCATCTGCCGATCGTGCATGTTGCAGCCAACGCCAGCGCCAAAGTGGCACCCGGCGCGGCACGTGCGCCCGACGCCCGCCCCGTCCGCCACAGCGACCCCGCCACGCGTGACCGCGACCTGATTCTGGCCGCGCAGGCCGGAAACACCATGGCAATCCAGTCGTTGCTGGCCGAAGGCGCCAGCCTCAAGGCGCGTGATGCCGACGGCCGCACCGCGCTCATCGTCGCCGTCATGGCGCACATGGGTGCGGCGGCACGCTTGCTCATCCAGGCCGGTGCCGACGTCAACCTGCAGGACAACACGCAGAACAGCGCCTTCCTGCTCGCTGCCATCCAGGGCGATGCGGAAACGGTTCGCCTGGCCCTCTCGCACGGTGCCAACCTGCGCGCCACCAACGCTGACGGCGACACCGCGCTCATCCCGGCCGCACGCCGTGGCTACGTGGAAGTCGTCAACGAACTCGTGAAGGCGGGCGTACCGCCCGATGCCACCAACAACCTGGGCCTGACCGCGCTGATCGAAGCCGTGGCCCTGGGCGACGGCAGTGACAAATACGAGAAAACCGTGCAACTCCTGCTCGACGGCGGCGCCGACCCGAACCTGGCCGACCGCGGGGGCGTCACGCCGATGCGGCATGCGCGTCAGCGTGGCTTCCACGGCATCGGCGCCCTTCTGTTCAAGGCGCGCGGACATTGAAAAAGGGGCCACTCAGGCCCCTTTCTCTTGATGCACTCTGATGCCCTCTTTAGGCTGCCGCCGGTTTCTCGGCCGCGTCGTTCCTGGCGTTCTCCTGCTCCTGCAGCGTCCGCCACATCACCTTGCCCGTGCCGGACTTGGGCAGCGCATCCACAAACTCCACTACGCGCGGGTACTTGTAGGCGGCCATGTTGTCGCGCGCCCAGTTGATGATGTCGTCTTCGGTGGTCTTGCCCTTGGCGTGAGCCTTAAGCACCACCACCGCCTTGACCGACTCGCCGCGATACGCATCACGCGTGCCGATGATGCAGGCCTCCTGCACGTCGGGGTGCTTGTACAGCAGGCTCTCCACCTCGGCCGGCCAGACCTTGAAGCCCGACGCATTGATCATGCGTTTCAGGCGATCGGTGAGGAAGAAGTAGCCGTCTTCGTCCATCCTGCCGAGGTCGCCCGTGCGGAAGAAGCGCTTACCTTCGAACTCGATGAAGACTTCTGCGCTGGCCTGCGGCTTGCCCCAGTAACCCAGGAAGACCTGCGGGCCGCTGACGATGATTTCACCCACCTCGCCGATCGGCAGTTCTTGCAGCGTCTGCGGATCGACGATGCGAGCGTCGGTGTTGAACACGGGAATGCCCAGGCACTGCTGCTTGGCCCGATCGGCCGGGTTGCTGTGCGTAGGTGCGATCGTTTCCGACAGGCCGTAGCCTTCCTGGTACGCGAGGTTGAAATCCTTCAGCAGCCGCTCGGCCACAGCCTGCGGCATCGCCGCGCCGCCGCCGCCGATGTAGGCCAGGCTCGACAGGTCGAACTCCGCCAGCTGCGGGCTCGCCAGGAAGTCGATCACCATGGTCGGAATGTTCGTCCAATGCGTGATCTTGTAGCGCGAGATCAGCCGCCCCGCCACCTCGCGATCCCAGCGCGGCAGCATCACGACCGTGGAGCCCATATAGATCGGCGCATTCATGCCGTACTGCATGCCGGTCACATGGAACAGCGGGATGATCGACAGGCTCACGCCCTCCTTGGTCGAGCTCGACCACATCGAACCACCCACCACGTTGTGCATGACCGTGCGATGCGGGTGCATGCAGCCCTTCGGAAAGCCCGTGGTGCCCGACGTGTACGGCATCACGGCCAGATCGTCCGGGCCGGCGGTGTGCGGGCCTGGCACGAGGCGTTGCGCGAGCGCATCGTTCCATGCAACGGCACCGGGCTGCGCCGGATGCTGCGCGGTAATCCACGCGGGGGGTGCATCTTCGGGATATTCGTACTGGGCTGGCAGCGCATCGGCGTACGACGTGACCAGCAGGTGCTTGGTGCGCTGCGCCTCGGGCAGCTCGGCGTTGGCGGTGGTCACGTTGACGGCCAGATCTGCGCTGCAGATGACCGTGGCTGCGCCCGCATCAGTGATGTAATGCTTGAATTCTTCCGGCCGGTTCATCGGGTTGACCGGCACAACCACCGCATCCGCGCGCAGGATGCCGTAATACGCGGCCATGAACTGCGGACAGTTCTGCATGTACAGCAGCACCCGGTCGCCCTTCTGCACCCCCGCCACCTGCTGCAGCCAGCCCGCCACTGCGACTGCATCATCGTGCAGCTCACGGAAGGTGGTGTGGCGACCGTAAAAGATAATCGCGTCCTTGTCCGGATAGCGTCGGGCAGACACTTCCAGGTTGTACCAAAGGCTCGTTTGCGGCGAGCTGATGTTGTGCGGCAAACGTCGGGGCCAGAACTGGAAGTGCGGTCGTGTCATGCCATGTCTCCGTGAATCTGTGTGTTGTTTTTACCGGATGGTATCCGAACGATCGTTCTATTTTCAACCGTTGCTGTGACATACGTTATTGCGGCGGACAAAGGACGGGCAGATTGCCTAGAAACGGTCCGCCCCACCCCCAAGTAAAATGCACGATACCTCTCGCCGGTGTAGGTACCGGCGCCATTGCCCCTCAGGAGAATCCCGACGATGAGCGACATCACCTCGCAGAATTTCGCGCAAGAAGTGATCGAAACCTCTCGCCAGGTCCCGGTGCTGGTTGATTTCTGGGCGCCATGGTGCGGTCCGTGCCGCACATTGGGTCCGATGCTGGAAAAGCTGGAGGCTGAGTACGCCGGCAAATGGAAGCTCGCCAAGATCAAC
Organism: Ralstonia chuxiongensis; assembly: GCF_024158925.1. NCBI lineage: Bacteria > Pseudomonadati > Pseudomonadota > Betaproteobacteria > Burkholderiales > Burkholderiaceae > Ralstonia > Ralstonia chuxiongensis. The sequence goes on along the minus strand of NZ_JAMYWC010000003.1, from coordinate 210,014 downwards.
TCGGACGAAAACCCGGAGCTTTCCGCCCAGTTCCACGTGCGCAGCATCCCGTATGTGGTGGCGTTTGTGGATGGCAAACCGGTCGACCAGTTCGTCGGCGTCTTGCCCGAAGCGCAATTGCGCGCGTTCCTGGATCGCGTGATTCCGCAACCTGCAGAAATCGCCTATCGCGAAGGCCTGGCCGCAAGCCAAGCCGGCGAAACCACCCATGCGCGCGAAGCGTTCCAGAACGCGCTGGCATTCGACCCCGGCTTCGATGTCGCCCGCTTTGAACTGGTGAACCTCTTGCTGGACAGCGGCGACGCGCATGCCGCGCAGGGTGAGTTCGCATTGCTTTCGCCCAAGGCGCCGCAGGACGAGCGCTATGCCCCGCTACAGACGCGGCTGAAGGCCACCGAACGGGCCGATGCGCTCCCCGACGCCGGTGCCCTGCGCACGGTCGTGGAAGCGGAGCCCGGCAATCTGCAGGCGCGGCTCGATCTGGCGCAACAGTACATCGCCGGCCAGGATTACGAAGCGGCCCTGGAGCAATTGCTCGCCATCGTCGAGCGGGATCGCGCATTCCGTGATGACGTCGCCCGCAAGACGATGGTCTCGGTATTCGACATGATGCGCGACGCGCCGCAAGCGGTATCGCACTGGCGCCGGCAGCTGGCGTCCAAACTGAATTGAGGAGCCGCCATGCGACTGATCTATGTAGCCGATCCGATGTGTTCGTGGTGCTACGGCTTCGGCCCGCAGTTGGCTGACCTGCGCAAGCGGCTGGCCGATACCCTTGGCGCGCCGGTGCCCGTGACGCTCATCACCGGCGGCCTGCGCCCCGGCCAGCGCGAGCCGATGGCAGCGGACAAGCGCGACGAAATCCTCCACCACTGGCATGCCGTGGCCGAACGCAGCGGCATGCCGTTCGACCAGTCGCCCGAGGTAGCCATGCGCCGCGATGGATTCGTCTACGACACCGAACCCGCCTGCCGCGCCGTCGTCATGGCACGCGAGCACTGGGCCGAGGAAGACGAACGCGTGCTCACCGTCTTCCATGCCATCCAGCACGCCTTCTATGCCGAAGGCCGCGACACCACACAAGCCGACGTGCTGCGCGACGTTGCACTCGCCAATGGCGTCGGGGCGGCACACTTCGATGCCGTGTTCGACACGGATGCGCTGCGCGACGAAACGCGCGAAGACTTCCGACTATCGCGCCGCTGGGGCATCACTGGCTTTCCCAGCCTGCTGGCCGAGCAAGGCGGCACGCTGTATCAGATCGGGCGTGGCTATGCGCCGTCGGTGGCGCTATACACACGGGCGGTAGAAGTGCTGCAGCAGCATCCCGCGCCCGACGCCAGCTAACTCGTTTGCCCCGCGTCAAACTGGGGCAAGGTGGCCGTCGCTTAAGCTGACCGCCTTGCCCATCCAATTCCTCATCTGCCATGCCCGTGATCGAATGGTCCGAGGCGCTCCAACTCGGAGACGCCGCCACCGACGCCAACCACGCCGAATTCTGCGCGCTGCTCAACGCCATTGCAGATGCCTCGGACGCCGAGTTCATTCCCGCGCTCGACGCCTTCATCGACCACACCGAGCACCATTTCGGTGAAGAAAACGCGTGGATGGACGCCGCCGACTTCCCCCCGCGCCACTGCCATCGCGGTGAGCACGACAATGTGCTGGCGCTGTGCCGCGAAGTGCGCAAGCGCGCCGCTGCCGGCGAAATGGACTTGGGCCGCCGTCTGGTAGCGGAATTGCCCGCCTGGTTTGCCCAGCATGTCGACGTGATGGACCGCATGATGACGACGTACCTGGCGCAAGTGGGCAACACCGTGCGCAACATCGAGCACGTCGACTGAACGCGGGTTGTCGACCGGCGGTCTGCTGCCTAGAGTCAAAGTGGCCCTGCCCGCTGGCCTTCGTTGCGCGGGCGTCCACTCCACGCTGGGAGCGCCCATGAAGATCGTCAACGATGCCTCGTTTCAATCCGATGTGATCGATGCCTCGCAACGCAACCCGGTGGTGGTGTGCTTTGCCGCAGAGTGGAGCCACCCGAGCCAGTCGGCCGTGGCCAGCCTCGAACAAATGGAGTCGAGCTACGCCGGACGCGCCACATTCGTCACCATGGATTTCGACGAGAACCAGCACACCGCCGATCGATACGGCGTGTCGGTCATGCCTGGTTTTGTGGTCTTTGCCGACAGCCAGCCGCGCGACGGGTGGTCGGGCGTGTATGCCGACACCATCCGCGAGAAGCTGGATCAGGTCATCCCTCGATCAAGCAGCACGCCGTCAAACGCCGGCGATCGCACGCAGCGCCGTTGACGCGGCCACCATCCCGAACACCGCCGTCACGCATACGGACGAGCCAAAGCCCGCGCATGCAAGGCCTTGCGGCCCCTGTTGCGCAGGCTGCGGAGCCGGCGGCGCATTAACCACGGCAATGTCCCCAGCCGCTGCAAGCTCGTCGATGCCGGCGTGACTGGACTCGACCGGCAACTCGACGTCGCACGCCTGCTGCTCGGGTTCTGGGTAGCGCAGCGGCTCATCCGAGAAGACTGCGTCGATACCGAAGCGTGACTTCGGGTTTTTCGGAAAGCCATGCTGGCGGCGCAGGTTGCCGCGCACCTTGGCGAGCAGCGGGTCTTGAATCGTGCGCGAGAGGTCTGTCACGCGAATGCGCGTCGGGTCCAGTTGCCCGCCGGCGGCGCCGCACGTCACGACGCGTTTGCCGGTACGTTTGCAGAACGCGATGATGGCCGTCTTCACCTTCACCGCATCGATCGCGTCGATTACGTAATCGAACGGGTGGCCGAGCAATGCCTCGACGTTCTCGACCGTCACGAAATCATCAATGCGGCTGATCTCGGCGCGCGGATTGATCTGCAGGATGCGCTCGGCCATCGCGTCGACCTTGGCCATGCCATACGCATCGCCCAGCGCGTGAATCTGGCGGTTGGTGTTGGACACCGCGATGTGATCGAGGTCGATCAGCGTGAACTTGCCGACACCGCAGCGCGCCACCGCCTCGGCAACCCAAGACCCCACACCGCCGATGCCGATCACGCACACGTGCGCCGCCGCAAAACGCTCAAGCGCCTGCGGACCGTACAACCGGGCAACACCGCCAAACCGGCGTGCGTATTCATCATCGAGGATGGGCGGGTGCGCTGGCGCGCTGATTGCTACTTGGCTCATGACACAATTGAATCGTGGTTGCGCCGAACTATATATCAAGGTGCGCAGTCGCATTTTTGTGCCAATACCAACAAAAAGACGATGCGTACATCCGGCAAACTCGCCCTCGGACTGGTCATCACACCCGTCGTCATCGTGGCAGCGGCGGTCATCTTTGTGCTGACGTTCGACTGGAACCGCGCCAAGCCCTATCTGAATGATCGCGTCTCGCAAGCCATCGGGCGCCCCTTCGCCATCAACGGCGATCTGATGCTCACGTGGAAGAAGCCCGAGGGCGAATCCGGCTGGCGTGCGTATGTACCCTGGCCGCGATTGATCGCCAACGACATCACCGTCGGAAACCCGGATTGGGCCAAGCAGCCGAACGTGGCCACCATCCATCAGCTCACGTTTGTGCTGGAGGCGCTGCCGCTGCTGGCGCATCGCATCGTCATCCCGAGCGTGACGCTGGACACGCCGGCCATCGCGCTCGAACGCGACAAGCAGAACCGCAACAACTGGACGTTCGATCTGGCGGGCAGCGAGGACGACAACAAGAAGCCGTCGGACTGGAAACTGGACCTGCGCGAGATCGCCTTCAGCAAGGGCTCGCTGGCGTTGGACGATGACGTCAAGCGCATTCACCTGACTGCGGCCATCGACACCGTCGACAACCAGTCGCTGTACACCGCCGCTAACGGCACGGCCATGAAGAGTGCGGACCAGCCCGCCACGGCACCGACGGCGTCCGGCGCGGCAGCATCCGATACCACGGCACAGACGCCGACGGTGGCCGATCCGCAGCAGCCTTACGGCATCGCGTGGACGGTCAAGGGAACCTACAACAACGCCACCATCAAGGGCAGCGGCAAGGCCGGCGGCGTGCTGCGCCTGCAGGATGCAAAACGGCCCTACCCGCTGCAGGCCGACGTGACGGTCGGTAAGACGCGTATCGACCTGGCAGGCACGCTCACCAACCCCGCCAGCCTGACGGCCATCGACTTACGCCTGCACCTGTCGGGCGCAAGCATGGCGCAGTTGTATCCGCTGACCGGCGTGGTGCTGCCGGATACACCGCCTTTCGACACCCGCGGCCGGCTGATCGGCGAACTTCGCAAGCAAGGCTCGACGTGGCGCTACGAAAAATTCACGGGCCGCGTGGGCGGTTCAGATTTGGGCGGCACGCTTACCTTTGCGATGCGCCAGCCGCGTCCGCAATTGACGGGCGAACTGGTCTCACATCAATTGCTGTTCGCTGACCTCGCGCCAATCATCGGCGCCGACTCGAACGCCAGCAAGGCCAAGCGCGCCGATCCGAGCGCCGACCCAGGTGACAGCAAAACCGTGCGGCAGCCCCCCGACAAGGTGCTCCCGGTCGAGCCCTTCCGCACCGATCGCTGGAACGCGATCGATGCCGACGTGAAGTTCACCGGCGAGCGCATCGTCCACACAGCAGATCTGCCGATCAACCACCTCGTTACGCACGTCAGGCTGCAGGACGCGGCGCTCACGCTCGACCCGCTCAATTTCGGCATTGCGGGCGGCACGCTTTCCTCCAACATCCAGCTCGACGGACACGCCACGCCCATGCAGGCACGCGCTGCGCTGGCGGCACGGCACTTCAAGATCAAGCAACTGTTCCCGAAGATCGAATCGGTGCGCGCCAGTGTGGGTGAGATCAACGGCGATGCGCGTCTCTCGGCCACGGGCAATTCGGTGGCGGCTCTGCTCGGCTCATCGAATGGCGAGGTGAAGCTCTTGGTCGAGCAAGGCACCATCAGCAAGTTCATCCTGGAAGCCATGGGGCTGAACGTCGGCAACGTGATCCTCACCAAGCTCTTTGGCGACAAGCAGGTCACCATCAACTGCGCGGCTGGCGACTTTGCCGTAAGCAATGGCTTAGCGCAGGCGCGCACGTTTGTGGTAGATACGCAGGATGCCGTCATCGACGTGACCGGCGCGACGAGCTTCAAGCAGGAGGCGCTGGACTTCACCATCCACCCGGATTCGAAGGGGCTGCGCGTGTTTTCGCTGCGCACACCGCTGTATGTGAAGGGCACATACAAGCATCCGGATGTGTCGATCAATCCGGCAGTCGTGGCGCTACGGGCAGGCGGCGCAGTGGCCCTGGCGTTGACGGCGCCGGTGGCGGCGGTACTGCCAGTGCTTGAGCTCAAACCCGCACCCGAAAGCGCTTGCGGCAAGCTGCTCGCCGATGTGCGCCAGCGCCCGACTGCGCCGCCGCCGGGCAAGACGTATCACAGCAAGAACCCGGGCCGCACGCCGGAAGGCGATTTGAAATCGACGCAGCCCGGCTCGAGCAAGACCGCCGCGCCCCAGCGTCCCGCAGCACCCACGTCGCGTGACCCGCTTACGACCGGCGGCTAACCCGCCGCCGGCACCATCGCCGCTACTTCGCTGAACGCCGCTTTGCGATCGCTTCTGCCGTTACCGCCGGTGTGGCCGGATCGCCAAACTGGCGCGTGACGTAGTTCGTCAGCGCGGCGAGCTGTTCATTGGACAACTGACGCCCGAAGGCCGGCATGCCGATGTGCTTGTCGCCGGCCTTGCGTTCAATGCCGAACAACATCACCTGCACGAGGTTGGTTGTGTCCCGCGTGCCGACCGCTGAGTTGTGCAGCAGCGGCGGGTAATAGCCGTCGGGCGTGCCACGTCCATCGGCCTGGTGACACGTGGCGCAATTGCCAAGGTACAGACGCGCAGCATCAATCGTGGTTTCGATGGGCCTGCCTCGCAGCGCCGTCACATCGGTGGCGGGCTTGCCCCAATCCTGCCGTGCGCGTTCAAGGTTGTTGCTTACCGCTGGCACGGTGCGCAGGTATTCGGCGATGGACTGGACGTCCTGCATCGTCATCCGCGAAAAGCTGTGCTGCACCGCTTCGCCCATCGGCCCTGCGGCTTGTGCCACGCCGGGGACGCTGCCGGTGCGCAGATATTGGACGAGCTGCTCAGGTTTCCACGCGCCGATGCCGCTCGTTGGGTCCGACGTGATGTTGAATGCCGTCCAGCCCGCGAGGGTTGAGCCGGACAGATAACCGCTGCCGCGCTCGTCCAGCGCCTTCTCCTGCATGGCGAAGCCGCGCGGCGTATGGCACGTGCCGCAATGCGCGAGGCCTTGCGTAAGGTACGCACCGCGATTCCACGTCGGCGACTTGTCACCCTTCGGGGTGTACGGCTCGCTCTTGAGGAAAACGAGGTTCCACAGCTTGAGCGGCCAGCGCATGTTCAGCGGCCAGCGAATCGTGCTCGGTGGCGGATCGTTCTGCACGGCCGTCACGCCGTTGTGGAAATACGCATAGAGATCGCGCATGTCCGAATCGTTGATCTTCGCGTACGACGGATACGGCATGGCCGGATACAGATTGTCGCCGGCATCGTCCACGCCTTTTCGCACGGCGCGCTCGAATTCTTCGTAGGTCCATTTGCCGATGCCGGTCTTCTCATCGGGCGTGATGTTGCTGCTGTAAATGGTGCCTAGCATCGGAATCTGCATCGGCAAGCCGCCGGCAAAGGGCTTGCCGCCGGGCGCCGTATGGCAGGCCGCGCAGTCCGCCGCAATCGCGAGGTATTCACCGCGTTTGATCTGCGCGGCGTCAGCCGGTGTGTCTTTCGCCCAGGCATTCGCCACGAGGCCGGCCAGCAAAAGCATCGAGAAAGAAGCGGTCGATTTCATCTCACGCCTCCTTCTTCAGTTGGTCGGCAATGCGCAGCGCCAGCGCCGCGATGGTCAGCGTCACGTTGACGGTGCCCACGGTCGGCATGGTGGAACTGCTGCTGATGAACAGGTTCGGGTGGTCAAACGTCCGGCAATCCTTGTCGACCACGGAGTCTTTCGGATCGGCACCCATGATGGTCGCGCCGGTGATGTGGTTGTTGGGCGCAAAGTCGTCGTGGAATTCGACATCGGTGCCGCCCATCACCTGCGCTGCCGTCGCGTAGACCTCTCGCGTATGGACCGCGCTGCGTTTGACGTAGTCGTCAATGTGGTACGTGATTTCGGGGCGCGGAATGCCGATGGCATCCACTTCCGTCGCACTCGGCACGATGCGGTTCTCGGGCAGCGGGAGAATCTCGTGAAAGCTGTCGAACTGCACGTAGCGCGCAGCCTGGTCGCGGATGCGCGCATCCAGGTCGGCGGGCTTGATGAGCTTGCCTTCCTTGAAGATGCGCTGCGTCTCCTGCTCGATGCGCGAGATATTCGACAGGTGCAGTTTCTTGCCAGCCTGCGTGGCGCGGAAAGGCCCATCTCGAAAGCCGATCAGCGACGTCATCTCCTGCGGCCCGCGCCCCGGCCATAGCTTGCGGTCGGCATAGAAGCTCACGCCGGTGCCGGGGTGGTCCATCAGGTTGCGGCCCACCATATCGGAGCTGTTGCCCACGCCCTTTGGAAAATCCTGGCTCGTCGACATCAGCATCAGCTTGGGCGTTTCGATGCCATTGGCGGCCAGCACGAACCACTTGCCTTCCACGCGGTGCTCGGCACCTTTCGAGTCTTTGTAGCGCGCGGCCACGATGCGCTTGTTGGGACCGACTTCGAGCTTGAAAACCACGGCGTTTTCGATCAGCCGCGCGCCGGCCTGCTCGGCTTTCTCCACATGAAAAATGCCGTTGTACATCGCGCCGATCGGGCAGATCGGCATGCAGTTGTTGTTGCCACAGCAGGTCGGGCGGCCGTCGTACGGGCGGCTGTTGCGCGCCACGGGTTCGGTCACCACGTGGAAGCTCGCGTCGTGCGCATTGAGCGCTTCCTTGATCGTGCGTTCATTGAACGAGAGCGGGAGCGGCGCCATCGGATAAGGCTGGCTACGCGGCGAGCCCAAATCTTCGTCGTTCGGCCCCCATACGCCCAGCGCCTCTTCGGCCAAGCCGTAATAGCGCTCCAGATCCTGATACTGGATCGGCCAGTCGCGCGCGATGCCGTACACGCTGCGCAGCTTGAAATCATTTGGCAAAAAGCGCCACGTCGATGCAGCCCAGTGCCACGTCGTGCCGCCCACCGCCCGGATGTACTGCGAGTTGAACTGATGCTCGCCCTTGAGCACGAGGTAGTTGTTGGGCGGCCCGTATTCAGGGTGCGGTGCCCAGGGCGTGGATGGATACGGCGCCATAAAATCCATCTTGTCGGCCTGGTTGCGGAAGCGCTCAACGATCTCCCAGCGCGGCAGGCGCGGACCCGCTTCGAGCATCAGCACCGACTTGCCCGCACGCGCCAGCTCGTACGCCACAAGCGCCCCGGCCACGCCGGAGCCCACCACCACGATATCGGCTTGTTGGGTATCGGCCATCAGGCTTGCCTCTCGACGGGGGGCTCGGCCCAGAAGCCGGGCTGGTTGGGGCAATACGTGCGGATGACCAGCGTGTCGGAGACCACGCTATACATCAGCGCCTGCTCGTACGTGACGACATTGCCGTCGACCACGCCCAGGTACCACGCTTCCAGAATCTGCAGCGCGGTCTTCTGCTGCGCATCGGAAAGCGAGCCCGCCGCCAATGCCTGCGCCAGTGGCCGCAATTGCGCGGCAAAGTCGGCGCTGGATTTGCCCAGCGCCGCCAGCAACCGCGTGCCGACGCCGCGATCCAGCGCCGGCCGCGCCGTCAGCGCCTGTGACAACGCCATGAACGCATCCAGCGATTCAGTCGGGGCCTGGGCGATCGCACGCAGCGCCTGCGAGCCCGCCAGCCCGGCCGCAGCCAATGCCAGCGTGCCTTGCAGCCACTGGCGGCGCGTCAGGCCGGCGGCGGTGTCGGGAAAATGGGAACGGGGGGCCATTTCGACATCCTGTTGAAATTTTTGTGGGGAACATGGCAGGCGGCGCAGCCTGACGCCCTTGACTAGCCAATATAGGCGGCGCGGGACAGATCGCCAGCACCCCGCCCCAAGCGCAAACCGTGCCAGCCCTTGCGCGCGAGCAAAGGACGACGGGCCGCGTTTGTCTATACTCGGCCCGTTCGCATGCTGCTTCCACCACGCTCATGACCTCCATTGCCGATATCCGCACCGATTACGCCCGCGCTTCGCTCGACATCGCCGACGTCGACACCAACCCCCTGCGCCAGTTCCGCCGCTGGTTCGACGAGGCCCTGAAGTCCGAGGTGGCTGAAGTCAACGCCATGACGCTCGCCACGGTGGACCCGCAGGGCCAGCCCTCCGCCCGCATCGTGCTGCTCAAGAACCTGGACGAACGCGGCTTCACCTTCTTCACCAACTACGCCAGCCACAAGGGCGAAGAACTGGCCGCCAACCCGCGCGCCGCGCTGCTGTTCCATTGGATTGGGCTGGAGCGGCAAGTGCGTGTCCAGGGCATCGTCGAAAAAGTGAGCGACGCCGAGAGCGACGCCTATTACCATTCGCGCCCGCTGGGCTCGCGGTTGGGGGCGTGGGCGTCGGAGCAGAGCAGCGAAGTGCCCGACCGCACCACGCTGGAGGCCCGCGAAGCCGAATATCGCGCACGCTTTGGCGACGCTCCGCCGCGCCCGCCGCACTGGGGCGGCTACCGTCTGCTGCCGGAGCAGCTGGAATTCTGGCAGGGCCGCCCATCACGCTTGCACGACCGGCTGGAGTACCGGAAACAGGCGGACGGCAGCTGGACGATCGTCCGCCTCGCCCCGTAGCCGGGCGAGCAGATGCGCAACACGTTATTGCGCATCGCGTCATACCGGCACGGCGCTTGCTGCGGATGATTGGCTCGGCACGCGCCCGCTAAGACCCGCACAGCACAATGGGAAAGTTTGTCGTAAGCTAATGTGATCCGTTCGGGCTGCAATCCGATGGCCGCCTCGAACACCTGCACATCAGGGAGGCGTCGACATGTTTTTCCAACAGGCGATTGACCGCAAACTCGAACAGTGGATCCGGGACATCCGCGAGTCTGCCGACCTTCCTTTACGCCTGCGGTTATGGAACGGTGACCAATACGAACTGGGCCGCTTCGAGCAGCCCCGCGTCACGCTCACCGTGCGCGAAGCGAGCGCTCTGCCGCTGCTGCTGTCCCCCACGCTCAACAACCTTGGCGAGGCGTACGTTCAGGAGAAGATCGATCTGGACGGCAAGCTGGCCGACATCATCAACGTGAGCTACAGCCTGGCTTCTGCGGCTGCGGTCAGCAGTGGAAACGCGCTGGCCCGCGTGGTGCGCCACTTCGCCCACACGAAGGAAGGCGACAAGGAAGCGATCCAGTATCACTACGACGTTTCCAACGATTTCTACAAGCTGTGGCTGGACCAGAACATGGTCTACTCCTGCGCCTACTTCGAAAATGGCGATGAAACGCTCGACGAGGCGCAGCTCAAGAAGATCGACCACATCCTCACCAAGATCCGCTTGCAGCCCGGGCAAACGCTGCTCGATATCGGCTGCGGCTGGGGCGCGCTGGTGCTGCGTGCCGCGCAGAAGTACGGCGCGCGCTGCCTGGGCGTGACGCTGTCGCAAAACCAGTACGAGCTTGCCACCGAACGCGTGCGGGCGGCCGGCTTGCAAGACCAGATCGAAATCCGCATCCAGGACTACCGCGACCTCACCGGCCAGTTTGATCGCATCACGAGCGTCGGCATGTTCGAGCACGTCGGCCGAAAGAACCTGCCCGGGTATTTCCGCCGCATACACGATCTGCTGGCCGACGGCGGCGTCGCCATGAACCACGGCATCACGTCTTCTGACACGGCCGGCGGCGAAAGCTCGTTGGGCGGCGGCGATTTCATCGATCGCTACGTCTTTCCGCAAGGTGAACTACCGCACATCTCGCTGGCGTTGAGCGCCGCGCAGGATGGCGGCCTGGAGGCGCTTGACGTTGAAAGCCTGCGCCGCCACTATGCGCGCACGCTCGAGCACTGGGCCGAGCGTTTCGAGACCAACGGCGAGACCATCCGCGCGATGGTGGGCGAGAAAAAATACCGTATCTGGCGCGTTTACCTGGCCGGCTGCGCGCACGCTTTCGACGCAGACGAAATCTCGATCTTCCAGACCGTGCTGCAGAAGGCCGGCAAGTCGGCGACGTCGATCCCGTGGTCGCGCCGCTATATTTACGCGTAACCATTTGACCGCCAGTTCCCCCATCGACGATCTGTTCGGCGCGCCGCCCGTACCCAGCGACAGCGCGGCCGCCGAACCAGACAAGTCCGCTCCGAAAACCAAACGTTCCCCCACCCGCCAGGGCGTTCTGCCAGCCGCGGTCGCACCCGAAGTGGCCGAACTCGCGCAACGCTTGCCGCGCGGCCTGCGCATTGGCACTTCGTCGTGGTCGTATCCGGGGTGGGACGGGCTGGTGTATGCGGGCGAATATTCCGAATCCATACTCGCGCGCAAGGGCCTGGCGGCTTACGCCCAGCACCCGCTGCTGCGCACGGTCAGCATCGATCGCGGTTTCTATTCGCCGATTCCGCTGGCGGACTACGTCGCCTATGCGGCCAGCGTGCCGGAAGATTTCCGCTTTGCAGTCAAGGCAACTTCCGCCGTATGCGATGCGTGGATTCGGGAATCGGACGGGCGCGGGCGCATGGCCAATCCCGCCTTCCTGAATGCTGAATTTGCGATTCGCGATTTTGTTGAGCCTGCCACCCGCGGGCTCGGGACGCGATGCGGGCCGCTGGTGTTTCAGCTTTCGCCGCTGGGCGCGCTGGCCGAAGATGCCACTGGCTTTGTAGAGCGGCTCGAGGCTTTCCTGACCGCCCTGCCGCCGCTCGATCCGCAACTCAATCCCGATGCCGTCTACGCGGTGGAATTGCGCGACGCCACGCTGCTCACGCCACGCTTGATCAAGATGCTGCGCGCCGCTGGCGTGCGTTATTGCGTCGGCCTGCATGAGCGGATGCCAGCGGTGGACCGGCAAGCCGCCGCCGTCGCGTTGCTGGATGAGGGCGCGGGCGGCCCGCTGGTGGTGCGCTGGAACCTGAATAGCCGCTATCGCTACGCGCAAGCCGAAGCGGCGTACAAACCGTTCAACAAGCTCGTCGATGAAGACCCGTTCTCGCGCGAGACGTTGGCCGACATGGCGGTTGCCGCGCTGGCGGCCGGGCGCAAGGTGACGATCCTGGTCAGCAACAAGGCGGAAGGATCGTCCCCGTTGTCGTGTATCAAACTGGCCGAGGCCATTGCCGCGCGCCTACCGGTGGACGCAGCTTAGCCTCGGCGCCATCTCCTAACCCTGCAAGCGGTGCGCAAACTGCTTGCGGAATTTCGCCACCTTGGGCGAGATCACGAACGCGCAGTAGCCTTGCGCCGGGTGGTCGCGGAAGTAGTTCTGGTGCTCGTCTTCCGCGCGCCAGAAGGTCACCTTGCCGTCAGCGGCATCCACCAGTTCCGTCACGATGGGCGCTTCAAAAATATCGCTGGCGCCGAGTTCGGCAATGACCGTGCGCGCCGTCGCCAATTGCTCGGGCGTTTGCGCAAAGATGGCTGAACGGTATTGCGGACCGACATCGTTGCCCTGGCGATCCACGGTGGTTGGGTCATGAATGGCGAAGAAAATGTCGAGAATCTCGCGATACGGAATCACGGCCGGATCGAACTTCACGGCCACCACTTCGGCATGACCAGTGTTGCCGTTGCATACGGCACGGTAGCTCGGGCGATCGACATGGCCGCCGGCATAGCCGGACACCACGCTTTGCACGCCTTGCACCTGCTGGAACACGGCCTCCAGGCACCAGAAGCAGCCTCCGCCCAGAATGGCGGTCTCAAGGGCGCGTTGTTCAGTCATTCGGATTCTCCTGCGGTTGATTAGGCTGCCATTGGTCGGCCGAAGACACTAATCCTGACACAGGCACCGTCTTGTGATCGCAGGACCACGCAAAGCCCTACCCTGACGCGGCCTATCGGGCGTCCGTTACAATTGAGTATTACTTTCGGTAGTTTTCATGGACCAACACGGAGCCATTCCCATGGATGCGCGCGCCCCGGAATCTTCCGCGCGCGAGGCGTCGTCACATCGACGCCCACATGGCCGCGCCACCCCGCCCGATTTTGACGCCGCGCACTTCCGGCGAGCGCTCTCTCAGTTTGCTACTGGGGTGACGGTGGTTACCACGCGCTCGGAAGGCCGACCGGGCACGCCGGCGTTCGTAGGCGTAACGGCCAGCTCGTTCAATTCGGTGTCGCTGGATCCACCGCTGGTGCTGTGGAGCCTGGGCACGCAGGCCAATTCGTTTCCGCTATTCCACGCCGGCTCGCACTACGTCATCAATATCCTGGCGGCCGAGCAGTTGGACCTGTGCAAGCGCTTCGCCACGCTCAAAGGCGACCGCTTTGCCAACATCGACTATCGCCTGAGCCCAACTGGCCTGCCGATCCTCGCGCAATCGCTGGCGTGGTTCGAGTGCCATAACCGCAGCCGATATGACGAGGGCGACCACGTCATCTTCGTGGGTGAAGTCGAGCGCTGCGGCGTGATCGACGCGGATGGCGCACCGCTGGTGTTCCATCGCGGCGCGTTCTCGTCGCTCACGCGCATCGGCGACTGACAAGCCGGTAACGTCACGTGGAAGTGGCTGCCTTCTGCGGCGCTTCCGCCTCGATGCCCCAATCCCCGAATTCATACCAATCGTCGCCGAGCAACTCGGCCGGGTGCTGCGTGCGGCCCGAGCCGTTGCCGCAGCCCAGGGCGTCGGTGGAGCAATACTTGTCGCAGCCCCAGCAGATGCGCTCAGGGTGCACAGGATGCAGCGGAAACTTCTTGGCCATGGCCCGCTCCGGTCGACAACACAGGGGCCACTATCTGCGCATGCTTGCAGTAGGGGATTGATTCTCGTCAGAAACTCCTGCGCTAGCGTCTACTTTGCCTTCCCTCGCTTGCTCGCCGCCCCGCCCTCCAGCGGGCGCACGCCACGCGCTTCCATCAGCAGCGCAAGGCCGCCATCGCGGTCCTTGATGGTACGCAGGACGATATTGGAGCGGATGTCCATCACGCCGGGCGTCTTGTACAGCCGCTCGATGATGAACTCCGAGTAGTGCTGCAGGTTTGGCGCCTGCACGCGCAGGATGTAGTTGCAATCCCCGGTGATGATGTAAGCGGCCACGATCTCGGGCCAACTCTGCACCGCAGCCATGAACGTCTCGTGCCAGCCCGTCACGTCCTGACGCATCGACACCTGCACGATGGCTTCGAGTTCCAGCCCGAGTGCCGCGCGCCCCAGCTGCGCCCGATAGCCGGTGATGGCACCACCCTCTTCCAGCATCCGCACACGCCGCAGGCAAGCGGACGGCGACAGCGCCACGCGCTCGGCCAAGTCTTGGTTACTGATGCGGCCGTCTTCCTGCAATACCTGCAGAATGCGCAGATCGGTGGTATCGAGTTGCATCTGTCGTCGTTCTTTGCGTGATTTCTTGTATATGTTGAATTTTATGCGAATTCAACGAGATAGCACGCACGATTATGCACACCCATTGCGCGTGGTTTTCCCTATCATTTCGGCACGGATTCAACGAATTTTCCGCCCTGGAGCCGCCTTGGAACGCACTTTGTGGGACATCAGCCCCGCCCTATCGCCCGCCACGCCCACTTGGCCCGGCGACACGCCGTTTTCGCAGGAAATTGCGTGGAAGTTGGAAGGCGACTGCCCAGTCAACGTCGGGCGCATCACGCTCTCGCCGCACACGGGCGCGCATGCCGACGCGCCGCTGCACTACCGCGCCGACGGTGCTGCCATCGGGCACGTGCCGCTGGACGCTTACCTTGGGCCGTGCCGCGTCATTCACTGCGTGGGCATGGCGCGCGTCGAGCCGGAACACATACGTGAAGCGCTGACCGACACGCCGCCGCGCGTGCTGCTGCGCACGTATGCACACATGCCGCAGAACGCGTGGGACGACAACTTTGCCGCCGTTGCGCCCGAAACCATCGCGCTTCTCGCTGCTCACGGTGTCAAGCTCATCGGCGTCGACACCGCCTCGCTCGACCCGCAAACCTCCAAGACCATGGACGCGCACCACGCCGTCGGCAAACACGGCCTCGCCATCCTCGAAGGACTGGTGCTCGACGACGTGCCTGCCGGCGATTACGAACTGATCGCCCTGCCCCTTAAGTTCGCCACCCTCGATGCAAGCCCGGTGCGCGCTGTGCTGCGCAGCCTGCCCTGATCGATACGACGACAGAACCCCAACCGATTTTTCGCCCCCGCACTCACATGACAATCACCCGCAACTCCTGCCTCGAACGCGACGCGGCCGATCCGATCGGCTCGCTGCGCGACGCCTTTGCGCTGCCCGACGGCGTGATTTATCTGGACGGCAACTCGCTCGGCGCACGCCCGAAAGCTGCCCTCGCCCGCGCGCAGGAAGTCGTCGCCAGCGAATGGGGCGACGGCCTGATCCGCAGCTGGAACCAAGCCGGCTGGTTTGAACTGCCGCGCCGCCTCGGCAACAAACTGGCGCCGCTGATCGGTGCGCGCGAAGACGAAGTCGTCGTCACAGACACCACGTCGATCAACCTGTTCAAGGTGCTTGCCGCAGCGATTCGCGTGCAGCGCGAAGACGCGCCAGACCGCAAGATCATCGTTTCGGAAACGCACAACTTCCCGACCGATCTGTACATCGCGGAAGGACTGGCCGATCTGCTGCGCGACGGCTACAAGCTGCGCCTGATCGATTCGCCGGAGGAACTCGAGGGCGCGCTGGGCGACGACGTCGCCGTCACCATGCTCACGCACGTCAACTACAAGAGCGGGCACATGTATGACATGGCGGCCGTCTCTGCGCTGGCGCACAAGCACGGCGCCCTGGCCGTCTGGGATCTTGCGCATTCGGCCGGCGCGGTACCCGTGGACCTGCACGCAGGCGGCGCGGATTACGCCATCGGCTGCACCTACAAATACCTGAACGGTGGCCCGGGCTCGCCAGCCTTCGTGTGGGTGGCTCCAGCGCTGCGCGAGCGCTTCTGGCAGCCACTGTCGGGCTGGTGGGGCCATGCTCGGCCCTTCGCGATGGAGTCGCGCTACGACGCCGATGCCGGCATTGGCCGCTTCCTTTGCGGCACGCAGCCGATCACGTCGATGGCGATGGTGGAATGCGGGCTCGACATCTTCGCCCAGACGTCGATGACCACGCTGCGGGCCAAATCGCTCGCGCTCACCGACCTTTTCATCACGCTGGTGGAAACGCGCTGCGCAGGCTTCCCGCTCACGCTCGTCACGCCGCGTGAGCACGCCATCCGCGGCAGTCACGTCAGCTACGAACACCCCAACGGCTATGCCGTGGTGCAGGCACTGATCGAGCGAGGCGTGATCGGCGACTACCGCGAGCCTCGCATCATGCGTTTCGGGTTCACGCCGCTGTACACGAGCTTTGCCGATGTGTGGGATGCCGTGGAGGTGCTGCGCGATGTGCTGGAGACCGGCGCATGGCAATCGGCCCAATTCAACGAACGTACGCTGGTGACCTGAGATGTCGAACCCGAATCAACCCGCAGCATCTGGCTGCCCCATGCATGCCGCCCAGAACGAAGGCTGGCACGACGCACAGCTCGATTTCTCGAAATCGATGAGCTATGGCGACTACCTCGCGCTCGACCAGATCCTGAACGCACAACACCCGCGCTCGCCCGATCACAACGAGATGCTCTTCATCGTCCAGCATCAGACTACCGAGCTGTGGATGAAGCTGATGCTGCACGAGCTGCGTGCCGCACGGGATTGCGTGCGCAATGACAACCTGCCGCCCGCATTCAAGATGCTGGCGCGCGTCTCGCGCATCATGGATCAGCTGGTGCAGGCGTGGAACGTGCTCGCCACGATGACGCCGCCGGAGTACTCGGCCATGCGCCCGCACCTGGGGCAATCGTCGGGCTTCCAGTCGTATCAGTACCGCGAGATCGAGTTCATTCTCGGCAACAAGAACGCGGCGATGCTCAAGCCACACGCGCACCGCACCGAGCATTACGAACAGGTCAAAGCTGCATTGGAAACGCCGTCGCTGTATGACGAGGCCGTGCGTTACATGGCGCGCCACGGCTTTGTATTCGACGCGGATTGCGTCGAGCGCGATTGGTCGCGCCCGGTCACTTACAACGCCTCGGTGGAAGCAGCGTGGCTGGAGGTCTATCGCGACCCGACGCATCATTGGGAGCTGTACGAACTGGCCGAAAAGTTCGTCGATCTGGAAGACGCGTTCCGGCAATGGCGCTTCCGACATGTGACGACGGTGGAGCGCGTGATTGGCTTCAAGCGCGGCACGGGCGGCACCGAGGGTGTCGGCTACCTGCGGAAGATGCTGGATGTCGTGTTGTTTCCGGAGCTTTGGAAGCTGCGCACCGACCTTTGATCGACGTGGCTCAGGCGGGCTCGACCACTTGGCCGAGCCTTGCCGCGAACTCTCTCAGCGCGGGGGCCAGCTCGTCGCGAATGCGCTCTGCGTCGGCGGCCGTGTAAGGCGCGCTGCAGCTCACCACGTAGGGCTCGCGCTGGCTCGGCGCGAAGAACGCCACCGCGCACGCGTGGATGGCTGGATGCCAGTCGCGCAAGGATACGGCGTAGCCATTGCGTATGCCGGCTTTCACTGCGTCATCTGCTGCGGCACCTTCTGCCGCCCACTGCGCCGGCTGCTGCGTGCGCAGTGCTTCGTACAAGCGCTCACGCCGCGCTGCAGGCAACGAAGCCAGATACGCCCGTCCCATCGAACTCGACAGCAGCGACAGCCGCGAGCCCACGCCCAGCCCGGACGACCCGCTCATCGAGGGGCTGTCGTGACGGATCGTTTCCAGATACACCATGTCCAGCCGATCGCGCTTGCCTAGCGAGATCGACACGCCAAAGCGCTGCGCAAATGCGCTCATGTGCGGCCGCGCGAGCTGGATCACGTCGCTCGATGCCAGATAGGCGAACCCGAGCGCGAGCACACCGGCGTCGAGTCCGTATTTGCCGAGGGCCTCGTCGTAACGCAGGTAGCCGAGCGAGACCAACGTGCCGGCCAGTCGGCTGACCGTGGCTTTGGGAAAGCCCGTGCGCCGCACGAATTCCTGGTTGCCGAGCAGCGTGTCGCCCGGGCGAAATGCGCGCAGCAGCTCCAGCCCGCGCGCCAGTGCCGTGACGAAATTCGGGTCGCTCGACTCGGCGGGCGCCGTATCGAATTCGGGGTCAGGGAGACGGGTTGTGCTCATGGCAAAAAAGCCCTGGAAATTGTCGATGCTTGCGCTATGATAGCTCTAAATTTCGAAACTGTGTTCCGCATATCGGAACAACAAAGACTCGGAGACTACCGCTGTGACTGCTCGCAATGCCTTCAATTGGGCCGACCCGCTGCTGCTCGACCAACAACTGACCGACGACGAGCGCATGGTGCGC
Source organism: Ralstonia chuxiongensis (assembly GCF_024158925.1). NCBI lineage: Bacteria > Pseudomonadati > Pseudomonadota > Betaproteobacteria > Burkholderiales > Burkholderiaceae > Ralstonia > Ralstonia chuxiongensis. The sequence goes on along the minus strand of NZ_JAMYWC010000003.1, from coordinate 191,564 downwards.
GACGCCGCCGCGTCGTACTGCCAAGACAAGCTGATGCCGCGCGTGCTGGAGTCGTTCCGGCATGAGAAAACCGACGCATCGATCTTTCGTGAGATGGGCGAGCTGGGCCTGCTGGGCCCCACGATTCCCGAGCAGTACGGCGGCCCCGGCCTGAACTACGTCAGCTACGGCCTGATCGCGCGGGAAGTTGAACGTGTGGATTCGGGCTATCGCTCGATGATGAGCGTGCAGTCGTCGCTGGTGATGGTGCCGATCTATGAATTCGGCAGCGAAGCGCAAAAGCAGAAGTACCTGCCCAAGCTGGCAACCGGCGAGTGGATCGGCTGCTTTGGCCTGACCGAGCCGAACCACGGTTCCGACCCGGCCTCGATGATCACGCGCGCCAAGAAGGTCGACGGCGGCTACTCGCTGTCGGGCGCCAAGATGTGGATCACCAATTCGCCCATCGCCGATGTCTTTGTCGTGTGGGGCAAGCTGCCGAATGACAACGGCGAGGACGAAATCCGCGGCTTCATCCTCGAGAAAGGATGGAAGGGTCTGACGGCACCTGCCATCCATGGCAAGGTCGGCTTGCGTACGTCGATCACCGGTGAAATCGTGCTGGACGAAGTGTTCGTGCCGGAAGAAAACCTGATGCCGGGCGTGCGCGGCCTCAAGGGCCCGTTCACGTGCCTGAACTCGGCGCGCTACGGCATCGCGTGGGGCGCCCTGGGCGCTGCAGAAGCTTGCTGGCACATCGCGCGCCAGTACGTGCTGGATCGCAAGCAGTTCGGCCGCCCTCTCGCCGCCAACCAGCTTGTGCAGAAAAAGCTGGCCGACATGCAGACCGAAATCACGCTCGGCCTGCAAGGCTGCCTGCGTCTGGGCCGCATGAAGGACGAAGGCACTGCGGCGGTGGAAATCACGTCGATCATGAAGCGCAACTCGTGCGGCAAATCGCTCGACATCGCCCGCGTGGCGCGCGACATGCTGGGCGGCAACGGTATCTCCGATGAGTTTGGCGTAATCCGCCACGTGGTGAATCTGGAAGTGGTGAATACGTACGAAGGCACGCACGATATCCACGCGCTGATCCTGGGCCGCGCACAGACCGGCATCCAGGCTTTCTTCTGATTGCGCTTTGTTTTTCCGGCGAGTTGGGGCACACTCGTGCACCACTCGCCACACCCGCTGCCGCACCTCTCGCCCGTCCTGGGCACTGTTGTTCTCCTTCCCTCGCGATATACCAATTTGCAAATGACCGGGATACGCCACGCCGCATGAATCGGCGGTAGCGCGCGTCTATGCTTCGGTCCAAGTGTCGGCGGATTGTTGGGCCGCACGCCCCTCACACCGATAGAACGAGCGCGCGATCCACACGCAGATTGCAGCGCCACGCGACAAAACCAATCGCGAGACAACGGTCTGGAGAATGCCGGCGCGCGTACGCAGGCACCCGTACCGATATCAAAACCAGAACAGGGCACCTTACGCGGACGACCAAGATCGGCCGGCGCGGAGTCCTGCCAGGAGACAAACCCACCATGGCTGAACAGTCCATTCCGTCGTCGACGGAACTTGGCGCCGCTGGCATCGCCGATGCGCGTGCCATTGATCGCTACTTCCAGATTTCTGCACGCGGCAGCACGCAAAAGCGCGAGGTCGTGGCTGGCATCACCACCTTCATGGCAATGGTCTACGCCGTGTTTGTCGTGCCCGGCATGCTGGGCAAGGCCGGCTTTGATACCAGCGCAGTCTTCGTCGCAGTGTGTCTGACCACTGCCTTCGGTTCGCTGCTGATGGGCCTGTGGGCCAAGCTGCCGATCGCCATCGGCTGCGCAATTTCGCTGACCGCGTTCATGGCCTTTGGTCTGGTGCTTGGGCAAAAGCTGACGCCGGAAATCGCGCTGGGCGCCGTGTTCCTCATGGGCGTGGCCTTCACCGCCATCTCGGCTACGGGCGTGCGTTCCTGGATCCTGCGCAATCTGCCTTCGGGCGTGGCGCATGGCACGGGCATCGGCATCGGCCTGTTCCTGCTGCTGATCGCCTCCAACGACGTCGGTCTGGTGGTCAAAAACGCGGGCGAGGGCCTGCCTGTTGCGCTGGGCCACGTGACCGCCTTCCCGGTCATGATGTCGGTGCTGGGTCTGGCCGCCATCTTCGGCATGGAGCGTCGTCGCGTGCCGGGCGGCATCCTGATCGTGATCATCGCCATCTCGATCCTGGGCCTGATCTTTGACCCGGCCGTGAAGTTTACCGGCGTGTTCGCCGTGCCCTCACTCGCCGCTGCAGGTCATGCCTCGCTGATCGGCGCAATGGATATCCGCGGTGCGCTCACCGCCGCCGTGCTGCCGAGCGTGCTGGCGCTGGTGATGACCGCCGTGTTCGATGCCACCGGCACGATCCGCGCCGTGGCCGGCCAAGCCGGTCTGCTCAACGACAAGGGCCACATCATCAACGGTGGCCGCGCGCTGACAGCCGATTCGATCAGCTCGATCTTCTCGGCGTTCTTCGGTGGTGCTCCGGCAGCGGCTTACATTGAGTCGACGGTTGGCGTGGCGGCAGGCGGCAAGACGGGCCTGACGGCTGTCGTGGTCGGCGTGATGTTCCTGGCGGTGATGTTCTTTTCGCCGCTGGCCGGCCTGGTGCCGTCGTACGCTACGGCCCCGGCGCTGATGTATGTCGGCCTGCTGATGCTCTCCAGCGTGAGCAAGCTGCACATGGACGACATGGTTGACGCGCTGTCTGGCCTGGTCTGTGCCGTGTTCATCGTGCTGACCTGCAACATCGTCACCGGCATCATGCTCGGCTTCAGCACGCTGGTGATCGGCCGCCTGGTGGCCGGCGAATGGCGCAAGCTGAACATCGGCACCGTGGCGATTGCCGGCGCGCTGGTGGCCTTCTACGCAGGCGGCTGGGCGATCTGATCGCACACTGAACCGTCTTCACAAAAGACAAACCGGCCAGACCCGAAAGGGCTGGCCGGTTTTGTTTTGCCTAGGAACCGGTTCAGGATCCAACGCAAAAAACGCCCGGCACAGGGCCGGGCGGCAATCACACTACCAAGGAGACGGTCACTTGTTGGGCTGCGGCGTCAGGCGCAGATACGGCCGCACCGCCTTGTAGCCCTTCGGGAATTTCTGCTTGAGGACTTCCTCGTCCTTCAACGACGGCACGATGACCACGTCGTCGCCGTCTTGCCAGTTGCCCGGCGTGGCCACGCTGTGGCTGTCGGTCAACTGCAGCGAGTCGATCACGCGCAGCACTTCATTGAAATTGCGCCCCGTCGAGGCCGGATACGTAATCGTCAGGCGGATCTTCTTGTTCGGATCGATCACGAACAGCGAACGCACGGTAAAGGTCTCGCTCGCATTCGGATGGATCATGTCGTACAGCTGCGAGACCTTGCGATCGGGGTCAGCAATGATCGGAAAGTTGACGCTGGTGTTCTGCGTCTCGTTGATGTCGTTGATCCAGCCCTTATGCGACTCGACCGAATCGACCGACAGCGCAATGGCCTTGACATTGCGCTTGGCAAATTCATCCTTCAGCTTGGCGGTCAGGCCCAGTTCGGTGGTGCAGACCGGCGTGTAATCGGCCGGGTGCGAAAAAAGCACGCCCCAGCTATTGCCCAGCCACTCATGAAACTTGATGCGGCCTTCACTGGAATCCTGCTCGAAATCAGGGGCGATATCGCCCAAACGTAGAGACATCGTGTCCTCCATACACAGATTGGGAACCACTATAGCCAGATTGCCATCCAACCAAAACGACTATAAATTCACAACAACATCACTTTTCGTCATTAGGCGCGGCATTTGCTGACAACAGGGTGGAAGGCGTGCGCACATTGCCGGACAATGACCGAAGCCTTGATCCATCGCAGTGCGCGCGACGCGAGCGCTTGAAGTTTCGCAGCGCTCACACATATGCTAGCGAATAAGCGCGCCAAGATATTGACGATTGAACTACCCCCGACACCGAGGACCCGACCATGACGAACACTTCCCCCAACCTGGCCGATTCCGTCAATAAGGAGAAACTGATGACCGACGTGAAGACTGTACTGTCCGACGCTGAAACCCTGCTCAAACAAGCTGCCTCCAGCAGCGGCGAAAAAGCCGCCGAACTGCGCGAACGCGGCATGGGCATGCTCCGCCAAGCCAAGGAAAAGGCGCAGGACCTGCAAGACGCGGTCGTCCACAAGAGCAAGGCTGCCGCACGCGCTACCGATGACTACGTCCACGATCATCCGTGGCAAGCCGTGGGCGTGGCGGCCGGCGTGGGCCTGCTGATCGGCCTGCTGCTCAACCGCAAGTAACCCGCAGCAGCCTTTCTGGCCGATGGCGCGCGCCCTGTGGATCGCGCCATCGGCCAGTTGCATTTTGGCGGCCCATTCCGGGCATGGCGCGTGCTGCGTCCGCAGTGGCGCCATTGGCCTAGCACCCTCTCAACACCTCATGACCGACGACACCAGCCCAAAGCTGTTCGCTTCCTTAAAGAAACTGGCCGGCACGGTCGTCTCGATGCTGCAGACGCGGCTCGAGCTGGCCAGCGTCGAACTGGCTGAAGAAAAAGAACGGCTGCTCGGCACGGCTTTCCTGGGCATGCTGGCCGTGAGCCTGATCGGCCTGTCCATCATGACGCTGACGGCGCTGGTGGTCATCTTGTGCTGGGATACGTATCGCTGGCAGTCCCTTGCCGTGATGGCCACGCTGTATGCGCTGGGCGCGGCGGCGTGCCTGTGGAAGGTACGCTCGCTCCTGCGTAACGCACCGCCACTGTTCGAGGCCACGCTGGCCGAACTCGACAAAGACCGGGAGATCCTGCGCAGATGACCGATCCGACCGAACACACGCCATCGCCAGGCCCGTCAATGAACGAACCCGCATCGAGTGCACGACATCATGTGCGGCCGTCACGCCGCGGTGCCGAAACGCGCCTGCCGCTAAGCGTCCGCAAGGAATTGCTACTGACACGCGCTGCGCTGGAGCGCTACGACTACGCCCAGGCCCGCAACGATGTACATCGCGCCACCAGCCGTACCTTCAGCCTGGGCGGCCTTGGCGCGTTGCTACCCAACATCATCCGCCCGCTGGCGCGCCCCAATGGCCTGATGCGGGCGCTGGGCATTGCGCGTGAATATCCGCTGGTGGGCACCGCCCTGTCGCTCGCGTATGCAGGATTGCGCCGCACCTTCATCGGTCGGATCACGCGCAAGCTCGGCAAGGTGGGGATCGTGGCGGGAGCGGCTTGGTGGGGCTACAAGAAATGGCAGGATGCACAAGGCGAGCCGGTCAGTGCGCCAACGCCCGCGTCTAATGCCGATGCTAACGAGATCATCCCGGGCAGCACCTCCTGAAAGGGCTACCCGCCCGCCAAAAAAGGCCGGAGCAATCCGGCCTTTCTCGTTTGTGGCAGCGCAATATCAGTGCAGCGGAATCGGATGGCGCATGCGCTCCCAGCGCCGGGCCATGTTCTGGCGCAAACCAGCGAGCCCGTGCGGCTGCTCCGTTGCACCCACCGCGGCGGGAGCTGGTTGCACTGTCACGTCCGCGTCACGCCCGATGCGCCGCCGGCCGTGCCACATCAGCGCGCCGCTGGCGGTCCAGCCGATCACGAACAGCGTGTCACCAACATGTCGAAGGGAATCGGGTGACGTGCCCGCATGGAAGATGGCGCCCAGCATATCGGGAGGCAACTCCGCGCAGACCCAGAGAAAAATGGCTGGCGCAGAAGCAAAGACTCCCGGCTGCCACCATGGGTGGGCAACTTGCACTTTGTCGGTCTCCATGGCGCCCTCCGTCGCTTCTTCTAGTGATGTTTCGATCCTATGCCTCGCATGTGCAAATGGCGACCCGCCCGTTGCTGAATGGCATGTCGGATTCGTCCGACATCGGCCACCGGTCAGCGCATTCAGGCTGGTCCGTTTGGGCTAGGGGCCACTCCGCATGGCACGCGGATGGCGTAACCACGCGGCGACGGCACAGCGCCTGCGCAGGCGAGTTCAGGATTACGGCGGCGGAGCCCAGCCCCCGCTCATATGCATAATGCATAAAAGCGGCGCATTGATGCCGTACCGTACGCAACACACTCGCCCCACCATGCTGGCCGCCTCCCATCTCCAACGCCGCGATGCACGCACCGGTGTCACGCTGCTGCAACCTGCCACGCTTGCCGTGCAGGCCGGCGATCGCATTGCGCTGACCGGGCCCTCAGGTGCGGGCAAAAGCGTGCTGCTGCGCGCGCTGGCATTGCTCGATCCGCTCGATGGCGGGCAGGTGACATGGCATGGCCAAGTGATCGGACCGCGCGCGGTTCCGGCCTATCGTTGCCAGGTGGCGTACGTGCGTCAGCGCCCCGCGTTGCTCTCTGGCACAGTGGAAGACAACCTGCACATGCCATACGGCCTACATGCGCGGCGACATAGCACCGGATTCGATCGCGACGCCGCCATCGCCCTGCTTGCGGGCGCCGAGCGCGACGCCATCTTTCTAGACAAGAACGCCATCGATCTTTCCGGCGGTGAAGCGCAGATCGCAGCGCTGGTCCGCACGCTGCAGACAGGGCCGACCGTCCTGCTGCTTGACGAACCTACAGCCGCCCTTGACCCCGCCTCCGCACGCGCAGTTGAGGCGCTTTTGCAGCATTGGTTCGCTCAGGCGCCCGAGCGGCATGCGTGGATATGGGTGACGCACGATCCGGCGCAGGCGGAACGCATCGGCAATCGGCATTGGCGCATGGTTGCCGGACGGCTCGACACGGAGCCCACGCGATGAACGGGCAGGACCTCTCGCTCTCCGCTTGGCGGGTCGGCATTGCGGCTGCGCTGATCCTCGTGAACGGCGCGCTGTCCATCGGGCTGGGGCTTGGGCTCGAGCGACGCCTGGCCTGGGCAGCCCTGCGCACCGTCGTGCAGTTGCTGGCGGTAGGCTTCGTGCTGGAATGGGTATTCGCGCACGCGCATTGGCCGGTGGTGCTGGGCATCGTGGCTGTCATGACGTTGATTGCCGGCCATGCGACCGGCAGCCGGGGCGCGCGCGGCTATGCGGGCCTGCGGCTGGATGGCACGTTGTCGGTCTTCGGCAGCACATGGCTGATCGGAGCGATCGGGCTGGTGGCCGTACTGCATGCGCGGCCGTGGTATGAGCCGCAATACGCGATCCCGATCATGGGGATGATCCTGGGGAACACGCTCACCGGCGTGGGCCTTGCGCTGGAGCGAATGACCGGCGAACTCACTGCCACGCGCGACCAAGTGGAGACAATTCTTGCGCTGGGTGGCACACGCTGGGAGGCCGCTCGCAATGCCGCACGCACGGCCGTGCGCGCCGGCATGACGCCGATCATCAATCAGATGACCGTCGTGGGCGTGGTGAGCCTGCCCGGCATGATGACGGGCCAGGTGCTGGCGGGGCAGTCGCCGCTGGAGGCCGTGCGCTACCAGATCGTCATCATGTTCCTGCTGGCGGCGTCTTCGGGGCTGGGGACCGTCGCGGCCGTCCTGCTGGCCTACCGCCGGCTATTCAGCCGCGAGCACCAATTGCTGACTGCACGCATCACGCAACGCGTCGGAGCGAAATAACATGCCGATCGCCCTATCCTGCGGCATCGTCCTGCTCAACGAAGACGGCGACGTTCTCCTCGCCCACGCCACAGAAACGCGCCACTGGGACATCCCCAAAGGCGCCCCCGACCCGGGCGAAAACGACCGCGACGCCGCCCTGCGCGAGACACGCGAGGAAACCGGCCTCGTGCTCGACAGCCACGCACTGATCGAACTGGGCCGCTTTCCCTATCGCCGTGACAAGGAGCTCCACTTGTTCGCCACGCGCCTGCGCCGCGCGGAAGTTGCGCTCGACACGCTGAAGTGCACGTCGATGTTCAACAGCTATCACACCGGCCGGCTCATCCCCGAGATGGATGCATACCGCTGGACCACGGCGGACGAAGTACCGCAGTACGCGAGCCAATCGCTCACGCGGCTGTTTGCGCAGACGTTGACGCTGGCGAGTATTGATGCTCGTCTGGCCGAGGCCGGGCTGTAGACGAACGGCGCCTAAACCGACACATCCCCTTCAATGGTCGTGCTATGCAGTGTGCGCCGATATTTGTCGGGGCAGCCTGGTGCGAAGTGGACGGCCTCGACTGCTCCGAAGGAAGCAATCCGCAACCGCATATCCAGCGCACGACTATGCGTAGTGCGCGCGCATGCGCTCCAGGCACACGCGCACATCGCCCACGACGAGGCGGCAGCTGCAAGCAATCATGAGGTTGCGCGGCAGGCCGAAATCTTCCACGGCCCAGCCATCTGCATCGTTGCCGTTGGTGTTCGGCACCTGCCCCAAGAGTGGCTCGGCGGGCACGTTGTAGCACCACACGTCTTTGCCACGGGCAATGGCGTAGCCGATTTCAAAGCACGTGCCGGAATCGGGTTCGTAGCCGCGAAAATCCGCGACGTTGGCGAGCACGGCGTCGGCTGAATCGATCAGCGCGATGTTCTGGCGGTAGATTTCCGCGGCGGTCGCAGGGCCATTGGCCTGGGGTGCGATGGAGTTGTCGAGCGGATACAGGCCGATATAGCCGAACTCCTCACACAACGCCTTGAGTGTGTCGCCGTGTGCGACGGGCTCCGGTCGGAAAACGTCCGGCCCGGCAAGATACAGGCGCAACGTCATGACGCCTCCTCCACCGAATGCGCTGTCGACGCACGTTCGACCAGCGTACCCGGCAGCAACACGACTCGCGCATCCCCGCTCACGCCTTCGATGCGCTCATGCACGAATTCGACTGCCTTGTAACCGATGTCGTATGTCGGTTGCCGAATCGTGGTGATGCCGATCAACTCCGCCCATTCCGGATCATCGATCGACAGCAGCGCCGCCCGCTCCTGCCAAGCCGGGCCAAATTGCGTGCGCAGATGCCGCGCAACGACGAGCGCAACCGGCGCGTTGGCGATAAACAGCGCCAGTCGCTTTCCGCCCTGCCGGTGCACTGTGTCGATGCGTGCATCGATCTCTGCCAGCGCACGCTCGACTGACGCCGGATCGGTTGGGTCCAGCACCACGGTCGGCTCCGCTGGACGCCCGTGCGCTGCCATCGTTTCTCGGAAGGCGAGTTCGCGCTCACGCCGTGAACTGACCTGCGCAAACGGCTGCACGATGAACTGGATGGAATCGAAACCCTGACCCAGCAAATGCTGCACACCCAATCTGACGGCGTTGCGGTTGTCGAGGCCCACCAGGTCGGCGTCGAACCCTTCGACCGTGCGATCCACCAGCACGGCAGGAATGCCGCCGCCCCGCAGCGGGCGCAACACAGCCTCTTCTGCACCGAGCGCGTTGACGATCAATCCCTCGACCCGGTACGTCGTCAGCAACTGGACGAACCGGCGCTCCATCTCGACCTCGTTTGCGGCGTGGCAGATGAGCGGCATGTAGCCGAGCGCGTGGCAGGCCGCCGCCACGCCTTGCAGCACTTCGATCGTATAAGGATTGGTCAGATCAGCCACCAGCATGCCGAGCAGGCGGTTGCGGCCGCGCTTGAGACCGCGCGCCATCTGGTTGGGCCGGTAGTTCAACCGCTGGATGGCGGCTTCGATGCGCTGTCGCAAGTCTTCGGAAAGGACTTGTGTCTCGCCATTCAGATAGCGGGACACGCTGGTCTTGCCGGTTCCCGCTTCGCGGGCCACGTCGGTGATGGTCGCAGGGCGCGAGGAAGAGGATGGGAGTTCAGTCACGATGCGCTTCAGAACAGTCCGTCGGCGCGAGGGGCCGGAGCCAGGGTGCGAGGATCATAGCGCAATCCCGGCATTCGACTCATGAAGTGCGGGCACGCTCCAGCACCTGCGGATTGACCAGGTTCTCACGCAACGTGCCGGCCAGCGCCTTGACCAGGTTGTCGGCGGCGCAGCGGGCCATGGCGTGTCGCGTCTCGTGCGTTGCGGAGCCGATATGGGGCAATGCAACCACGTTTTTCATCACCGGCAGTGGCGAGTCGGCGGGCAGCGGCTCGTGCTCGAACACGTCCAACCCCGCGCCCCGGATGGTGCCGTTGCGCAATGCATGGATGAGCGCTGCCTCGTCAACGACGGGCCCACGCGACGCATTGATCAGGATCGCGCTGCGCTTCATCTTCGCCAACTCCTCCGCGCCGATCAGGTGCTGCGTTTCAGGCGTCAGCGGCACCTGCAGGCAAACAAAATCGGCTTCGGCCAGCAACGTGTCGAGCGGCACGCGGCACGCGCCGTAATCCGCTTCGGCCTCGGGATGCGGATGCCGGTTCGTGTACAGCACACGCATTCGGAAACCCAGCGCTGCGCGGCGAGCCACTGCCGCACCAATGCGGCCCAGTCCGACGATGCCGATCGTCTTGCTGTGAACGTCCGTGCCATAGAGCTCGGGGCCGATGCTGCGCTGCCAGTTGCCTGCCCGGACCCACTCAGCAAGCTCCACGACGCGACGCGCCGACGCGAGAATCAGCGAGAACACGGTATCGGCGGTCGACTCGGTCAACACATCCGGTGTGTGCGCCAGCGCAATGCCACGACGCGTGAGATCAGGCACGTCGAAATTGTCATAGCCCACAGAGATCGTGGACCACGCCTTGAGCCGGGGCGCGCGGTCGAGCATCTGCGGCGTGATCTTCAGGCTTGCACCGATCGCGCCCTCGGCGTGGGCAAGCGCCTCGGTCAACGCCGCAGCGCCGTCGACCTGCACGAGTTCGACATGCTCGCGCAACTGGGCCGCGACATCGTCAGGCAACGGCTTGTAGGCAACGACAAGAGGTTTCATCAGTTCATTTTCCAGGCACGGGGTGGGCAAGCGCGTAAACATCACGCGGTTGCGGCTTGACGCAGAGCGTGAAGATCACGGCTGCCAAAAGCGCGGCGCTCATGAATGCGTACGACGCAAGCGGCGAGCCGGTGGCACCGTTCAGGTAGCCCACGAAGTACGAGCCAACAAACGAACCGAGGGCACCCATGCTGTTGATCAGCGCCATCGCGCCACCCGCGACGTTCTTCGGCAGCAGCTCCGGCACGATGGCGAAAAACGGGCCATACGGCGCATACATCGCCGCACCGGCAATGACGAGCAACGCGTACGACATCCAGAAATGCGTTGACCCAAGTCCATACGATGCGGCAAACGCCGCAGCGCCCACTAGCAGGAACGGCCAAACGAAACCGCGCCGCGAACCGACCTTGTCAGACGCCCACGACGCCACGAGCATCGCGATGGTGGCAGCCAGATACGGCAGCGCCGACAGCCAGCCCGTTTCGACCATGCTGAGCGACGAGCCGTTCTTCACGATGGATGGCAGCCACAGCACGAAGCCGTAGACGCCGATGCTCCAGCAGAAATACTGCGCGCACAGCTTGATGACGACAGGCGAGCGGAAAGCCTCGCCATAGTTGCGCATCGGCTTGATGGCCGCCTGCTCCGCCGCCAATGCCTGTTCCAGGTCGCGCTTTTCCTGTGCGCTCAGCCACGATGCCTGCGCGGGCTTGTCCTGCACCAGGCACCACCAGCACACGGCCCAGATGATGGCGGGCACGCCCTCGGCGATGAACATATGGCGCCAGCCGAACTCGCGCACGAGGTAGCCCGACACCACCGACATCCAGAGCACGGTCACGGGATTGCCGAGAATCAGGAACGTGTTCGCGCGCGATCGTTCCTGCTTGGTAAACCAGTTGCTGATGTAGATGAGCATCGCGGGCATGACGGCCGCCTCAACCACGCCCAGCACGAACCGGATCGCCAGCAGCGAGGGAATGTCACTCACGACGCCCGTGAGCGCCGCGCACATCCCCCACAACACCAGGCTGATGAAGACGAGCTTCTTCACGCTGCGGCGTTCTGCGTAGATCGCGCCCGGAATCTGGAAGAAGAAATAGCCGAGGAAGAACAGCGCGCCAATCAACGACGACAGCCCCTGGCTGATCCCCAGATCGTGATTGATGCCGGCCGCCGCCGCGAAGCCATAGTTCGCGCGATCGAGGTAGGACAGGCTGTAGGTGATAAAGACGATCGGCATGATCATCCACCAGCGCCGCGCAGCGAGTTGCGTTGCCATGGTCGTGTCTCCTTTGATGGTTTGCGTCGCCCGCGAGGGGCGGCAGTCGAAGCGCTGCGTTACACGCTGGAAATGGGTTCCGGCTCGCACACAATGCGGGCCGCTTGTTCAAGCACATCAAGCTCGGCGCGAGTCGGTAGGCCTTCGGAATCCCCGATCACCTGGATCGCCAGCGCGCCGATACGGTTGCCGCGCGCAACTGCCAACTCGGGTGACTGCCCTTCAAGCAGAGCGCTGACAACGCCCACCGCAAAGCCGTCGCCCGCGCCCACCGTATCGACGACGCGCTCCACGCGCACGCCGTCGGCGATGCCTTCTGCACCGTCGGCGGTCTGGTAGTACGCGCCGGCAGCCCCCAGCTTGATGGCAACGCCACGGGCACCTTGATCGAGATAGAAGCGGGCGATATCCGCCGGGCTGTCATAGCCGGTCAGTTGCTGCCCCTCGGCCAAGCCAGGCAGCACCCAATCGGAAAGCGCCGCCAGCGCGTTCAGCGTGCGCGCCATCTCGGCAGCGGACGGCCACAGCGTGGGTCGCAGATTCGGATCGAACGAGATCGAGCCACCCGCCGCGCGCATTTCCCTCGCGAGGTGAAACGCAAGTTCACACGACGATGCAGAAATCGCGGGGGCCACACCTGTGAGATGCAGATGGCGAGCACCAAGCACATAGTCGGCCACATAGTCGGCGCAGGAGAGCCGGCTGGCGGCCGATCCCTTGCGGAAGTACTCGACACGCGGGTCGCTGCCGTCGTCAGCCCGCGACTTCAGTTGGAAGCCCGTCGGAAACTGCGGGTCCACCGCCACACATGACGCATCGATCCGTTCGCGCGCGAGCGTTTCCAGCACATATTCGCCAAACGAATCCTGCCCCACCCGGCTCACATAGCCGACGCGAAAACCGAGGCGGCTCAAGCCAACGGCCACGTTCAGATCGGCACCCGCAATCCGCTTGGTGAACTGCGTGGCCTGCGCGAGCGGCCCAGGCGCGTTCGACACGAACATCGCCATGGCTTCGCCGTAGGTGATGACATCCAGCGTATGTGACATGCGTAAGCTCCTTTGATGTCGAGGCACAGTCAGGCGGCCTTGAGCCACGTGACATGCCGATGCGCATCGACAGCGAGATCGACCGCGTCGAACGGAAATTCGATGCCGCGCGGAACATCGCCCGGCAATGCTGCCAACACAGCGGCGAACCGCGCATCGTTGCCCGCTGGTGCCACCGCAAAGCGGCGCGCTCCCTCGCCTGCGACGCTCTTGCAATGGATGTATTCCACATACGGGGCCAGGGCCCGCGCACACGCCAGCGGCGCTTCGCCCGACCACTCCCAGTTCCCGACGTCGAACGTCATGCCCAGCATGTCGGCCACACCCGCGCTTTCCAATGCGTCGAACAAACCTCGGAACTGCGCGAGCGAGCCACCCACCGTCTGCGGACCGTTCTCAACCAGCACCCGTGGGCGCCAGCCTTGCAGCAATTGGGCCAGCGCCTCTGCCGACGCATCATCGGCAAACCCGCCAAGCTGGAACTTCACGATGCGCGCGCCCAAGGCTTGCGCTTCGACCAGCGCGCCGCGGATAGCGGCAGCATCCAGAGCACCATCGTCCGTGTACAGCGTGGCCGGCGTCGAATAGACCGCCCAGAGGCCATGCGCGGCAATCAGCCGGCCCAAGGCAGCGAGAAGCGTTGTCGATACCGCGCCATCGAGCCCCGCCGGCAACAGTTCACGCCGCACCTCGAAGCCGGCGGCACCGACCGACGCGGCCACGGGAACATAGGCGTGATGTCCCTGATCCAGCACCTGGGCGGCGCCGAACGCGCTCGCCACGATCACGATATCTGCCATTTGTGCGCTTTTCTCCGTATGGAACCGGTTCCATTAGAGGATATGGTGGTTGTTGGTAGCTATCAGCGCTATAGAGGAAATCCCTAGCGGCGCCGGCAGAATGCGACGCGCCGGGCATGTGACCGGCGACGATCTGGGGATGACGCTATGGGAAAGGCGCAGCGTGCTATCGATGTCGAAGCTGCAGCCACGCAGAGCGCGAGGAGATGAAGTTGTCCGGAAGGACAGCCAAACAAAAAGGGCCGACAGTTGCCTGTCAGCCCTTCGAATTTTGGTGGGTCCTGCGGGATTCGAACCCGCGACCAATAGATTAAAAGTCTACTGCTCTACCGACTGAGCTAAAGACCCCAAAGACCGCGATTATAGGAAGATATCGGCGATTCTGTCAACGCCCGTCAGATCAAGCCAGACGCTCCATCCGCCACATCTGGTAGCGGAACGCCAGCACCGCGCCGATCACAATACCGGCCAGCGCGATGAACGAGCCGATTGCCAGCGTCGACACGCCCGACAGCCCCTGCCCGATCGTGCAACCCAGCGCCGTGACGCCACCAATGCCCATCAGGATGCCGCCAATGATGTGGTTGCCCGTGTCCTCGGCATTGGCAAAACCTTCCCAGCGGAACGAGCGCGTGGCCAGTGCCACCACCGCCGAGCCAGCAATCACGCCCAGCACGCTCACGATGCCGACCGTAAGCACCTTCGACGTATCGCTGAAGAACATCAGCCACTCCAGCGTGTACGACACCGGCGCCACGAAGCTCAGCGCTTCCATGCGGCCGCTGTTGGTCGCCACAAACGCTTCCTGCAGCGTGTTCGGATCTTCCTGCACGTAGCCGAGATGCCCCGAGACGTACCACATGCCGACGATGATGAGCCCGACGCCGATGCCTCCGAGCAGGTTGTCACCCGTGCGGAAATCGCGCGCGAGCAGCGCCCACAGCGACAGCGCCCCGCCAATCACCAGCGCCAGCACCAGGCGCAGCATGCGCGCATCGGCGAAGAACGCGTGGCCCAGCACGCTCGGTAGATCCTGCGACGTCGGCAACGTAATGGCCACGCTGTCCACCGTTGCCACACGCACCACGCCAAACACGCCCTTGAGCGTCATGTACGCCGCCAGCCCCAGAAACACAAACACGACGACCGACTTCAGATTGCCACCGCCAATGCGCACCAGCGTCTTGCTGCCGCAGCCCGAGCCCAGCACCATGCCGAAACCGAAAAGCAGACCGCCCACTAGCGACGACAGCCACAGCAGCTTGCTCGCCGTGTAGATCGTCTTGCTTGTATCGATCAGGCCAAGCCAGCTCAGGCACCCCGTGCCGATCATGGCCACGCCGATGGCCAGCGCCCACATGCGCAACCGGTTCCAGTCGCCGATGTTGACGACGTCGGACACCGCACCCATCGTGCAGAAGTGCGTGCGCTGGAGGATCGCGCCAAACACGAACGTAAGCGCAAACGTGGCCCACAGCACCGTGTGAGACAACGCGTTGAGGTCGATATCGGGCATGGTGCGTCAGATGTAGCGGGTGGGGTCGGGCACGCCGGCGGCTTCAAACCCGGCCTTGCGAATGCGGCACGAATCGCACACACCGCACGCGCGGCCGTCGTCGTCGGCCTTGTAGCACGACACGGTCAGGCCGTAGTCCACGCCCAGCCGCACGCCGGTCTGGATGATCTCCGCCTTGGTCATGTTGATGATGGGTGCGTTCACGCGGATGCGCTCGCCTTCCACGCCGGCCTTCGTCGCCAGGTTGGCCAGCGCTTCATAGGCGGCAACGTATTCGGGACGGCAATCCGGATAGCCGGAGTAGTCCACCGCATTCGCGCCAAAGAATAGATCACGTGCGCCAACCGCCTCGGCCCAGCCAAGCGCCAGCGACAGCATGATCGTGTTGCGCGCCGGCACATACGTGATCGGGATGCCCGATTGCGCACCGTCGGTCGGCACATCGAGCGCATCGTCCGTCAATGCGGAACCACCGAACTTGCGCAAGTCCAGATCGACGATTTCATGGCGCACTGCGCCCAGCGTCGCCGCCACTTTCTTGGCCGCTTCCAGCTCAGACGAATGGCGCTGGCCGTAGCGCATCGACAGCGCGTAAGTCTCAAAGCCATCGGCATTGGCCATGGCGAGCACGGTGGCAGAGTCCAGCCCGCCGGAGAGCAGGACGATGGCGCGTTTTTTCATGGGCGAAGCCTTGCAAAGCAAATCGGGAAGGCCCGCATTTTAGCGTGCCGCCGCCCTGCCCGCGCCCGGCCCGGCATATTCCCGCCATTCGGTGCCCCACCATGAAAAACGCCCGCCGGTGCAGCCACGGGCGGGCGTTTGTTTACATACCGGGCGGCTTGCCAATCAGCGCATCGTCTTCAGACGGCTTTGCGCGGTCTTGGCCTGCTCGGTACCGGGATACTGCGAGACCACCGATTCCAGCGTCTTGCGTGCGGCCGCCTTCTGGCCCGACTCGCCCTGGTTGGTCGCCACCTGCAACAGCGCATCGGGCGCCTTCGGATGCTGCGGATTGCTGCGCGCCATGTTCTCCAGCACGTAGCTCGAACCCTTGTAGTCGCGCTGCGCATAGAGCGCGTTGCCCAGCCAGAACTGCGCCAGCGGCAGATACGGGCTTTGCGGATACTTCTTCACGAACGCCGAGAACTGGTTGCCCGCGCCCTTGAAGTCGCCACCCTGGAATGCCTTGAGCGCAGCGTCGTATTCCGGCTTCTCGTTCGGCTGGACCATGCCTTCGCGGCCGTCCACCGTCGCTTGCTGCGGCTCGAACTTCTTCAGGCGCGCGTCCAGATCAGAGTAGTAATCCTTCTGCTGCTTGGTCAGCGTATCGACGCTGTTCTGCAGCACTTCGTTCTGCCCGCGCAAGCGCGCCACTTCCGATTTGAGCGTTTCAATCTGGTTTTGTGCGTCGATCAGGTTCTTGCTGTTCTGATCGATGCGCTGGGCCGCCGTCGACTGGAAGTTGTTGAACTTGTCGCGCATGTCGATGATGGCGCGGCGCGCCTCATCGTCGTCAAACACCCCCGCTGCCGCCGGGCCGGCCATGGTGAGGGCGCCACCCGCGACGAGCGTCGCCATCAGGATGGCCCGACGCATGGCCCCATAAGCGCGCTGTTTCATCATCGTATTCATGTGATTGCCAACGTAAGAACGCCGGCCGCAACCTCGCAGCCGGCGCGTTCCACTTCAAACCGTACCGATTAATAGACGATATCGGCGCGGCGGTTCTGTGCCCACGAGTCTTCGTCGTGGCCGGTCGCTTGCGGCTTTTCCTTACCCAGGCTAACGGCTTCCATTTGGCTGTCAGGCACGCCCATCGACGACAGGGCGCGACGCACGGCCTCGGCACGCTTCTGACCCAGTGCGAGGTTGTATTCGCTGGTGCCGCGCTCGTCGGTGTTGCCCTGGATCAGGACCTTACGCTGGTTGTGCGACTGGAGGTAACGCGAGTGCTGACCCAGCAGGCCTTGGTACTCCGGCTTGACCGAGTAGCTGTCGAAATCGAAGTAGATGCTGCGCTTGGCCAGCGGGCTGTTCGGGTCGGTCAGTTCGTCACGGCCCACGTCCACCGGGGTCACCGTGCGGGCATCAGCGCCAGTGCCGGCAGCACCGCCCGTACCGTTCTTGGCGGTGTCATCGAGCTTCACGCCCGAGCTGCAAGCGCCCAGGGCCAGCAGCGCGGCAATGGCTGCGAGTTTGATCATGGTTTGGGACTTCGACATGTCCGATTTCTCCTAGTGGAACAGCTTCGTTATTGCATGAAAGGACCCCACGCCGGCTCACGAACTTCGCCGGCCTGGAGGGAAAGAACCTGACGCGTACGGCCATCGGTCGACACGGCGGCCAACACCGATTTGCCGCCAACGCGCGTGGAATACAGGATGAACTTGCCGTTGGCCGCAAAGCTCGGCGATTCATCGTGCGATGTATCCGTCAGCGCATTCACATCGCCGTTGGACAAGTCCTGCGTGTACAGGCGGAACGCGCCGCCCACGCGTGAGATGTACGCCAGCAGCTTGCCGTCCGGCGACACACGCGGGCTCGTGTTGTAATTGCCCTTGAACGTCACGCGTTGCGCACCGCCCGACTCTTCGCCATCAACCGACATGCGATAGATCTGCGGCGCACCGCCACGGTCGCTGGTGAAATAGATATAGCGGCCATCCGGCGAGAACGACGGCTCCGTATCGATCGCGCTGCTGCGGCTCAGGCGGCGCAGGCCCGAGCCATCGGCGTTGACCATGTAGACCTGCGTATTGCCATCGCGCGAGAGCGACACCGCCACGTGGCGGCCGTCCGGCGACCAGGCCGGCGCCGAGTTGTTGCCCTTCTGGTTCGAGATGACCGTGCGGCGGCCCGCCACCAGGTCATGCACGTACACCACCGGCTTCTTGCTCTCAAACGACACATACGCGACCTTGGTGCCGTCCGGCGACCACGACGGCGAGATGATCGGCTCATTGCTCGTCAATGCGATCTGCGGGTTGGCACCGTCCGAGTCGGAAATCTGCAGCTGGAAGCGGCGGCCAACCTTGGACACGTACGACAGACGCGTCGCAAAAATGCCGCGCTCGCCAATCAACTTCTGATAGATGTAATCGGCAATTTCGTGTGCGGCCAAGCGCAGTTGGCCAGGGCCGCGCGTAAGCGACAGACCGCCCAGGCTTTCGCCCTTGGCGGTGTCGTACAGGCGGAAGCGGATTTCGTAGCGATCGCCGTTGCGGGTCACGGTGCCGCCCACAAATGCTGCTGCGCCCTTGGTTTTCCAGGCACCAAGGTCAGGTGCCGGGCTTTCCGGCACCACCGCACCGGCAACATCGACGTTCGAGAATCGGCCGCTGCGCACCAGGTCTGCCCGGACGATGGCCGAGAGGTTTTGCGGGGCCTGTGCCTCACCCTGGAAGTTGGCGATCGCGATCGGGTACTGGCTGGCGCCGACGCCCGAGATCTCCACGTTGAGCTGGGCATGGGCCACGCCGGCGCTTGCCGCAGTCAGCAGCAGTGCCTGCGCTGCGCGTCGGAACATCGGGATCCACATCGTTCGCATCATGTTCATCTTCCCTACTATCAAATCCGGAATCTGAGTACCGTCGGCCGGCGCCGCCTGCGCGCGCACCGACCCGTTATTCCTTCGGCCGGAACGTCAGGATGACGCTCGACGGCGCTTTGCCATTGGTATCGCGTGGCAACGGGTCAGAGCGCTCAACCGCGCGCATGACAGCCTCGTCATAGGCGCCGTTGCCGCTCGATTTCGTCAGCCGCTTGGACAAGATCGAACCATCCGGCGCCATCTGCACCGACACGACCGCCGACGGGTTGCCATTGACCGCCGAAGGATCAAACAGGATGTTCGGCTTGACCTTGGCCCGCACACGTTCGGCATACCCTGCCGACGCTGTACCGCCCGTGCCCTGGGCGTTGCCGACACCGCCGCCGGAGCCCGCCACCGTGCCCGTTGCGCCCGCACCTGCCATCGCGCGCAACCGATCCAGTTGGGCCTGACGTTGTGCATTGGCACGCGATTCATTCGCCTTACGCTCGGCGTCGGCCTTGGCCTTGGCTTCTGCGGCAGCCTTCGCTTTCAATTCCTTCTGCTTCGCTTCGGCTTCCGCCTTGGCTTTTGCTTCCGCCTGGGCTTGCAGTTGCGCATTCTTGCGAGCCTGCGCCGCGTCCGCGGCAGCCTTCTCGGCTGCCTTTTCCTTGGCCTGCTGTTCGGCCAGAGCCTTGCGCTGGAGTTCCGCCTGACGGGCTTGTTGCTCTTCCTTCAGACGGGCCTGACGCTGCGCTTCGGCACGGTCTTCCGCGGCGCGGCGGGCGAGCTCGGCCTCACGGGCGGCTGCAGCCTCCTGCTCACGCTTGCGCTTCTGCTGCTCCAGCGCGATATCGGCTTCCTCTTCCACCTTGGGCGGCGGCGCCTTGATCACCGGTTCCGGCTTGACTTCTGGCACGGGCGCGGCCTGCTGTACGGCCTGCTGAACCGCCGCTTCGTCCCACAGCTCCGCCTCTTCGCCGCGCGGGGTGCTGCTCTGCCACTGCACACCAAAGTACAGAAAGATGATCAGCAGAACGTGTGTCAGGACCGCCAGCCCGAACGCGCGCAGCGTACCGCGCTCGCGCACAGGCTCATAACGATGCAACGACGTCGTAGTCATGACGTTCAGGTTGCCCCGCCTTGGTTCGTCAACGCTCGGTTCATCAAGGTGCTCATGACGATTTCACCATCAGGCCGACGCGCTTCACGCCATCGGCCTTGAGCACGCTCATCACGGTCAGCACGCGGTCGTATTGCACCGACTTGTCGGCGGCAATCACGACGGGCTGATCGGGGTTTTCGTCAGTGCGCTGCTTCACAAATGCGCGCAGCTCGTTGTTGTTGGCGAGCTTCTGCTCGATTGCTCCCGAACCTGTTTTGACGCGAGCAAGGATCGTGCCGTCACCCTTGATGGTCACGACGATGGGCGGCTGGGTCTGTTGCGGCGTGGCGTTGGCCACGGAGGGCAAATTGACCACCCCCGGGTTCACCACGGGCGCCGCCACCATGAAGATGACCAGCAGCACCAACATCACGTCGATGTACGGAACGACGTTGATGTCGGCCTTGGCCCGTCGGGCGCGGCGCGTTCGCTGGATGGTAGCCATGAGCGCGGCTCCTTAGCGCGTCTGGCGCTGGAGGATGTTCGAGAACTCTTCCATGAAGCTCTCGAAGCGGTTGGCCAGGCGGTCCATCTCGGTGGCGTAGCGGTTGTAGGCAATCACCGCCGGAATGGCCGCAAACAGGCCGATGGCCGTGGCGACCAGCGCTTCGGCAATACCGGGCGCCACCGCCGACAGCGTCGCCTGCTGCACGTTGGACAGGCCGCGGAAGGCGTTCATGATCCCCCAGACGGTACCGAACAGGCCGATGTACGGGCTGACAGAGCCGACGGATGCCAGGAACGGCAGGTGCGATTCGAGCGAGTCCATCTCACGCTGGTAGGCCGCGCGCATGGCACGGCGGGAAGCATCGAGAATGGCGCTCGGATCGCCGCCGCCGCGCTGCAACTCGCGCGCCTTGAGGTATTCGCGCATGCCGGCTTCAAAGATGCGCTCCAGCGCCCCGGTGGTGTGGCGGTTGTTGGCGGCGCTCTGATACAGCGCCTGCAGGTCGCCGCCGGCCCAGAAATCGCGCTCGAACGATTCGGTTTGGCTGCGCGCGGCGCGCAGGGCAAAGGCTTTGCGGAAGATGTACGTCCAGGAGAACAGCGACATCACCAGCAGCAGGCCCATGACGAATTGGACCAGGAGGCTGGCGTGCAGCACCAGCGAGACGATCGACAGATCTTGTGTGACCTCGACGGGATTCATGCGGCGGCTTTGATGGTTGCGAGTACGGGAGCGGGAATCGGGGTCGGCCGGAAAGTGAGCCGGTCGACACATCCAACACGAATCGTGCCTGATGCGAGCAAAATGTCGCCGCGCCAGCCTTCCTGGGCGAATTGGACCGACGCGGGGCCGACCCGTTCCATACGCGAACGGATCTGCAGCAGGTCATCCAGGCGTGCTGGCGCGCGGTAGTCCACGGCGGTGCTACGCACCACGAAAATGGCCCCGGTCGTGTCGGCCAGCGCCTGCTGGTCGACCCCAAGCGCGCGCAGCCACTCAGTGCGGGCGCGCTCGAAAAATTTCAAATAGTTGGCGTAAAACACCACGCCACCTGCGTCGGTATCTTCCCAATACACGCGCAGGTTCCAGTCAAAAGAAGCCATCGGGTAATTTTACCAAGACGCAAGTGACGGCCAGCCATCCACCGACCGGCCGAGGGCTTGCGCTGGGATTCAGGCCATGCCTCGCGTCACGCTGGTGGCCGAGAATGACTGGCAAACGGGCATCAGCTCCATCGCGTTGACATTGAAGTGCGCGGGAAGCGCCGCCATCCAGTAGACGGCCTCGGCGATGTCATCGGCCGTCAGGGCTTCCGTGCCTTCGTAGACCTTCTCCACGCGGGCATCGTCGCCCTTGAAACGCACGTTGGAAAACTCTGTGCCGGAGCAAAGACCTGGCTCGACGTTCGAGACGCGTACGCGTGTGCCGGTCAGGTCCGCGCGCAAGTTCAGCGAAAACTGGCGCACGAACGCCTTGGTCGCGCCATACACGTTGCCGCCCGGATACGGGTACGTCCCGGCGATGGAGCCGATATTGATGATATGACCGCGGTTGCGCTCGACCATGGCCGGAAGCAACGCACGCGTCATATGAACCAGCCCGGAGCAGTTGGTGCCGATCATACGGTCCCAATCAGACAGATCAGCGCGCTGGGCGGGTTCGAGGCCCAGGGCCAGGCCCGCGTTGTTGACCAGCACGTCGACTTCGCGCCAGCCCTCAGGCAGCGTGCCCGGCAACGCCGCAACGGCATCGGCGTCCAGCACGTCCAGCACGAATGGCAGCACGGCGTCGCCCAATTCAGCCTTGAGCACGTCGAGGCGGTCCTGGCGACGGCCTGCCGCGATTACACGATGGCCTTCTCGCACGAAACGCCGCGCGATGGCCGCGCCGAACCCGGCGGTTGCGCCGGTCACGAATACGATCATGGAAGTGTCTCCGGACCTTAAGAAAGCGAAAGATCAGAGTTTACCTGAAGCCTTGATCCGCATTGCACTGCAATGTGCGTGTCTGCACGCTCGCTTCTTGCGGCGGCCATGGGGCTGTCGTACACTCGCGGGCAACCATTCCACCTTGCGCGACTGGCGAATCCTGAAGCTGCTTCAGCAGCTTCGACATGTGGGCAGCGACCACGAGGAAGCGCAAGGTTTCTGGCGTCATGCACAACGGCGCCTGCCGCTCGCCTGGGCAGCGAATGGGAAGCACAGGGTGACTTGGACACCCGCTGCAATCGGCCAACACCGGGCGCAGTTGTTCAAGCCGCGCGCATGTTTCCCCACGCCTCGCCCGATCTCCGCCATTTCCGTTTTGTTTCAGACCAGACACTCGCCATGTTCGAACGCAGCCGCTATACGATCGACCAGATCGATCCTGAAATCTTTGCCGCCATCCAGAAGGAAAATCAGCGTCAGGAAGACCACATCGAGCTGATTGCCTCCGAGAACTACACCTCGCCGGCCGTGATGGCAGCGCAGGGTTCGCAACTGACCAACAAGTACGCTGAGGGCTACCCCGGCAAGCGTTACTACGGCGGTTGCGAATATGTGGACGTGGTGGAACAGCTCGCCATCGACCGCGTGAAGCAGCTCTTTGGCGCGGAAGCCGCCAACGTGCAGCCGAACTCGGGCTCGCAGGCCAACCAGGGCGTGTTCTTCGCCGTGCTCAAGCCGGGCGACACGATCATGGGCATGAGCCTGGCCGAAGGCGGCCATCTGACGCACGGCATGGCGCTCAACATGAGCGGCAAGTGGTTCAACGTTGTGAGCTACGGCCTCAACGCGCAGGAAGACATCGACTACGAAGCGCTCGAGGCCCTGGCGCAAGAGAAAAAGCCGAAGCTGATCATCGCCGGCGCATCGGCATTTGCGCTGCGCATCGATTTCGAGCGCATCGGCAAGATCGCCAAGTCGATCGGCGCGTACTTCATGGTGGACATGGCGCACTACGCCGGCTTGATCGCCGCAGGCGTGTACCCCAACCCCGTGCCGCACGCTGACTTTGTGACGACGACCACGCACAAGAGCCTGCGCGGCCCGCGCGGCGGCGTGATCCTGATGAAGGCCGAGCACGAGAAGGCCATCAACTCGGCGATCTTCCCGGGTATCCAAGGCGGCCCGCTGATGCACGTGATCGCCGGCAAGGCAGTGGCGTTCAAGGAAGCCCTGTCACCGGAGTTCAAGGCTTATCAGCAACAGGTCGTGAAGAACGCTGCTGCCATGGCTGAAACGCTGATGGCCCGTGGCCTGCGCATCGTGTCGGGCCGCACCGAAAGCCACGTGATGCTGGTCGATCTGCGCGCCAAGAAGATCACCGGCAAGGAAGCCGAAAAGGTGCTGGGTGATGCACACATCACCGTCAACAAGAACGCGATTCCGAACGACCCGGAGAAGCCGTTTGTGACGTCGGGTGTGCGCCTGGGTTCGCCCGCAATGACCACGCGTGGCTTCAAGGAAGCCGAGGCCGTGACGGTCGCGCACCTGATCGCCGATGTGCTGGACAACCCGCACGACGAAGCAAACATCGCCGCCGTGCGCGCCAAGGTGGCTGAGCTGACCAAGCGGTTCCCGGTCTACGCCTAAGGCATCCGCCGATGGCCGGATCTTCCGGCCACGTAGTACCCTGCCGCGATGCGCCCGCCCGGGCCATCGCGGCGTTGTTCTTTTAGCGCAGTGCGTTCTTTGAGGTTGCCGAGGAGACCACCGGCATGAAATGCCCCTTTTGCGGCCACGCGGCCACCCAGGTGATTGATACCCGCATGTCGGAGGAAGGCGATACCGTGCGCCGCCGCCGTCGCTGCGAATCCTGCGACCGCCGCTTCACGACCTACGAACGCATCGAGCTGTTCTTCCCCGCCGTCGTCAAAAAGAACGGCAGCCGCGTCGACTACGACCGCAACAAGGTCAAAGACTCCATGCGCTTGGCGCTGCGCAAGCGCCCCGTTTCCGCTGAAGCCATCGACGAAGCCATCGCCCGCATCGAAGAAAAACTGCTCAGCCACGGCGAGAAGGAAATCGGCAGCGACCGCGTGGGCGAGCTCGTGATGCGCGAACTCAAGCGGCTGGACAAGATCGGGTACATCCGGTTTGCGTCGGTGTATCGGAGTTTTGAGGATGTGTCGGAATTTCGCGACATGCTCGACGAATTCCGCCAATAGACACTGTTTTCCCCCGCTGCTCCGGCTAGCGTTCCGACCAAAATTTCGGTTAAATCCGCTGTCAAAGCAAAGAAGTAGCACTTTGTCACAATCTTGGCGTACCATGCCCGGATAAGTGACGAAAGAAGCATTAAAAAAATAGTTGGTCGGAACAATTCGCGGGAGTCACCATGCGCCACGCTTTGCCGGGGAAAGCGCTTGGCTTCACCATGCTCGAAGCATTGATCGCCGTGCTGATTTTGGCCGTCGGCGTGCTGAGTGTCGCCAATCTTTTAATCAAGTCGTATCGGTTCACGCAGCAGGGGGCGTATGACACCCTTGCGCAGCAGCTCGCTGCCAATGTTGCAGACCGGATTCGCGCCAATAGCGGCGCCATGTCGTCCTACGTCTTCGACACGAGCAGCGCCAGCAGCATCACCGTAAGCACCAACTTCTATCAGAGCGGTAGTTCGACCGGCTGTTCGGGCTCCAGTGCAACGTGCAGCGCTGCCACCGTGAATTTCGACCTTTCCGAATGGATGAACGCTGTCAAAGCTTCGCTACCGGGCGGGCGCGGCGTGATCTGCTATGACAACCCGGCGTACAACTTAACCGGCGGCTTTTCGTGGGCTTGCACCGGCAAGACCACTGACCCGCTGGTGGTGAAGATTGGCTGGGTATCACGTTTCTCCAGCGCCGACCAAGGTACCGGCGTAGCGGCAAGCTCTGTGCTTGCCGACACCTCCGTCCCAACTGGGAGCAGCGTGCAAGCCTTGCCGCAAGCCATGATCGTCGTCGACACCGGAGGTAACTGATGCGTCGGCACAAACCTTTGGTGCGTGAGGCGCGCGGCTTCACATTGGTCGAGTTGATGGTCGCGCTGATCATCGCACTGCTGGTGCTCATAGCAACCGTGTCGTTCTATCTGATGACGCGGTCGACCTATACCACCATCGACGACAGCTCCAACCTTGAAGAGCGCGGCCAGTTCGCGCTTGGCGTCGTTACCCGTGCGCTGCGTCAGGCGGGCTTCACCCCTCTGAACTCCGCCAGCGGCGGCATGATGCAGCTCTACACGACCGACCCGCCAATGATCTCGGGGCTGGACGGTTGTAGCAATCCCGTCGGCGGCGACTCGTTGACGACGTGCGGCAGTACCCCTACGGCGAATGGCAACGACGCGATCGAGGTGCGCTTCTTCGGCTCAGGCACCGATGCCAACCAGGCGATTCCCGACAACTCCATGGTCGACTGCTCGGGCCAAGGGGTCGCCTCCTACAGCGACCCTAGTTTGGCTTCCAGCCAGCGCGGACTGTCCATCTTCTATATCCAAACCGACGCAACAACCGGTGTGCCATATCTGGCCTGCATGTTCCGGCCACGCGATAGCAATGGAGTTGAAGGCACAACGTTCGCGACGCAGCAGTTGGTGCCGGGCGTGGAAGCGCTGCAGTTCTTATACGGCGTCTCGACAAACGACACCGTGCCTGATGTCTACAAGCGCGCTGCAGACATGAGTCCTACCGACTGGCTGAATGTGTATGCCGTAAAAGTCGCCATGGTGATCCGCGCCGACAACGTTAGCGCGGACCCATCGGCCGGCACTCCAACATTTACATTGTTCGGCAGCGGATACACCAACACAGATGGCACGTTTACGCCCACGAGGAATCTCACGTCTGCCCGACGGCTGATTTCCGCAACGATCCAGGTGCGCAATTACCTGACCTGTTACCAAGGTGACAAGACATGCATCTGATGATTGCTTCCCAGCCAAAGCGCGCTGAAGGCTTCGCACTCATCACCGCGCTAGTGATGCTGCTGATCATCACCGTCCTTGCACTCGGCGGCTCACGCCTGGCGTTGGACTCCAAGCGCATGAGCCGCAACCAGCGCGACCGTGACATTGCCCTGCAGGCGGCTGAAGCGGCATTGCGGGATGCCGAATACGACATCACTGCCGGTGTCCGCAGCGCCAATTTCAGCCAGACGTCTGCCGCGGGCTTCCCCGCCAGCGGCTGCAATACTGGGGCAACCCAATCCAGTACGTCCACACTCGGCCTGTGCGCATCGGGGGATAGCACCAATCCGATCTGGAACACCGTCAGCTGGATTGCCACGGGCCCCACCGTGCAGACGGTCGGCTATGGCGACTTCACCGGCAGAACGTTCCCGATCGGTTCGGGGCTGCTGCCTGCGCAGAAGCCGCGCTACATCATCGAGCAAATGAACTACGCAAAGACGGGCGCAGATGCGAGCGGCGCCGACCGTCCCTTCTTCTACCGCATTACCGCCGTAGGCTGGGGGCCCAACAATAACGCACCAGTCATGCTGCAGAGCTACTACGTCAAGTCCGACTCGAGCGACCCTAGCAGCTGACCTCAACACTGCAAATCCACTGCGATACAACAACGTGAAAAACAGGCTCTTCCGGGGGAGCTGACATGAAAAACATAATTCGCTGCCTGCTGGCTCTATCTGTGCTGAGCTGGTTTACCGTGCTGGGTGCCGCCAACACGGTACCGACTGTATCGATCTCGACCGTACCGCTGTACGGCCGCAGCCAGAACGTTCACCCCAACCTGATGATGTCGCTGTCGGTGGAATTCCCCACGACGGGCGCCGCTTATCGTGCAGCGTATGACAGGTCGAAGACCTATCTTGGGTACTTCAACTCCGCCAAGTGCTACAACTACGACGCGACCAACGGCTACTTCGTCATCAGCGGTGCCGCCAACTCGTACTTCGAGTGCTCAGGCAACTTCTCGGGCAACTTCATGAACTGGGCGGCCTCATCGGCCATCGATGAATTCCGCATGGCGATGACCGGTGGCGATCGTGTAGTCGATACGCCGAATCAAACTGTTCTACAGCGCGCCGTGCTGCAGGACAGTTTCTTCCGCAATGGCTCGTACTTCCCGGTGAAGTCCGTCACTGGTGGCTCTAGCAGCACTGGCAGTAGCCCGAACAAGGTCACGCCCTTCAGCTATTCAACGTTGTACGTCGTGTCCTGCGGCAACCACATCTTCTTTGCCGACCAGGATTACACCCTCCGTCCTAGCAGTAACGGGAAGACTGTCGCCACCAGTTGCAGCGGCCCTGGCGGGTATGGCGATCAGTTCGACAGCAAGGGCAACCTCACGGAGCGCCGTTCGTTCCGTGTACAAGTTCAGGTATGTGATACCAACGAAGCGACAACGCGCACCGACCTGTGCTTGAACTACAACGGCAACTACAAACCGGTCGGCCAGATGCAGCTGAACGCCGACCGCATGCGCTTTGCCGCATTCGGCTACCTGAACGACAGCACCAACAACCCGAACCTCGTGCAGAACGAGCGGTACGGCGGCGTTTTGCGTGCGCCGATGAAGTACATCGGCGCAACTGCTGTGGACCGCAATCTGAACTCGATCACCAACACGCAGGCAGAGATCAATCCAACCACCGGTCAATTCATCGTGAATCCGATGGGAGCAGCCGAAGGTAACAGCGGAGTCATCAACTACCTGAACAAGTTTGGCCGCACCAGCGTGCAGCTTTCGGGCCAAGCCATCGGCTATATGGGCGGTCCGACGGATAATCCAACGGGCAACTACAAGACCTATGACCCAGTAAGCGAGATGTTCTACGAGAGCATCCGCTATTTGCAGCACCACCCGGACGGCCCGACACCAGAAGCCATCGCTGGACTGCCCAATGTCGGCTATGCCGACAACTTCCCGGTGTACACCTCCTGGGGCAAGACGGTTGATGACGATCCGATGCTCAACAGCTGCCAGCGTAACTATGCCTTCCTGATCGGCGACATCAACACGCACGAAGACCACTACATTCCCGGCAACAGCAAGACCGGCGAGGGCGACCCCACGCGTCCTGCAGACACCTACAGCGGCTTCAACGTCCGTGACTGGACGAACAAGGTTGGCGCGCTCGAAACCAATACTCCCGCTGCCGGCAACAGCAATCCGCTGAGCGGCAGCTTTACGAGCCTGGGCGACGTTGATCACGCGACCTCTCACTGGGCGTCCTACTACCTTGCGGGTGTTGCCTATTGGGCGCACACGTATGGTTTCCGGCCAGATATGCCTAATGCCCGTGTGACGACGTTCGTGATCGACGTCAACGAGAACGGTAATGGCACAGTCGGCCAAACACAGCGCCAAAGCCAATTCTTCCTGGCAGCCAAGTACGGCGGTTTCAACGACACAAACAACGACGGCAACCCGTTCAAGACGTTTGGCCCCGATGGCACCACCGTCGTCGCCAACAACACTGAGTGGGAAGCCTCGCCTGCTGGCTCGAACGTCCCTTACAACTGGTTCCTGGGTGGCCAGCCCGACACCATGATCGCGGCCATCAAGAAAATCTTCACACAGATCACGTCCTACGGCGGCACGCTGTCCGGGGTTGCGCTATCAAGCGGCCGCATTACCGTGAACACCAGTGGTGGCACCTATGTCTACACACCCGGTTTCGATCAGAAGTGGAACGGCCGCTTGGCGGCCTTTGCACTGACGCTGAGCGGCACCAACGTCACTGTCGCCACCACGCCGACGTGGGAGGCCGGCGCGCTTCTCACGACCGCCATGCAGAAGTCCGGCGGCCCGGCCAACCGGGCTGTCTACACACTGAACTCAGATGCGTTGGCCGGGGCTCCGCTGACGTGGACCGGTATTTCCAAGTCTCAGCAGGCTCTCCTAAACACCAATCCGGATTCGGGATCAACGGACAGCAATGGCCAGTTGCGCCTGGCGTATCTGCGAGGTGATCAAAGTAATGAACAAAACCTGACTACGAACACCGGGGCCTTCCGCGCGCGATCAAGCGTGCTCGGCGACATCATCGGCTCTGCACCTGTCTACGTAGGCAATCCGTCTTCGTCGATCGTCGACAACGGGTACTCGACGTTCTACAGCAAGTACAACGGTCGTACCCAGATGGTGTACGTGGGCGCCAACGACGGCATGATGCACGGATTCAATGCCTCGTCTGGCGAGGAAGTCTTCGCCTACGCGCCGAACGCGGTGTTCTCGAACCTGACCCAGTTGACCTCGCCATCGTACGCGCACCGCCTCTACGTCGATGCAACGCCAACGGTGGGCGAGGCACAGGTAGGCGGCAACTGGAAATCGGTCCTCACTGGCGGGTTTGGTGGCGGAGCGCAAGGTGTCTACGCCCTGGATGTGACCGATCCGACTGGGTCCAAAGGCACGGGCTTCTCTACATCGAGTGTACTGTGGGAGTTCACCGACAAGGACGATGCCGACATGGGCAACGTCATGGGTAGCCCACTCATTGTCAAGCTCAAGACGGGTTATGACAGCAACACCAAGCTGCCCATCTACAAGTGGTTCGTGATGGTGGCCAATGGCCTGAATTCCAATCAGGTCGACACCAACTACAACGCCAACGCACCTGCCGCACTATTCCTGCTGTCACTGGACAAGGCGCCCGGGACTGCCTGGCAGCTCGGTACGAACTACTACAAGATCTCGACGCCAGTACCCAACGGTACACCGCCATATACCACCGCCAACGGACTGTCCACGCCGGTCGTGGTTCCCTCCTCCAATGGCAGCGTCATGCAAGCCTATGCTGGAGACCTGCAAGGCAATCTGTGGAAGTTCGCGCTCTCCGGCGACTCCACCACATGGAACGCTGCTTCCGCCCTACCTCCATATGGGGGCACGCCTATCAAGCCGCTATTTACGGCAACAGACAGTCTCGGTCGCCGACAGCCCATCACAATGGCACCACGCGTGGTCTTTGCGCCGGGCGGCTACATGGTCCTGTTTGGCACGGGCAAGTACTACGAAGCCTCTGACACTGGCACGCCGTCGCAAACCAACAGCTTCTATGGCATCTACGAAGATGGCAACAATAGCCACTACGTCAGCGGCGGTCGAAGCCAGCTCAATACCGTGCTGGCAACGGCAACCTCCGACGGGAAGGCTTACACCCTGAGTTCGCCAGCCTACGCGCTCGGGTATTCTTCGGGCCGCAAGCCGGGGTGGAAACTGGACTTCCCTGATAACTCCGAAAAGCAAGTCACCGCTGCGGTGACATCTGACGGTGTCGTGTACTTCAATACGCTCACGGGTGGCGACGGCTGTGGCAACAACGGCAGCAGCCGAAGCTACGCGCTGAACGTCATGAACGGCATGCCGCTCTCAGGCGTGCTGTCCGGATACCAGTCGAGCACTGGTGTGCTGGGTGCACCGACTCTGATCATCGTATCCGTCACCAACACGACCCGCGACACGGTGGGGGGCGGCATTGAAACCAAGACTAAGATCGTGTTGTCGCCTGGCGCACAAGGACTGACCGTCGGCAACTCGAGTGGCTCCAGCGGCTCAGGCGGCGCGACGACAACCACATCGTCACGCAATGTCCGTATGGGTTGGCGCGAGGTCCGCAATTTCGTGCTGAAAACGAACTGAGTCGAAGGTCATTATGAGTGCGCTCCACCCTCCCCTACCTCGTCAACACGGTTTCACGTTGGTAGAACTGATGATCACGATCGCCATCGTCGCCATCCTGTCGGCGGTGGCATACCCTTCCTATACGCAATATCTACAGAAGGGCCGCCGCGCCGAAGCAAAGGCCTCGTTGATGGAGAACATGCAACTGTTCGAGCGGCACTACGCGCAGGTGAATACGTACGCCGTAAACGCCACCACCTTGAACCAGGTATGGCAAGGCTACAAGCAATATTCCGGTGATACAGCTCCCAGTGCCTCCTTTACGCCTAGCTACAGGATCGCCGCAGGCGCTTGCCCGGCCTACGGCACACCAGATCAGTGCGTTGAACTGCAAGCCATACCCAACAAGGGTGACCCGACTTGTGGCACGCTCGTCTATCGCAGCACAGGGGAGAAGGCGAACATCATCACGGGAACGACGGCGTACGTCATTCCGCCGACCTCTGGGTGCTGGTAAGCGTCATGGGCATCCTTTCTTTCACAATTTCTCGTCGGCAACGCGCCTTCTCGTTGTTAGAGCTGCTGGTCACCATCGCCGTGATTTCGGTGATGTTGGTACTGGCGGCCCCCAGCCTCAACGACTTCATGCGCAAACAACGCATCCTGACCACAACGGACGCCATCACATCCGCCATCGGACAGGCACGCACCCGAGCACTGGCCAGCAATAGCTACGTCACAATCGCTCCACTCGGCGGTGATTGGAAGAATGGGTGGCAAGTCTTCTCCGAGGGCCAGAATCCGGACGGTTTGTACACGCCTGGCACCGACATCCTCATTAATCAGTATGACCCACTCCCTGCAGGCATGAGCATTAGCTACAACAGCACAGCGTTTGCAGGAGGCGTTGGCACAACGAGTGGCAGCTATTTGATCTACGGCCCAAATGGCTATACCACTAGCGTCACGCGGCAGCCTCAGGTCATTGCATCGTTCTATGTCACGTACAACCAAGGTGGTGGCATAACGCGCCGTGTCATCGTCAATGCGCTTGGCCGCGCGCGAACATGTGACCCCGCTGCAGACACCACCTGCATTCCCACGGCAACACAGTAGCGATCGCCACCAAACGTAACAGTCAAACACCCGCATATCTCCTAAGGTAGGTCGGTTCTTGTGGCGCCCAACGCGCCTTTGCCGACTCATGCCTAAGTACCGTCGTCACCTCCCCCGCACCCCGCTGCGCCAGCACGGCGCCATCCTGATCGAATCGCTCATCGCCCTGGCTATTCTGTCGCTGGGCGCGGCAGCCATGTTCCGCGCATTTGATAACCTGCGCGCCCTCAGTCACGCTGCGAATCAACTTGGCGTAGACACACGCGCTCAACTCGAGCAAACGGAAATTCGCTGAGATGGCCCGACCGCTAGCCCCGCCTGCGCGCGGGGTATCGCTCGTCGAACTGTTGGTTGGCATGACCATCGCATTGATGGTGTTGGGCATCGCGCTGCAATTGACCCTCATCGCGCGAGCCCGCTACCAGCGGATAGCCGACGAAGCCCTGATCCAGGATCGTGGCATGGAGGCTCTTGAATTCATCGGCAAGGTGATACGTCAGGCAGGTTGGATCACCGATACGCCGATCGCGTCGTCGGTACGGCGCTGGCCAAGCTCGAATGCCGTTTCATCGCTGCTCGGCAAAGACAACTGCGGACGGCCACATATGATTCCAGCTTTCAACTGTGACCGCCCTGGTGAAGGTGCAAGCGATGCACTATTGGTGCGCTTTTCCGGCCGAGGTATAGCTGGTGACGGCGCCATGCGCGACTGCCTCGGCTACAGCGTACCGGAGCGCCAAGCAACACTAGGCGACCCGCGTTTGGGCGGTCTCATGCTCTACGTCAACTACAGCGATGCCGCAAAGGTGCCGCAACTCGTCTGTCGTGCTTTCCAACGAAACACCGACACCCCCACCGATGGCTCGTCCGACGCCATCGTCCGCGGTGTCGAAACCCTCCAGTTGCTCTACACAGTTGCCCCGACCGAAACGTCGACCGCCACCATTAAGTCTGCGCGCTTCATGCACGACGACGATTGGTATCGCGTACGGCTCGTCCATGTCGCTGTCGTTGTGCAGGGAGATCGCTATGCCCTCAAGCCGCCCAGCGCGGACACGATCTCCCTGTTCCCCGGACTGGCTGCAGAGCCAGATGCCCTCGCCGAAGACCTCCACTTCCGACCGGCAGACCTACGTCGCAACCGCGCCCATTTCGGGGCCGCGTTTGCGGTGCGTAACCCACTGCGCTGCGAGGTCGACGCATGCTGAACCCGCGCGTCAACAGGAGCGGCTTCTCAATGATTGCCGTCACTGGCGCAGTGATCATCATGGGGCTACTCATGATGGGCTCCCTGCATCTGGTCCTAGACCACAACCGTCGCGCCGCGCTGTCTGCCGACCATGCGCTCGCGATGCACGAAGCAGAAAGGGCGTTGGCCGCCGCGGAATGTGAGATCGCGATCGCCGCAGACACCCCCCACCGCGAAGGCTGCCATACCGAACCGGACGCCGCACGCGTTGCGGCACTCGATCCCGTCTCCTTGGCCGGCTTTGTTCCACAACAATGCGGAAAGGAGACAGCGAATCGCGGCCTGTGCTGGCCACAAGAGGGACAGTCCGTCGAGACGCTTTCGGGGCTGCTGCTCGACGAACGCCATGCGATACCGCTTCTTTCCTCTGAAGACGGTTGGCGTCAACCGGCACATCGTGCCCGCTATGTCATAGAGCCGATCAGCGACGCCGTGCCTGGTCAATGGATCCACGCCAATGCGTCCCGCGCGCCTGTGCTCTTCCGCATTACGGCAGTAGGTTTCGGAGCAGACGAAGCCGTCAATGTGAGACTGCAAACCATCTTTCGCCCCCGGGGGACAGAGCTTTGATGTGCAGGCCCATCGCCGTCGTGCTGATGGCTATCCTGGGAGTTTCAATGCCTGCAGCACCTAAGGATCACCCAGCGTGGCATTTGCCGACACACATCATCGTCGCGCGGGGCGCCGACGCATGGAGCGGTCGTCTGAGGGCCCTCCACTTTCTACCTACGCTGGGTACGGTCGATGCCCCTGCTCCAACAGACCTTTGGGAGGCAGGCGAACTGCTCAATGCAATGTCTGTGGATGCGCGCCAGCTCTGGACGTTCCGCAATCGTGACTCTGTACAACACACGCCGGTAAGCTTGCAATGGGAAGCCCTATCTGACACGCAGCAAGCCTTGATCGACACAGAAGACGAATTGGGACCGGCGCGGATCGATTACCTCCGTGGCATCCGACGATACGAACAGGGCGAGTCAGCCATGCGGCCGCGAACAGGACTGCTTGGTGCCATGCGGAGCGCACGCGTGCAACTGCTTGGGCCGCCCGACTTTGTGCTCGACGCGCGCCACCTCAATTTCCGACAGCAACATGCGCGACGGCCGTGGATGGTCTACATCGGTGCCAACGACGGCATGCTGCACGGATTTGATGCCCTCACCGGTGTAGAGCGCTTCGCCGTCATACCTGACGCTGTCCTAGCGCTTGCGGCCAGGAATGCTTCGCCAGGGCGGCCGGTGCCACAACCGGTCTGCGCGCGCCCATTCGCGGCCGATGCATGGACGGGCACCCAATGGCGTTCGGTACTCACATGCACCAACGGTGCGATGGCGCCGGGCCTGTTCCTCGTCGACGTCACCGATCCGACCTCTTACGCCCCGCCACCCATGCTGGCGTACGACGGTAGCGACGGCGAGGGTATTGGCGAAATGGAAGGGCCTGTCCCCGTGGTCGCCGTACCTAACGGAGACGATTCCGGACCACGCTGGTTTGCCATCAGCGGCAACGGCAAGGGAAAAAGCAACGCCAACGCAGCAAGCAAGCTGCTGTTGCTGGCGCTCGATCAGCAACGTACAGCCGCCTGGCAGCCGAACCGCACAGCCTATGCGATCAAGGTACCGGCGGACGCCAGTCGTGGCGGCCTGGGCGCGCCCGCGGTAGCCATTGGGGCGCAGGGCACAGCCAGTGTGGCTTATGCCGCCGACGCTCAGGGCCAAATCTGGCGCTTCGATCTAACCGGCTCTCCGCCATGGCTGAACGCGCTCGGCAACAACCAGACAGACCGCAGCCTCCCGCTTTTCACGGCCACGTCGCGCTCCGGTTCGATACAGCGCATCCTCGCGCCGATTTTGCTTGCCGCGACGGCCGGTGGTCCGCGACTTGTCTTCACCGCCGTTGATAACGAGGGCAATGCCACCCTATATGGGGTGGCAGACAGCGGTTCACGTCGCCTTTCGCGCGAGAGTTTGGCGGGCCTTGGCGTGACGGACCTGGCTGCCGGCGCCATCATCGAACCCAATGTCCAAGGTTCGCCGAATGGTTGGCGCATCGACCTGCCCGGCGGTCAGGTCCCTGACGACCTCATCACCGCTGGCTCGCATAGCCTGCTGCTTACCACGCGCGATACCAAGGGACGTGACCGCGCTTATCTGCTCGATGCACTGACGGGACTGCCGCCTCGCGAGGACGGTCGTACCGGCCACGTACTCGCTAGCGCGCCGCTCGTCACCGTACAAACCCAAGCGCCGAGCACTGCCCCCAGCACTGCCCCCAGTGGCAAGCCCACCCAAACAACGAATACAACGCTGTGGCACCTTGAAGGCGGCCGCATTCGACAAATTGAAACACGTAGCTATACGCGTCAGCTCGGCCGCTTAAATTGGCGGGAAATGACTGAGACGGGCGCGCGCTAATGCGGCAGCCACATGGATTCACGCTACTCGAGCTCATGGTCGTGCTTCTAATTGCCGGTGTGCTCGCGCTCGCAGCGTTGTCGGCTTGGACTACGTACTGGGAGCGCACGCGTCGTGCAGCAGCCGTTACCGCGTTGGTCGCCGCCCTATCGGAACTGGAGGTGCGCCATGCGCGCGCTGGAAAGTATGACGGTTTGCCAATCTCCGGCCCGATACCGCATGTCGATGGGTACCGCATCCGCAGCCAGCCGTGCTCCGGCCTCGGCACGGAATTGCCGCCAACCCAATGCGTCGAGGTCATCGCAATCCCTGAGCGCGAGGACATTGGCTGCGGCATGCTTGTCTTGCGGAGCACCGGACAGCGTTGGCCTGCAGAATCGGCATGTTGGCCGTAAACGGTTCGAAAAGACGAGTGCCGCAAGCCGGCGTCACGCTCGCCGAATTGACCATCGTGACCGCAATCGTGGGGATACTTGTCACAGCAGCGGTGCCCCCGATCATTGATCATTGGCAGCAAGAGACAGTCATCCTGCTAGCTGATCGCCTGGCCAGTGCGCTGTCCTTGGCCCAGAAGACGGCACAGCATCGGCGGGTTCGAACACTGCTCACCCCGCGCGACTCCTCCCGTGGTTGGGCCAGCGGCTGGCGGCTGCTCGAGTTTCCCCAAGGGGCCCACGCTGATTCTCTATCGGATGGAAGAACATTGTTGTCCGAACCCTTGCCGACGGCGCCCATTGTGCGGCTATATTCGAACCGGCCGGCCGACGCGCTTTCCTACGAGCCTATGGGATACTCACGGATATCCGGCGCCACGGTAACAATTTCCAGTGGCCGGCATAGACGTAACGTGGTCATCAGTGCCGCTGGCCGCACCCGCGTCTGCACGCCAAATTCGAACGGCGACTGTTAGCTAGAACACCCATTCCCATAATCCATTCTTCATTCCCGCTTCAAACCCATGTTCTCCGACTTCGACCACGCCATGATGCAGCGCGCCCTGGCGCTGGCCGAGAAGGGCTTGTTCACCACGACGCCCAACCCGCGCGTCGGATGCGTGATCGTGCGTGACGACACCGTCATCGGCGAAGGCCATACGCAACCCGCCGGCCAGGACCACGCTGAAATCCAGGCGATCAAGGATGCCCAGTCGCGCGGCCAGGACGTGCGCGGGGCCACCGCATATGTGACGCTGGAGCCCTGCAGCCACTTTGGCCGCACCCCACCCTGCGCAGATCGACTGGTCGAAGCCGGCATCGCGCGCGTGGTCGCAGCCATGGAAGACCCCAACCCCGCCGTCTCCGGACGCGGCTTGCAGAAGCTGCGCGATGCCGGAGTGGACGTGCGTTGCGGACTGCTGGAGCGGGAGGCGCGTGAGCTGAACATCGGTTTCGTTTCACGCATGACGCGCGGCACGCCGTGGGTACGCGTGAAGGTCGGCGCGTCGTTGGACGGCCGCACCGCGCTGGACAATGGCATCAGCCAGTGGATTACCGAAACCGAAGCGCGCAACGATGGCCACCGCTGGCGCGCACGCGCCTGCGCCATCCTTACCGGCATCGGCACGGTGCGCGAAGACAATCCGCGACTGACCGTGCGCGCCGTTAATACGCCACGCCAGCCGCGCCGCGTGCTGATCGACTCGGCGCTGGACGTGCCGCTCGACGCCCACATCCTCACCACGGATGGCCACCACGAGCCAACGCTGATTTTTGCCGCCCAGCCAGAAGCGGGCCGCATGCGTGCCTTGAGCGAGCGCGGCGCGGAGGTCATCCTCCTGCCCAACGCTGATGGAAAGGTCGACCTGGCCGCAGTCCTGCGCGAACTGGGCCGCCGCGAAATCAACGAACTGCACGTCGAGGCCGGCTTCAAGCTCAACGGCTCGCTGCTGCGCGAAGGGCTGGTGGACGAGATCCTCGTCTATCTGGCGCCCAAGGTGCTCGGCTCGGGCCAGGGCATGTTCAACATGGGGCCGCTGCAGACGCTGGAAGGCGCGGCCGAATTCTTCTTTCACGACATCTCGCGCATCGGGGGCGACCTTCGCATCCTCGCGCGCCGCAACCCCACGGATTGATTGCTTATGTTCACCGGAATCGTCGCCGCAGTTGGCCGCATTGAAACCGTCTCGCCGCTTGGCGACAACGCCGATGCAGGCGTGCGCCTGTCCATCGACTCGGGCGGTCTGCCGCTCGCGGACGTGGCGTTGGGCGATTCGATCGCTATCCAGGGTGCGTGCATGACGGTTGTCGCGAAAACTGACAGCCGCTTCGACGTGGATGTGTCGCGCGAATCACTGTCCAAGACAGTCGGGCTGGAACGCCCGGGCGAGGTCAATCTCGAGAAGGCCCTGCGCCTGGCCGACCACATCGGCGGGCACCTCGTATCCGGCCACGTGGACGGCCTGGGCACGGTCACGCATTTCGCGCCGATCAACGAATCGCACGAACTGCGTGTGCGGGCGCCGGCGGAGCTGGGCAAATATCTCGCCTACAAGGGCTCCGTGGTGGTCAACGGCGTGTCGCTCACGGTCAATACCGTCCGGGACGACGCCGACGGCTGCGAGTTCTCGATCAATCTGATCCCGCACACCGTGGCGGTCACCACGCTCAAGCACTTGAAGGCCGGCAGCCAGGTCAACCTGGAGATCGACCTGATCGCTCGCTACGTGGAACGCATGCTGACCCACGCCGCCATCGGCCTGCCCGTGGGCACCCAACCTCTGGCCGCTGTTTGAACCGCTGGCCCCACTGGCTTAGGGCCACCTTGACGTACAATAGCGGGCTTCCCATTTACGCAGTCGCACGGCCCCCGAAATTACGAATTTGCGGGAGTTGGTCAGCGGCGCGCACCCCTGCTACGCCATGTCGATCGCCACAGTCGAAGAAATCATTGCCGAAATCCGCGCCGGCCGGATGGTCATCCTGGTCGACGAGGAAGACCGTGAGAACGAAGGCGACCTGATCCTGGCGAGCGATTTTGTCACGCCGGAAGCGATCAACTTTATGGTCACGCACGCGCGGGGCCTGGTGTGCCTGACGCTCACCGAAGAGCATTGCGACCAGCTCGACCTGCCGATGATGGCCAGCCGCAACGGTACGCAGTTCGGCACCAATTTCACCGTATCGATCGAAGCGGCTGAAGGCGTAACCACCGGTATTTCCGCTGCCGACCGCGCACGCACCATTCAGGTGGCCGCCGCCAAGAACGCCAAACCGTCTGACCTGGTGAATCCGGGACACATCTTCCCGCTGCGAGCCCAGAAGGGCGGCGTGCTGATGCGCGCCGGCCACACCGAAGCCGGTTGCGACCTGACCGCGATGGCAGGTCTGACACCGGCTGCGGTGATCTGCGAAATCCTGAAGGACGACGGCACCATGGCGCGCTTGCCGGACCTCGTGGAATTCGCCAAGAAACACGGCCTGAAGATCGGCACGATTGCCGACATGATCCAATACCGCAGCCGCACCGAGAGCATCGTCGAGCGCGTCGGCGAGCGCACGATGGAGACGCAGTTCGGCACGTTCCACGCCGTCGCCTTCCGCGATCGGGCGGCCGGCCGCGCCCATCTGGCGCTGGTCAAGGGCACGCCGACGCCGGACACCGAAACGCTGGTGCGCGTGCATGAGCCTCTCTCTGTGCTCGACCTGCTCGAGTGCCAGCGCACGACGCACTCGTGGAGCGTGCCCGCCGCCCTGCGCGCCGTCCAGGCTGCCCCGACCGGCGTGGTCGTGCTGCTCAATTGCGGCGATTCGGCGGACCGGCTGTTCACCCAGTTCTCCGCGCTGGACGCGCCGCATGAGCGCCCGCGCACCAAACCCGATCCGCGCATTTACGGTATCGGCGCGCAGGTCCTGAAGGAGGTGGGCGTCGGCAAGATGCGTGTGCTGGCCTCGCCGCTCAAGCTACCGAGCATGGTCGGCTACGATCTGGAAGTGACGGCTTACCAGTCGATGGCGGATGCGCCTGACGTCACTTCCGCTTCGTCCGCCGCCACGCATTGATTTTTCCGCCGGCAGCCTGGACTGCCGCGCCGGCTTTCTTTTTTGACGTTGCCTGACTGGCAACCCCAACCGGAATACACCATGGACCACGGCTTCTACCCGACTAATCTCAACGGCGAAGGCCTGCGCATCGGCATCGTCCAGGCGCGTTTCAACGAGCCCGTGTGCGAAGCGCTGCGCGAAGCTTGCGTCGCCGAACTCGAACAACTCGGCGTGGCCGGCGAAGACGTGCTGCTGGTGACCGTGCCGGGCGCGCTGGAAGCGCCGCTGGCGCTGCAGAAGATGGCCGAATCGGGCCAGTTCGACGCGCTGATCGCGCTAGGCGCCGTCATCCGCGGCGAGACGTACCACTTCGAGCTGGTGTCCAATGAATCGG
Source organism: Ralstonia chuxiongensis (assembly GCF_024158925.1). Classification (NCBI taxonomy): domain Bacteria; kingdom Pseudomonadati; phylum Pseudomonadota; class Betaproteobacteria; order Burkholderiales; family Burkholderiaceae; genus Ralstonia; species Ralstonia chuxiongensis. The sequence continues at coordinate 151,296 of NZ_JAMYWC010000003.1, read as the reverse complement.
GCGCCGGCATCACGCGCGTGGGCCTCGACTTCAACATCGCCATCGCCAACGGCATCCTGACCACCGACACCGATGCACAGGCCCACGCCCGCACCCGCGAAAAGGGTCGCGACTGCGCCCGTACCGCCGTCGAAATGGCCAACCTGACCAACGACCTCGACGGTCTGCAGGATCACGGCCAGGACGACGACGGCGAGAATGAATAAGCGCTTCCTCGCGCAAAGGCTTTTCCCATGACGCAAGACAATTCCCAAGCCAAGACCAAGGCGCCCGCCAAGAGCGCGCGCCGCCGTGCGCGCGAACTGGCGCTGCAAGGTCTGTATCAATGGCTGCTCAATCGCAACGACCCCGGCGTGGTCGAGGCGCATCTGCAGGACGCGCAAGGCTTCAACAAGGCCGACCGCGCGCACTTCGACGCGCTGCTGCACGGTGCGATCCGCGAAGAAACCACGCTGACCGAGGCGTTCACACCGTACCTGGATCGCCCGGTTGCCGAGCTGTCGCCGGTCGAACGTGCCGCCCTGCTGGTTGGCGCGTACGAGCTGGTGCACTGCGTGGACATTCCGTACAAGGTCGTGATCAACGAGGCGGTTGAACTGACCAAGACCTTCGGTGGCGTGGAAGGCTACAAGTACGTCAACGGCGTGCTGGACAAGCTGGCCGCCCAGGTGCGCGCTGTCGAGGTCGCTGCCCGCCGGTAATTCGGCGTCTGCTCTTCGCTTTACTTTTTCGCTTCGCTTCAAGATGGACGCCCACCGCCTGCAGACAGCCGCTCGGCTAGCCAATATCCGCGCCTTTCACGTGATGGAGCTGGCCAAGCAGGCCCGCGAGCTGGAACTGGCCGGACGCAGCATCATTCACATGGGCATCGGCGAGCCGGACTTCACCGCCGCCGAGCCCGTCGTGCAAGCCGCCGCCGACGCCATGCGGCGTGGCGTCACGCAGTACACCGGCGCCTTGGGCATTCGCCCACTGCGCCAAGCCATCGCCCGCTACTACCAGACCACTTACGGCCTCGACATTGCCCCCGAACGCATCGTCGTCACGGCGGGTGCGTCTGCAGCGCTGCTGCTGGCGTGTGCAGTGTTGGTGGAGGTTGGCGGCGAAGTCCTGATGCCCGATCCAAGCTATCCGTGCAACCGTCACTTCGTGGCAGCCTTCAATGGCGAGGCGAAGCTGGTGCCATCGGGGCCGGAAGAACGCTTCCAATTGACGGCCGCGCAGGTCGAAACTCACTGGGGGGAACGCACGCAGGGCGTGTTGCTGGCCTCTCCGTCCAACCCGACCGGCACGTCGATCCTGCCGGAGGAGCTGCAGCGCATCGTGCAGACGGTACGCGCCCGCGGCGGGTTTTCGATCGTCGACGAGATCTACCAAGGCCTGTCGTACGACCAGGCGCCGGTTTCGGCACTGTCGTTCGGCGACGATGTCGTCACGATCAACAGCTTTTCCAAGTATTTCAACATGACCGGCTGGCGACTCGGCTGGCTGGTGGCGCCCGCCGAACTGGTGCCCGAGTTCGAGAAAGTCGCGCAAAATCTGTTCATCTGCGCGTCAGCGGTGGCGCAGTACGCGGCGCTCGCGTGCTTTGAGCCGGAAGCGCTGGCGATCTACGAACAGCGCAAGGCAGAATTCCGTCGCCGCCGCGATTTCATCGTGCCGGCGCTGGAGTCGCTTGGCTTCAAGGTACCGGTCAAGCCGGACGGAGCGTTCTATGTCTACGCCGACTGCCGCGACGTGAACCACCCGCATGCCGCCGATGCCGATGCACTCACCCAATCGATGCTGCATGACGCTGGCGTGGTGCTGGTGCCGGGGCTGGATTTTGGTCCGCACACGGCGCAGCACTACATCCGCCTGTCGTACGCAACATCGATGGCACATCTGGAAGAAGCCGTCGCGAGGTTGGGCAGGCTTTTCAGCCGGTAAAGCGCTCTCCGCGCCTCGCTCAAGCAAAAAAAGGCCGTCCAGAAGGACGGCCTTTCTTATATAGAGCAGCGAAACAAGTTGATCAGGCCTGGCCTTGGGACTTGTCGTCCAGCCGTGCCTCTTCCTGCTGACCCGCTGCCGGTTGCTTGTCAGCCGGCTTGGCGGCTTGCGTCTTGGCATCGGCCTGCGTCACGGGCGTTGCCGTCGCGACCGGCTTTGCCGATTCGCGCTCCGACGCCGCCGTCATCGGCGAACGGTGGCCAGTTGCCACCATGCGCAGGCGCGAACGCTCTTGCAGCACCTTGCCGCCGTAGCCGCCGTCGCCTTGTGTGACCGCACCGACATACAGTTTCAGGCCACCTTCGATCGAACCCGCGCGCGCGATGCAATCCTTCAGCACGAGCGCACCGACCTTTATGTTGGCGTACGGGTTGAGCGCGGCACCGACGCCGCCCATCACCTCGTACTTGTCCTGGTGGACCTTGGTCATGACCTGCATCAGGCCCTGCGCACCCATACCGCTTTCGGCGAACGGGTTAAAGCTGGACTCGATGGCCATCACGCCCAGGATGAGCAGCGGATCCAGGCCGACTTCCTTGCCGGTCTGATAGGCCGCCTTCACCAACTGGCCGGTGGCTGTGGCCGCCACGCGGTACTTGCGGGCAATGTATTCCGCCACGGCAGCCTGCTCTCGCGGGGTGCCGGCGGTTGCCGACTCACGTGCGTCGCGGACGACTTGCGTGTTCGGAATCTGCGCAGCCAACTCGGCCACAGACGGCACCTTCGAGAGCGCGTCCCAACCGGCAGCCGCGACCGTGCCGCCCTGGGCCGTAGCAGGCGCGACAGCCTGAACGGCCCCGGTACCGGCGGACGGCGCAGTCGGCGCAAAGGCAACCGGCTGCACGCCAGCCGCAACCGCGGGTGACGGATTGGCCGAGGCGACACTTGTGTCGACACCCGGTGTGAAATGCAGCACGCGTTGAGCGACCGCGGCACGCCACTCGCTATTAAGCGAGAGTGCGACTGCAGCAACCACAGCCAGCACGCCGATGCTATTGAGCACGACATGCCCGCTGCGGAACACCAGCAGCACGCCAGGATGCAACTCATTGCGGGACGCGGCGGCGCCCCCTGCGTTCAACTCCATGCGCAGCTTACGAGGCAGCGCAACTTGACCTGCACGCGCGAGGCGGCGGCCAACCGGGGCTACGAGCCGGCGTTGCAGCGCCGATCCGATCCCGGAAGAATGAAGGGTTTTCCAACCGTTCATACTTACCTCCGTCCGCTGCGCAGATCCGGTAGACGCCTTTCTTTTGCATGGCGCCGTGCGTTTCGGGTCGCAACGGTTTTTAGTAAGGATGCCGCGCTGTTGCAGTCAGCCGGCATCTGTTGGGGGCACTCCCCTAGTGCCCAGAGAAATGCGGGCCGTGTCCTTGGGGAGGCCACGTCCCGCAGCGATGCTGATGTGTTCTGGTGTCGCCCCTCATACGTCGAAGAGTTGGGCGAAGGCATTAGCCGAAAACATGTTGCGTTGCAACAATTACCAGATCGGATTGGATTGTAGGAAGCGCGTTATTCCAAGTCAATCATAAAGAAGTAAGTTTTCATATCCAAAAGTTATGAAACAGCCCGCGTTGTTGGGACTGGCTGACCTGCGATGCGTTCTGTCATCAAGGGGTCGTGCGGTTTTGGCCGTACAATCGCGGCCACCCCGCCTACACAAAAAAAATGTCGCCTGGACGACCGTTCGGGGGGCCAGCCCCTCCGCGCGATAGGCGATCCACCTTACCTTTGGTTACAAAATCTCCATGCAATACAGGGACTTACGTGACTTTCTCGCCCAGCTCGAACGCTTGGGCGAACTGCGCCGCGTGCGCCAGCCGGTGTCGCCATGCCTGGAAATGACCGAAGTCTGTGACCGCCTGCTGCGTGCCGAAGGCCCGGCGGTGGTCTTCGAGCAGCCGGTGGACGGCGCACAGAAGTACGACATGCCGGTGCTCGCAAACCTGTTCGGCACCACGCGCCGTGTGGCGCTGGGCATGGGTGCGGAGTCGCTCGATGAACTGCGTGACGTGGGGCGCTTGCTCTCGGCGTTGAAAGAACCCGAACCGCCGCGCGGTCTGCGTGAAGCCGGCAAGCTGTGGACAATGGCCAAGGCCGTGTGGGACATGGCGCCCCGCAAGGTGTCGTCGCCAGCATGCCAGGAGATTGTGTGGGAAGGGAATGACGTCGACCTCGCGCGCATTCCTGTACAGACATGCTGGCCAGGCGATGCGGCGCCGCTCGTCACGTGGGGGTTGGTGATTACGCGCGGGCCGCACAAGAAGCGGCAGAACCTTGGCATCTACCGGCAGCAGGTCATCAGTCGCAACCAAGTCATCATGCGTTGGCTGGCGCACCGGGGCGGCGCGCTGGACTTCCGCGAACACGCCATCGCCAATCCGGGCCAGCCGTTTCCGATTGCGGTGGCACTGGGCGCGGACCCGGCCACGATTCTTGGCGCGGTGACGCCGGTGCCGGATACGTTATCTGAATACCAGTTTGCCGGCCTGCTGCGTGGCAGCCGGACCGAACTCGCAACATGTCTGACCCCCTCGCTCGCGCAAGCACAACTGCAAGTGCCTGCCGGCGCCGAAATCATCCTCGAAGGCCACATCCAGCCCGACCCGACTCACCCGAGCGGCTATCAGCACGCACTCGAAGGCCCCTTCGGCGATCACACCGGCTATTACAACGAGCAAGACTGGTTTCCGGTGTTCACGGTCGAGCGCATTACGATGCGCCGCGACCCGATCTATCACTCTACGTATACAGGCAAGCCGCCCGATGAGCCGGCCGTGCTTGGCGTGGCGCTCAATGAAGTGTTCGTGCCGCTGCTGCAAAAGCAGTTTCCGGAGATTGCCGATTTCTATCTGCCGCCCGAGGGCTGCAGCTACCGCATGGCGCTGGTTAGCATGAAGAAGCAATACGCCGGCCACGCCAAACGCGTGATGTTTGGCGTGTGGAGCTTCCTGCGGCAGTTCATGTACACGAAGTTCATCGTGGTGGTAGACGACGATGTGAATCTGCGCGACTGGAAGGAAGTGATCTGGGCAATCACCACCCGCGTGGATCCGGCGCGCGATACGGTCATGGTCGAAAACACGCCGATTGACTATCTCGACTTCGCATCCCCCGTGTCGGGCCTGGGCTCCAAAATGGGGATCGATGCCACCAACAAATGGCCGGGCGAAACCACTCGCGAATGGGGCCAGCCCATCGTCATGGATGCCGCCGTCAAGACCAAGGTCGACACCATGTGGGACACGCTCTTCCAATAACCACAAGGCCTGGCGGCTCAGTCTGCGAGCGAACGATCGTTCGGTTATTCTTAGTGAGTTAAGCGACTGCTGCATCTAAAAGGCGGGCCCTTTTTGTCGACTGGGTCCGCCTTCCTTATGGAGAACGCCATGGCCGAAGCACTCGACTCATCCCGCACCGCCGCCAATGCGCTGGAGCGCATCAAAGACCGCACCCTCGTCAAAACGCAGTCCTATGTGGACGGCGCCTGGGTTGGCGCCGCCGACGGCGCGACCTTCCCCGTCCACGACCCTGCCACCAACGCACACCTGACCGACGTCGCCAATCTCGGGCATGCAGAAACGCTGCGCGCGATCGACGCGGCCAATGCGGCGTGGCCTGCGTGGCGCGAGCTGACTGGCAAGGAGCGCGCAGCGCTGATGCGCCGCTGGTTCGACCTGCTGATCGCCAATGCCGACGACCTCGCCGCGCTCATGACGGCGGAACAAGGCAAGCCGCTGGCTGAAGCCAAGGGCGAGATCGTCTATGGCGCATCGTTCATCGAGTGGTTTGCCGAAGAGGCCAAGCGCGTCTCCGGCGACGTGATGGCCAGCACCTGGCGCGACAAGCGCATGGTCGTGCTCAAGCAACCGGTGGGCGTGTGCGCGTCCATCACGCCGTGGAACTTCCCGCTGGCGATGATCACCCGCAAAGTCGCACCAGCCATGGCGGCAGGTTGCACCATCGTCATCAAGCCGGCCGAACAGACGCCGCTTTCCGCGCTGGCGATGGCCGAACTGGCGCACCGCGCGGGCATTCCCAAGGGCGTGGTCAACGTGGTGACGGGCGATGCGGACCGGTCGATCGCCATCGGTAAGGCCCTGTGCGAATCGCCGATCGTGCGGCATCTGTCGTTCACGGGCTCGACGCCGGTGGGCCGCATCCTGATGCAGCAGTGCTCGCCGACGGTGAAGAAGGTCGCGCTGGAGCTGGGCGGCCATGCGCCGTTTATCGTGTTCGACGACGCCGACATCGATGCTGCCGTGGAAGGCGCTGTGCAGTCGAAATACCGCAACGCGGGCCAGACCTGCGTGTGTACGAACCGCTTCTACGTGCATGCCTCGGTGTACGACGCGTTTGTCGAAAAGCTCTCGGCCAAGGTGCGCGGCATCAAGGTCGGCAACGGCTTCGAGACCGGCGTGGTGCAAGGCCCGCTGATCGACGATCAGGCCGTGGAGAAAGTGCAGCGCCACATCAACGACGCGACGCAGAAAGGCGCGCGCCTGACTGCCGGTGGCAAGCTGATGCAGGGCTTCGGCTCGCAGCGTTTCGTGGAGCCCACCGTGCTGGCCGACGCCACGCCCGACATGCTGATCGCGCGCGAAGAAACCTTCGGCCCGGTCTCCGCCATCTTCAAGTTCCAGGACGAAGCGGAAGTCGTGCGCCTGGCCAACGACACCGAATTCGGCTTGGCGTCGTACTTTTTCAGCCGCGACATCGGCCGCATCTGGCGCGTGGCCGAGCAGCTCGAATACGGCATGGTCGGCATCAACACGGGGCTGATCTCGAACGAGGTCGCGCCGTTTGGCGGCATCAAGCAATCGGGCCTGGGCCGTGAAGGTTCGGTCTACGGCATCGACGAGTATCTCGAACTCAAGTATCTGTGCATGGGCGGCATCTGAACCGTCGCCCCCCCCCTTGGCCGACCTGCCACATCGATAGAGCGGGCGGCCTTCCCCCTTGCCTGACCGGCGGAGGAGACACATGAGCACCATCCAGGAAGGCGCCCTGCTGTGGACGCCGTCTGTTGATTTCATCGCGCGTTCGCGCCTGACCCACTACCTCGATTGGCTCGCACGCGAACGCGGCCTGCGCTTCTCAGCCACCACGCCAGAGGGCTACGCCCAACTCTGGGAGTGGTCTACCACCGACCTGGAAGCATTCTGGACGTCCGTCTGGGATTACCTCGACCTGCGCGCCTCGACACCGTTCACGCGGATGCTCGGCGAGCGCACCATGCCTGGCGCGCAGTGGCTGGTCGGCGCCCAGCTCAATTACGTCGATCAGGTCATGCGCCATGTGGAAGAAGGCGGCAGCCCTGACCGCACCGCCATCCGCTATGCCAGCGAGACCAAACCACTGGCCGACCTGTCATGGCGCGAACTGCGCCAACGCGTCGCTTCTCTGGCCGATGCACTGCGCAAGATGGGCGTGGAACCCGGCGACCGCGTTGCCGCGTATCTGTCGAACACGCCGGACGCGATCGTGGCGTTTCTCGCCACAGCCAGCGTCGGGGCAATCTGGTCCGTCTGCGCGCCCGACATGGGGCAAGTGGCCGTAACCGACCGTTTCCGCCAGATCGAGCCGAAGGTGCTGATCGCGGTGGACGGCTACCACTATGGCGGCCGCGCGTTCGACCGCACCGACGTGGTCGCAGAGATGGTCGCCGCGTTGCCAACCGTCGAACACCTCGTCCTCGTGCCGCAACTGCTCGGCGATATCAACCGCGCGCGCTTCCCGGCGGCCCGCGACTGGCGCGACCTGACGGCCAACGACGTGCCGCTGGTCATCACACCGGTCGCTGCCGATCACCCGCTGTGGATTCTGTATTCGTCCGGCACCACCGGCATGCCCAAGCCTATCGTGCATGGCCACGGCGGCCTGCTGCTGGTGCAGACGATGATGGGCGCGTTGCATCTCGACCTTGGTCCCGACGACGTTTATCACTGGTACAGCAGCACCGGCTGGGTCATGTGGAATTCGCAGGCGAGCGGCCTGCTCGGCGGCGTCACGCTCGCCATTTACGACGGCAATCCCGGCACGCCCGATCTCAATACGCTGTGGCGCTTCGCGCAGGATGCGGGCGTGACGTTCTTCGGCGCCGGAGCGGCGTTCTTCGCCAATTGCCTGAAGGCCGGTATCGAACCCGGTCGCGATTTCGACTTGTCGAAACTGCGTGCGGTCGGCTCGACCGGTTCGCCGCTCTCGGCCGAGGCGTATGACTGGATCTACCGCCACGTGAAGGCCGACGTCTGGCTCAATCCGATTTCCGGCGGCACCGACTTCGCCGGCTGCTTCGTGGGCGGCGTCGCCACGCTGCCCGTCTATGCGGGCGAGATGCAATGCCGCAACCTCGGCTCGCGTGTGGAAGCCCTCGACGAAGCCGGCCAACCGCTCATCGACGCGGTGGGCGAACTGGTGTGCACCGCGCCCATCCCGTCGATGCCGCTCTTCTTCTGGGGCGACGCTGATGGCAGCCGCTACCGCGACAGCTACTTCGATATGTATCCCGGCCAGTGGCGCCACGGCGACTGGATCAGGATCACCCCGCGCGGCGGTGCCGTCATTTACGGCCGGTCCGACGCCACCATCAACCGGCACGGCATCCGCATGGGCACAGCGGAGCTGTACCGCGTGGTGGAAGACCTGCCCGAAGTGCTCGACAGCCTTGTCGTCGACCTGGAATTTCTCGGCCGGGAATCGTTCATGCCGCTGTTCGTCGTGCTGCGCGAAGGCGCGACGCTCGACGACACGCTGCGCAGCACGATCAACGCGCGCATCAAGGCAGGGCTATCGGCCCGGCATGTGCCCAACGTGGTTGTGCAGGCGCCCGGCGTGCCGCGCACGCTCTCGGGCAAGAAAATGGAAGTGCCGATCAAGAAGCTGCTGCTGGGCGCGCCGCCCGCGCGCGTTGCCAACCCTGATGCGATGGCGAATCCAGACGTTCTGGCGTGGTATGCGAGCTACGCCCTGTCGTTGGCTCAGAACAGCGACACCCCCGGCGAACCCGCACCAGCACTGGAATCGTGGCGGAGCTAGACCAATCGTTGGCCCCTCATTTCACGATCTCCGCCAATCGAACGATGGCACGGCCCGGATGTGATGACTAACGTACAGCTTGCACCGGCACATCAAGATGCCGGGCGAGCTGCTTAACGGGGAGTCACCATGCTTGCAACGACGAACGTCCTGGTCAAAACCGAGGACGGCCGTGAAGCCTTGGCCGAGCGCCGCCACGACATGCAGATGCGCCAGCGCCATCTGCTCATCCTCATCGACGGTGCCCGTACCGTCGGGCAACTGCATCAACTGCTGAGCGACTGGCCGGACCTAGACGAACTGCTGGTGGGGCTGCAACGAGCCGGCATGGTCGACGTGCTGCCCGGGATCTCGCATGGAAACGCGCCGGCTGCTGAACCGTTCGACCCCATCGTCCACTTCAACCGGCCGCTGCTAGACGAAGAAACCGACGGCGCACCTGCCGCCCTGTCGCTCATCTACGACGAACTGCCGCCGTTGACCGGCATGACGCTCGGCCTACAAGCGGTGGCAGCCCCCATCGACGAGCCCGCCGCCAATGACGCCAGCAAGCCGCGTGCGGCGCCAGTCCCGGCTTTTTCTGCGCCACAGGCCGCCGTTCCGCCGGAGTTGGCCGACGTACTGCCCAACGTGGTCAAGGTCGAGTTGATGCGTTTGGCTGTGCAGCACTTCGGTTCGGCTGCGGGAGCCGCCATGCCGCTGCTGCGTGCCTGCAAGGAAGACCCGCAATCGCTGTGCGACGTGGTTGCTGCGTGCGCCAAGGCTGCAGCGCCAATTGCTGGCGAGCATGCCACGGCGAAGTTTGTGGATGCGGCCATGCAGGCGATGGCGCTGCGGCGCTAGGCGACGGCACCGGGAGCACGGCATGCCGACGCGTCCGTGCCGAGGGCGGCTATTAGAAGACGCCCGCGGCGTATGCAGCGTGTTGGTTGGCTGGCCTCAGGGCGAAGTCATCGAGATCGTTCAGACCAGCGTACAGGCCATATCCGACGCCACCGCAACGAGCGCGCCCGCAACCCGGTCGATCTGCTCCGGTGCGAGTCCCGCAATATTGATCCGGCCGCCCTGGGTGCCATAGATGGCGTGATCTGCGCGCAAACGTTCCATGGCATCGGCATCCAACGGCAGCATGGAAAACATGCCCTTGTGCCGCGACAGATTCTGTAGCGAAACGGGGGCACCCAGACTGGCCAGCGCGTCATCAAGGCGCCGCCGGTTGCCCACGATGCGCTGACGCATGTGCTCCAACTCGCTACGCCAGGACGCCGTCAATGCGACATCGCCAAGGATGGCGGCCACGATGGACGCGCCGTGGTCCGGCGGCATCGAATAGTTGCTGCGTGTGATGCGCTCCAGCACGCCGCCAACCGGCTGCAGAGCCACCCTGTTCTTCCCAATCACCATTGCCGCGCCGGTGCGCTCGCAGTACAGACCCATGCTCTTCGAGCAGCTTGCCGCTACCAGCACCGTATCAAGCGCATCGACGAGCAACCGCAGGCCCACGGTGTCCTGCTCCAGACCATCGGCGAGACCCAGATAGGCCATGTCGACCAGCGGGATCAGGCCCTGCTTGGCGCAGCGCTCCGCCACGGTTTGCCAGACCCCGACGCCCATGTCGATGCCGGTCGGGTTGTGGCAGCAACCATGCAGCAAAACGATATCGCCAGCACGCGCAGCCCACAGGTCCGCGAACATGGCATCCGCGTCCAGCAGCCCGCCTTCGGCACGCCAGCGGTAGCGGTCTACTGCAAGCCCGGCCGCTCGCATGATGGGCACGTGGTTGACGTAGCCTGGGTCCGACACCCAGACACGCGCACCCGGCGAAGCCACGGCGATCAAGTCAGCGAGCAATCTGAGCGCGCCGGTCCCCCCCACGGTCTGCATCGTGTGCTGGCGCGCCAGACGCCCCACGTCGTTGCCGAGCAGCAGCGTCGCCAACCCGGCGTTGAAGCCGGCGTTACCGGCCAGCCCACGGTAAGCCTTGGAGGCACCTGCGGCGGCCAAGCGCTCCTCGGCGGCCTTCACCGCGGCCATGACCGGCGTCTGCCCAGCGTCATCGCGGTAGACACCCACCACAAGATCAACCTTGTCGGGCCGAGGGTCCGCGCGAAAAACTGCGGTCAGCCCCCACAGCGGGTCCGGGGCAACGGCGGTGAGACTTGCGAGCATGGTGTGGTCTCCGGAAGAGCGATGCGATGGTCTACGCGCGGTTTGCGAGGATCACGCCAGCGGTGATCACGGCAATGCCGCATGCAACGGTCAGGGTCAGCGATTCGCCGAGCAAAGGCACCGCCACGAGACAGGCCAGCGCGGGCGCCAACGAGCCAATGGCGGAACAGCGCGGCGTATCCAGATGACGAATCGCCAGCGCATAGGACAGACTCGAAATCACGCCGACCCCCAAGCCCTGAGCCAACAAGAAAGGCATGGCGTTGGCCACGGTGAAGTGCCCGACATGGCTGTCGACCACGCCCAGGCCCACCAGCAGCGCCGTGAGCAAGAAGGACGGCACGCTCAACAGCAATGCGCAACCGATGGCATCAAGCCCCGCCCGGCGCAGCCCCAACGTGTAGCTGCCCCAGAGCAGACTCGCCAGCAACAGCAATGCGGCGCCCGCGACAAACGTGCCGTGCGACACGTGCGATTGCGATACCAGCAAAAGCAGCACCCCTGCGAGGATGATCGCGATCGCCCGCCCACGTGCCGCAGCGATACGCTGGCGGTCGACCACATACGCGATCAGCGCCACCGACAACGGCGTCGTGCCCGCGATCAACGCAGCCACGTGCGCGGCCGATGTCACCTTGCCGCCAGCCGAAGCCATGAAGAAGAACGGCACGCCGCCGCCCATCAGGACCATCAGCGCGCTGAGCGGTTTCACCCGCCGCAGCATCGGCCAGCGGGCGGGCAGGAACGGCAACAGCAACAAGGTCGGCAGGCCGAATCGGATGAGCGCCACGTCGGCAGGCGCCAGCGGCGAAGCGCCAATCGCTCGGATCGACAGCGCGAACCCGGCCCAGATCAGCACCGTCAGCACCATCGCCGCATACCCGATCAGCGGGCTGGCCTGGAAGGTATTTCGCCCGGCCTGCGCGCCCACGCCCACCGTCAATGTCGAACCACGCATGCCGCCACCCTCGATTTCAGAATGGAGACAGAATGCCCCAGCACGAAAAGTAGTATCTTGCTATTTCCACTAATTCTGTGCGTTGCATTAGCAGAACCTGCCACTCTGGAAAAATCACATGGATAAGAAAGACAGGCAGATCATTGCCGCCCTCCAGAAAGAAGGCCGCTTGACCAACCAAGAGCTGTCGGAGCGGGTGAACCTGTCGCCCTCGCCCTGCCTTCGCCGGCTGCGGTTGCTGGAAGACGCGGGCATCATCCGCGGCTACACGGCCATCGTTGATGAAGAGGCGTACGGGCTGCCGGTCACGGCATTCGTGCATATTCGTCTGCAGCAGCACTCGCGGGAGGTGGTCTCGACGTTCGAGAACCGCATCCGCGCCATCGACGCGATCCTCGATTGCTATGTGCTGACTGGCGAGGCGGATTACCTGTTGCGCGTGCTGGTAGAAAGCCTGCAGGACTACGAGCAGTTCGTGCGCGGGCAATTGCATGCCATTCCGGGCATCGCCGCCATCGACACGAGCTTTGCGTACGGCGTGGTCAAGCGCTCGACGGTGTTCCCGGCGTGGGATGAGAACAAGAGGAGTACGGCTCGGCGGCGTGAAAAACCCTCGGGGGGGTAATGCCACCGTCAAAGAATCGGGCGGTATGCCGATCAAGCCTGATATCGAGCTGCGACCGAGCTTTTCATCCGACGAGTTCCGGGGCGATGACATGCTGGCCGTTGATTTCATCGGTGCAGCGCACGTCGTTGTTGCCCCCGACTTCAGGTGACCCACCTCGGAAAAGGCGTGTACGTCACTTCAAATTCGCTGGCCGCATTGCTCTCACTTGCCCAACCACTGCAACCCCGCATAAAATGGCTGGCTACGCGGGCGTCGTATAATGGTAATACCCTAGCTTCCCAAGCTAGAGCCGTGGGTTCGATTCCCATCGCCCGCTCCACCGAACAGTCTGAAGCCGCCCTCGGCGGCTTTTTTGTTGCCTGCTCGCCCCTCGTTCCACCGACGGGCAACCGGCACGGGATCTCCATGCAGCCCAACGAACAACCGGGCACCGGCCCCGACGACATCACGCCGGAATCGCAAGACACCAATACCGCAGAAGGCGCCGAAACCGGCCATCCACGCCGCATCCGCTCCTTCGTGCGCCGCGCCGGCCGCACGTCGACCGGCCAGCAGCGCGCCATCGATGAACTCGGCCCACGCTTCCAGTTGCCCTACACCGCCGAGCCGCTCGACTGGGAAGCCGCCTTCGGCCGCACCGGCGCCAAGCGCATCTTCGAGATCGGCTTCGGCATGGGCGAGACCACCGCGCACATCGCGCAATTGCGCCCGGACGACGATTTCCTGGGCGTGGAGGTGCATGAGCCGGGCGTTGGCGCACTGCTCAAGCTGATCGGCGAACGCGAGATCGGCAACATCCGCATCGTTTCGCACGATGCGGTGGAAGTGCTGGCGCACATGATTCAGGAAGGCACGCTCGATGGCATCCACGTGTTCTTCCCTGACCCGTGGCACAAGAAGCGCCACAACAAGCGACGCCTGATCCAGGGCCCGTTCGTGGCGCGTCTGGCGGCCCACCTGAAACCCGGTGGCTATCTGCATTGCGCGACGGACTGGGAGGAATACGCCCACCAGATGCTGGAAGTGCTATCCGCCGAACCGACGCTGGAAAACACCGCCGACGGCTTTGCGCCGCGCCCCGATTACCGTCCTGTCACCAAGTTCGAAAAGCGCGGGCTGCGTCTCGGGCACGGCGTGTGGGACGTGGTCTTCCGCAAGCGCGGCTAGCCGTATACGCGCACGCTAGCCCGCGTTAGCGTGCGCCGAAATGCGTGTCGCCGAAGAGGTTCTTGGCGTGGCGCGGGAAAGCGCGCCAGTATTGCGGCGGCGCCTTGACCGTCGCGCCCAGTTCAGCGGCTGCAGACCAGGCCCAGTGCGGGTTGTAGAGGAAGGCCCGGCCGACGGCCACCAAATCCGCACGCCCTTGCGCAACGATGGCCTCCGCCTCATGCGCCTCGTTGATGAGGCCAACGGCGATGGAGGGGATGTCCGCTTCGTGGCGGATCTTCTCGGCAAACGGCACCTGATAGCCTATCGAGAGCGGAATCTGCTGCAGCGGCGACACACCGCCTGACGACGCATCGATCCAATCGCAGCCGCGCGCACGAAGCGCCTGCGCAAATACCACCGAATCTTCCGGCGTCCAACCGCCCTCCACCCAATCGGTGGCCGACACGCGCACGCCAACCGGAATGTTGTCCGGCACCACGGCGCGCACCGCGTCAAAAATCTCCAGCGGATAACGCATGCGGTTCTCACGCGAACCGCCGTAGGTATCGGTGCGCTGATTGGCGATCGGCGACAGGAATTCGTGCAGCAGGTAGCCATGTGCGGCGTGCAGCTCGATGGCCGATAGGCCAAGCCGCACAGCGCGGCGTGCGGTGTCGACAAACTGATCGCGCACGCGGGCGAGGTCCGCATCGGACATCTCGCGCGGGGCGCGCTCTTCCGGGCGCTGCGGCAACGCGGACGGACCCATCGTCTCCCAGCCGCCGGCATCGAGTGCCAACAAGGCGCCGCCCTCCCAGGGGCGGGCGCTCGAAGCCTTGCGGCCCGCGTGCGCGATCTGCATGCCGATCGGCACCAGCGCGTTCTGGCGAATGGCGGCAAGCGTGCGTTCCAGCGCGGCTTCAGTCGCGTCGTCCCACAAACCCAGGCAGCCATTGGTGATGCGCCCTTCTGGCGACACCGCGGTCGCCTCGATCATCAGCAACCCGGCACCTGAAAGCGACAGACCGCCCAGGTGTGTGTGATGCCATGCCGTAGCCTGGCCGTTGTCGGCCGAGTACTGGCACATCGGCGAGATGACGATGCGGTTCTCAAGCGTGAGACCGCGCAAGGAGAAAGGCTGGAAGAGAGCACTCATGATCGGGAGATTCGGCAATCAGCGGCTGACGGAAGAAACCGCCAGTGTGTCCGAATCCGCCCGATCGTGCAGACGGTGCGAAAGCCTCGCACCGAGGAAGGGAAATGCTCGCCGGTGGCTTAGGCTTGCCAGGCGATGAGGTGCGTATAAGCCGTCACCAGAACGATGACCCCGAAGATGATCCGGTACCAAGCAAAGCCGCGGAAATCATGCGTGGCAATGAACTTCAGCAGCCAGCGCACACAGAAGAACGCCGAGATGAATGCGGCCACAAAACCGACCGCGAAGATGGACAGATCGTCGGCCGACAGCAGCGCGCGCGATTTGTACAGCTCGTACACCGTCGCGCCAAAAATCACAGGAATCGCCAGGAAGAACGAGAACTCCGTGGCCACCTTGCGCGACAGCCCGAACAGCAGACCGCCGATGATGGTCGAGCCCGAACGCGACGTGCCCGGAATCAGCGCGAAGCACTGCGCGAAGCCCACCTTGATGGCATCGGAGATGCGCAGGTCATCCAGCGTTTCAATGCGTGGCGCGCCAGCCTTGGCGGCTTCGAGCAGTGCATTGGCGCGCGGGTCGTGCGTCTCGCCGCGATGACGTTCGCGCCATTCGGCCCACAGAATCACGAAGCCCCCGAGGATGAACGCCGACGCCACCACGATCGGGTTGAACAGATGCGCCTTGATCGCCTTGCCGAAGATCAGCGCAAGCGTGATCGCAGGAATCGTCGCCACGATCACGTTGATCGCAAAACGCTGCTGGCGCGGGTCATTCGGCAGCCCCTTGATCACGTCGATGATCTTGTGACGGAACTCCCAGCACACCGCCAGGATGGCGCCGAACTGGATCACGATCTCAAAGATCTTGCCCTTCTCGTCATTGAAGTCGAGCAGTTGGCCAGCGAGGATCAGATGGCCGGTGCTGGAAATGGGGAGGAACTCGGTCAGGCCTTCGACGATGCCGAGAATCAGCGCTTTGATGGCGAGTGCGATATCCATGCAGTAAGCAAAGAGGGAAAAGAAAATGAAGCGCTGGGCGCGCAGCAGGACTCAGGGCCGCTTGGCCTGAACGTGCACGCCTTCGGGCAAAACCGTGATTGTACCGGGCTCTACGGCAATGCCAGCCACTTTCAGCTGTTCGGGCTTGAACGTGTAGACGGCGTAGTCGCTGAGCAGTTGGCCGGCAATCAACGAACCGATCGAACTGATCTGCGGGCCGATGCCGCCGGGCACGTTCTGCAAATCGAAGCGATCGACGCTGGGCTGATCCAGGCGAATCGAATGCGTGGGCGAGTCGTAATGCATGCCGCTGGAGACGGCCAGCGGCCCCGTCAGCGGCTGGCGGAACAGACCGCTCTGCACCACAGCGTCCGCCTGGATGGCGATGCGATTGCGCGCGGGGTCAAGCGACACCTGCGGGTTGGACAACGTCACGTCAAAGAAGCCGAGAAAGCGCCGCTGGAACGGAAACTTGCGCGCCAGGGCATCTTGCATCTGGCCGCGGGAAAAGGTGTAGCCGTCGCCGGTCCAGCCAGTCGGCATGCAAGCCACAAGCGTGACGGCAATGGCGGCTGCAACAGCGGCCGCACCCGCCCACCAGCGGACGCGGTTGGAGCGGGCAGCAGGTTTCGTGGAATCGGTCATGACAAATCAGTGCGCTGCGGTAGCGATTTCAAGTCGGGTCAAAAAGTGCATGGCGTGCGTGGCCGAGCCGCCGCACATGTCGGGCTCTGGCTGCAGGCTGCCGCACACCGCCGGACGTTCCGGCTGGCCGAAGATACGACAACCGTTGGCCTCATCCAGTTGCGCGCAGCGCACGCCGGCCGGCTTGCCGTTCGGCATGCCAGGAATGGGGCTGGAGATGGAAGGCGCGATGCAGCACGCGCCGCAGTGAGGTCGACAGTCCATGCTGTCCGAGTCAACGAAATCGGGGCGGAAACCGCTATTGTGCACCAGCACAATCGAGGCCCAGTCTGATTGACAATGCCGATGCCGCTTGACCCACCCTTGCGGCATGCGTACATTAATGACCGGAAAGTAAGTTATCTATGAGTCAGTGACCGTGCGCACTGACCACGCCCTACCGCCGTGACTGATCAAGATTCCGAGTCTTCCTCCAAACGCTGGACCCGCCGCAAAGAGGCCCGCCCCCAAGAACTGGTCGCCGCCGCGCTGAACCTGTTCGTGGCGCGCGGCTATGCGGCCACCCGGCTGGAAGACGTGGCGTCGGCCGCCGGAGTATCCAAGGGCACGGTCTACCTGTATTTCGCCAACAAGGAAGAGCTGTTCAAGGCAGTCGTGCAGGAAAACCTGGTGCCCGCTCTCGCTGAAGGCGAAGCCCTGATCGACAGCTTTGACGGCACCAGCGAAGCGCTGCTGCACGAGATTCTGATGGGCTGGTGGGAACTGATCGGCGAATCGCCGGCGTCGGGCCTAACCAAGCTGCTGATGGCTGAATCGGGCAACTTTCCCGACTTGGCGCAGTACTACCACGAAGAAGTCATCGAACGCTGCGACCGCCTGTTCGCGCACATCCTCGAACGCGGCATGGCCCGCGGTGAATTCCGCGACGTCAACATCGACCTCACCACGCTGACCATGGTCGCGCCGATGATCTTCCTCATGATGTGGAAGCACTCATTCGGCCCGTGCTCGCACCGGGAGCTGGAACCCAAGGCGTTCATCGCCCATGTGGTGTCGCTGCTGCTGCACGGTGTGCTGCGCAATCCAGTGACAGGCGCAGTGATTCCGCCGCCGCCCGCCCTCACCGCGCAACCGTGGCGCACATTGCCGGAGGGTCCTGGCACCCCCGATGAAGGCGCCGCGTCATGACAATGTCTGCCGGATTGTCCTCCGGACTTGCTAAAATGCCGGGTTTGTCGTCAAACCCTCATTTGCATCACTCGCTCCGCGTGGAAGGCATGCCCATGGACATCGAAAAATCCCGGTTCAACATGATCGAGCAGCAAATCCGTCCTTGGGACGTGCTCGATACCGACGTTCTCGACCTGCTCAGCGTCGTCAAGCGCGAACACTACGTGCCGGAGGCCTACCGCGCGTTGGCCTTCGTCGACATGGAAATCCCGCTGGCCGGCGGCCAGAACATGCTGGCTCCGCGCGTGGAAGCCCGCGTCCTGCAAGAACTGGCTGTGCGCAAGCATGAAGACGTGCTGGAAGTGGGTGCAGGCTCCGGCTACATGGCCGCCCTGCTCGCCCATCGCGGCCGCCAGGTCACCACGCTCGACATCGTGCCGGAGCTCGTCTCCTTTGCCCGCGACAATCTCTCGCGCAATAGCGTAACCAACGTCGACGTAATCGAAGCCAGCGGCGCACAAGGCTGGGGCGATGGCCTCTATGACGTCATCTGCGTATCGGGCTCGGTGCCTGCCGTGCCGGAAGCGCTGCTCAAGCAGCTCAAGGTGGGTGGTCGCCTGTCGATCTTCGTGGGCGGCGCGCCGGTCATGGAAGCACAGCTGATCACGCGCATCTCCAACACCGAATATCAGACGCGCAACCTGTTCGAGACCTACGTGACGCCGCTGGTGGGCGTTCCCGCACCGTCGCTCTTCCGCTTCTGATCCACCTCGGCTCCCCAATCATCATGCAACAGCTCGCTCCCACCGCCCTCGCTCAATGGCTCGCCGACGCATCGCGCGCGAAGCCCGTCCTGCTCGACGTGCGCTGGATGGAGGAGTTGGAAATCTGTGCCATTCCCGGCATTACGCACATTCCGATGGACCAGATCCCGGCGCGTGCCAGCGAGCTGAATGCTGACCAAGACATCGTCTGCATCTGCCACCACGGCGGACGCAGCGCGCAGGTTGCGCAGTATCTGATCACGCAGGGTGGCTTTGATGCCGCGCGTGTCTACAACCTGCAAGGCGGCGTCCATGCCTGGGCTAACCAGGTGGATCCGCAGATGGCGACGTACTGATTGGGGAAGCCGCCGCCGGGCAAAAACCTGTTCACCATCGACGGACCCTGAACAGGCCCTGACGCGCCCGCGCTGCCTTCCGAACGTTTTCCTCGCTCGGGGGCTTTATGACTGTTGCTCGCAGTAGCCGTACGCGGATGGCCGCGCGCGGTTCGCTTGTTGTGCTGTGCTGTTCGATGATGCCGATGTTCGCGTGGGCGCAGTCCCAACCGAACACGCCGGCTGCGACCGACCTCCTCTCCGCTTACCGCGCCGCGCTGGCCAACGATCCGCAATTCGCATCGGCCCGTGCGCAGTCGCTCGCGCAACGCGAGAAGCTCACGCAAGGTCGTGCCGGTTTGCTACCGCAGATTGGCGGCGCCTGGAGTTCCACGCGCGTTATCTTCGATCAAACCGCTCCGGCCGAATTCAACAAGACGTTCTCGTCGACAGGCTGGACGCTGTCGCTATCGCAGCCGCTTTTCCGCTGGGACCGCTGGGAAACCTACAAGCAAGGCGAAATTGCCGCGCAGGCCGCCGAGGCCTCGCTGGCGCAAGCGCAGCTCGATCTCATCACGCGTACGGCGCAGGCCTACTTTGACGTGCTCAACGCCCAGGACACGTTGCAGCTCGCCACCGCGCAGCGCGATGCGATCCAGCAGCAGTACGAACAAGCGCGACGCAACTTCGATGTCGGCAACGCCAACATCACCGACGCAAACGACGCACAGGCCCGCCGCGATGCCATCGACGCCAGCGTCATCGCCGCACGCAGCGACTTTGAGATCAAACAATCGGCACTCAAGCAGATCATCGGGGAGCCCGTTGGCACGCTGGCCGGCGTGCGTCCGGGCGTCACGATCCCTCAGCCTGAACCGGCTTCAGCAGAGCCTTGGGTGAACCAAGCGCGCAGCAGCAACCTGCAAGTCGCACTGGCGCAGTACAACCTGCAAAGCGCAGAGCGCGATGTGAAGAAGGCGACCGCAGGCCATCTGCCCTCGGTCGATCTGGTGGCGCAGACCGGCCACACCAATGCCAGCGGCAACCAATACCTGCCCTCGCTGCCGGGCGGTGCGCGCTTTGACAGTTCACAGATTGGCGTGCAGGTGTCGATTCCGATCTTTGCGGGCGGTGCGATCCAGTCACGCGTACGTGAAAACATTGCGTTGGAAACCAAGGCCGCAAACGACCTCGAATTTGCCCGCCGCTCTGCCGAGCAGGGCGCGCGGCAAGCGTACATCGGCGTAATCGCAGGGCTGGCGCAGGTCAAAGCGTTGGAAGCGGCCGAGTTGTCGGCGCGCACAGCGTACGACTCCAACCAGCTCGCCTACGGGGTGGGCGTGCGCATCGGCACCGACGTGCTGAATTCGCAGGCGCAGCTCTTTCAGGCGCGGCGCGATCTGGCACGCGCGCGTTACGACACCATCGTCAACGGGCTACGGCTGAAATCTGCCGCCGGCTCGTTGAGTGAGGCAGACGTGATCCAGGTGAACACGCTGCTCACGGCCAACGGTTCGAGCGATATCACCGCATTGCCACCGGCAAGCGCCAAACCCGAGCTGGCGAAACGTGCCGGCAAATCGGCCAAACGCTGATTAGTGTGTCTGGCCGCGCGGCGGCAGCGGCCGCTCGGCAAACTGCAGCAACGCGCCGCCCGTGGTCTTCCAGATGACTTGGCGGCCCTGCTTGCCGTTGGCCGAGGGCTGCATACCGACGGTCGCCAGGGGCGATTTGAGCGCCTCCAGGAACGCGGTCTCCAGTTCCATACGCGCCGGGTCGCACGCCATGCGCGTCGACACCAGGTTGCCGAAGCGCATGCCCGAAGCGAGCTTCTCGTACGGCCCCGAGAACCGATTGCAGCCCGAGTAGCCGGACACCACACCGTTGGCCGCCTCCAGGCCACCACTGAATTCGATTGAGATCGGTTGCGCCGCCGGGTCGGCGTCGTCGCCCTCGGCGGAAGGCAATTCCTTGGGCGCGGCGCCCGACTCTTGCCAACGCACGAGCACGAAACGCGAGCGGCCTTCGCCCTGCGCTTGCGCGAGCGTCGCCTGGCCCGGATTGGGCGCTGCGCTAGCGGGTGTTTGTTTGGTTTGAGCGGCCGGCGCTGACGCGGCTACGGGGGCCGCCGCAGCGGGCGCGGATGAAGGCGTTGGCGTCATGCATCCGGCACCGATGATGGTGGCGGCGGTTACTGCGGCCAACGCCATGGCGGTCAGCACCACGCGGCGCGGCGTTTGCAGCAGGCTCGGCTTGGGACGATTCGGTTGAGACATGAGCGGGTCGTAAACGATGATGGAATGCAAACCACATGAAGAGCCGTTAGTCTGCGCGGCTCGCCATGAGTTCGCACTTTTCGTGCCGAACGTGTCCTACGTTACAGCGTCGGCAAGACCAGGGACGCCACCGCTTCCACCGTGCGCGCCGTCGCGCCGCCGTGTGTGGCGGCAAAGGCCAGCGCGGCGCGCGATGCGGCTTCGCGCGCATCGGCATCGGACAGCCAAGCGTCGATCACACGTATCACCGCAGCAGCGTCCTGCACCTGCTTACAGGCACCCGCGGCCACTGCATCGCGTGTCGCCTGGGCAAAGTTGAATGTGTGCGGACCGATGACCACGGGCGTGCCGACTGCGCAGGCCTCGATCAAATTCTGCCCGCCAAGCGGAAGCAAGCTGCCCCCGATAAACGCCACTTCCCCGGCCGCGTAATACAACGCCATCTCGCCCATTGAGTCCCCGAGCAGGACGTCTGCATCTGCAAGTGCATCGGCGTCCGCAACGCCAGCCGCAGACACCGACAGTGCGCTGCGACGCACGACGCGCAAACCTGCACGTTCGGCCGCCTGGGCGACTTCATCAAAACGCTGGGGATGACGCGGCACGAGAATCAGCAAGGCATGCCGGCGCCCCACATGCTGCGCGCGGTGCGCTTGCCAAGCGTCTACCAGCAACGCCTCTTCGCCCTCACGCGTGCTGGCCGCCACCCATGCCGATCGACCACGTAGCGCATCCTGCAGCACGCGGCCAGCCATGATCTGGTCCACATGCGGTGTGATGTCGAACTTCAGGTTGCCGGTTACGCGCACGCGCGGCACGCCGAGGGAGCGGTAGCGATCAGCATCGTCAGGCGTCTGCGCCAGCACTGCAGCGAGTTGCGCGTACGTCTGGCGCGCTGCATCGCCAAGGCGCGCGGTACGCCGATGGCTGCGGGCAGACAGGCGTCCGTTGACGAGCACCATCGGCACGCCAGCCGCATAGGCGCGCTCAATCAGCACCGGCCAGATCTCGGTCTCCATCAGCAAGCCAAGGCGCGGCTGGAAATGGCGCAGGAACCGGTCGACCGCACTCGGCAAGTCGTACGGCAGGTAGGCCTGGATGACGCGGCCGTTGCGTTGCGCCGCAAATTCGGCGCCGGTGCGGCGGCCCGTGGGCGTCATGTGGGTCAGCAGGACGGCGTGATGGGGAAAGCGCGCGAGCAGCGCGTCGATGAGCGGCTGCGCGGCACGCGTCTCACCAACGGATACGGCATGCACCCACAGCAACGGACGATCCGGATTCGGGCGTGGCGGATAGAAGCCAAGCCGCTCGCCCACGTGCTGGCGATAACCGGGCTCCTTGCGGCCCCGCCACCACAGGCGCAGCAGCGCGAACGGCAGCGCGATGCGCCACAACCAGCGATACAGAATACGCAGCATCAGAGCACACCCAGCGCACGCAGCGCATCAAGCGCTTGCGCGCTGGTGGGATGGGCCTCGGCGCTGCCGAGGTCGTGCACATTGGGCGTCCAATAACCGCCCGTGCGCCACGACGTGGTGAAGTTGTAGAGCGCCACCGTCGGCTTGCACAGCGCTGCAGCAATGTGTACAAGACCGGTGTCTACACCTACCACCGCAGTCGCCTGATCAAGAAACGCCGTCACATCCGGCAGCGACATGCGCGGCGGAATCACCACGCGCCCCACCATTCCCGGCGCTGCAGCGACGATGGCTTCGCGGATGGATTCACTCGTGCGCCGCTCGGACTCGCTTCCCCACGGCAGGGCGATGGCGTAGTCACGCGCCAGCAACTCACGTGCGACATCAACCCACGCCGTCTGCGGCCACCCCTTGTCGGCACGCGAAGTCGCATGCACCAGCGCCACGTACGGACGCGGAAGTTTGAACGGCAAGTCGGCCGGCGGCTGCAAACCGAAATCGATGGTATCGGGCAGCTCGTAACCGAGTGCCTCCGCCACCATGCGGCGCGAGCGCTCAACCACGTGCACGCGCGGCTCCATCTCAACCTTGCGTTGATAGAAGAGCTTGGCGAGCGGTTCGTAACCGGCACCGTCCGTGCGATTGCCAAGTCCGGCAACAAACCCGTTCGGCGCCAATTTGGCCTGCGCGGCAATCAGCGCGGTCTTGATGAGCCCCTGCGTGTCAAGCACCGCGTCATACGACTTGGCACGCAACGCGCGACGGAACGCCGCCATCTCGGTCCACGTTTTCCCGGAACCAAGCGACTTGCGCCAACGCCGCAGCGCAAACGGAATCACACCCTGCACGCCGCGCACGATGCGGACAATACCCGCGAAGCCTTCTTCAACCACCCAGTCGATCTCGGCATCCGGATAGGCCCGCAGAATATCGGCCACGACCGGCGTGCAATGCACCACATCGCCAAGCGACGATACCTTGACGATCAGCACACGCATGCCGTCACCCTTTCCCCCAACTTCATGAGCGCGGACCGTGCGATCAGAACGGCAGTTGCGCGTCCGGCTTCTCGGCCAGGATCACGCGGCGGAATTCGCCCTGGATGCGCGCCATCGCGGCATCGTTGTCGGCCTCGAAACGCATCACCACCACCGGCGTGGTGTTGGACGGGCGCGCCAGACCAAAGCCATCTTCGTATTCCACGCGCACGCCATCGATGCGATTGACTTCCTTAGCGCCTGCAAACGTGGCGTTGGCCTTGATCTTGTCGAGCAGCTCGAAGGACTCACCCTCTGCACACTTCAGTTGCAGCTCAGGCGTGCAGTGCGAATTCGGCAGCGCGTTGAGCGTGGCGCTTGGATCCGCCAAGCGCGAGACGATCTCCAGCAGGCGCGCGCCCGTGTAAAGCCCATCGTCAAAGCCGTACCAGCGGTCCTTGAAGAAGATGTGACCGCTCATCTCGCCGGCCAGCGGTGCGCCCGTTTCCTTCAGCTTGGCCTTGACCAGCGAATGGCCGGTCTTCCACATCGTCGCCTTGCCGCCGTGCTCACGAATAAACGGCGCCAGCTTGCCCGTGCACTTCACATCGAAGATGATCTCGCCGCCCGGGTTGCGCGACAGGACTTCCTGCGCGAAAAGCATCAACTGGCGGTCAGGGAAGATGACTTGGCCGTCCTTGGTCACCACGCCCAAGCGGTCGCCATCGCCGTCGAAGGCGAGGCCAAGTTCGCAGTCGGTCGTTTGCAGCGTGCGCACGAGGTCCTGCAGGTTCTCGACGTGGGCCGGGTCCGGATGGTGGTTCGGGAAATGGCCATCCACCTCGCAGAACAGCTCCGTCACCTCGCAACCCATCGCGCGGAACAGCTCTGGCGCAAAAGCACCTGCCACGCCGTTACCACAGTCCACCGCAATCTTCATCGGGCGGCTCAGCTTGACGTCCGAGACGATTCGGTCGATGTACTGTTGGCGGATATCCACTTGAACGTAGTCGCCTGCGCCCTCAGTGAAATCACTCTGCTCGATGCGCGTGCGCAGCGCTTGGATTTGGTCGCCATAGATGGCCTGGCCTGCGAGCACCATCTTGAAGCCGTTGTAGTCCGGCGGATTGTGGCTGCCCGTGACCATCACGCCCGACGTGGCGCGACGCCCGGCCAGTTCGATGTTCGTGCCGAAGTAGACCATCGGCGTGGCCACGAGGCCGAGATCGATCACATCGACGCCGCTTGCGCGCAGGCCGTCTGCCAGCGCTGCCAGCAGCTCAGGGCCGGACAGGCGACCGTCGCGGCCGATAACGACGGCGGATTCGCCCTTGGCGCGCGCTGCGGAGCCGAAGGCACGGCCGATCAGGCGTGCGATGTCAGCATCGACGGTTTTTCCGACGATGCCGCGGATGTCGTAGGCTTTAAAGATGGTGGGGTTGATGCTGTGCATGGCGTGATCCATGAGGAAATCGAATTGGCGTCATTGTAAACGGTCGGTACGCCACACCGAGGTGGTCTGCACAATGGCCGAGGTCAGTCAGCTCTATACGCGCGCAGAGTCATATAATTACGAGTTACCCCTGCTGACTAAGTCAGAAACCCCTAGGTCTTCCTATGCAGGTCTGGAAAGCCCCATTTGCCCTGTGCCCCCTCCTTTGTCGCCTCCTCCTCGCATAGCCTATCTGATCACTAATGCAGAAATCGGAGGGGCACAAACACATGTTGCCGACCTGCTGAATGGATTGCGTGATCGCATCGATGCAGTAGTGCTCGCCGGAGGCGAGGGTCCGCTATTCACGAGCGCGCAAGCAAGCGGTGCAAAAACCGTACAACTATCGCTCTTGGATAACACGCTATCGCCATGGCGAGCGCTGGCAGCATTCAAGCAACTTATTGGCGCTCTGCGCGCCACCCGCCCCGACCTGATTCACGCGCATAGCGCCAAGGCTAGTGCACTAGGTCGAGTGGCGGGCTGGTTACTTGGCATTCCAGTCGTCTACACAGTTCACGGGTTTGCCTTCAAGGCGGCAGCACCAGCGCGCCAGCGGATCGTTGCACGCCTGATTGAGTGGTTGCTGGCGCCGTTGACTGCACGCATGATTTGTGTCGCACAGGCCGAGCTCGCAATGGCGGAGACTCTGCCCATTTCGCCCGCCCGTGTTCAGGTGATTCATAACGGCATTGCAGACAGCACCCACCTTGCCACGCCCGGCGCGCCCGTACGCAGAGTCGTCATGGTGGCACGCTTGCGAGCGCCCAAACGTGCCGATACGCTCATCCGAGCCTTTGCACGGGCTGCACTACCAGATTGCGAGCTGATTCTTGCAGGAGAGGGACCTCAATTAGCCTCGCTGCAAGCGCTTGCTGACACGCTGGCGCCAGGACGAGTCCGGCTCTATGGGGGAGTGACCGATATCCCCGCTCTGCTTGCGTCCGCGCAGATTTTTGCGCTGGCGTCAGACCATGAGGGTTTCCCGATATCCGTGCTGGAAGCCATGCGCGCACGCCTACCCGTTATCGCCAGTGACCTCCCTGGCATTCGCGAGCAACTCGCCGATGGCGGCTGCGGATGCCTCATACCAGGCAGCGACGAGCAACTATGGGCCTCAGTGTTGGCTGGGCTAGCAGGCAACCGCGAACAGCGGGAAACCCTGGGGAACTGCGCCCGGGAGCGCTGGGAACGCCACTTTGGTGTTGCACCGATGGCCAACGCCACATGGCAGGTTTATCAGCGGGTCTTGGCGGACAAGAAGCAAGCACATCCTCGGCAACATCCCTCAAAGCAAGCGCGCAATGAATAAGAGCACCGGCGCCGGACATCCTACCCGGCCATTCCGCGCGCAAGGCTCCGAAACCATTCGTCGAGCCAGCCGGATGCTGGCTTGGGCTTTGTTTGGGCTCGTGTTCTTTGGGCTCAATATCGTGCTGGCGGAACTTGCACGGCGGGCAGGCTGGGTTACGCACGTTTTCACCGCTACCCTGATATGGGCCATCTTGGCGTATCTGACAGCCTTCTTGTTGCTGCATCGTTCGCTCCACCTCCCCGCCCTGGAGGGCAACAGTCTCGTCGGGCTCGCAACTACGCTGCCTTTCGTCGCATTACTCTTCGCGTTTGCAGCCTTTCATCTCGAATATTCGCGCGGTGCGTTGCTGCTTGCATACTTCACAACGCTGATATGGATCTGGTTCGGCTACCAACGCTACGTGCGAAACTACGTCCCGGTGTTTGGTTACACCGATGCCACAGCATTGAGGCAATTAGAACAAATGCTCGCCATGCCCGGCGCAGCGCCGGCCGGCCCAACGCGCCTGCGCGCCATTAGCTCGTTGGCCGAGGCCGTGCATTGCGACGGCCTGATGCTCGACCGCAACGCCACCGCCGACCCGGAGCGTACGCGCGCCCTAGCCCAGTTCAAGCTCAGTCACGTACGCATGTACTCGGTGGAACGCGTGGGGGAAATGCTGACCGGTCGCGTTGCACTGGCCCATATTGACGAGAACTTCTTCGACGATCACGCCGCCCACTACTTCTATCGGTTCTCGAAACGCCTGATCGACATTGCGGCGGTGCTGTCTCTGGCCCCCATGGCTCTACCGTTGGGCCTCGTCGTTGCCTTGACTATTCGGATTGAAACGCCGGGACCCGCATTGTTCCGCCAGGAGCGCATCGGCCTATACGGCAAGCCGTTCACCATGCTGAAGTTCCGTAGTATGGGGTTCGACGCCAGTGCGCCCGCCCAGTTCGCCGCGCGGCAAGATCCGCGTGTAACCCGTGTGGGCCGTGTTATCCGCAAATATCGACTCGACGAGATTCCACAGTTGTGGAACGTGTTGATGGGCCATATGAGCCTGATTGGCCCACGCCCGGAGCAAGCGCCGATGGTGGAGGAATTTGAGCGAACCATCCCCTACTATCCGTACCGTCATCTGTTGCGGCCCGGTCTGTCGGGTTGGGCTCAGGTCCAGCAAGGCTATGTTGGTACGCACGAGGAAACCGTCACAAAGCTCAGCTATGACCTCTACTACGTCAAGCACTGTTCCCTCGCCCTCGACCTGTTGATCGCGGTCAAAACGTTACGGACACTGCTGACGGGATACGGGGCTCGGTGAGCATGCCGAGTCGTCTTGCATCCCCCTCACCCATGCGCATTCTGCTGCTGACGACGGGTCTCAAGCTGGGTGGCGCCGAACAGCAAGTCGCGGCCCTGGCTCGGCAGTTTACGGCGCTTGGACACGCAGTCGCAGTCGCAAGCCTTGCACCAGGACAGGATGTGGCGCTCCACGACTCGATCACAGTCTTGCCGCTGGAGATGCGCAAGTCGCCACAATCGATGGCACGGGCCCTGTGGCGGCTACGAGCTTTCATCCGCCAGTGGCAACCGGACATCATTCACGCCCACATGATTCACGCCAACCTGTTTGGCCGCATGCTTGGCGCAATCAGCAGCGCAGCGCCGCCGGTCATCTGCACCGCACACAGTGCGCGCGAAGGCGGTCGTCTGCGCATGCTGGCCTATCGACTGACCGACCGCTGGAGCCAGCTCACGACGCACGTCAGCCCTCAGGGCCGGCAAGCCATGATCGCGGCGGGGGCGGCCCCGGCATCAAGGATAAGGGTCATGCCCAATGGCATCGACACCGCGCAGTTTCGCCCGAATGCTGACCAGAGGCTACGCACTAGGGCGGCGCTCGGAGTGCAAGAGCGAACACGCCTCCTGATCAACGTCGGGCGCCTAGTCAAGGAAAAAGCACAAGACACCCTGATTGATGCATTTGCCCAGTTGACACCCGATCTGGACGCACGCCTGCTTATCGTCGGAGAGGGCCCACTTCGAGGCGTGCTCGAACAGCGCATCCGAAACCATCAACTGACGAAGCAAATTCATCTGATTGGGGCTCGTCAAGATATCCCCGCTCTGCTGAACGCAGCCGACCTATTCGTGTTGTCTTCTGACATTGAGGGCATGCCGCTCGCACTTGGCGAGGCGCTCGCTTGCGAATTGCCAGTGGTCGCCACCGATGCCGCCGGGGTGGCTGAGCTAATGGGCGAGTGCGGCGAAATCGTGCAACGAGGCGATTCCGCAGCGCTTGCAGCTGCCATGCGCCGTGCACTTGACGCCGGCCATGGCAACGCAGACGTGCAAGCTGCACGACGCGCGCGCATTGTCTCCAACTTCAGTCTGGAGGCCATCGCCCTCCAATGGCTGGACTGTTACGCCCGCCTCATCACGGCGGAACACGCGGGCTCCACGGAGGCCGCGAGATGAGGCAGTTCAATGTCGCCAGCAATCTGGCGTGGATGCTTGCTGAACGCGGTCTGCAGATCGGTGCCGGTATAGGCATCGTCGCCATGCTGGCGCGCGGCCTCGGGCCAGAAGGGTTCGCGCATTTCCAGTATGCGCAAGCGGTTGTCTATGTGGCGGCGTCTGTTGCGTTGCTCTGCGGCGCCGAGGTTGTCATCCCCCGGTTGGTGGCGAACCCAGAGCCCCTCGCGCAACATCGACTGCTGATCCATGCATTCGGGCTGCGGTTCGCGGCTGGCGTGTTTGGTTATATGCTGATGTGCGTGTTCCTGGTTGTTACCCAACAGTCGATCGACTTTTGGCTTCCTGCGCTCATCCTAGGCATTGCGATCCTGCTGCGCGAACCGTTTGGCATTGTCACGGCCTGGATGCAGGCACACACCACGACCCGGCCGAACACGCTGTTCAATGTCGCGTCTCTGACGGTCAAAGTAGGCGGGATTTCTATCCTGTTTGCGCTTGGCATACGTAACGTGCCTGCGTACGCGGTGGTGTTTTCGGTGGAGGCGGTCACGCTGGCTGCACTGCTTGCTGCCTTCTATCTGGCCCGCGCGCCACGCGAGCGTACCGCGCACGACCCACAACTCACTCGCGATCTGCTTTCCAGCGGTGCGCTCTTCTGGGTCAGCTTCATGTGCATGATGGCCTCGCGCCGCGTCGACCAGTTGCTGCTCAAGCCGTTCGTACCATTGACCGACCTTGGCGCCTATGCTGCTTCGATGCAGATTCTCGACAACTTCGTGATGCTGGCCACCATTCTTTCTGCCGGGCTGGCGCCGGTCTATGTCTACGCCCAACCTACTTTGAAGCAGGCCCGCCAAAATGTACTTCGGATTGCCGGCGGCATGGCTGGCATCGGTGTCATCGGCGGTGTGCTTATCGCACTCAGCGCGCATTGGGTTGTCCAACTTCTCTACGGTGCTGCATTCGCGCGCGCCGTCAACTTGCTGCAACTTGCCGCTCTTGCATCTGCGCTGCTGTTTGCTGATGTTGCCCTCACGCTTCTGCCAATTC
The DNA here is from genome assembly GCF_024158925.1 of Ralstonia chuxiongensis. NCBI lineage: Bacteria > Pseudomonadati > Pseudomonadota > Betaproteobacteria > Burkholderiales > Burkholderiaceae > Ralstonia > Ralstonia chuxiongensis. The sequence continues at coordinate 121,303 of NZ_JAMYWC010000003.1, read as the reverse complement.
ATCTGCGACAGCCACGTCTGGTCGCTATCAAATGGGGGCTGGCGCTCATTGCCACCTTGATCGTGGATGCCGTGGCCATTCCGCGCTTCGGGACCTATGGGGCCATCCTGGGCTACGCGACCGCCAACCTGCTTTCCGTTTTGTTTGGGTTGGCCGTCTGGAAGCGCTATCGCAATGATGAACCAGCAGCTTACAGAGTCAACGCATGACGCAAGTAAAGCCCACGCTGTGCTTCCTCACCGGTACGCTCAATGCATTGGCAGGCGCCGAGCGTATGACGGCCACGATCGCCAACGCACTGGCGGAGCAAGGCTATGCGGTCACCATTCTCAGTCTTTGGGACCCGTCCAGTTGCTTTGCGCTGCACCCTGCCATCCGGCACGAAGCACTCTTTACGGAACGCCCGTCATTCAAGCGCGGTTACATGGCAACCGTCGCGGGCATCCGGCGGCATCTCAAAGCGCATCGGATCGACGTTCTGGTGCAAGTCGACACGATGCTTTCGCTCTTTGCGCTACCAGCAGCACTGGGGCTGGGCGTGCGGCACATTGCCTGGGAACATTGCCACTTTGACGAAGATCTGGGCCGGCGTGCGCGCAAGTGGGCTCGCCGCCTTGCCGCGCGTTACTGCACAGATATCGTTGTGCTCACTGAGCGCGACCGCAAGCGATGGCTGGAAGCCCTGACGCCAGGCGGTTCGGTTGTCTGCATTCCCAATCCGCTGCCCTTCGCCTTGCCTGCGCAGCCAGCGCTCAGAACAAGCAAGACTGTATTGGCAGTCGGCCGATTGGTGCACGCCAAAGGATTCGATGTCTTGTTGAACGCCTGGGCGCTCGTCGTGCAATGTATACCGGACTGGAAGCTGATGATCGTAGGCGAAGGTCCGGAACGCAGTGCTCTGGAAGCGCTGCGTGACCAACTCGGTCTACGCACCAACGTTGCGCTGCCCGGCGCCTTCTCCGATATCACAAGAGCCTACGAACAAGCTTCGATCTTTTGCCTCTCTTCACGCTACGAAGGTTTTGGATTGGTGTTGATCGAAGCCATGGCGTTTGGTCTGCCGATTGTCTCAACGGCTTGTGAGACGGGGCCGCTTGAATTGCTAGAAGACAAGCGCAATGCCATTATGGTCGCCGTTGACGATCATTTGGCGCTTGCCAACGCCCTGCTCGACCTGATTTCAAACAGTGTCGAGACAGACAAGTTAGCGCGGGCAGCCGGCGAAAAGGCCAAACTGTTCTCAATGGAACAGATTGCCGGAGACTGGAATGCAATGCTGTGCTGACATAAATCGAGAGTTCTTGACAGCCCCCCCCCCGGGTAGGGATTGAGAAACGCTACAATTTGTTGGTTTCCACGCTAACACGACATATGTCCATCACACGCACAGATGTGCAGACCCCCACCCTGGACCCGACACACCTTCTGACGAAGTCATTCAAAGTCATACTTTTGGTGGGTTTCATTGGCGCATTGCTAGGACTGCTTGCCTCCCAGGTTACCCATCCTCACTGGGTCGCCAAAATGGCGATTCAGCTTGGCCAGGTGTCCACCCCAGATGCCAAGGGTTCGCTGGTATCGCAGCCACTTGAAAACCAACTGACGGCAATCGAGCGTTACAATCTGCCAAGCTTCCGGCTCCAAGTACTCCACGACCTTGGCCTGCCGAACCCAGACACTGGCAACAGGGATTCCGATTTGTTCTTCAAATCATTGAAGGCAATGGCCGGTAGAAGCCCAAATTTGATCAATGTCGAGGTTTCTGGCTATTCCCGAGAAGCTGCGACGGCTACGCTGGAAGCAGCCCTGAAGACTTTTTCGGTGCAGCATCAACTGCTGTTTGACCAAGCTATGAGCGACATGCGAAGGAATGAAGCAGTCGCCCAAGACAAGCTCGCCACTGTGCAACGCGACTACGCCCGCATCGGCGAGACGCTGAAGTCGTCGGCAACCTCGGGAGCCGTAGCAAGCGCGACCGCGCGCGACGTTCTGGCATCCAATACGGCCTCGCTGATCAATGCGCAAGTCCTCGAATTGCAGCAGCAGGTTGCCTCCAATCATGAGGCGTTGGGACCGCTGCGTAGCTATCCAACGAAAGCGATGGGTCCGACCTATGTTCCCATGCACGCAAGCACGCCAGGCGCTGCGGCATTTATTGCTGCAGGATTCGTGTTGGGCTTGATGTTGGGGGCAGGCCTTGTACTATTCAAGGCCTCAATCCGCGCTCAATGAAATCAAGACTGCTGGTTAGGCAAGTCAGCAGCACCCCTTCGAAATGCAGTCAGAGGCTTTGGCGACCCAGTAGCACACTGGAACTGTTGGCCAAGTAAAACCCAGCTATTGGGGCAAGGCCATCAATTCCAGTGCAAGGCAATATCAGGAAAGAGGAGCACTCTTCATTTACGGCGCACGGCCATCGATCCACTTGATGACGTCACACGCTCACGTTTGCGCCAGCAGCCAGCGCGCATACCGCCCCCGCTCACCGAAAAAAAAGCGCTTATAGTGCCCGGTATTACGCAAAAAATCAATGTTTATTCGCGTAAAAGATTGACACCTACCCCTTAGCGCCTCAGGGAATGGAGCGTATTCGACCAAGCCCTCACTAACCATCTCCTCAAGGCACAGAGGCACGTCACCCGCCTCTTCTCGCAAGGGTATTGACACCGCCGCGGCCATGTCATTGAACGACTGCGCATGCCGGTACCCAGGTTAAAGATGCCGCTGCACTCCGGATTATCGAAGTAGTGCGAGTTGACCCGCACCAAATCCTCAACCGACACAAAGTCACTACTTTGCGCACCCCTGGCGTACCCCGTTGCACTCGCCAGATAGTTTGACGCGACCATGAGTGCGAATTCGTTGAAGTTGTGGAACGCCACCGATGCCATATGCCCCCCCCCGCGCCCCTCACGAGGCCCATATACGTTGAAAAATAGCGAAAGCCTGCCACTTGGTTCCGCAGCTTGTCGCCGACTTCATGCATCGCGCGGCGCACCACTTGATCGAACAGGAGTTTTGAGTAGCCATATGCGTTAAGCGGCCTCTCATACTTCCGTGCCTCGACGAACGTCCCGGAAGCACCATATGTAGCGGCTTACGAAGCGTATAGAAAAGCCACCTCCTGCGCTTAACAGGCTTCGAGCAATGCTCGCGTGTACCGAACCATCACGTAGCGACCATCCGTCTCCATCGTGTCCGAGCAAGCCCTCTCGTGAAAATAGCCCGCTCTCGGCTAAACCCACGGTGCCGCAGACGCCCAATGAAATCCGTCTTGTCGAGATAGTCACTGGTCTCGCAATTTACCGCATTGCGAACCTTGTCCGCACGAAGCAAGTTGTCAACAGCCACTATGTTTGCCTCACCGCGCTCGCTCAATGCCTTGACGATATTGGCACCGACGAAGCCCTCCGCATCGTTAACGATGATGACCATGTCAGTTCAGGAAAAGTTCGCTATGGCTTACGGTTGCCGTACCCAGCTTCCCCACCACTATGCTGCCAGCCCTATTAGCTAGCACGACGGCGTCAGGCAACGACAGTCCCGCCCCCAGGGAAGCGGCCAGCGTCGCAATGACGGTGTCACCTGCACCTGACACATCAAACACTTCACGCGCCTGCGCAGGCACATGTAGCGCGCCGGCATCCGTGAACAGACTCATCCCCTCCTCCGAACGCGTGAGCAAAAGGGCTTCAAGCTGAAGATCCGCCCGAAGCTTCTCGGCCCGCTTGGCCAGATCACTCTCGGAGTGCCATTGGCCCACAACCTGCTGTAACTCGGCTCGATTGGGCGTGAGAATACTGGCGCCGCGATAGCGGGTGTAATCGCTGCCCTTGGGATCGACCAGCACACGCTTGCCAGCCTTGCGTGCAGCACCAATCATGGGTTGCACATGGGTCAGCCCTCCCTTCGCATAGTCCGACAACAACACCACATCGTATTGCGCGATCAACTGTTTGTATTGGTCCAACACGGTCAGCAGAACTTCATGCGCCGGTAGATTCTCAAAATCGACGCGCAGCAGTTGCTGTTGCCTGGACAGGATGCGCAACTTGATCGTTGTCGACAATGCGCCATCTCGTGTGACGAATGCCGTTACACCGTTCGATTCGAGCAGTTCAGCAACACGATTGCCCGGCTCGTCCTGGCCGAGCACGCATAGCAGCCCAGTCTGCGCCCCAAGAGAGGTGGCATTCAACGCCACATTGGCTGCACCGCCCAGGCGCTCCTCGTTTCGCTTGACGTGCACCACCGGCACCGGCGCCTCCGGCGAAATACGATTGACATCCCCAAACCAATAGCGATCAAGCATCACATCACCCACGACAAGCACCCGCGACATTCCGAGTGCCTCGCGGCTCAACTCAATTGGTACGTGCATCGGTTGATGCGCCCGGTTGATCAAACTCATCCAGCTTCTCCTTCGGACAACCCCGTGAAAGTCTCAGGACCCACCCACTACTACGTGGGCACATTGGGTTGCAGTTCCAAAAACAGCGTCACTTAGACGCACCCGCCGGATCCAAGGCGCGTACTCATGCCGCAAGCGGGCGAAAAGAGGCAACAATGCTCTTGTCAAGTCACCGCTTGTGCTGAACAACGAAACCTGGGTGATTTGTGTCCGAACCATCAGGGCCAACATTCGATGGCGAACAGGAAAGCCGCACGCTACGGGCTTTCTCGGCTGGCATGCATCAGCTTGCCGCCCTACATTTGCACGGGAGCCCAAATGCAGGAGCCGGCCATTAGGCACAATCCTATATTATAGTGCGGGTTTGGGCGGCTCCTGACACCATCTGGTCAGCTCATGGTGTCCACCTCGTTCATGGAGCAGCATCCGAAGGGTTGTCACAAGAAGGCATCTCTCGGATGCTCAGCGCCCGCGCCATTTCCCTCCCTGCCTTCTGAAGTTCGCATCGTGACGTTCGACGCAAACAATCTGGACACACAAGACATCACCCCCGTCGTGCTCTGCGGCGGTGCTGGCACGCGGCTATGGCCGCTATCACGTCAGCACTTTCCAAAGCAGTTCGCGCCGATTATCGGTGACAAGAGCCTGCTTCAACTGACCCTTGAACGTGTCGCAAAGCTCAACATCTCGGACCAGCGCAGCGTCATTTGCGTGGCATCGGAAACGCATCGCTTTTTGGTTGCAGAAGCGCTTGACCAAAGCGGTGTGGAGGGTACGGTGCTTCTCGAGCCCGTAGCGCGCAATACTGCCGCAGCGATGACGCTTGCCGCACTGCACGCGAAACCGGACACCGCGCTCTTGTTCTGCCCTGCTGATCACTACATCCCTGATACAGCAGCTTTCACCACCATGGTACGCGATGCCATCGTTGAACTCGACGACAGTGTCATCATCACATTCGGCGTGGTACCGACCGCCCCAAGCACCGCGTACGGCTATATCGAGATGCCCCCCCCAGGGGAAAAGCATACTGCTCGCCCTGTCTCCCGCTTTATCGAGAAACCCGACGTAACGCGCGCCCATCAACTCATCGCTCAGGGCAACGTGCTGTGGAATGCCGGCATTTTCCTGTGTCGGGCCAACGCCCTGCTCAACGCCATGCAGCAGCACGCTCCAGACATTCTCGAACAATGTCGCCGATCGATGCAGGTTGCGGCGGTGGACAAGCTCTTCGTGCGCCCAGATAAGGACACCTTTTCCGCCTGCCGCTCCGAGAGCATCGACTACGCCGTCATGGAGCACCACTCAAACATACGCGTCGTGCCGTTCAACGGTATTTGGAGCGATGTCGGCAGCTGGAATGCCGTCGCTGATCTCACCACTGCCGACACTCATGGCAATCGCGTCGAGGGCGACGGCCATTTCGTGCATGCAAGCAACACCTACATTCACGCCCCGTGCCGACCGGTCGTGGCCCTCGGTACCCAGAACCTAATTATCATCGACACCCCCGATGCAGTTCTCGTCACCACGCGCGAGCATGTCGAACAGGTGAAGCATGTGGTGGCGGAACTCGATCGCAAGGGCCGGTCGCACGTTGCCTTCCATCGCAAGGTCGCACGCCCGTGGGGTTGGTATGACTCGATCGATGCAGGCGACCGCTTCCAAGTCAAACGGATCTGCGTCAAACCGGGAGCCAGCCTCAGCCTGCAGAAGCACCATCATCGGGCCGAGCACTGGATTGTTGTCAAGGGCACTGCAGAAGTGACCCGCGGCCAGGAAACCTTCCTGCTAACGGAGAACCAGTCGACGTACATCCCCATCGGCGAGATTCATCGCTTGCACAACCCGGGCAAAACCGCGCTCGAGATGATCGAGGTGCAGTCAGGCTCCTATTTGGGTGAGGACGATATCGTCCGCCTTGAGGACTCTTATGGCCGCATCACGGAGAAGAACTGAATGACGGAACAACCGAAGATTTTCGTAGCTGGCCATCGCGGCATGGTCGGCTCCGCCATCATGCGCACCCTGCGCGCACAAGGTCAGGACAATATCGTCACGCGTACGCACGCCGAACTGGATCTCACCGACCAAGCAGCGGTGCGGGCGTTTATGCAAACTGAGCGCCCGAACCAGGTTTATCTCGCAGCAGCGAAGGTAGGCGGTATTCACGCCAATAACACCTACCCTGCCGAATTCATCTACGCGAATCTGATGATGGAGGCGAACGTCATTCACGAAGCCTTCACCGCCGGAGTTAAGCAACTCCTGCTACTGGGTTCCAGCTGCATCTACCCCAAGCTCGCTCCGCAGCCGATGATGGAATCCGCACTTCTCACGGGAACGCTTGAACCGACCAACGAGCCTTACGCCATCGCCAAGATCGCGGGCATCAAGCTTTGCGAGAGCTATAACCGCCAATACGGCGCGTCCCACGGCATTGACTACCGCAGCGTGATGCCGACGAATCTCTATGGCCCGGGAGACAACTATCACCCAGAGAACAGCCACGTCATACCTGCCATGTTGCGGCGCTTCCATATGGCCAAGCTGGAGGGTGCACCATCGGTTGCGATCTGGGGCACAGGAACACCACGGCGCGAATTTCTTTATGTGGACGATATGGCAGCAGCCTCAGTACACGTAATGAACCTGGACAAGTCGATATACGACACTCACACGTCGCCGATGCAAAGCCACCTGAACGTCGGCTATGGTGAAGATCTGACGATAGCAGCGCTCGCAGAATTGGTCCGCCGCGTGGTGGGTTACCAGGGCGCCATCGTTTTCGATACGAGCAAACCAGACGGCACGCCTCGCAAGCTGATGGACAGCACCCGCCTAGCGTCACTCGGCTGGCGCGCTCAGGTCCCGCTTGAAGACGGGCTGCGTCACGCATATGCGGATTTCGTGCGGAATACGTCAACAGCCAGCAACTGAATCCGGCAACCCGCAACGAACTCAGAACAGATAACGATCTATCCCTCAATCATGCAAGCAACCCAACGCAAAGTCGCGCTCATTACGGGCATCACGGGCCAGGACGGTTCGTACCTTGCCGAGTTCCTGCTCGAGAAAGGCTACGTCGTGCACGGCATCAAACGCCGCGCCTCGCTTTTCAATACTGATCGCATCGATCATCTATACCAAGATCCGCACATCGATCATCGTAATTTTGTCCTGCACTATGGCGATCTATCGGACACCAGCAACCTGATCCGGATCATTCAGGAAACCCAGCCTGATGAGATCTACAACTTGGGGGCACAGAGCCACGTTGCCGTGAGTTTCGAAAGCCCGGAGTACACCGCAGATGTCGATGCCGTCGGCACACTGCGCGTTCTCGAAGCTATCCGCATTCTCAAGCTAGAGAAGAAAACTCGCTTCTACCAGGCCAGCACCAGTGAACTCTATGGCCTGGTGCAAGAAACTCCCCAGCGTGAAACAACGCCGTTCTATCCGCGCAGCCCTTACGCCGTCGCAAAGATGTACGCCTACTGGATTACGGTCAACTACCGCGAGGCCTACGGCATCTACGCCTGCAACGGCATCCTGTTCAACCACGAAAGCCCGCGTCGGGGCGAGACCTTCGTCACGCGCAAGATTACGCGAGGCCTCGCAAATATCGCGCAAGGCCTGGAGGACTGCCTGTACATGGGCAACCTCAGCGCATTGCGTGACTGGGGCCACGCAAAGGACTACGTCCGCATGCAGTGGATGATGTTGCAGCAGGAGCAGCCCGAAGATTTCGTGATCGCCACCGGCGTACAGTACAGCGTACGTGACTTCATCACGTGGTCGGCAAATGAACTGGGCGTGACCTTGGAATTCTGCGGCGAGGGCGTCGACGAAACTGCAGTGGTAACCGCCGTCACCGGCGACTCCGCACCCGGCATAAAGATCGGAGACGTGATTGTGCGTATCGACCCGCGCTACTTCCGCCCCACCGAGGTTGAGACCCTGCTGGGCGACCCGACCAAGGCCAAGGAGAAGCTGGGCTGGGTACCGGAAATCACGGTTCAGGAAATGTGCCGCGAGATGGTGGCCGCCGACCTCTCGAAAGCCCGGCAGCATGCCGTGCTGCGTTCGCACGGGTTCACGGTTGCCGTGAGCCAGGAGAACTGACGGTGAAGCAACCGTATACGATCCTGGTCAACACGTCTGATGGTTTCGATGACTGCTGGGGGCCATTCTTCACGCTATTCAAGCGGTATTGGCCCGCATGTGATGCCCCCATTCTGCTAAACACCGAACGCAAGTCTGCACAGTTTGCAGATCTGCCGGTACATTGCACGAAGGTGCAGGGCGAAAACGAAGAGCGGCTCACTTGGAGCGAATGCCTGCTGCGCGCGCTTGATCAAGTGCAAACACCGCTGGTGATGTATTTCCAAGAAGACTATTTCTTGGACAAACCTGCTGACGATGAGCGCATTCGCAAAGCCATCGCTTACATGCTGGAGCACCCTGAAGTCAAACATATAGGCCTAACTCGGCACGGCAGCTTGGGCCCTTATGAACCGTATGCGCCAGTACCCTGGCTGCAAAAGATTCGCCAAAACGCACGGTATCGGATTTCGACTCAGGCCGGGATCTGGCGCGTGGAAACGCTGCGCTCATACTTACGTTCGGAAGAAAGCGGTTGGATGTTCGAGATATACGGAACCTGGCGCGCACATCGACGCGATGAAACGTTCCTGTGCTTAAAAACCGATCAGGCAAATAGCGGCCCCGCCCTCGACTACCTGCATACCGGCATCATCAAAGGCAAGTGGCTACGGGGCATCAAGCCGGTATTCGAAGCGAACGGCATCGAAGTCGACTATGCGAAGCGCGGTTTTTACGAGCCGAAGCCCTATCTGCTGCACAAGTTAGAACTGGCACGCAAACTTCTGGAGCGGCCTGGGTATATGCTCAAGCAACTCATCTGAGCCATGCTGCGCTCGTCGATTGTTGTTACTGCCATCACGCTGCTCGGCAGCGCGATGGGCTTTGTTGTCCAGTTGATTCTGGCTCACCACTTCGGGGCCGGCACTGACGTTGACGTCTATCTGTTTGCATTGTCATGGCCGACATTTTTTGCGGGCATGGTTAGCGCGTTCCTGAGCTACGTAGCCATCCCTCAACTGGTGGCTCGGGAGAGCGATCCGGCTGGCCAACGTGACTATTTCACGACCAGTACAATCGCCATCTCCGTCTTCGCAGTGGTAGTCATCTTGATTGGCTTCGGCCTCGGCGAACTGCAGACGGCGAGCCTGCCGGCCGATTCACCGATCCGCGCCCACGCCCAGCGGGCGAGGCTTGTCTCCATTGGGTGGTTCATCTGCGCGGCACAGATTGGCCAAGCCTACCTTCTCTCAGCCCTACATGCGAAGCGCCACCATGTCACATCAGCAGGACTTGGGTTGCTGCCTTACGTCGGCATGATTGTGAGCACCGTGCTGTTTGCCGAGCAGATTGGCGTCAGCAGCGTTGCGGCTGGCATGCTGGCGGGCACGATCGCATCAACTGCCGCCGCCGCATGGTTTCTGCGCGGTCGCTTCGTCAGCGACAAACCACGTCGCTGGCCGTGGGCGGAAACGCGAGCGCTCTTCGCAGCAGCCCCCTATGCCGTGGTCGCATTGTCGTGCTTCTCGATCTATGCCGTGGTGGATGCTTTCTGGGCACCACGCGCCGGCGAAGGGACACTTGCATCGTTGGGCTACGCCCAACGACTGGTCATCGCGATTGGCAATCTTGCCGTTGCGGGTCCATCCGCAATCCTGGTGCCCCGCATCACGGAGCTGGTACGGCAAGCGGCTCCAGGCACGCTGCGCCATTTCCTGCGCAAGACACTGGTCACCGTAGGCGTTGGAGCGGCCATCTTCGCACTGCCGCTGGCGCTGGCGCCCGAGTTGCTGGTTCGCCTACTGTTTGCTCGGGGCAACTTCAGCGAAACCAATGTCGGCAACATCGCCGCTACACTCGCCCATATGACACCAGGCATGGTTTGCATGCTGGTGTCCGTGATTTCTCTACGGGCCATGTTCTGCATACCAGGTGCCGAAAGGGCCGCGGCCGTGCTTGGTGGTGCCTGGGGGTTTCTATACTTCGCAACTTCAGCCTTAATGGTCAGCCGGGGTGCTCCCGGCTTGGCGTCGGCATACTCGATGACGTGGGTGACAATCTGCGTCTGCATCATCACGGTGCTATTCAAAAAAGCAGGAGGCGATGCTCATGGACGAGCTCCTGCTGGTTGCTGAGACCACGCTTTTCGTTGTTGGGTTGCTCTATATCTACCCACGTGACAAGCTGTTCGGCCTCTATTTTGTATTCCTGTTCATTTACGCCATCTTCGCGCAGATCGGTTACCGCTTCTATCCTGAAGCATCAGACTCGATTCTCGCCTACTTCGGTGAAGAGATCTGGCTACCCTGCACGCTATTCATCATGGCCTCGCTTGCCATGTTCGTGCTTAGCTTCATTGTGGTACGCCCGATAACGTATGCGCTGATGCCAATCAGGCTGGAGGTCAGCCAAGCGGCTCAACGCATGCTGTGGAAGACCGCTGGTCTACTGTGGTTGCTCGCAAGCTCTGGCTACCTCCTCGGCTACCTCGCTTTCAACGCCAATGAGCTAAGTTGGTATGCCGCGCAACAAGATGATCTCGTATCCAGTGCACCGGCATTGGCGCTGCTGATCTTTCTGGTCAAGCTTGAAGTCGGCACGCTGATTGTTTTATATCAGATGGCCCGCGAGAAGACTCGCATCCTCTCGTGGGTCAACCCCTGGGTATTTTTCGCGCTGCGCGGCACGATTTTCCTGGTAGTGACGTTCATGCTGGGCAATCGCACTGACATACTCGCGTGCTTTCTTGGCATTGTGCTCATGACGTTGAGTCAGACCAAGTTTTCGCCACGCTTCCTGCTGCGAGCAACGATTGCCGCAGCTTCAGTGGCAGCGCTGATGCTGGTCATTGAGTCCACGCGATATAACGACGTAGAAGTACAGAGCGAAATACCGCTTTCCCAACGACTGCTGGTCAAGGACTACTACCCACCCGCGCATATGCTGTTTGCGGCTGCGGCCTATGATGAAATAGATCCGTACGAAGTCATTGCATCGAACTCTGCCAATGCGGCCGTCATGTTTGGTTATCCCTATCTACAGGAGACCATAACCAATCTGTTTCGCCCGGGCTTGGCAACGCGCAGCGTAGGCTACGCGTTTTATATTCTCACTGAGGGTTTCCTGTTCATGGGCTACTGGGGGTTCATCTACAACGGGCTGGTCCTAACCGCAGCGTTGGCACTCTGGCGTCGGCTAGCTTCCAGTAACTCACGAGAATTCAACCTGTTGCTGCTCGGCCTGTTCGGGTGCATGCTCGTCAACCTCGTGCGAGGCCAGTCGTCCTACTTTGTTAAGTACCTATACACATTTGTACTTCCTAACGCCCTGCTGTACCTCAGTCTAGTCGGTGCTCGGGTGCGTCTTCGCTTCGGCCGCTCCCCCAGCGCTGGCGCCTGAGCCCGGCGCAGCTTGCCGCAAGCCTTGTGACTCGTCTCCAAATGAAAGACCCCGCAATTCTCGTATTCCGCTCAGCAGCGCTGGGTGACTTCATTCTCGCTACCCCAGCTTTACGGCAGGTACGGACGGCGTTCCCGAATGCGAAGATCGTGCTGCTCACCATCCAGTCAGCCAACCGCGAGCAACGCGGCAAGGTTGCGAAGTATGCCGGCAACTCAGCAGCGATTCCGTGGGTAGCGCTCGTGCAACCACACCTGGTCGATGATGTCCGAGTGCTTAGCGACGTTGATCTGCACAGCATTGCCGCTGTGCGGTACTCGCTGCGCAACTATCGTTTCGAGCGCGCCATTTTGATGCTCGATCCATGTGCACCGTGGCTTGGTCGCATCAAAAAGATGCTCATGCTGTTTGCCCTGCTCGGACCTGTGCCGCAGTATGGCTGGCGGGGCAAGGGCTCGCTCAACGGGGATCGAGCCAAGCTCAAGCAAGCTGGCTTACTACGCCACCATGTGCATGGGCCGTTGCAATTCCTTGCCGAACTGCCGCAGCCGCGATCGTATCGTAATGAAACACTGCAGTTCGATCTACGCCCCGGCGTAGATGCTGAAACCTGGGCACAGTCGTGGCTGGCTACGCACTTACCTGAAGGCGCCGAGCGCCTTGTGATCTCGCCAGGATCGGTCCAGCCCCACAAGCGCTGGCCAATGGAAAAATATATAGCGCTGTGCAAAGCGTTGCTGGCAGCTAGACCGAATGCACATCTTCTTATCATCGGCACGCGAGTTGATGCTGAATACGGCACGTCCTTGCAAGCGATTGATCCGCTACGCGTGCACAATCTGATGGGCGAAACATCGATTGCGCAGTCGGCGGCACTGCTCGCCCGCTGCCAGTTGCTAGTGGGTAACGACGGTGGTTCCGCTCATCTGAGCGATGCCATGGGATGCCCAACGGTATCGATCGTGCCAGGTATTGAGTATCCTGACTCCATCGAACCCTGGCACAGCAAAGCGCTAGCAATCCGACACGCCGTGCCTTGCGCGCCCTGCTATAACTTCACCTATTGCCCGCAAGGGCACAATCGCTGCATGCTCGACATTCCCGTCGACCAAGTCTTGGAAAACTGTCTACGCGCTCTGGCGCATGCTCATCCAACTCAACCCCTGCTTCCATGAGTACCGCCCTTCCGAAGGCCATCGACGCCCACCTTGCTGTCATCCAATCGCTTGCCGCACTCACGCCCACCGTCGAACAGGCCAGCCATCTGTGTGCCGATGCACTCGCTGCTGGATACCGCATTCTCTTGTGCGGCAACGGCGGATCTGCTTCCGACTGCCAACACCTTGCCGGCGAACTCGTGGGGCGGCTCAAAGGCAACCGACGCCCGCTCCCGGCCCATGCTCTAGGTGCCGACTCGGCGGTCATGACCTGTATCGCCAACGACTTTGGGTACGAAGAGGTCTTCGCACGCCAGGTGGAAGGCATTGGCAAAGCCGGTGATGTATTGCTGGCGCTGTCGACAAGCGGCAACTCGGCCAACGTAGTTCGCGCCGTCGAACAAGCCAACGCACTAGGAATCACGACGATTGGACTCTTGGGAGGCAACGGCGGCAAGTTGGCTCAACTGTGCACTCATGTCGTGTGCGTGTCCGCCAGCACAGACACGGCTCGCATTCAGGAGGCCCACATCCTGATCGGCCATGTCATCTGCGCGGATATTGAAGCTCGGCTTGGTCTAGCATGAGCGCATTGGCGCCTGAAGCCGCTCTACAGACTGACACAAACTCTGTTGCATCATAATGCATAGGAAGGCAATTCATATGGGAACTGTCTAAGGCACAGAGTGCACGCATCGCCACGAAATGCCAACCACAGCGATACGTCGTGTAGGGCACAAATCACGCAAGGGATTTTCGGGCGCCATTCGCGAGCGCTTCGCTTTGGTAGATTCGAATATGCAACCTGCCAGTTGAACCATGCATCCATCTTGCCCCGGTAACCTCCTGCGGCAACGACGTCTCTTTTATCCGAACCGATAGAGAAGCGATGCTGCCGATGACAGGGTCAAACAGTCGTCCTGAGGCAAGACTCCATGGCAGCAGGATTGGGAGCTTCACTTGAAGCAGTAGAGGTACTGGGACCGTAGGCATGCAACATATGGACGCGACCACCGGGTAAATAAAACGATGGCTGGATGAAGCCAAGACGCCAACAATTGAGTGAACTATATTTCAATGCCAGTTGCATGGACCAACCAACTTGAAGCGCCCGCCAGCCCAGCCGATTTGATCGCCTGAGTATCGCAATAAGTGAGATCCTCCATGCACTCGAATATAAATAATGACATGCCTCAGAAATCAGAAAATAACCGACGCATGGTTTCTCTAATTATGCCCTGCAAAAACGGGGCATTGACATTATCAAAATCCATAGAGTCAGTTCTCGAACAAGATTTTGAAAATTTCGAGCTCCTCATCATAGATGATGGATCAACCGATGGTTCGCGCGAAATAATAGAAGAACATGCGAAAAAGGATAATCGCGTCAAGCTACTGACAAACAAAGGTCCAGGCAAAGGCGTTTGGTATGCTCGCAATATTGGATTAAAAAACGTTAATGGACGATACATTGCATTTTTAGACTGTGACGATTATTTGCTGCCAAAATCACTTTCAAACCGATTAAGAAAACTCGATGAATCTGGTGCTGCCGTAGTCCACGGTGCTTACCTGCGACTACATCCGGATGGCAAGGCGTTTTATCGTCCTGCACGGACCAAGGTAACCTATTCGAACATGCTCAGAAAGAACCATATTGGTAATTTGACAGGCATGTACGACTCTGAGCACCTAGGTGTTCTTCTTCAAGAAAGTTACGGGCACGAAGATTATTTGATGTGGTGCAAGCTGGTTAAATTGTCCGGAATATCCTATTCCGCTGGAACTGAGCCCTTAGCCGTTTACCGCGTATCGAACACCTCCCTCTCCGGAAACAAGTTCAAAGTATTCTCCTGGCGTTGGAAAGTATTGCGCTCCGGATTAAATATTAAACTCATTCCCGCATGCCTCTGCCAAATTCTATCTCAGATTTACGCGATATCAGATCGTCTACTTGAAAAACCAGTTAAAACAGAATAAATCGCAGCGCCTTGTATTTTTATAATAATCCCATCAAAAATACATCGACACACCTCTTAAGCACGTACGCTTGCGAAGTAGACTTCAACAGTCATTCAATCCGCACCTGCTCGCAAGCGACATTGGATCTGGCAATGAAATCAGATTTGGTTTTGATCACCGGTGCAAGCGGCTTTGTAGGAAAAGCAGTCCTCGCAACAGCTCGAGCACGAGGTATCTCTGTGCGGCCTGTTTTTCGAACCGCGGAGTCAGCCAGTGATTTGGGCTATTCCGTTGATTTTAAAGCTACCGACTCGAGCACATCAGGCTTACTGCCACATGATACGGTTCGTGATCTCCCTACGAGCGGAGACCGAGCAACCTTGGTTCCAACGCTTGAATCCGATACTGACTGGCGCTCGGCACTTTCAGGAGTCAATGTCGTCATTCACTGTGCGGCGCGCGCGCATGTAACGGGAGCGCTGCTCGAGTTTCGTCAGATCAATGTAGGCGGTACGCTTAGACTGGCTCAACAGGCAGCAGAGGTTGGCGTTCGGCGCTTTATTTTTGTGAGCTCGATTGGAGTACATGGAAACACAACGTCGAGTACTTCTTTTAAATTTAATGACCAAATTTCTCCACACTCTCCCTATGCGAAATCCAAGGCAGAGGCCGAGATTGAGTTAAAGAGACTAGCCAAAAAAACGGGGATGGAAGTAACTATCATTCGACCACCTTTGGTGTATGGCCCAGGAGCACCTGGAAATATACACCGCATGGTTTGGGCACTAAATAGAAACATCCCTCTTCCGTTGGGCTGCGTGACCAGAAATCGGCGCAGTCTGGTTATGCTGGATAATCTTGTCGATTTGCTGCTCATCTGCGTTGATCACCCAGGCGCTGCGAACCAAACGTTTTTGGTTAGTGATGGCGAGGACCTGTCAACTGCAGAACTGCTAAGACGGCTTGGAGCCGCTATAGGCTACCCAGCCAAGCTTGTGCATATACCGGTAAGCATACTGCGAGCAGCTGCTTACCTGCTCGGGAAGCGTCACATGGCCGAACAACTATTGGGGAGTCTCCAGGTCGACATCGAGCACACCCGGCACACATTAGGTTGGACACCCCCGATATCAGTGGATGAAGGGTTTCGCAAAATGTCAGAGCAGAGGTCGTAATGTTACGTCTTGTGGACATCATTTTATCTTTGATTGGCTTGCTTGTTGGAGCTCCAATATTATTGGTGATTTATGTGGCTGGATTATTCGATACGGGCTCACCGATCTTTCGTCAGGAGCGAGTTGGACGCAACCAAAAGCCCTTTATTCTGGTTAAGTTTCGCACCATGCGGCCGAACACGGCATCAGTTGCCTCACACTTGGCGGACGCTTCTGCCATTACCGCTCTGGGGACATTTTTACGACGCAGCAAACTTGATGAACTGCCGCAACTTTGGAATGTATTGAAAGGAGAGATGAGCTTGGTCGGCCCGCGACCATGCTTATTCAATCAAACAGAATTGAGAAGCGAACGTGCTTCCCGAGCCGTGTTCAATGCCAGACCTGGAATTACGGGATTGGCTCAAGTCAACAACATTGATATGTCAATGCCAAAATTACTGGCAGAGACCGATGCGCTTATGCTGCAAAAATTGACGCTTACGTCATATTTTAAATATATATTTATGACAATAGGCGGCAAAGGGGCAGGCGATCGAGTGAGACGGAAATAACGAACGCAACGCGTAGAGAACACGCATTCCCGCTAAGCACGGTGAGTTTTTCCCATACTCTAACTTAGCGTTGCTTCACTCAATCGTCATTGGTAGCGCATTGGTCCGACATTGAACCAGAGCGCACATATATAACTTCCGTTATGTGTGGCAGCACCGACCCGACCAATCCCTTGTGGCATGAGAATTAGAGACGGCCCCGAAATGGGGCAGTTGAAATTGCCAGTATGACCATCCTCTCACCGTCGCCCTTCCCGCACACTCCGGCAAGGTTTGGAGGAACTCAAGAGCGCCGGCGACCGACGCGGGCCAAGTCGCCCGAGAACGCGGCGTCGGTACGTTCAATGACTTGATCGGCAGGGTAGACAACCTAACGCTACTGCGCTGCCACAATCACGGGTCTCGCGCCTGGATGGGCGAGATATCACCGCACCTTGCATACGATGCTCCTGCAGCAGAGCATCGCGATCGAGTCAATGTGACCTACCCCCAGTTTTAGTACGAAGCGCAGGTAGAGTCCGGGGTTAAAAACTCTTTCTGCTCATGCCCCTGTGCGAACTGCGCCGGGGTCAGATAGCCAAGCGAACTGTGAGGCCGCTCGGTGTTGTACTCGATGCGCCATTCCTCAATCAGTTGCCTGGCGTGGCGTATTGAGACGAACCAGTGCTCGTTCAGGCACTCATCGCGGAACCGCCCGTTGAAGCTCTCGATGTAAGCGTTCTCCACTGGCTTGCCGGGTCGAATGAACGATAGTGTGACGCCTGCCTCGTAGGCCCATGCGTCCAGCACCTTACCAGCGAACTCCGGACCGTTGTCCACCGTGATGGACGCGGGCAAGCCTCGCATCTCCTTCAGCCGTTCAAGCACCTGCTTCACCCGCAAGCCCGGCAACGAGGTATCAACCTCAATGGCCACGCACTCGCGCGTGTAATCGTCGACCACGTTGAGGCAGCGGAACCGCCGACCATAGGCGAGCCCGTCGGACACGAAGTCCATCGACCAACTCTGGTTTGGACCCGTTGGCATCGGCAGCGGCTTGCGCTCGACCGAAGCAATGCGCTTGCGTCGTCGCTTGCGCACACTCAGCCCCGCCTTGCTGTACAGGCGCCAGATGCGCTTGTGATTGGCGAGCCAGCCCTCCCGCTGCAGCAGTACGTGAATCCGGCGATAGCCGTAGCGGCGCTTCTGCCCGGCGATGGCCATCATCCGACCAGTCAGCGCTTCGTCGTCAACTCGGCGGCACGATTCGTAGTGGAACAGCGAGCGCGAAAGCCCTACCAGCCCGCAGGCCCGGGTGACACCCATGGCGCGTTCGGTCATCAATGTCCGGACCGCTTCGCGCTTGGCCTGCGGGCTTGCTACTTTCGAGACAGCAGGTCCTTCAGCGCCGCGTTGTCCAGCATCGATTCAGCCAGCAAGCGCTTGAGCTTGTTGTTCTCCTGCTCAAGCTCCTTCAGCCGCTGGGCTTCGGAAACCGTCACCCCGCCGAACTTCGCCTTCCAGTTGTAGTACGTCGCTTCCGAGATGCCGTGCTTGCGGCACAGCTCTGCCGGCTTCAGACCAACCTCGGCTTCCTTCAGCACGCCAATAATCTGTTCTTCGGTGAATCGCTTCTTCATGACCGCTCCTCTTCGGAACGGACTCTACATCGTCAACGTACTAATCGCGGGGAGCAGGTCAAATGCTCAGCCATATGCGAATTGGTCGCGACCTCCATGCGGTGCCGCGGACCGCGCACAACCGCGTATGCGCCCTCGTAATGCCGAAGTTTACTTGCTGGCGCGTTGGAACCAACCAACTACGCTAGCGCAAGACTCAGCAAGAAGGGAGCTGGTTGCTTTGATCAGAATTTCGGCACTAACCGGCTGATCCATCACTCAATTGGCACATTCCGAAGAGCATCCGCCAATTGGAAGTAGCCCTTCTCTAATGGGCTGAACACCGTCACACTGTGGTTTCGTCTTCTGTAGTGACAATAGGCTGAGTCCCATAGCCATGGACGAGCTCTTTCAAAATCTCCTTGATCGCTCTTTCATCACTGACCTCAGCGGCAACCCGCATCCGAACAAGGAGGGGTGCGAGTTCAGCCCAGGATATATGGTGCTCGCGCGCCTTCATGATCCGCTCGTGAGCAGTTCCCTCCGGATTGTCACCAATCAGCAATTCCTCGTATAGCTTCTCGCCCGGCCGGAGCCCGGTAATCTTGATATCAATGTCGCCGACGAAATGATCACCTTCACGAATCGTTAGGCCGGAGAGCTTCGCCATACGGCGCGCCAGATCGATGATCTTTACTGGCTGCCCCATGTCAAGCACAAACACCTCCCCACCGTTTGCCATAGCGCCGGCCTGCAGTACCAACTGCGCCGCTTCCGGAATCGTCATGAAATAGCGAGTCACCTCTGGATGCGTAACCGTGAGCGGCCCGCCTTCCTGCAACTGTCGACGGAAAAGCGGGACCACGCTGCCACTGCTGCCCAACACATTGCCAAAGCGGACCATCGCAAACACGGTTCGGTTCTCCACTGCACCCAGCGCACCGCCGCAGTACACACTGAAATCGACTGCACTACTTGCTGCAAGTGCCTGCAATACCAGCTCTGCCATTCGCTTCGACGCCCCCATGACGTTTGTCGGGCGAACAGCTTTATCTGTCGATACGAGAACAAAGTATTCGACTGCACTCTCCATGGCAGCACGAGCCATATTGAGCGTACCAAAAACGTTGTTCAAGACACCTTCTGAAGGGTTGCACTCGACCAGCGGCACATGTTTATAGGCTGCAGCGTGATATACCGTGGCGGGTCGATGGGCATGGCAGATTTCTCGCAGGCGGTCAAGATTGGCCACGCTAGCCAATAGTGGAACGATTTCCAGCGAAAAATGATGTTCCGCTCGCAAACCTTCTAACTCGCGATGAATCGTATAGAGTGCGAACTCACTATGCTCTACCAACACCAGCTTCTGCGGTCCCTCAAGCAGGATCTGACGGCACAACTCGCTACCGATGCTGCCCCCAGCACCCGTAACCAGCACGGTCTTATTGAAAAGATTGCGCGCCAATAGAGCTTCATCGGGTGAAACAGGCGCACGTCCCAGCAAATCCTCAATGTCAAGTTCCTGGAAATCACGCACTGTCACACGCCCAGAGGCGAGATCCACCATCCCTGGCAGGGTGCGGACATGAACGGGGAGCTCGCGAAGCTTCGCAATGATGGCGTTGCGCCGCGCCCTCCCCAGTGATGGAACGGCAAGCAAGATATCCGTAATACCCATGCGCTCCACCGCCTCAGGTACCTGATCTGGTCCGAGAATGTCTAACCCGTTGATGGTGCGGCCGACCTTGGCACTATCGTCATCAATAAAACCCAGCAGCACGAACTCACGCACCACGGCAAGCGCCAACGCAGTCTGAACCCCGGCCTCACCCGCTCCGTAGATCAGTAAGCGACCGACGCCGGGATACCCTTTTGTTGACTGACCCGCGAGCCAAAAACGCGCCATTGCGCGACTGGTGCTCACAAAAAGCAGGAACAATATAGGTTGAATCAGCCCAATACTGCGCGGCACCCCAGCCCACTTGAACGTCAGGATTGCGACGAAGAATAGGAACCCGTATAGGCCGACCGCTTTCGCCGTATTTGCCAAAGCCGACATTCCTGTATACCGGAAAATAGCCCGATACAAGCCGAAACGTACGAATATCGGGAAAGCAAGCAAGGGGGCTAATACATACACGTATTTCTGTTGCAGTTGCGGGAAACCCGTTTGATCAACGCGCAAATAGTATGCAAACCAGACGGAGATCACCGCCAGAATCAAATCCAACGCAACGACAAGAAGACGTTTGACAGAACGCGGCAGCGCCAACAACGGCGTTGCTGATTTATAAAATAACATCTTGGGAATTCTTCTCATATCGCGCACATCACTCAACGCTTATCAACAACAATCACACCATCTCTTCCGCCTGTTCATATCAAGCACCCCAAGCGATCATGCTTCATCGCGACAGCCGGTGCAGCTTATGCACTTCGAAACGGTTAATCAGCGGCGATCACTACGATCTCTCTGTAAAGAATGACGACTTGGACCTTGCCCCTTGCAATCCGTCATCACCGTGACCGCAGTGGCCACCTCACAGCCTTTCCTAGAGCGTCCATATCGAAAGCAATTGCAAAACAGGATTTATATTATTTTAAACTTACAACACAAATTAACAGTCGCTCATCAAATCTTGATTTTTACCAATCGTAGGTCTCTGCTGCTTTAAACAAGACGCCACGCCGATCTTTTTCTGAAAGCAACAAAGAAGAATCAGAATTTGGCCAAGAAATACCGATATCTGAATCACTCCATATAATACAGCGCTCATGCTGTGGAGCATAATAATCAGTTGTCTTGTACAGTAGGTCCGCTACGTCGCTCAACACCAAAAACCCATGCGCGAATCCCGGTGGAATCCACAGTTGCCGGTGGTTCTCTGCCGACAGCTCGACGCCAACCCACTTTCCGAATGTGGGGCCCTCTCTGCGAAGATCGACTGCAACATCAAAGACTGCACCGCTGGCCGCCCTTACCAACTTCCCCTGTGGCTGCCCAATTTGATAGTGCAAGCCGCGGAGTACTCCCCGATGACCCCGACTGTGATTGTCTTGTACGAAATCGACATCAGATCCCACGGCTGTCGAGAAAGCGTGTCGATTAAAGCTTTCGAAAAAGAAACCTCTTGCGTCCCGAAATACCGTAGGTTCAATGATCAGAACGTCAGGGATATCCGTGCGCACAATCTTTAGACCCATCAACGCCTTCCACGCATTTCAACTTGCCATGTCAACACCTCAAACAGCGCAATCCCATTGGACCCACGATTGCCATGCCCCGCTTTCTCTACAGTACTGCGTCACGTCCGTAACCTTGCAGCGTTGGGCAGCGGCGTTGCAAAGAAAGTCTCGGTTAGCGAAAACCTACGTCAAATCGCTCAGTAGCGATGACATCCCACGAAAACGAAACACTCCGACATTTCGTCAAATTTTTGCTTACCGTTGACGCGAAGCTATGCAAAAGCCGTCGGCCAGAATGATACTCGCTCATAAGAACGGTTCAGAGAATTCGATCAAGCAGACTGTGTATGCCCCACCTCCAAGCAGGCAAGGCGACGCCAAACACCCGCTGCAACTTGCCGGTATCTAAACGGGCGTTCGTTGGGCGAGAGGCGGCCTGCGGATACTCAGCTGCCGAAATAGCTCGGACCTGCTCTGGCAACGTGCGCAAAACTACACCGTGTGTTTGCGCATAGGTCAGCACCTCCAAGGCGTATGTGTGCCAGCTAGCCTCGCCTGCCGCGGCAAGGTGGTAAAGGCCGTAAGGAAACGCATGGCGATCCCCCAATTGCCAGTACTGCTGGACCAACTCAGCGGTTACGGTAGCCACCAACTCAGCAGTGGTGGGCGTGCCAAAACGGTCAGCAATGACAGCTAGGCCATCCCGCGTGCGACCCAACGCCAGTATGGTCTTGGCAAAATTGGTGCCATGCGCTCCAGCCACCCATCCGGTACGCAAAACCAGCGCCCGCGCGCCAATTTCGGTGATCGCCGACTCGCCCGCCAGCTTACTTTTACCGTAGACGGATAGTGGAGTCGTTGGGTCAGTCTCAAGGTAGGGCTGTGGCTTGCGCCCGTCGAAGACGTAGTCGGTCGAGTAGTGCACCAGCAGACTGCCCAGCGCCAGGCATTCTTCGGCCAGTACGCCGACCGCTACGCCATTCACGGCAAAAGCCAGCCGTGCTTCCGTCTCCGCTCTGTCGACATCCGTGTAGCCAGCCGCATTCACGATCACTTGGGGGCGCAGTGCTCGCACCACCGCACGCACTTGATCTGGGCGCGCCAAGTCGCAGGCCGTATGATCCAGTGCGACGACCCGACCCACAGTGGCTAGCTTCGCCTGCAACTCGAAACCCACCTGACCAGTACAGCCGGTAACAAGTAGCGTCGGCACAGCACTGGTGCTATGCGCCATGTTGGGACGCATTCCCGGAAAATTCGCCGAGCACACAATGCACCCAAGCTTGGTTCGCCAGAAACCATTGAACGGTCTTGCGCAACCCCGACTCGAACCGTTCTTCCGGCTGCCAACCAAGTTCACTGCGAATCTTATCTGCAGCCACCGCATAACGGCGATCATGACCAGGACGGTCTTCAACAAAGCAGATCTGTTCTCGATATGAGCCTTCCGGCCGGGGCCTCAGTTCGTCGAGCAAATCGCACACAGCGTGAATGATCTGCAGATTCGTACGCTCGTTGCCACCACCGACGTTGTAGGCCTCTCCGATGCGACCCCTTGCCAACACGGCTCGCAAAGCTCCGCACAAATCACCAACATACAGCCAGTCCCGAATGTTGAGACCGTCGCCGTAAAGGGTCAGCGGCTTGCCCTCAAGAGCGTTGGTGATCGTCTTGGGAATCAGCTTCTCGGGGAAATGGTAGGGGCCATAACCGTTTGAACAGTTTGTTGTCAGCACCGGTAAGCCATAGGTGTGGTGATAGGCATGCACAAGGTGGTCTGACCCCGCCTTGGAGGCCGAGTACGGGCTATTGGGTCGGTACGGGGTGGTTTCTGTGAAGGGCGGATCCCCGGGGTCCAGCGAGCCGAACACTTCGTCAGTCGATACATGAAGCAGACGGAACGCCGCTCGCGAATCGGCATGCAAGCCCGACCAATACGCGCGCGTTGCCTCCAGCAACGTGAACGTTCCGACTAGGTTGGTTTGAATGAAGGTTGCGGGTCCGTGAATCGACCGGTCAACGTGGCTTTCGGCAGCGAAATGCACTACCATCCGCGGCTGAAATTTAGCAAACACTTGATCCAGCGCCGTGCGATTACAGATGTCGGCCTGCACAAAGGCATAGCGGGGATCGCCGTCAACCGATGCCAATGTCTGCTTGTGGCCGGCGTAGGTCAACTTGTCAACATTGACCACGCCTTCGGCGGCCGGGTCAGATAACCACTGCAGTATGAAATTACCGCCAATGAACCCGGCACCGCCAGTTACGAGGATATGGGACAAACTCTGTACTCCTGTCTGTCATCAGACCATGATGGGCGATAGCGTGCTGTTATCCGTGTTGTCTCCACAACAAGGGCAGCAAGAAACGAACTGCTACGCATCACAATAAGCAGCGTATTCTATCTGGCCCCTCGACCTCGACACTTCCCGGGCCCCGAGAATTTTGTAGCACGTTGTAAGAACTGAGACGTCCACATCTCTGTCGTGGACAAACCATCCGTTTTACAGAGCCACCGTGCATCCCCACGTTCCAGTGCTCCTCCCCCACGCCATCGGCGACCTCCAAGGCTGCTGCTCCCCCCTCCAGACCCTGCTGGCCGCCCTCCCCGCCAACGCCCCGCTCCGCTTCGTCGGTGACCTCATCAACCGTGGCCCCGACTCTCTCGCCACACTGCGCCAGGTCATTTCCCTATGCGAAGCGGGACGCGCACGCACCATCCTCGGCAACCATGACATCCACCTGCTGGCCGTGGCGGCAGGTGTGCGCAGACCCGGCAAGCGCGACACCATCGCCGAGATACTCTCCGCCCCCGATAGCGACCAACTCATCACCTGGCTACGCCACCAGCCGCTGGCCATCTTCGAAAACAGCTTTCTGATGGTGCACGCCGGCGTCCTGCCCCAGTGGACAACGGGCGACGTACTAGAGCTGGCCGGAGCGGTGGAGCGCGAGCTGCGTAGCCCACATTGGAAAACCTTCCTGGCCGATGCGTTTGGCAACCATCCGGACAAGTGGAGTAACGATCTCGTCGGCATGGATCGGCTGCGGCTGACCATCAACGCCTTGACGCGCCTACGCTTCTGCACGCCTGATGGGACGATGGAGTTCGAGACGACTGACGCCGATGGTGCTCCGGATGGCCACATGCCGTGGTTCGACGTGCCGGGCCGCCGCACGCGAGGCACGCCCATCGTGTTCGGGCATTGGTCCACACGCGGGCTGGTGATGCGCGACGATGTGATGGGCCTGGATACCGGCTGCGTGTGGGGTGGCAAACTGACGGCGGCGAAGCTATCGCTGGCGCCAGCCGGGCGTGACGTGATCCAGGTGGACTGCGAGCAGGCGCAGGACCCGCTCGCGCACAAGAAGAAATAGCCGAGTGGCCTAGCCCGCGCGGTCGATCAGCGCGGCAACAGCATCGTGACTATGTGCGGCCAGCCCACGGCGGTCCATCTCCGGAGCTACGGCGGGGCCCACGAACACTTCCACCACCAACGGTGGCCCGTTCAGCATGGCGTTGATCGTGTCCATCATCGACAGGTCGCCGATATACGCCGGAATGGTCGTCAACTCACCCGTCTCGGCAATGCGATAGCGCAGCGCCAGCGGGCGGATTGGTGCGCCAGCGCTAACAGGCGCCTGAAACAGATTGGCGTGGAACGGCAGCAGTTGCAGCCCGTCAGACGTCGTGCCCTCGGGAAACACGCAAATGACATCGCCGGAACGCATCGCATCAGCAATGACGTGCATGATGCGATGCGCATCGCGCTTGCGAGCGCGCTCGACGAACAGCACGCCGGTCTGCGCGCACAGCCAGCCAATGATTGGCCAGCTGCGAATCTCCGATTTGGCGACGAAGCGCGGCGGGTACCAGCTGTTGATCGCATAGATGTCGATCCACGAGACATGGTTGGACACCAGCATGGAGCCAGCCAGATCCTTGCCCGCGACCGGCTCGCCATGCACAACGAGCGAGACACGGAACAGCGCGAGCAACTTGCGCGACCAGCGCTGAATCAGCCTCTGCTTGGTCTCAAGCTTGACCCACCAGAACAGCAGCGCGCACGTGATCAGGCCTTCTGCCAGATGCACGAGCAACCGCAGCTTGCGGAGCACATGCTTGCGCTGTGGCGTGCTCACCTCGCTGGGCGCGCTTGCCACGCGCTGATCAATGCCCGTCATAGGCAAGATGGCCAGCGACCATCGTGGCACGTACGCGGCCAGCCAGTTCGAAGCCCAGGTACGGCGAGTTCTTGCCTTGGCTCCGCAGAGCGCGCGGTTCAAGTTTCCAGGTCGCATTCGGATCGAACACGCACACATCAGCCATCGCCCCCACTTCCAGCGAGCCTGCATGCAGGCCCAGCACACGAGCCGGCTCGCTGGTAATGCGCGACAGCGCCTTCGACAGCTCGACCTTGTGTTCGGTGGCCCAGCGCAGCGTAAGCGGCAGCAGGGTTTCGAGGCCGGTCGCGCCGGGTGTGGCCTCGGCAAACGGCAGCAGCTTCTCGTCGTCATCCACAGGCGTGTGGTCGGAACAGATCGCGTCGATGGTGCCATCGGCCAGCGCACGCACGATGCCGTCGCGGTCGCGCCCGGAGCGCAGCGGCGGCACAAAACGCATCTGCGAATTGAAGTAGCCGATATCGACGTCGGTCAGAGAGATATGGTGGACGTTCACGTCGCATGTGACCGGCAAACCTTCGGCTTTCGCACGGCGCACAAGCTCGATGCCCGCGGCCGATGACAAGCGGCACAGGTGCACACGGGCGCCCGTGCTGCGAATCAGCTCGAAGATGGTATGCAGGCGCACTGTCTCGGCAATGACAGGCACACCCGAGAGGCCCAGGCGTGAAGCCAGCGGGCCGCTTGCGGCCACGCCGCCCTTACCCAGATACGGGTCTTCGGGGCGCAGCCAGACTGTGAAGCCAAAGGTCTGCGCGTATTGCAGCGCACGCATCAGCACTTGCGTGTCGGCCATCGGCGCATCGGTCTGCGAGAAGCCAACGCAGCCCGACTCTGTCAATTCGGCCATCTCCGTCAGCACCGAGCCCTTCAAGCCGACAGTGAGCGCACCGAGCGGATACACATGCGCCTGGTTCAGGTTGCGCGCGCGAAACTTGAGCATCTCGACCAGGCCGGGTTCGTCTAGCACAGGATCGGTATCCGGCGGGCACACCAGCGAGGTCACGCCGCCGGCCATGGCCGCGGCCATTTCCGATTCGAGCGTGGCCTTGTATTCGAAGCCCGGCTCGCGCAGGCGGGCGGACAGGTCAATCAGGCCCGGGCAAACAACCAAGCCCGTCGCGTCGATGGTCTTGTTGGCATGGAAATCCGCCGGCGCGTGGCCGACACCGACCACCTTGCTCGCCGCGATGTACAAGTCCTGTTGTGCGTCGATACCGTTGGCCGGGTCGATCAGGCGGCCGCCTTTGATATGCAGTTTCATCGGTCTTCTTAGTCGTTGTTGCCAGCCACGATGCCCATCACCGCCATGCGCACGGCGATGCCGAACGTCACCTGATTCAGGATCACCGATTGCACGCCGTCTGCCACGGCGGAGTCGATCTCCACACCGCGGTTCATCGGGCCGGGGTGCATGACGATGGCGTCCGGCTTGGCCAGTGCCAAGCGCTCCTGGGTGAGGCCGTAGGCCTTGAAGTATTCCTGCGCCGAGGGCAACAGCGCGCCGCTCATGCGTTCGTTCTGCAGGCGCAGCATGATGACCACATCCACGCCTTTCAGGCCCTCTTCCATGTTGTGGAAGACGCGCACACCCATGTGCTCCAGGCCGCCCGGCAGCAGCGTACGCGGGCCAATGGCGCGCACTTCGGCGCAGCCCAGCGTCGTCAACGCATGGATGTCGGAACGCGCCACGCGCGAGTGCAGGATGTCGCCGACGATCGCCACCGTCAGGTTGGAGAAATCCCTCTTGTAGTGGCGGATGGTGTACATGTCGAGCAGCCCCTGCGTGGGGTGCGCATGGCGACCATCGCCCGCGTTGATCACGTGCACGTGCGGTGCGACGTGCTGGGCGATCAGGTACGGCGCACCGGAACTGGCGTGCCGGACGACGAACATGTCGGCCTGCATCGCAGACAGATTGTTGATCGTGTCGAGCAGCGACTCACCCTTGCTGGTGGACGACGCATTGATGTTCAGGTTGATCACGTCCGCCGAAAGCCGCTTGGCCGCGATCTCGAACGTGGTACGCGTGCGCGTGGAGTTCTCGAAGAACAGGTTGAACACGCTCTTGCCACGCAGCAGCGGCACCTTCTTCACCTCGCGGTCGGAATCCGATACGGAGACGAACTGCTGCGCGGTGTCCAGCACGTGCGTGAGGATGTCGCGCGACAGCCCCTCGATCGACAGCAGGTGCTTGAGCTCGCCGTTTTTCGTGAGCTGCGGGTTGGCGAAAGTCTTAGGCATGAGAAGCGAAGGGCGACGAGGTCAGTACAGGTCAGGTCAAAGCGGGTGCGGTGCGGCGCGCGAACTCAAGCGCCCTTGGGCTCGCGCGTGAAGGTGAAGCGGGCCGAAGCGCCCTCGCCGGTTTCACTCAGCACGAGCGATTCGTTGGGCGGCAGCGTGATGCGTTCACCGATGTAATCAGGGGCAACGGGCAGTTGGCGCTCACCGCGGTCGACCAACACGGCCAGCTCAATCGCAGCTGGCCGGCCGTAGTCGAACAGCTCATTGATGGCCGCGCGGATGGTGCGGCCGCTGGCCAGCACGTCGTCCACCAGCAGGATGCGGCGCTCGTTCACGTCGAACGGCAACGTGGTCGGTTGCGCCTTGGCGTGCAGGCCTTTCTTGGCGTAGTCGTCGCGGTGCATCGCAACGTTGACGACGCCGTATTCCGGCAGGCCAAGGTCATGTGCCAGCCGCTTGGCGATCCAGGCGCCGCCGCTGACAATGCCGGCCACCGACCAGATATGGCCGTCCGCCAGCCGCGTGCGCAGTTGTGCAACGAGGCTCTGGTACAGCGCCTCGGCATCGATCTGTTGCGATGTCATGCGTGTTCGTCGAAAAACTGTTGGAGGATGATGCGCGCGGCTTCTGCGTCGAGCACATCGTCGGAGGCACCGGCGTCCTGTGCGGCGATCGATGAATAACGCTCGTCCACCCAGGTAACCGGCAGGCCATAGCGGCCGTGCAATTGATTGCCGAAGCGTTTGGCGAGCTTGATCATCGGCTGCTCTTCCCCATCGGGGTGAACAGGCATGCCGACCACGAAGCCGACTGGCTGCCATTCGCCCACAAGCCGCGTGATCTGCGCGAAACGGAAATCGACCGAGCGATTGGGAATGGTTTCCAGCGCACGCGCCGAGCGCGTAATCGAGTTACCCAGCGCCACGCCGATGCGCTTTTCGCCGTAATCGAATGCCAGCAAGGTGCCCTCTGCGGGCACGGAAGTGGTGGCTGGACCCGTCGACGATGCGGGCTCAGGCATGCCCGGCCTCGCCCGACAGCATGGCGGGGTTGATGCCGAGCAGGTTCAGCGCCGCGGCAAACCGCTCTTCAGCAGGCACGTTGAAGATGATCTCGGGATCGGCGTGGACGGTCAGCCAGCCGTTGCGGCTGATTTCGTCTTCCAGTTGACCGGCGCTCCAGCCGGCATACCCGAGGGTCAGGATGAAGCGGTGCGGGCCGGCCCCCTGGGCGACGGCTTCCAGCACATCCTTGGAGGTGGTCATTTCCAGCCCGCCCGGCACCGCCAGCGACGACGAATACGCGCCCGTGGCATCGTGCAGCACAAAGCCGCGCTCGGTCTGAACCGGGCCGCCGTAGTACACGGATTGTTCTGCGAGGGGATGGATTTCGAGCTTGAGATCGATCTTGTCGAACAACGTCGCCAAGTCGATGTCGATGGGGCGATTAATCACGAGCCCGAGCGCACCGCGCTCGTTGTGCTCGCACATGTACACGACCGTGCCCGAAAACGTGGAATCCGCCATGCCGGGCATAGCGATCAGGAACTGATTCGTGAGATTGATAAGTGCGTCAGGCGAGGCCATGGGGGGGAGTTTACCAAAAGCCCCCGGCCGCCGCCCCTCTCATTTGGAGGAATCGGCTCTCGGCGCAAGGTTTTTTGGGTTGGCGCATTGTGACGCTTCAGGCACTCGCCCCAGAAACGTGCGGGGGCGTGGTGTTCAGCGCCTCCAGGTCTGCGGCTTCCAGCCAGCGCCACTCGCCCGGTGCCAGATCGCCCAGCGACAACCCACCGATGGCGCTGCGGTGCAATCCGTCCACATGGTTGCCGGCGGCGGCCACCATGCGTTTCACCTGATGGTATTTGCCCTGCGTGAGCGCCATGCGCAGGTGGTGCGTGTCCACGCGCTCCGCCCAAGCGGCGGCAACGTTTTCATTCTCGTCAGCCAGCAGCACGCCGGCGCACAACTGGGCGATCTGCGCATCGGTCACAGGCTCGGCGGTGGCGATCTCGTACACCTTGGGCACCTGGTGGCGCGGGCTGGTGATGGTGTGAACGAACTGGCCGTCGTCGGTGAGCAGCAGCAGGCCCGTGGTGTCCTGGTCGAGCCGCCCGACGCACTGGACGGCCCGCTCGCGCAGCGGCACCGGCAGCAGCGTGTACACGCTAGGATGGTGTTTCGGCTTTTGCGAGCACTCCACGCCGGCCGGTTTGTTGAGCATCAGATAGGCGCGGGCGTGGTATGCCCAGCGCTCGCCGTCGACATCCAGCACCAAGCCAGCGGTATCCACGAGCGTATCAGGGCTTTCCATCTCGACGCCGTTGATGAAGACCAGCCCCGCGAGGACGAGGTCCTTGCAATAGCGGCGCGTGCCGAAGCCCTGGGATTGCAGGATGCGATACAGCGGAAGACGAGAAGAATCAGCCATGACAACAACGTGAACAAGACAAAAAGGGGCGATTTTTGCGATACGCTCGGCCGGTCCAAAGAGCAACCGATTCCATCCGATGCCCTCCACCGCCCCAAGCCGCCAGCCGTACAACATCGGAGCGCACTTCCAGCGTGGTCTGGTGTGGTTCCGGCGCGATCTTCGGCACTTCGACCACGCGGCGCTGCATTATGCCTTGCGCCACTGCCGCGAAGTCTATTGCGTGTTCGCATTCGACCGCGACATCCTCGATGCGCTGCTTGCGCGCGGGCTCAAGGCCGACCGCCGCATTGAGTTCATCCGCGCGTCCATTGAGGAACTGCGCAGCGCGTTGCGCGAGGCCGGCGGCGACCTGATCGTCGTGCATGATCACCCGCGCCGGGCGATTCCCGAGATCGCGCGCAAGCTCAACATCGAAGCCGTTTTCGCCAACCATGACGAAGAACCTTCCGCGCAGGCCCGCGATGAAGCCGTACGCAAAGTGCTGGCCCAGCAGCCGTGCGCCTGGTTCGACTTCAAGGATCAGGTGATCTTCGAGCGCGATGAAATCCTGAACGGACAAGGCAAACCGTACGGCGTTTTCACACCGTACAAGAACGCGTGGTTGGCAGCGCTGACGCCGTTCGACTTGCGGGCGTATCCGACAGAGCCGCACTTCGGTGCGCTGGCCAAGCCGCCGCAGGCGCTTGCACACGCCACACCTGCGCTGGAAGCGATGGGCTTTGCGCCCACCAATCTGTCGGAGATGGCCCTGCCCACCGGCATGTCGGGCGGCCAGGCTTTGCTCAACGAGTTTGAAGAGCGCATGGACGACTACCATGCGCGCCGCGACTTTCCCGCCGTGCGCGGACCCAGCTATCTTTCGACGCACCTGCGCTTTGGCACCGTGTCGATCCGCACGCTTGCAGCGCGTGCACATGCCGCCATGCTGCGAGGGAGCCGGGGCGCCGCGACGTGGCTGTCAGAACTGGTCTGGCGCGACTTCTATTTCATGATCCTGCATCACCGCCCGGACTTGGCCGACGGCGCCGCGTTCCATCCGGAATTCGACCGCATCCGCTGGGTGGACGGCGACACCGGCGACGCGCGCTTCGAAGCGTGGAAGGCCGCACGCACCGGTTACCCGCTCGTGGACGCAGCCATGCTGCAAATTTTCCAGAGCGGCTACATGCACAACCGCCTGCGCATGGTGGCGGCGAGCTTTCTCATCAAGGACCTTGGCATCGATTGGCGACGCGGCGAGCAATATTTTGCCGACGTGCTCAACGACTTCGACTTCGCGGCCAACAACGGCGGCTGGCAATGGGCCGCCTCCAGCGGGTGCGACGCACAACCTTGGTTCCGCATCTTCAACCCGGTCACGCAATCGGAGAAGTTTGATCCGCAAGGCCGCTTCATCCGCAAGTACCTGCCGCAGCTGGCAAAGCTGCCTGACAAGTACATCCACGCGCCATGGACGGCACCGGCCAATGTGCTGAAGGAAGCAGGCGTCGCGTTGGGCGAGACGTATCCCTTGCCCATCGTCGATCATGCCGCCGCGCGTGCAGCGACGCTCGACCGCTATGCCGTCACCAAGGCGCATCGCACATCAGGCGCCGAAGCGGCGGCACTCAGCAAAGCCGGTGGCGACGACTGAAAACCGCCGCGCCAAAGACAACGGGCCGGTAGAACACCGGCCCGTTGTTGTTTCTGCGATGCGCGTCGTCAGCCTGCGTTGGCCGCCGGCGCCCGCTCGCCGATGAGGTTGCGCAGATGCCGGAGCAATTCCTCTTCGTTGTACGGCTTGCCCAGGTAGACGTTCACGCCGATCTCCGCGGCGTAGCGGCGGTGTTTGTCTGCCGTACGCGAGGTGATCATGATGATCGGCGTGGCGCCGATGCGTTCGTCCGCACGCACGTTGCGCGTAAGGTCGAAGCCGTCCATGTGCGGCATTTCGATGTCGACGAGCATCGCGTCGGGCGTGACTTCCTGCAGCTGGCGCAGCGCGTCCACACCGTCGCGTGCGAGCACGGCCTGGTAACCGGAGCGCGTGAGCAGACGCTGCGTGACCTTGCGCACCGTGAGCGAATCGTCGACCACCATGACGATTGGCTGTGTGGCCAAGCCCGGCACGGCGTCGGTGCTGCCGTCGCGGTGCAGCTCAGCCACGGCGCCCGTCGCTTCCTGGTCGGACAGGCCACGCGCGGCGGCTTCGCGCTCGAAGCGCTGCGTGAGCACCACGGGGTTGTAGATCAGCACGATCTCGCCGTCGCCCAGCGTGGTCGCACCAGCAATGCCTTCCAGACGCGCAAGGTGCGGGCCGATGTGCTTGACCACCACTTCGCGGTTGCCGATCACTTCGTCGACATGCACGGCGGCGCGCTCGGCACCGTTGCGCACCACCACGGCCGGCGAGTACTTGCGCCCGCCCGTGACGGACTTCGCTTCTTCAAGCAGCACGCCAAAGTAATGGAACGGCACGGGACCCGTCGGCAATTGCAGTGCAGCTGCGTTGTACGCCTCGGCCAGCGCCTGCGGGCGCAGTTGCTGCACGTGGTCGATCATGCCCGACGGAATCGCGTATACGCGCTCGCTCACACGCACCAGCAGCACCTGAGTAATGGCGGTTGTCAGCGGCAGGTGGATGGTGAAACGCGTGCCGACTTCCGGCGTGGTCTGTAGCGAGATCCGGCCGCCCAGGGCGACGGTTTCAGCACGCACCACGTCCATGCCCACGCCACGGCCGGCCAGCTCGGACACCTGATCCGCCGTGGAGAAGCCCGGCGTGAAGATCATCTCGGTGAGGCGCGCGTCGCTGGCCTCCTCATCCGGCGCCAGAAGCTGGCGCTCCAGTGCGCGGGCGCGAATGCGGTCGAGGTTCAGCCCGGCACCGTCGTCGACGAAATGCAGCACGACTTCGTTGCCTTCCTGCTGCACTTCCAGCGTCAGCTCGCCCGCCGGATTCTTGCCCTTGGCGCGGCGCTCGTCGGCGGATTCAATGCCGTGTGCGACGGCGTTGCGGATCATGTGTTCGAGCGGGCCGCCCATGCGGTCCAGCACGCTGCGATCCAGTTCCACCGTACCGCCCTTGATGAACAGACGGACTTCCTTGCCGGTTTCCGACGCGGCCTGGCGGGCCACGCGATACAGACGATCGGCCACGGTATCGAACTGCACCATGCGCGCGCGCATCAGGCTGCGCTGCAGGCCGCGCGTGAGGCGTGCCTGCGTTTCCAGATCGAGCGACGCCTGATCGAAACCACGGAACAAGTTCTGCTGCACCGTCGCCACGTCATTGACGGACTCGGCCATCATCCGCGTGAGTTCCTGCAAGCGCGTAAATCGGTCGAACTCCAGCGGATCGAACGATTCGTCGTGTGCAGCCGCATCGGCAATGCGCGACTCCATCTGCGTTTCGGCCTGGATTTCGATCTCGCGCACCTGCGAGCGCAAGCGCGCCACGTTGTCGTTCAGTTCCGACAGATAGGTCTTGAGTGCATCGACTTCCGACTCAAGACGCGCCCGCGCGGCACCGACTTCACCCGCATCGTTGATGAGCGAGTCAAGCGCACGCGCCTGCACGCGCACCATCGCACGCTGGCGTTCGGCGACTTCCAGGGCTTCAGCTTCGGGACTGCGCGCGCCGGTCAGATCGACGTTCGTCGATACTGCAACAGCCGGCAGCATCGATGCGCCGGACGATGCCTGCGTGTCGCCGGCCGTCTGCTGCGCATCGGCAGCATCGGCAAGGCCGGCATCGAGCGGCAGCAGGTTACCTGCGCCCAGTGCATCGACGTGCGCCTGAATGCGGTCAAACCAGACGTAAAGCTTGCGGAACAGCGCGTCGTCCACGCGGTTCAGGCGCAGGCCGCCTTCAATGGCGCTTTCCATTTCGTGCGCGGCCTGACCCAGCGTCATGGCACCGGCCATGCGCGCACTGCCCTTGACGGTGTGTAGGTTACGCAGCAACAGGCCGGCGGCATTGCGGTCCTGCGGCGCGGCTTCCCACGCACGCAGGTGCTGGCCCAACTCGGGCAGCGCGACGTGCGCTTCCTCCAGGAAGATTTCCAGCAGCGCCGGGTCGAGCGCGTCGGACGGTGCCTGGCGGACCAGCTCACCCACGGCAGGCTCGGCAACCGGCGACTCGTGCACGGGCACCAGCGACGGCACAAACGTCGGCGTGATCTCCGCCGGCTCAAACCCGGGCTCGCCGGCCAGGCCAGCGGTTTCGTTCTCGGCCTGTTCGGCTTCGATAAAGGCCGCGGGCGCCGGCTCCAGCGGCAGGCGCGGACGCACGAGCAGACGCTCGCACAGTTCGTCGAGGCTGCGGCGCATCGCCTCGTCAGCTTCCGGCCAGAGGCTGGCGGCGAATTGATGCAGCATGCCGCGCATGCGCTCGATGGATTGATCGAGCAGGCGGAAGTCGCCCGGATGCATCGCCACCGGGCGGCTGTTCAGGTTCAGCAGCACCTGTTCCAGCGCACCAGCCAACTGGCGCACGGGCTCCAGTTCGACCACGGCGGAGCTGCCTTGCAGCGTGTGCGCGGCGCGCAGGGCCAGCTCGCTCGGCGGCGTGCGGCCTTCGTGGCGCCACTCCGAGAAATCCACGCCCAGACGGCGGATCAGATCGTCGGCTTCCTGCAGGTAGACGTTGTACAACGCCACGCTGATGCGGACCGGACCAATCTCCTTCACGCCATCGTCGTGCGGTACTTCCTCCGGCTCGCCAGTCTGCGCGAACGGGAACGGGATCACCTTGGCGTCGGCGTCAGCGGGCACCGATTCAGCGGCAGTTTCCTGATAGGCCTCTTCGACATGCTCGGCAACCGGCTCGACGGCCTCATGCTCGACCACCGGCGCGGTGGCCTCGGGCATCGGCGCCTCGACTTCGGGCAGTGCGGGCTCGTCATCCCATGTGAGCGCGACGGCTTCTTCGGCTTCTGCAACGGGCGCTTCCGGTGCAGCCAGCTCCATCGGCTGCACCGCGTCGGTGTCGTGCAATGCGGGTTCCGCAGCCGGTGCGTCAGGTGTTTGCGGCTCAACGTGTTCGGGAGCGGCCTGCGCTTCGGGCACGGCTTCCAGCCACACGAACGGACCGCCATGGCGCACACGCTCTGCGGCCGCGACCAGCGGTTCGATGGCGTGATCGGCTTGCGGCGATTGCGCAATCGCGGCGGCCCACGTCGACAGCTCAGACTCGGCGCGCGTCAGCAGCGCGACCAGGTCATGCGTCGGCACACGGCTTTCGGCCAGCCAGACGTTCATCACCTGCTCGATGGCCCAGGCCGCTTCACCATAGCGCGTGAGGCCAACCATGCGGCCCGAGCCCTTGAGCGTGTGGAACGCGCGGCGCAGTTGCGTGAGCAAGTCCAGATCGGGGCCGGCAGCCAGGCCTCCCGTGCCCATATCGGCAGCGGCCTGTAGGCCATGCAGATCGGCACGCACGCCGGCCAGCACCTCTTCGGCTTCAGACAGGAAGATGTCGAGCAGTTCGGCATCGATGGATTGGGTATCCCGCACAGCAGCGGGCGCAGGTGCAGCGGCTGCGGCAGGCACGGCAGCCGGTGCCGCCAATGCGGCCTGCATGCGCTCAAGCGCGCCGGCACTGCCAACCTGCCATGCGTCGAACTGGGCCAGCGCCTCTTCCAGGCGACGCCGGCGAGCCGGATCGTCGTCGATGGCGGCGGCGTCGCGTGCTTCTTGCAGCGCGGTACGCAACTCGGCGGCCAGCGGGTCGGTCGGGTCGACTGGCTGCTTGGCCAGCAGGCGATCAAGCAGCGATTGCAGCGGCGATGCAGCATCGGCATTGGCCACGCCTGCGCCGGCGAGCGTTTCGGATTGCGACTCGCGGCGGTTCAGCATGCCGGATTCGGCATCGAAGGCGAACTCGCGCCATGCGGTTTCGCGCTCGGTCGGCGTCAACTGGCCTTCGATGACGATCTCGTCGACCTGGCCGCCAGTCAGTTCTGTGCCGGCAGACAGCGCGTCGAGCAGGGCCTGCAGGCCGCTGACATTGGCGGCCAGCGCAGCCAGATAGCGTTCGCGATCGGCAGTGGCACCCTCGCCCGCCGCTTGCAGCGCGTTGATGGTCGATTGCGCGGCTTCGGTGGCGTGGACGGCCTCATAGGCGTCGAGTGCGGCAAAGGTGCTCTGCATCTCGCCGAACAGGCGTGCAGCCTCTTGCAGGCCGCCGCTTTCTGCGCCTTCGCGCTCGAACGCATCGAGGTGCGTTTCGGCAGAGGCCAACTGCGTTTGCAGCGTGCGAACCTGCTCGGTGCGCGCGCGGCGTTGTGCGGCTTCTTCGGCCAGCAGCGTGAGCCATGCGGGTGCCGGCACGGCGTGACCGTCTTGTGTGGCGCGGGTGCGTTCGGCCAGTTCGCTGCAGCGGGCAGCAAACCACGCGCTGCGCAAGTCGCCGGATTCGCCATGCACAGCCCACGGGCGTGCCAGCATGCGCGAGAGGAATTGCAGCGTGGGTGCAACGTCCTGCCCGGCAGCTTCGGTCAGTCGGTTCGACAGGTCAGACAGGGCCGGCTGGCCGAGCGCATCGGCATGCAGCGCAAGCGTCTGCAGTGCAGCGTCGAGTTCGTCCGCAGCGGGTGCCGGTTGTTGACTGAGCGCTTCGAGCGAACGGCCAACGCGTTGCAGCGTGTCGCTGGTGTCCGTCGGCAGCAGCGCGTAATACTGGCGCGTATGCAGTGCGCCAGCCGGTGCGTGCGTGGGCGGAATCGCAAAGGCATCAACACAGGCCACGATGTCCGGGCCGAGCGTGTCGTCGCCCACCGGTATTACGGGCGCGTTGCCATAGGCCATACCGGCCAGCAGGTAAAGCGCGTCGGTCAGCAGGCCTTGCGGCAGGTGGACGTTGTTGTGCGAGTACTGGCGCAGCAGCAGGTTGACGCGTGCCGCCAAGCGCTTGGCGGTCATGTCGGCCGGCACCAGGCCGGCACGCAAAGCGCCAAAGGTCAGGGCAAGCACCAGCCACAGATCACGCTGCAGATCGTCTCCGGTGCGGCGCGGCTCGCGCTCGAGCGCGCGAATGCCATGCAGCAACTCTTCCAGCGGAGCGTAGGCTGCAGCGGCGGCGGACGGATCCACCTGCGCACCATCGGCGTTGGATGCCGGTGCCCGCAGCGCGGTCAGCAACGCGAGTTCGAACTTGCGGCGCAGGCGTGCCAGCCCCGGCAGATCGCGCGAGGGCAGCAGCAGCGCCGGCAGGTGGCGCAGTTCATCGGCCCACAGGTCAGCCGGGTGGATACGCTCTTCGCCCAGACGGGCGAGCACGGCTTGATACGGTTGGAACAGGCGCAGCGGCTCTTCCGCCATCCCGGCCATCAGGTCGGCCACGTATTCCTGGAGGGCCTGCACGGCGCGCGAGAACACGTCCAACGTCTGCGCGTCGGCGGCTACGGTGCCGGCATCAACGGCTTCGAGCAGGCGCTTGGCGGCCTGGCAATACACGTCGACACCACGCAGGCCGACGATCAGCAGCGCGCCGGCAGCCTGGTGCAGATACTGGCCAGCTAGACGCAGCGAGGTCGTATCGCGCGCACCGATGACTTCCGGATTGGCGATGACCTCGGCCGCGTATTCGCCGAACTCGCGCACTGCATCGTCCAGCGCAGCGCGCATGTTGGGCGCGACCCACGCCAGCGCGGAGAGGTCACGCGCGGGCACGGCAGCTTTCGGACGAACCGCAGGGGCCCCGATCGCCTCAAGCGAGACAGGATGGGACTGGGCAGGCTCGGCGGCAGATTGATGACGCATGTGTGCTTCCAAAAAGCAGGTGGCGGTTGCCGCGATTGCCCCGGGGTGGCCCCTTCGGCGCTCCCGCCCGAAATCCAGTGGTGACGAGATCAGGCGATGCGGAACCGCGCCACCGAGTCACGCAGTTCTTCAGCAAGCTGCGTGAGCTGGCGCACCGACTGTGCGGTCTGGCGCGTACCCGTCGACGTCTGTTCCGTGATGTGCAGGATCTGTTCGATGTTCTGCGCAACGTCCGAAGCCAGCGTCGCTTCGTGCGACGTCGTCTGCGAAATGCTCTCAATCAGTTCGGCAAGCTGGCGCGACACCCGGCCGATCTCCACCAGTGCGGCACCGGCGTTATCGGACAGCTTCGCCCCTTCCACCACGCCCGCCGTGCTGCGCTCCATTGCGTGCACCGCGTCTTGCGTGTCGGTCTGAATCGTGCGGATCAGCGCACCGATCTGCTTGGCTGCCTCGGCCGAACGTTCTGCCAGGCGCTGCACTTCCTCTGCCACCACCGAGAAGCCGCGACCGGCTTCACCAGCGGACGCCGCCTGGATGGCAGCGTTCAGTGCCAGCACGTTGGTCTGCTCGGTAATGTCCGAGATCAGCTCAACGATTTCACCAATCTCCTGCGACGATTCGCCCAGGCGCTTGATCCGCTTCGAGGTTTCCTGAATCTGGTCACGGATGTCGTTCATGCCCGTGATGGCGTTCTGCACGGCCTGCTGACCTTGCTCTGCAGCAGCCAGCGAGGCGCGCGCAACGTTGGCCGATTCAGCTGCGCCGCGCGAGACCTGCGTAATGCGGTCTGCCATCTCCACCACCGACTGGCCGGTCTGGCGAATCTGGCGCGATTGTTCTTCCGATGCGGCCACCAGGCTTTCCGACGTGGTCTGCACCGCCGACGATGCCTGCGTCACTTGCTCGGCCGTCTGCTGCACCCGGCCGACCAGCTCGCGCAGTTCTTCCACGGTGTAGTTCACCGAGTCGGCAATGGCGCCGGTAATGTCTTCCGACACGGTGGCCTGCTTGGTCAAGTCACCGTCTGCAATGTCCTGCAGTTCGTTCATCAGACGCAGAATTGCGGCCTGGGTGGAATCGTTGTTGCGCTTTTCCACCATCCGGCGCTCTTCAGCTTCGCGCTGACGGGCTTCTGCTTCCATCGTACGCACGCGCGAATCGCGCAGGTACAGGGCGGCCAGGCCAGCCAGGCAGACCACGGTCAGGATGGCCGACAGCACCACCGCACCGAGCGTCACCGGACGGCTACGCACGCTGCCGGCATAGGCAGACTGCAGGTCCGACAGGTCGGCACGCAGCTTTTCGTTGTCGTTGAAGATCTGCTGCTGGGCGCGCTTTGCGGCAATCAGGCCCGGCAGGTTTTCAAGAATGATCTGCGTGGTCTTCTGCACGTTGTCGAAGCGGGTCGACAGCTCTTGCAGATAGCCCTTCGTCTCGGCATCGGTGGCGGCCGACAGGCGCAGCGCTTCCGAGCCGTTGAGCAGGCCGTTCAGGGTTTCGCGGAAGGTGTTCGTGTCCTTACCGAGCAGGAACGCCGTTTCCGGGTTCACGCCTTCGCCGGCCAGGAACTCGTTCATGTTCTTACCCAGACGCTGCGTCAACATCACCAGCTGCGACGAGGCGGCCACTTCACGGGCCGGCGCGTTGGTCTGCAGCTTCATTGACGAGATCTGCTCGGCTTCTTCCAGCAGTTCGGGGTTCGACGCGTTGAACACGTTCAGCGTCTTACCCACCGCCACCAGCGTCTTTTCCTGCGCCAAGATGGCCTGGGCGCTCTTGTCGCTGCGCTTCCACTCTTCGATCGACTTGTCGAGCAGCGCTTCGGCCTCGCCACCCGAGGCACGCACGCCGCGCTCGGAGCTGCCGTTCTTCAACGCCTCGAGGTTCTCCTGCAGGCGTGCGCGGCTTTCCTTGAGCTGGGCGAATGCGTTGGTGTTACCCAGCAGTGCCACCGGCACTGCCTTGGCCAGACGCTGCGAGTGCATCAGCGTGTCACCGGCAATTTCAATCTGCACCGAACCGTTGTTGGCCTGGCGATTATCCAGGTACACCGAGATCAGCAGGGCCAGCAGACCGACCACCAGGCCGATCGTGAAGACGCGCTGCTGCGCGGCAAACGGCACGCGCTCCATCCAGCCGACCACGGCATCCATGGGCGAGCGGCCCAGTTGCGTGGGCGGGCCAGCGGGATTGTCGTCATCCGTATGGGGCGCATTGTCCAACTGCGCCAACTGCACGGAAGCCGCCGACGCGCCCTCCACTGCAACCTCCGGCGCCCCTGCCTCTGCGGCACGGCGACCTGCGTTGAACCACTTGAACCCCATAGGACCCTCTTTTCTTGTCAATGCTGCCGTCTCGTTCTGCGAGATCAGCCGCATGGATTTCCCGTCCGCGTCCGCGCCTTGTTCCATCCGGCGTGGTACGCACCTTCGGCAGTGCCTGGATGCATCTGGCGCGCCCTGTTGTGCGCCACGCACCGCCTCTTGCCCCTGCACACCCCGCTCCCGTTGCGGCGTGCTCAATCTTTCTTGTTTGGTCTACGGCTCTACGGCCTGATTGCCCAATTGCTTTATGTGCGGCTGCGGCCGACCTGCAGGAACGCCGGATCGGCTAGAAGCTGCCGCACATCCAGTTCGCGCCACTGCGTGCCCTGCGCGTCGCGCCAGGCGCGGCCCAACCAGGGACGGCCCTCTTCCACGGAGGCTTCCGCGGGCTGCAGATCGCTCAGGCTGCGCAGCCCCGCCACGCGTGGCACAACGATTGCGCACGCCCGCTGCGGGTCTTTGGACAGCACCACGATCTTGGCGCCGCTGCCGCTGCCCGTCGGCGCTTCACCGCAGAACAGGCCGAAATCGATCACGCCCAGAAGGTTGCCGCGCGCGTTCACGAGACCGAGGTACCACGGCTGCGTGAGCGGCACGCGTGCGGGCGGCTGGTAGTCCAGCACCTCGCCGGTTTCGGTCAGCGATAGAAGCCAGTGGTGCTCGCCGATCTGCACGCCCAGAAAGCCTTCCGTCGACGACTTGGCGCGCGCCTCTTGGAGGCGGCGGGCCAGCATCGCCTGGTATTCATGCAGGCGCTGGCGGGAGGTCAGGTTGGTGCGCTGTTCGTTCACGTCTGGCTCATGTCCTGTGCTGTACGCCATGTCAGGCGTTGCGCGCGGTTGGATAACGATTGGCCAACTGCCGCAGGTTTACTGCGCCAGCTTGGCGATCTTCTCGAGCAACTCTTCGGCCTTGACCGGCTTGACGATGTAGTCCGATGCGCCCTGGCGCATGCCCCACACACGGTCGGTCTCCAGACCCTTGGTCGTGCACATGATTACGGGGATACCCTGGAAGCGCTCGTCCTTCTTGATGGCGCGGGTCGCCTGGTAGCCGTTCTGGCCCGGCATCACCACGTCCATCAGGATCAGGTCGAAGGTTTCCGCTTCGAGCTTGGTCATGGCCTGCTCGCTATCGGCAGCGACCGTCACCTTGAAACCGTTCTTGCCGAGGATCTCCGACAGATGCAGCGCTTCGGTCGGAGAATCGTCGACCACCAACACTTTCTTGATTGCCATACAAACAGTCCTTCGTTAAGAGAGATGCCATCACTGCGCGGCAGCTGGCGCCACCGGCAAATGCGTCTGGACCGCCTCCAGCAGCGCTTCCTTCGAGAACGGCTTGGCAAGGTGGTCCACCGCCCCGACCGACTTGCCTCGCGCACGGTCGAAAATTCCGTCGCGCGAAGACAGCATGATCACAGGCGTGGCATGAAACTTTGGGCTTTTCTTGATCAGCGAGCAGGTCTGGTAGCCGTCGAGATTCGGCATCAGGATGTCGCAGAACACGAGATCGGGCTTCAGGTCACCCACCTTGGCCAGTGCGTCGAAGCCGTCTTCGGCCAGCATGACCTGGCACCCGGCCTGGGTGAGGAAAATCTGCGCGGTACGGCGGATGGTGCTGGAATCGTCGATTACCAGCACCTTGCAGCCTGTCAGGGAATGCGCCAGCGGAGAGTTCGCCAGCGGTTGAGAGTCAGCCAGTTGTTCCACCCGCGCGGATTGCATCATGTTCTCGCAGTGCGCGACCACGGGTCGCCACGACATTCTGACCGGATGGATCGCGGCAAATCGCCCCGCAGCGTACCCTCCAAACGGAAAGGGCCCACGCTGGCGACGACTTCAAAACTACGCCCCCCGGCCCGCTTATGAAGTGTGAAGCTCAGAATTTGACGAAGTGTGACAAGTCACCTATTCGCCGTCAATGGCGCCGGCCGTCCGCCGAGCGCTTGTGGCATGGAAGCGACGAGCCTATTTCATCGAACCGTCACTTCCTGATACTTGGCTGTCAGCAAGAGGGCAAACGCTCACTTGCTGACGGGAGACAGGTCAGATCCGGATCAGATCTGCACCATTTCAAAGTCTTCCTTGCGCGCGCCACACTCGGGGCACGTCCAGTTGATGGGCACGTCTTCCCACTTCGTGCCGGGCGCAATGCCGTCGTCCGGGGCGCCTTGTTCTTCGTCGTAGATCCAGCCGCAAATCAGGCACATCCACGTCTTGTATTCAATCTGTTGTTCCATAGGGCAAAGCTTCGGTGGGTTCCGTCTATTAAAATGGCAGGCCAGATGGTACCGAATCGCGCCCGGGTGCGCCAGAACACGCGCCGGGCAGACACGGTGTTTGACTGTATCCAACCCGGATCTGCGGCAAACCACCACATAATCACCTCGAACAGCCTTTAAACCGTGCCGTAGCGCCGCTCTGCTCGGCGCTACGCTCTCTTCCAAACCCCTCCATGTCGACTTCCTCCCGCAGCGCTGCCCTGTTTGAACGTGCCCAGAAGACCATCCCCGGCGGGGTGAACTCCCCGGTACGCGCCTTCCGCTCGGTGGGTGGCACGCCGCGCTTCATTGCCAAGGCAGCCGGCCCGTACCTGTGGGACGCCGACGGCACCCGCTACATCGACTACGTGGGCTCCTGGGGCCCGATGATCGTTGGCCACGCGCATGCGGATGTCGTCCGCGCCGTGCAGGAAGTGGCGGCCGACAGCTTCTCGTTCGGCGCACCAACCGAGGCTGAAGTCGTCATGGCCGAGGAAATCTGCAAGCTCGTGCCGTCGATCGAGCAGGTGCGGCTGGTGTCGTCAGGCACCGAGGCAACCATGAGCGCGCTGCGCCTGGCGCGCGGCTTTACCGGGCGCGACCTGATCATCAAGTTTGAAGGCTGCTACCACGGTCATGCCGACAGCCTGCTTGTGAAGGCCGGTTCGGGCCTGTTGACGTTTGCCGATACGACGCAGAACGCGCCCTCTTCGGCGGGCGTGCCGGAAGACGTGGTCAAGCACACGATGGTGCTGCCGTACAACGACGTCACCGCGCTGCGCGAAGCATTTGCCCGCCACGGCAGGGAAATCGCCGCCGTGATCGTCGAGCCGGTGGCTGGGAACATGAACCTCGTGCGTGGCAGCAACGAATTCCACCAGGCCATGCGCGCGCTGTGTACCGAGCACGGGGCCGTGCTGATCTTTGACGAGGTGATGACGGGCTTCCGCGTGGCGCTCGGCTGCGCGCAGGCGCTGTACGGGATCAAGCCGGACCTGACGTGCCTGGGCAAGGTGATTGGCGGCGGCATGCCAGCCGCGGCGTTTGG
This sequence comes from Ralstonia chuxiongensis, assembly GCF_024158925.1. Lineage (NCBI taxonomy): Bacteria > Pseudomonadati > Pseudomonadota > Betaproteobacteria > Burkholderiales > Burkholderiaceae > Ralstonia > Ralstonia chuxiongensis. The sequence goes on along the minus strand of NZ_JAMYWC010000003.1, from coordinate 77,514 downwards.
TGGCCGCCGCGACATCATGGGGTTCCTGGCACCGCTGGGCAGCGTCTACCAGGCAGGAACGTTGTCGGGCAATCCGCTGGCCGTGGCAGCTGGGCTGACCACGCTGCGGCTGATTGCTGCGGATGGCTTCCATGACCGACTGGCGACGCAGACACGCAAGCTGGTAGACGGGCTGGCGGAAATCGCGCGTGAGGTTGGTGTGCCGTTTGCCGCCGACAGCGTGGGCGGCATGTTTGGCATCTACTTCCGCGAGGGCGTGCCGACGAGCTTTGCTGAAGTGACCAAGAGCGATGTTGGGCGCTTCAATGCGTTCTTCCACGCGATGCTGGATCAGGGTGTTTATCTGGCGCCGTCTGCGTTTGAGGCCGGATTTGTGTCTTCCACGCATGATGACGCGATTTTGGACGCTACGTTTGAGGCGGCTCGGAAAGCGTTTAAGGCTGTTTGAGTTTTTGCTTTCTTGGGATGAGTCTTGGTGGTGCATCCCTTGTTTCATCCCCTGCCGGGGCTGACTCACTTTCTTTGTCTTGCCAAAGAAAAGTAGGTCGTGCCCGGCAGGGTACGAAAAGGGGATGGACCACCAACAAAAAACTCAAACCCGCCCAACCACCCCCACCAACTCCCGCCCCAAACCTTCAGAAGCCATCATCATCGGCGCCCGCAACACATTCCGAATCAGCCCCTCGGCGGCAAGCCAAGCCTTCAAGGGCCCCGGATTCGTCTCAGCAAACAGCAACCGAATCACCGGCGCGAGCGCATGATGCAACCGTCGCGCGTCGTTCAACCGCTGCTCTTGCACCGCCTTTTCCATCTCAACAAACAGCTCCGTGCGGACATGCGCGGCAGCAATGATCGCCCCCACGCCGCCCGCGCATAGCGTGCCGAACACCTGCGCGTCCTCCCCCGCCAGCACCTGCAACCGCCCATCGGCAATCACGCGCTGCGTCTTGTCTGCATCGCCACCGCAATCCTTGATGCCATGGATGTTGGGATGCGCCGCCAGCGCAAGCAGCGTTTCGGTGTCGATGTTCGCGCCGGTGCGATACGGAATGTCATACAGCAGCACCGGCACAGGCGAGGCGTCGGCCAATGCGGTGAAGTATTCGATGATCCCGTCTTGCGACGGGCGAATGTAGGAAGGCGCAGACACCAGGAACGCCGTGGGGCGGTGCTCGGCCAACCGCAGCATGCGCTCGCGCACCGGCGTCAATATGCTGCCGGGCAATCCCATCATCACCGGCAGGCCACCGGCGGCGGCACGTACCGTATCCAGCACGTCAGCCTGTTCCTGCTCGAAGAGCGCAATGGCCTCGCCGGTGCTGCTGCACGGAACAAAGCCGGCGACGCCCAACGCGCGGTACCGCGCGACTAATGTATACAGCGCGCCGTAGTCGACGGACCGCGCCGCGTCATCGGCAAACGGCGTCACGATGGGCACCCAGATGCCCGCATACGACGGACGTTCGTGGTTCGACAGATTGGTGGATGAAATTTCAAGCACGACAACACTCCTGGACGAATCAACGACCGGTCAAGAACCATCAGAAGCGCTTCGGGAATGCAGGCCCGCGAGATGCGGGTGAGAGGCAACCGTGTCTAACGTATCGGTCAACCGCTGTTCCGTCGCCCATCTGACGGAACAGCGCTCCGGTCAGACGAGCGGCTGTTTGGTGGCTTTTTTGGCGCGCGCGAGCGTCGACACGACCGACAGGCTGAATGCCGGTGCCGAGCAGATCGACGAGGAAGAGGAAATCGCGCGCATGGAAATTGTCAAAAAAGTCCCCATACCGTACTGATGTGTGACTGGAGCGTCAAGCGCATAAGCTAAAGTGCGCTGAAACGACATGCGACGATGTCGGTCTCATGCCACATTCTTTTCAGATTCAGATCTAGAGGACTTCATGACCCCTGCCCTGACCTTCCGTTCGACGCGTTTTTCGGTACTGCGCTGGCTTGCGCTGTCGCTGGCCGTGCTGGCTGCGCCGTTCCTGTCTGCATGCGGCTACAACGATTTCCAGGCAAAGGACGAAGCCACCAAGGCCGCCTGGGCCGAGGTCGTCAACCAATACCAGCGTCGTGCGGACCTGATTCCGAACCTGGTGAATACGGTCAAGGGCTATGCCTCGCACGAGAAGGACACGCTGGAAGCGGTGACCAAGGCGCGCGCCGCAGCCACCAGCTTCCAGATCACGCCGGAGGTGCTGAATGATCCGGCGGCGTTCCAGAAATTCCAGCAGGTGCAGGGCGAGCTTTCGAGCGCGCTGTCGCGCCTGATGGCGGTGTCGGAGAACTATCCGCAGCTCAAGGCTGACCAGTCGTTCCGCGATCTGCAATCGCAGCTGGAAGGCACCGAGAACCGCATTACGGTGGCCCGCCAGCGTTACATCAAATCGGTGCAGGAGTACAACGTGCTGGCCCGTAGCTTCCCGACCAACCTGACGGCCAAGGTAATGGGCTACCAGGTCAAGCCGAACTTCACGGTCGAGAACGAGAAAGGTATCTCTACCGCCCCGGCGGTGAAATTCTGACGAGCTGACGATCATGTCGATGCGCGTGCGTGGCTTCTTTGCCTTCCTGCTGACTGCGGCCCTGTGGCTGGCCACTGCGCTGCCTGCGCACGCGCAAAGCGACATGGTGGCCGTGCCGCCGCTGGCTGCGCGCGTGACCGACCTGACCGGCACGCTCAGCGCCGAGCAGAGAAGCGCGCTCGAACAGGTGCTGGCCGATTACGAACAGCAGCGTGGCAGTCAGATCTTCGTGCTGATGGTGCCGTCCACCGCGCCGGAACCCATCGAGGCGTACGGCATCCGCGTGGCCGATGCGTGGAAGGCGGGCCGCAATGGCGTGGACGACGGCGCGATCATCCTCATCGCGAAGGACAACCCGGCGTCACTGCGCAAGATGCGTATCGAGGTCGGGCGCGGGCTGGAAGGGGCGCTGACGGACGCGCAATCAAAGCGTGTCCTGCAGGACGTGATGGCGCCGCACTTCCGCCAGGGCGATTTTTACGGCGGGCTGTCGGCGGGTATCTCCGCCATCCAGACCGTCATTGCGCAAGAGAGCCTGCCGCCGGCTGAGCGGGCGAAGCGTCAGCAATCCGGTGGCGGCATCGGCGATTGGCTGCCGGTGCTGTTTCCGCTGGCGATCATCGTGTTCTTCGTGCTGAGCGCGGCCATGCGCTCGGGCGGGCGCGTGACCGGCAGCCTGCCCGGCCGACCCGGCTCGCGCGTGGTGATGGGCAACCGCGGCTGGGGCCCGGGCACGATTGGCGGCCTTGGCGGAGGCCTGGGCGGCGAATGGGGACGCGACCGGGACGACTTCGGTGGCGGTGGAGGCGGCGGCTTCGGCGGAGGCGGCGGCGGTGGTTTCGGCGGCGGCGGCGCCTCCGGCAACTGGTAACCGGTGAACGCATCCATGGCATCCACAACCCGACATCACCGCGGCGCCCGCCGCGCCCTCGCCCATCTGCTGACGACCTCGTCGCACGCCAGACGCGCGTTTCCGCCCGAGGATCTGCAAAAGCTCGAAGCCGCCGTGCGCGAAGGCGAACAACGCCATCGCGGCGAAGTGCGCGTCGTCATCGAAAGCTCGCTGCCCGTCCGCGACGCGTGGGCCGGCGTGTCGCCGCGTCACCGCGCCCGGATGCTGTTCGGGTTGCTGGAGGTGTGGAACACGCGCGAGCACGTGGGCGTGCTGCTCTACATCAACCTGGCTGACCACGCGGTTGAGATCCTGGCCGACCACGGGATCGCCGCGAAAGTCGACGCACACACGTGGCGCACCATCTGCGAAACCATTACGCGCGGCTTCGCCCAGCGCGTGGCCATGGCGCCGGTGCTCGATGCGCTGGCGCAGATCAACGACCTCCTCGCCGCACACGTGCCTTCCGATGGGACGCCGCGCACCAATGAGCTGAGCGACCGGCCGGTCGTGCTGTAACGGCGCTACGTTAAGCGAGGCTGCCAAGCAGCGTCCCAAGCCCGGGGCTGCCGCCACATCCATCGCCTTGTTTCGCAAAGATCCGACTGCACGTGCACATCCACGGCACGTGTTTCAGTTCTGATACAAAAGCGCACGCGCGAAGGAACGCATGGGCAACACGCCCAGGCAATCAGGCGCCTCATCTTTTAGGATGACCTGATGGGCGCCGCCCCTCAGGCATCTGCTTCATGTTCTGCGGTGCCGTCCCCCACATCGCCGAGAAGCCGTTACGCCATTTCCGCGACGGACGTGTGCGTCGTGCGATACGAAGGCACCCGCTACGGGGCTCTGCATTGCAGGATTTGCGAACCATGTTTCATGAATGCAACCATTCGAGGCCCCTCTGGTTGCCCCCGAGTTTTTGCATCGCAACAGGCAGTTAAATTCACTTTTTGCGTCCGTTTGCGCGATGTATTGCGCACAAATCACCTCCGTCTGAGGCGATTTTCAGTGGCCCCTGTCGCTATCCGGCACGTATCCAATTCGAAACATCCGACTAGCGCCTGCCACTGCAAATACCCTGATTCTGACGGGAATCGTTGTGGCTCAACGGTTTATCCGCCGTGGCATGGTCGTCGCTCTACTGTCCGGGCCAGCAAGGCCAATCATTGATCCGGAGGCTCGGCAATCAAACCAGAGCGACGTGAAACGCCGCCGCCGAGACCGCAGGACAGATTCAAGACGGAGTGCAAATCCAACGGCACTCCGAGGGGAAGCTCAGAACAAAGGCGGTGCAGCGGCCACACCAGATGGCCAAGCACCCAAGAACACGCCTGATACAGCCATTCATAACGGCCTCGGGCAATGCGAGGGGAGTCTACTCGTAGCAGTGAAAGTCGAATTAGAAGTTGTCCGGGGGTAATGTCGGTGCGAACCGACGTCAAAGCCAGTCTCGAACAAACGAGACCGCCAGGTTGCCAGGCATGCACCGCACGCCGACAGCCCCATGGTGCATAGAGGTTCCTCCCCCAGACTGCATTTGCGGACGGACGGCTTTCCGCCCTTGTCCGACGGTTGACTTGGCAGTCCATTGGTGGCCGCAACAGCAGTGCGCGGCCCCATAGAAAAACGTTGGGGGAAAACATGAACGCGTACATCAACCGCCCGTTGCTTTATGTTTCACTGCGTCACGATGCAACGCGTTGCCGCTACCTGGCTCAACAGGGCTGGCAACTGCTCTTCGCCAACAACCGCCGCGACCTTGAAGCGCTGAACCTGTGCGATGAGTCGGTCCTGGGCGGTCTGCTGGATCTGGATTGCGGTTACTCCGACACCGAATTGGAAGAACTGGAACCGTGGCTTGCCCGGCAGAACATTGGCTGGATCGGAGTGGTTGGCAACGGCGACATGTTGTCTGAGCCGATGCGCAAGCTGCTCGGCCTGTACTTTGTCGACTACTACAACATCCCGTGCGACAGCGCCGAATTGGCACACGCACTGGGGCACGCCGTCGGCATGGCACACCTGCGCCCGGCGGCAACGCTCACACGCGATGCGCTGCGCCCCGATGGCATGATCGGCAACTGCCCCGCCATGCAAGGCCTGTTCCGCAGCATCGAGAAGGTCTCGAAATGGGATACGCCCGTGTTGGTCTCGGGCGAATCCGGCACCGGAAAAGAACTCGCGGCACGCGCAATCCACTGCGCCTCGCGCCGCGCCGGCCAGCCATTCATCGCCGTCAATTGCGCGGCCATTCCCCCCACGCTGCTGATGTCCGAACTGTTCGGCTATGAGCGTGGCGCCTTCACCGGCGCCGTCAAGCGCAAGCCCGGCCGCATCGAAATGGCGCACGGCGGCACGCTCTTCCTGGATGAAATCGGCGATATGCCGCTGGAAAGTCAGACCAGTCTGCTGCGCTTTCTGGAAACCGGCTGCATCGAACGGTTGGGCGGTACAGAGTCGGTTGCCGTCGACGTGCGTGTCATCTCAGCAACGCATGTCGACCTAGAAGCGGCCATCGCCGCGGAACGCTTTCGCGGCGATCTCTACCACCGCCTCTGCGTGCTGCGCGTCAAGCAACCTGCACTGCGCGAGCGCGACACCGACATCCTGCTGCTGGCCGAACACATCCTTAACAGCGTGCGTGGCCATTCGCCCGAACACATCAAGGGGTTCTCACCTGCGGCACTGCGTGCACTCAGCGCGCACACGTGGCCGGGCAATGTGCGGGAGCTGATCAACCGCATCAGGCACGCCGCAGCCATGTGCGAAGACGGCATCATCAAGCCGGCCGATCTCGACCTGCAGCAGCCCGTCGAGCCGTCGCGCCCGCCTACCCTGGCCGAGGCCCGGGAAGCAGCCGAGCGCTGTGCCGTCAAAGAAGCCCTGCAACGCAATCATGAACGGCTCATCGACGTGGCCGAAGAGCTGGGCATCTCACGCGTCACGCTGTTCCGGATGATGCGCGAGCACAAGCTGCAGATCCGCAAGGGCGAACTTGGGATGGTGTGTGTGCAGGGGTAAAAGCAAGGCAAAAAGGCGGGGACAGAACAAAAAACAGGGGCGGACCATGTCAGTCAGCCAGCAGGAGACGGCGCGGGTTGACCCAGCGCCGGGGTCGAGGGGAGCGAGAGGGGGAAGTTGGCAGGGGTCCCGCCGACTGCATGTGTACGGCGGGGCCCTGCTCTTCCTTGAGTATTTCCTACTCGGCGTGTGGTGGTGGGGCCACCACATCTTGCAGAACACCACCATTCCCTCGCCGGGGTGGGATCTGGCTGTCTTCTGGAGTGCCGCCAACCTGGCCATCACGCACGGCGCGACAGCTGCGTATGACTGGGGGTTGTTGCGCGCTACGGAAGCCGCCATCCTGCCGCCCGACATCTTTGGACCGTTCTCCTATCCGCCAACGTTTCTGCTGCTGATCTACCCGATCGGCCTGTTGTCGTTTGGTGCGGCCACGGTGGCTTTCTCGGGCTGCGGCATTGCGCTCTATCTGGGGATGCTCAACAAAACGCTGCGGTCGGTGCCAGACGCGCTGCGGCTGCCCTGGCTCATTCCGGCGGTTGCGTTTCCTGGTGTGTGGGTCACGCTGGTCACGGGGCAGAATTCGCTCTTCACCGCAGCAGCGGCGGGTGCGGCGCTGGTGCTGCTGCGACGATCTCCGGTGGCGGCAGGTGCTTGCATCGCCATGCTGTGCATCAAACCGCAACTGGGCATCCTGTTCCCGCTATACCTACTCTGCGAGCGCCAGTGGCGCGCGCTCGCATCGGCGGCATTCTTCTCGGTGCTGACTTTAGCGGTGAGCTGGCTCGCATTTGGCACCGCCACCTTTGTTGCCGCCGCGAGAAGCATGGCCATGTTCCGCCACGCTATTGTCGAGAACGGTGGTGTGATCCTGTACGGCGCGCCAACGGTATTCGGCATGCTGCGGTCCGCCGGGTACTCGACCACGGTGTCATATGCGGCTCACGCCGGCGTGGCGATGCTGGTGATTGCGGTTTGCGTTTGGTTATGGCGCAGCGCCTGCCGCTTTGAGTTGCGTGCTGCCTCACTGCCCGTTGCGACGCTGATGGTGCAGCCCTATCTCATCTACTACGACCTCGCCTGGCTCGCTTTGCCGATGGCCTGGCTTGCGGTCGATTTTGTGCGCCACAACAGCAACCGATTCGAAAATGCGGTGCTGCTTGCCGCCTGGCTGGTACCTGCACAAGGCCTGTTCGCTGTGCTTTCTCACCGGACAGGGCAATGGGCGCCGATCGTGCTGGTGGCCTTGCTCGCCATCATCGTGCGGCGCGCGCGTGCGCCACAACGCGTGATCGCACCACACGAAAGCTTTGACGCTGCAACACCCCCCGTTGCCGCGATTGGCGCACACGCATCCAACCCGGCACGGGGGACAACGGCGTGAACAGAAGCTTTGAGGGCCTGCGCGGCATCGCGGCCTTGTTTATCGTTGTGCATCACATGTTCTGCGCATGGCCGCACCCGATGTCTGCCAATGCCTACCTTGCGGTGGACCTCTTCTTTGTCTTGAGCGGCTTCGTCATCAGCGGCGCGTGTGGCCCGCAGTTGTCGAATCCCGCATCGCTGCGCACGTTCATGATCCGCCGCATTGGCCGTCTGTGGCCAACGCACATCGCAACCACGGTCCTCGCCCTAATCGTGGCCCGCCATCTGCCGGCGTTTGGCGAGACGCTGGCACTCGCCACAATGTCGCAGGGCCTGAACGTCTTCCAGGCCGGCATCGGCAACGCCGTGAGCTGGAGCGCCGGCGACGAAATGTACGTCTACCTTCTGTTCGGTGCGGGTTGCATCCTGATGCGTGGCCGCACCCGCATGGTGGTATTCGCAGCGTTAGCCCTGACGGCGTGGGCGCTGGCCGCCTGGATCGAGATCGACCGAGCCTGTCTTCTCCAGGGCGGCTGCCTCAGTAAGTTGGTTCACCAATTCGGCTGGCTGCGGTGTATTGCGAGCTTCTTCATCGGCGCCCTCATTTATGAGTTCCGAGATCGCCTTATTCCCTGGGCGAGCCACCCCGTCTTTCAGGTGACGGCGTTTTCAGCAGCGCTGTTCCTGCTCATTTCGGCAGATGCCCTTCCCGGGTCTGCACTGACCGCGCCACTGACGTTCGGTGCGCTGATCGGTGCGCTCATCAGTGACCGCGGCCCCGTCTCGCGGATCCTCCAAACGCCAGCCGCGCAATATCTCGGCAAGGTGTCGTACCCACTGTATCTGGCGCATGGCGTCATGCTGCCGCTTGTCGTGAGCATGCCGGCGGACGTCGAGCTCGCGGATCAACTTTTCACCTACGCGTTGTTTCTCTTCTGGGCGTTTGCCGCCGCCCATGTGCTGCACAACTACGTCGAGATACCGTTTCGTAACCGGTTCAATGCGTGGTCTCAAATGCTCTCGCATGCAACGTCATCGCAGGTGCCGCAACGCTAACGCATGGGGCGCAACTTACTCCACCACAAACACTTAAACGACTCGGGATACGCCAGCCACGTGGTCGGCAAGACAGTCAGCAGAACGCGTGCATATTGCAACGGATGCGAAATGACGCCGCACCGCCATAACCAGTAGCGCAACCAGCACCGTAGGAAGCACCTGAAGATAGCGGCCGACATAGGCCGCAAGAACGCCCTGCAAAGGTGCCAGCCACGCCGCAGCCAGCAGAATCCACTCCAGACGATTCAACGCTTGGACCTTGGCATCGCGCATCAGAAAGACGATCGGCAGGATCAACCAGACCAGGTCGTAGAACATGATGTAGGGCTGCATCAATAGCGTGGCCACAACGAAGGCCGTTGCGCGAAGCTCGAACCTTGCGCGCTTGGTCCACAGGAAGGTCATGACGATCACAGCAGGCGCAGCAACCAAGCCATGCACAACATAAGCCACGCTCACGGGTAGACCCACGCTGCGGCTGACGGCAAATACGGTTGGCATGCCGATCCACATGTCACGGCCACCGTGCTCCACCGCGATCTGGCTGAACTCGGGAAGATACGCAGCAAACGCGCGCCACGCGTCAACACCAAAGATGGCAACGCTGCCTCCAACGAAGGCCAATGTGCACAGACCCGCCACAACAAGCACCTTCCATTGCCGACCGCACACGAGCGCCAGCGGAAACAGCACGCCAAATTGCGGCTTGATCACCAGTATCGCGATACACAGCCCGGCAACGCCCGCGTTTGTCTCAAGCAAGGCAAGCGCGGCGCCCGCTGCAGACACGGTAAGAAGCGAGTTCTGGCCCAACCCGAGCGCGACAGGCACCCCCGGGAACGCGGCGACCCAAGGCAACCATGCACGATCGACGTTGCGGTTGATACGCACAAGCATCGCGCCATAAGCGGACAAGCCGAGCACAAAGTAAAGGATGACGGCGACCCCGAATGGCAGTAGCCCGAAGAGAATGACTGCCAACAAGAAAGTGGGCGGATAAGGCCATGGGGAGTAGCCGAGCTGGTGCCGCAACGACTCTTCCATCGGCTGCATCCATTGCGCAGAAAACACGGCTGCGGCGTTGTGCTCGATCGCAACCCGAGCGGCGGACCAGAACACCGAAAAGTCGTAGCCGAGCATTGGCGCTGTCCAGTCGTGCAGCACGTAAAACCGGATCCCCCAGATCATCAACGCCAAGACCTGGAGCACCAATGCTGCCATCGCATAGACGGTCAGGCGACGGGCCAGGCGCCCAGAATCCATTGCCGACATGACGCGCCTCCCTTGCTGGAACGCGCCTAACCGCGCTGACCTCGCACCATCTGAATCACGCGCCGCTCACCCGTCAACCGGTTGCGCAGCCGGCGCTCCTGATAGCGGCGCTTCACCAGGTAGATCGGGCGCCCCTTGGCCTCGTCGTAGATGCGGCCAATGTATTCGCCCACCACGCCCAACCCGATCAATTGCAAGCCACCAAAGAACAGCAGCAGCGACAGCAGCGAGGCGTAGCCCGGCACATCCACACCCAGAACCATGGTGCGAGCGATGATGTAGCTGCCGTACACGAATGCCAGGCTTGCAATGGCCAAACCGATATACGTCCAGCTGCGCAGCGGCCAGGTGCTGAAACTGGTGATGCCTTCCAGCGCGAAGTTCCACAGGCGCCAGCCGGAGAACTTCGACTGACCAGCGCTGCGTGCCTCGCGCTCGTACGGAACGATCACGGTGTTGAAACCCACCCACGCAAACAGGCCCTTCATGAACCGGTGCCGCTCGGGCAACTGCTTGAGCGCATTGACGACCGCACGGTCCATCAAGCGGAAATCGCCAACGTTTTCCGGCAGCTTCAGGTCGGACAACGTGTTGTGGACGCGGTAGTACGCCGCGGCAGTCACCCGCTTGAGGAAGGTGTCGCAGGCACGGCTGGCGCGCTGCGCAAGGACCACTTCCGCCCCCTTCTGCCAGTGTGCCACCAGGGTGGGAATCAGTTCCGGCGGGTCTTGCAGATCAGCATCGATTGGGATGACGGCATCGCCAAGTGCCTCGTCAATGCCGGCCGTCAGCGCGGCTTCCTTGCCGAAGTTGCGTGTCAGATCGATCACCCGTACACGCTCGTCCATGCGGGACACCGCGATCAACTTCTGCAGGGTGTCGTCCTTGCTACCGTCGTTCACGCACACGATCTCGAACTGCATGAACTCGACCGACTCCAGGATCGGCACGACCCGTGCAAAGAAGGACTCCAGCGCCTCGCCTTCGTTGTAGAACGGTACAACCAGCGAAAGGAGTTGGTTTCTTTTGTAATCCAACATCATTGTTCTCCCCGTCCAAGGCGCCTTGGCACGCGGCTACGTGACGCGTTGCGTGTGCGCTCAAGATGAATACGGCGCGCGATATGCGCGAGTGCAAGCAGCAATACAAGTGGCATCAGTTGAAAGCCGAGTCGGTCAATCAAGAGCATTCCGCCCAGCGGCAAAAGCCACAGCAGGATGAGCCCTTCACGTTCACCGGGCAGCCACCCATCCCGCAACGCGTAGGAGGCCAGCCAGGCAATGGCCAGACCGAGGAACGCCAGGTCGTAGTCGTACAGGTAAGGGCTGGCGAGCATGCTTGCCGTCAGCACGGCTGCGGCACGCAGTGCAAAGCTGCAAGGCCGACTCCAGGCATAGGCGACTGCGGCACAGGCCGTGAAGGCCCCTATCAGATGCAGCACGTAGGCCAACATCACACTGCCGTGCAGCATCTTGACCATGGCAAAGAGGGTCGGCATGCGCTCCAGATGAACTGCGCCGGATTCCACTGCCGAGCGCGCCAACGCCGCGTTGTGCAGAAAGGCAATGAACGACTGCGGGCCGAACGCTGCCAGCGCCAGCACTGCCAGCGCGAGTGAGGTCAGCGCCATTGCAATCAACGCTTTCCAGGCTCTGGCGCACATCAGTGCCACCGGAAACATCACAGCCAGTTGCGGTTTCACCGTCAGCAGGGCGAGCAACATGCCCGCCGCTATCGGGCTGGGGGGCCGCTTGGGGCGAGGGGAATGCAGCAACGTGAGCGCCAAACCAGCACATGCCGCCAGCAGCAACGCGTTCTGCCCCGTTGCGAGCACGACCGCAATCCCCGGAAACGCCGCGCACGGCAGCCATGCCTGCCGCCATGGCACGATTCGGCCGACAACCCACAGGAAGCACCCGACGCTCATACTCAGGAAGACGAGCACGGCAAGCCAGTACGGCAGCAGCCCGAAGGGCGCGATGAAGGGCAGGAACGTTGGCGGATAGAACCAGGGCAACAGCCCCTGGGTTGTCGCCACCAGTGGGACGGTTGCCAGCTCCACGTTATGCAGCACAGCCACATCGTAGGCAGCGAGCGGGTGCCCTTGCAGCACCAACTGCGCGGCGCTCCAGAACACCAGAAAATCGCCGCCAAGCGGAAAGACGCCCGCGACCTTCAACACACTGGCGCGAACAGCCCAGATTACAAAGTGCGCGACGTAGCAGGCCAGCGCAGCCATCGAGTACACGCGCACGCGGTCCGGGCCCAACCAGTGGCGAGCACCCGCGGCGGCCACTGGGGACGCCGTCGTCGCCTCGGGCGCCCTGTGCTTTAGAAGGTTCAAGGCGATGGCCATGGTGCCCTCACACCCGCGTTGCCACGCGACGCACTACAAGCGCCATCATGGCGATCAGAACCAGCGGCCCGATCTGCGGCAGTTTCAAATACGGATTGGCGTGCTCATAGATCGGCAGCAGCCAGGCCACAACGAGTGCCGCCCGCTCGCCGCTCGACAGGCCATTGCCGCTGCCATCACGCACACCGTCGCCCACCAAACCGGCAATGGCCAGCCCCAGCCATGTCAGCTCGTAGTCACGCAGATATGGCGACACCATCAGCGTGGCAATCGCCAGCGCCGCAGCACGTAACTCAATCGACGTCGTCCGCCGCCAGACATAGGCCATCGCGGCGGCCATCGCCAGCGCTGTCAACACCTGTACGGCGTACGCACCGGTCACGCTCGCCCCGGCCAGCCGGGCGGCTGCAATAGGCGTTGGCATGCCCCACCATAGGTTGGCGCCGCCCTCGATGAAGCTCGCCCGCACCCATTGCGCGTTGGCAAGGAACGCCGGCACCGTGCGCCAGCCGCAGACCAACACGCTGACACTCGCAAACGCCACGGTTGTCAGCAGCGCGCTGGCCAGCGCCTTCCATGCACGCGAGATCACCAGGGCCAGCGGGAACAACACCGCCAGTTGCGGCTTGATGGCAAGCAATCCGATCAGCACACCGGCAAGCACGGGGCGCTTGTTCAGGTGATACACGGCAGCCCCGGCCACACCGGCTGTCAACAGCGCGTTTTGGCCAGCAAGAATGGTGATGAGCGTTGCCGGCGCGGCCAGCACAGGCAACCACAATCCCTGGCGCCAGGGGTGCTGTGCCCCCGTCAACTTGGCGATAGATTTGAAATAGACGAGCCCCGTGCCGGCCAGGAACAGCAGGTAGCTCAAGGTCAGCGGCAACAAAGACAGCGGCAAGACCATCAGCAGAAAGGTCGGCGGATAGAGCCAGGGAAGGATCAGCTCAGCCCCCCTTCCCAACGTTCCATGCTCGGCGATCACCGCAGTCAGCTGGTGCACGTCGTATGCCTGCAGAGGGCCCTGCGTCAGCGCGAGATAGGAGGCACCCCAGAACGCCGAGAAATCCGTTCCAGGACGCGCCATCGTCACATCGGTAAAGCCATTGCTCGTCCAGGCCCAGCCAAGCAGCAGCACGCAGAACAGAACCAGCAGCGCACCGCTGTAGGCACGCACTCGGGCCAGATCGATCCAGTGGCCAGCAGCATCCTCACCGGTTGCACGAATTGCTGCTGCGGCGCTGCGCGTGGCTGGCAGACGCACAGATCTCTGGCTCATGCTGCTCCTCGCGTCGGTTCCGGGTGGTGCGCGGCACACGATGTCTGCGCTGCGCTGAGTGGGCTTCGGCACGCGCGCGACAGCTTCACGCCGCGTGCGGGTCTTAGAGCCCAGTCTTGTTCGTGCACTCGGATAAGGCAAGGTAGGGCACGCGCCTGCGGTCTGTGTTTAGCGCCGCCCGAGCGTCGAAATTGCATCGACGTTTCAGCACTGAAGCGCGGGGACATTTCCCGCGATGCGTTGTGGCTACTGCCTTGCTACGCGCAACCATCAGAGCGATACGCCAGGAGGATCCATCAACGTTTCCATCCGGAAACGTCGCCCCGCTATGGACACACCCTCGGCTGGGGCACGGTGAGGAGGCTCACGCAGACCCCCAGCCTACCCGACGGCGATTTCCACCATCCACTACGCTACCCCCCCACCTGTCCATTTGAATGAGGACACCCCTGTGCTGCGTCATCCCTACGTAGCCTCATCCAAATCGACGTGCCACGCCACGCGTTTCCCCCTGGCAACTCCGCCCCCGAGAACGCGGGCACCAACCGTCAAGCACGCGCCCTCGAATTCAGCCAATCGCCCGCAAAGCCTTGTCGCACATGGAACTGCACGGGGGTGGCCCGGCTTTTGCCTATGCCAGATCGCAGGACATCGTCACCGCCGCCTTGAACGGGGAGCAGCAAGTTCACAGCAGACGGCGAAGCGAAACGGAATCTCCAATTCAAAGCATCGAATTGAAAAAAAAGGGATCGAGACAAATGCCGACCAACAACGCGCTCACATCGCCCACACGGGACAGCACGCTGCGCGACACCGCACGGTGCGTGTCACGTGAGTTCCTGCGGGCAGGTGAAGGCAGCAAGGGCTGCTGGCCGTTTCATGCTTGTGCCATCTGTGCGCCGCCGACATGACCTCTTTCATTCTGGCTTTTCGAACGCGCATTTTTTCCACTGAAGGAGATTGTCATGAACTACCTCAACGCACTCAAGCAATTCGCCCGTGATGAAGATGGTGTGACCGCCATCGAATACGGCCTGATCGCCGCCCTGATCGCAGTCGTGATCATCGCCTCGGTCAAGCTGGTCGGCACCAACCTGAGCACCGTGTTCAACAGCATCGCAAACGCGCTCTAACGCGCTGATGTTGCAAACGCCAAGGCTCACTGCATTACTGCCCAGCAATGCATGCCAAGCGAGTGCAAGCGTGGGGCGCCATGAACGTGGCAACCCACGCTCCAGAAACAACCGGCATATAGCCAAAGGGAGATTGTCATGAACCGCTACAGCACGCTTCTTCAGCAGTTCCTGTACGACGAACAAGCTGTCACTGCAATCGAGTACGGCCTGATCGCGGCATTGATCGCCGTGGTGATCATCGCCTCGGTTCAGCTCGTCGGCACGAACCTGAGTACGGTGTTCTCCAACATTGCAGCCGCGCTCTAGCGGACTGCCAACTCGGTCAGCTACCAGCGCTACGCAGGAGACCAGCATGCATAAGCCAATCAACCCCAGGAAGTGGCTGCGCGACGATCAAGGCGTTACTTCGATCGAGTACGCACTGCTGGGTTCACTTATCGCGATCGTCATTCTCGGCTCCGTCGTGGCGCTGGGTAGCAGTGTGAAGTCTCTCTACGAAATGATCGCTGCGGCCATCCCATGATGTTGCGCCGCGCCGAACAACAACAACTTTTGCAAGACCCGACCTCATTGAACTGAACACGCAACCGCACCAAAGAACCCGAGGACGCCATGAACGATGCCACCCTGCTCTCGTCAATGATTGGCCCCGTTGCTATGGGCGTGGCGCTGATAGCGGCGGCCATCGACGCGCAACATCGCCGCATCCCGAACTGGCTGACCTTCGGTGCATGGCTTGCAGCGCTGCCGCTGCAGGTAGCAATCCATGGCTTCGGCAATGGCGCGCTGGAGTGGACGTGTGGCTGGCTTACGGGCCTGGCGATCTTCCTGCCCTTCTATCTACTGCGCGGCATGGCGGCGGGCGACGTGAAGCTCATGGCTGCCGTAGGCGCCTGGCTTGGTGCGTTCATGGCTTTTGAGATTGCAATGGCCACGTTCGTGATCGGCGGTATCTGGGCACTGGTATTTACCCTCCGGCATAAGCGCATGGCGCAGTTGCGCCGGAACCTGCGCGACGTCCTGTTGACGTCGGGGCAGGTCAGCCGGGAAGCCGGTGCGCCAACGCCGCAAGCCGATGCCTCATGGTCGGTGGGCACGTTGCCGTACGGCGTTGCGATTGCCGCCGGCACGATTGCAGTCCTGTTTGCATCGGCTTGATGCGCGCAATTTGCACATCTGGGCGCGCACTTCGTATTCACTCAGCCAAATGGTGATGAAGATGATCGGGGACCAAAAAATCGAGCACACAGAATTCGGGCACGCCCAACATGCGCCGCGCTCGCTGGAGGCGGTGCCATCGCCCACCGGGCTGGACGCCGCCCGTCGCGAGCCCGCTGCCCCTTGGCACATCCTGCCGCGCACCGTGGCCGAAACGGGCCTGGACATCTCGTTGCTGCTCGGTCTGCTCATGAAGGTGGCCTACCTGCATCGCAGCGCCACGCTGGTCACGCTGATGGACACCATCAAGCTGCCCGCCATGGTCATCAATGAAGTGGCGGCCTACGCCGTGCGCGAGCGCATGCTGGAAGTCGCCCACCGCGGCGCCAACGACCTGGACGTGCGTTTTCACTTGACCGACGCCGGCTATGTACGCGCCGCTGAGTTCACTGCGCGCTGCAGCTATGTCGGCGCCGCGCCCGTCACGCTGGAAGCCTATGTTGAATCCGTTCAACGGCACTCCATCCAGTTCGCCTCGTTGTCCAAGACTGATGTCACCACCGCCTTCAGCACGTTCGTGATGCCGCCGGACCTGCTCGACGATGTGGGCGTCGCACTGAACACGAGCCGCGCGCTAATGCTTTACGGCCCTGCCGGCGGCGGCAAGACCTATCTCGCCCAGCACCTCGGGATGCTGCTGCCCGGCGCCGTGCCGGTGCCGCACGCCATCACGATCGCGGGCGAAATCATCCAGATCTTCGACCCACTCGTGCACGTGGTGCAGGAAGATGAAGAGGGCCCCTTGGCCCGGCGCCCACTGGACCGCCGCTGGCAGATGTGCCATCGGCCCGCGGTGCTCTCCGGCGGCGAGCTGACGCTGGAGATGCTCGAACTGCGCTATGACGGCACAACCGGCTTCTATCAAGCGCCCCCTCACATGAAGGCCAACTGCGGCATCTACATCGTCGATGACCTTGGCCGCCAGCAAGTGGGCGTGAGCGAGCTGCTCAACCGTTGGATCGTGCCACTGGACCGCCGCGTCGACATGTTCTCGCTGCGCAATGGCGTGCGGTTCACCGTGCCGTTCGATGTTTGGCCGATCTTCTCGACCAACCTTGAGCCGGCTCAGTTGGGTGACGACGCCTTCCTGCGCCGGCTCGGCAGCAAGCTCTACGTAGGCCCGCTCTCCGTGGCCGACTACCGGGAGGTCTATCTGCGCGCTGCGCAGGATCTCGGCCTGCACAACGCAGATGCCGCCTTCAATTACCTGCGCGAAGCGCTGCACGAGGGCAGCGGCAAACCGTTGCTGGCCTGCATTCCGCGCGATCTGCTGCGCTTGGTGGCCTCCGCCGTCCAGTACCACGGTGGGCCATCCGAGGTGACCGCAGAGGCGCTGCGCCGAGCATGGGACATCTACTTCTGTTCGCACACAGATTTCAAGACAACCGATTCCATGAGTGCGGGCATGGGCTGGCGGCAGGACAAGCAGGCTCGCACCTGAGCCTCGCTAATCCGATCCGCTCTATTGATCTCAGAAGGGGGAACTCATCATGAAAAACGCGCGTGCAATCGTGATGCTGGTCGTCGCATTGGTAGCGGGGATCGCGGCCGTTGTCTCTGCATCACGCTGGCTGTCTCAGCAGTCATCCAGCTCCGTCAAACAAGTCGCGGTGGCTGCCAGCGACATGGATCTTGGCCAACCGCTGGGCAATGAGCAATTACGCATGGTCAGTTGGCCAGCCGGCAGCTTGCCGCCGGGCACGTTTGACGATCCCAAGGCGCTGCAAGGGCGCGTGGTACGCGCGAGCCTGCAGAAAGGTGAACCGATTCTGGAGAGCAAGCTCGCACCCATCGGTACCAAGGGCGGGCTTTCCGCCGTCATCGCGGAAGGCAAGCGCGCCATCACCGTGCGTGTGAATGACGTGGTGGGCGTAGCGGGTTTCGCACTGCCAGGCAACCTGGTCGACGTGATCGTCAACACCAATGAAGACGCGAAGAGCGCGAACAACAATAACAACAGCATCTCCAAGATCGTGCTGGAAAAGATCCTGGTGCTGGCGGTCGCACAGCAAGTCAGCCGCGACGACACGCAACCCAAGGTCGTCAACGCGGTCACGCTGGAAGTCACACCCGATCAGGCAGAGAAGCTCGATGTGGCACGCAGCGTTGGAACGCTCTCGCTGGTGCTGCGCAATCAGGTCGACGTGGCCGCCACGGCAACCGGCGGCGCCACCAAGGGCACCTTGCTGGGCACGCCCGCAGCGGAGCCCGCACCGAAGGTGGTGATGGTCAGCACGACGCGTGCAACCGCCAAGGTGCGCCACGTTGCCTCGGGCCCGATCCGGCAACGCGACTGCATCGGTGTCCTGGCTGGCGTGCAGGGCAGCATGGAATGCTTCTGACCCGCCGCACCTGACAGCTCTTCAACACGCATTGCAACGTAGAGGTTAACCAGCCACAGCGTATCAACCGCATTTTCATCCTGTGCAGCAGACCCTCGGGGGGGGAGATATGAAGACGAACCAAAAAACCAATGTCGCCACTGTCGCGCCACGTAGCGGACAGATCCTCGGCAGCACACGCATGCTCGTCCTGGCGAGTGCCGCCGGCGCCATGCTCTGCATGCCAACGCACGCGACAGCACAAACGGCCATGGAAGCGGGTGCCGTAGCCAAGTCCACCACAGCACCGGTCGTGATGCAGTCTCGTGCCGGTGGATCCGCACCGGTGCAGATGACGATCAGCATGAACCCGGCGCTGGCGACCGCACCGGTGGCTGATGTACGTGGGCCAAACTGCACGGGCGCGGTGCGCGGCGAAAGCAGCGTGGTGGTGCCGGTTGGCAAGTCTTCGCTCATCTCGCTACCGGAGCCCGTGCGCAATCGCACCCTCGGCAATCCAGCCGTGGTGCAAGCCACCATGGTGTCGCCGCAATCCATGTATCTGCTGGGCCGCAGTGTGGGCACCACCAACATGATCGTGCAAGGTCGCAGCGGCGCCTGCAGCATCTTCAATGTGGTGGTCAACGCAGATGCAGGCGGCTTGCAGACCTCGCTCGCACAGCTGATGCCAGGGGAAAGCAAGATTCGTGTGACGACCGCGGCTGACAGCCTGGTGCTCGCCGGCAACGTGTCGAGCGCGCAGGCCGCGCAGCAAGCCATGGAAATCGCACACGCCTATGCAGCCTCCGCACAGAGTGGCGCAGACAAGGGCGGTGGCGCAGCCGGTGCACCCGCCGGCGCCAGCGTCATCAACATGATGATCGTGGATACGCCGCAGCAGGTCATGCTGGAAGTGAAGGTGGCGGAAGTGTCGAAGACCCTGCTGAACCAGCTGGGCTCGGCACTCAATGTCCAAGGCGGATTCGGCTCGTGGAGCGGCGGCCTCTTGACCTCCCTGCTGACCGGCTCGTCTACCGGGCTCTTTGCCAACAAGGCGAACAACCGGCCCTTCCAGGTTCAGCTGGATGCGCAAAAGAACGACAGCCTGGTGAAGATCCTAGCCGAGCCGAATCTGGTCACGCTCAGTGGGCAGGAAGCCAGCTTCCTGGCAGGTGGCAAGATCTACATCCCGGTTGCGCAGAGCAGCAGCTCAGGCGGTGCACCGACCATCACGCTGCAAGAAGAGGAATACGGCGTTGGCCTGAAGTTCACGCCAACCGTGATGGCCAATGGCCGCATCAACCTCAAGGTGGCACCGGAGGTGTCGGAACTCTCCCCCACGGGCGCAACTGTCACCGGTGCCAACACGAACGGCCAGACCATCCTGCCGCTCATCACCACGCGGCGCGCCTCCACCACCGTGCAGATGCGAGACGGAGAGAGCTTCGCCATCGGTGGGCTGTTGCAAGACAACGCACGCGGTTCGCTGAAGGCATTGCCTGGCGCGGGCGAAATCCCCGTCCTGGGCACGCTCTTCCGCAGTACGCAGTTCCAGCATGATCTGACGGAGCTGGTCATCGTCATCACGCCGCGACTGGTGCAGCCAATGCAGACAGCCTCGTATCCGCTGCCGACTGACAGCTTCTCGACGCCCAACGAGCTTGCCGTCTACCTGACGGGCAACATGGAAGGCTCCGGCGCCAAGAATCGCGCAGCCAAACCAGCAGCGGCCGCAGCACCTGCGACGGCACCGCAGGCACCCGCACAGGCACCGAGCGCACCCACTGCGCCCAGCTCGCAGGCGCCGATGCCGGCTCCGGTTGCACCCGCCCCGGTGGCCCAGGCCATGCCTGCTCCGCGCACTGAGGTAAGCATCGCCCCGCCCACGCAGCCGGCAAACGTCACGCCAGAAAAGCCGGCGGCCACGCTACCGGTTGCAGAAGCCGCGCCCGCCACAGCATCGGCCCCGGCGCCCACGGACGACAACGCCGCGCGTGTCGCCCGCATCGAAGCCACCGCAGCACGGCTGGCCCAGGCCAGAACCAAGACGCAGGGCCGGCAGACGGCAGTGGCCGATACGACCACAACCCCGCAGACACGCTAACCCGGGAACCATGTGGAGATATGCCATGAACACCAATCTCAAATACCTGCAACGTGCCGCACTCGTGATCCTGGCTTGCCAGGCCCTGACTGCCTGCATGACCACGACACCCAACTGGGACAAGCACTTCGGTGAGGCCGTCACCAGCGTCAAGCAAGCACAGGTGATCGATCCCGACGCACCGGCCGGGTTGCCCGCGCTGAATGGCTATGACGGCAAAGCCGCCGTAGCCGCCATGAGCAACTATGACCGTTCGATGACCCGCTTCCCCGCTGGGGGTACTGGCACCGGCAGCGGTGGGTACGGCGGGTTCGGCAGCAGTGGGTACGGCGGTAGCGGGATGTCCGGCAGCTTCTCGCGCTGACAGCACTTGGCGGGTGCCCAAACAGCATCCGCCATTGCCAGCCTGATACGAGGCCAGCCCTGTCACAGCGCGATGCAACGACATAAAGAACACACGATCGAACGGGGAGCTTTGCCATGCTCAAGATTTTGATTGCCTCCGAAGACGGTGAACGCCTGGCGGACCTTGCACGCCTGGTAGCCGCAGCCGGCAGCTACCAGGTCATGCACCTGCATGCTGCACCGGGCAGCCTGTCCACGCATGCCTGCCAACTGCGCGGCGCGGATGCGCTCATCATCGACCAGCCAAGCAGTGGCCCGAGCCAGATGCTGAGCATCGAACTGCTGCGGCAGCAGTTCACCGACCTGCCCTGCATCCTCGTCACGCAAACCCAGGAACGCGACGACCTGATTCGCGCACTGCGCGCCGGCGTCAGTGACATCCTGACTTGGCCGCTGGAACGCGCCCAACTGACGACAGCACTCACGCGGCTGGAAACCAACCACATCCCGAGAACGCGAGAGGAAGCGCGCGTGATTGCCTTCATCTCCAGCAAGGGCGGCGCCGGTTCCAGCTTCATCGCCAGCAACGTCGGCTACACGCTGGCAGCATACGAACACAAGCGCGTGCTGTTGATCGACCTGAACACGCAGTTCAGCGACACGCACTTTCTGGTGAGCAACAAGACGCCACCCGCCACGCTGTCCGAAGTGTGCGCACAGGTCGACCGCCTGGACGATGCCTTCCTGGAAGCGTGTCTGACACGCGTGACCAAGGACTTTGACGTCCTGGCCGGCGCCAGCGACCCCATCAAGGCGGGCGAGATCAAGAAGGACAAGATCGAGTACGTGCTCTCGCTGGTGTCACCGATCTACGACTTCATCCTGGTGGACGTCGGGCAAGCGATCAACCCGCTGTCGATTGCGGTGCTCGACCACTGCGACCAGATCTGCGTCGTGGTCCAGCCGACCATTGCCTTTGCCCGCACGGGGCGGCGCCTGCTGGATATCCTGCACGGCCTGCATTACCCCGCCGAAAAGCTGCGCATCCTGGTCAACCGGCATGGCAAGCGCGACGAACTGCCACGCAGCACGCTGGAGCAAGTCTTCGGACAGAAGCTCTTCCATGTGCTTCCCGAAGATGCGGCCTCGGTGGATGACTCCATCTGCCAGGGCATGCCCATTGCCCAGCATCACCGCAGCAGCGCCATGGCCAAGGCACTCATGGCCTTAGCCAACGTCTTCGCCACAGCGCGCGAGAACGATCGTCATGCATCGCAAGAGAAGGGCTTCTCCTTGAGCAAGTTCTTCTCGCGGGCCAAGACGTCGTCTCCGAACATTGCTTGAGTTTCTCCTGTCCATTTCGCCAGTCAGACGGAGCCCATCATGTCGATCCGCGAACAACTCTCCCGCCCGGACCCCGCGCCGATGTCCATGAATGGACACGCGCCACTCCACCACAAGGTGGCGGGCCATCCGGCCTATCGGGACTTCAAGAAAACCGTGCACGAAGTGGTGCTGGACCGCGTGGATCTGGAACGGCTGGCCCGCTTCCCGACCGAGCAGGTGCGCCACGAGATCGGCACCCTGGTCAACAACATCATCGACGAAGAAAAGCTGCTGCTCAACGACACCGAGCGTCGGCAGATGACCACCGATGTGTATGACGAGATGTTCGGCTTCGGCCCGCTCGAGCCGCTGCTGCAGGACCCGACAGTGTCTGACATCCTGGTCAACACGGCAAAGCAGGTCTACGTCGAACGCCGTGGCAAGCTGGAACTCACCGACGTCACCTTCTACGACGATGCACACCTGATGAAGGTGATCGAGAAGATCGTCTCGCGCGTGGGTCGTCGTATTGACGAAACCAGCCCGATGGTGGACGCACGCCTGCCCGATGGCTCGCGGGTGAACGCCATCATTCCGCCCTCGGCCATCGATGGCCCGCTGCTCTCGATCCGCCGGTTTGCGACCAACCCGCTGCAGGTGTCGGACCTGATCGATCTGAAGACACTCACGCCGCCCATGGCCAAGCTGATGCAAGCCTTGTCGCAAGCCAAGGTGAACGTGCTGGTGTCGGGCGGCACGGGGAGCGGCAAAACCACACTCCTGAACATCCTCTCGGGCTTCATCCCTGCCGACGAGCGGATGGTCACTATTGAAGATGCCGCAGAACTGCAACTGCGCCAACCGCACGTGCTGCGCCTGGAAACTCGCCCGCCCAACATCGAGGGTAAAGGTGAGATCACGCAGCGTGCACTGGTTCGCAACGCCCTGCGCATGCGACCAGACCGCATCCTCCTGGGCGAAGTGCGCGGCGGCGAGGCCCTGGACATGCTCAACGCCATGAATACCGGTCACGAAGGGTCACTCACCACCGTGCACGCCAATACCCCGCGCGATGCGCTGACGCGCATGGAAAACATGGTGAACATGGCGGGCCTGAACTTGCCGCCCAAAACAATCCGCCAGCAGATCGCCTCAGCCATCACCGTGATCATCCAGGTGGCGCGTTTGACGGATGGGCGCCGCAAGGTCATCAGCATCCAGGAGATCACCGGCATGGAAGGTGATGTCATCAACATGCAGGAAATCTTCACCTTCCAGCGCACGGGCATCGCGCAAGACGGCTCCGTCAAGGGGCTCTTCCGCGCCACGGGGGTCTATCCGAAATTTGCCGAGCGGCTGCGCGTGTTTGGGGTGGGCTTGCCAGATGAAACCTTTGACCCGCAAAGGCACTTTGAGGTCTAAAGGCTTGAAGCCAAAGCCACCACCAGTGTGGTCCAAGCGCGATCTAGAAACGGGGGCACCCTAAATGAACGAAATCTTCTACGCGTTCGCAATCCTGCTGTTCGCGGCCGTCGTGCTCTGCATCGAGGGGGTATACCAGTGGTGGAACAACTACCACGGCCCCGAGGCCAAGCGTGTTGATGCCCGCATTCGTGCGCTGTCCGCGGGCGGTCACGTCGGCTCCGAACAGCTCTCGATTCTCAAGAAACGCCTGCTGAGCGAATCACCGCAGTTCCAGCGCTGGTTGATGAGCCTGCCCCGCGTGAGCACGATCGACCGTTGGCTAGAGCAATCCGGCAGCGCTTGGTCGGTCGCGCAGCTCCTGGGATACACGATCTTGATTGGCGTCGGAGTACTGGCAGTAGGTGCGTTGCTGCCGTTCCCGTTTGGCATCGTGACGGCCTGCGCGCTGCTCATGTCTGCGCTGCCGGTCTTGCACATCGCATCGCAGCGGCGCAAACGCCTGAAGAAGCTGGAGGCGCAGCTTCCCGACGCGGTGGACATGATTGCCCGTGCACTGCGTGCCGGCCACTCCTTCGCCAGCGCGCTGGGCATGGTCGGGCAGGAGATCAAGGAGCCGATGGGGCCCGAGTTCCGCACCACATTCGAAGAAATCAATTACGGCGTGTCGCTCGATGAAGCCTTGACCAACCTCGCCAAGCGAGTGCCCGTCAATGACCTGCGCTACTTCGTGATTGCCGTGCTCATCCAGCGCGAAAGCGGCGGCAACCTGGCGGAAATTCTCGACACCATCGGCAACCTTGTGCGCGAGCGCCTGAAGCTGTACGACAAGATCCGCGTGCTGTCAGCCGAAGGGCGGTTGTCGGCATGGATTCTCGGGCTGCTGCCCTTCGGCACCGCCGGCATGATCCTCTTCGTCAACCCGGACTTCATGAAGGTGCTATGGACAGACCCGATGGGCCTGAAGATGATCGGCTTGGCGCTGTTCAACATGGTGATGGGGCTGATCTGGATGCGCAAGATCATCCGTATCCGGGTCTGACTGACGTGCGATATGCAGCACGGTGACCTGACCTGACAACGTGACTTCGTTTTCTTGGGGGGAGACGATCATGCAAACGCTCTATTCCAATCAATATTTCATTCTTGTCCTGATCTTCGTGGCTGCCTTTGGCGGTGCACTTGGGCTGCTGCACCTGTTCTCTCCGAACC
Source organism: Ralstonia chuxiongensis (assembly GCF_024158925.1). Lineage (NCBI taxonomy): Bacteria > Pseudomonadati > Pseudomonadota > Betaproteobacteria > Burkholderiales > Burkholderiaceae > Ralstonia > Ralstonia chuxiongensis. Next base: position 52,655 of record NZ_JAMYWC010000003.1, on the reverse strand, counting down.
GCGCACGCGGCCGGATGCAACAGATCGGCGGCCAGACCGTGGGCGCAGACTTGGCCGGCGGCCCCGACCATGCCTGGGTAGAGAAACTGGCCGCCTGGGCCAAGCCGGTCTCGCAACTGTCGTTGCCCAAAGACGGCTGGGAGAACTCGCAACTGCGCATCCGCTTCATGAATGCCGGCTGGCGGCAACCGTGGGCGCCGTCGTTGTACTTTGGTGTGAAGACGGTGCTGGCGATCCTCTTCCCGCTGATGGCACTGCTGGTGCTGAGCAGCCGGCCGGAACATCACGACCAGGAGGTGGTCCTCGCTGTTCTGGGGCTACTGAGCGCCATTGGCTATTACCTGCCCAATGCGGCACTGGCACGCAAGGTCGAGCATCGTCAACGCGATGTGTTTGAGGAGTTTCCCGATATGCTCGACCTGCTCACGGTGTGTGTAGAAGCCGGGCTCGGCTTGGACGCCGCCATGATGCGCGTGTCGGACGAACTCGCACTGCGCTGCCCCGTAATGGCTGAAGAAATGGAACTCACGCTGCTGGAGCTGCGTTCCGGATTTCCCAAGGAAAAAGCACTCACCAACCTGGCGCTGCGCACCGGTGTGGAAGACGTCGACCGGTTTGCATCGATGCTGATCCAGGCAGACCGTTTCGGTACCAGCCTTGCCGACTCGCTGCGCGTGTTGTCAGACATGTTGCGCACCAAGCGCCGGATGCGTGCCGAAGAACAGGCCGCCAAGATCGCGCTGAAGCTGCTCTTCCCGCTGATCTTCTTCATCTTCCCGACGCTGCTGCTGGTGTTGCTCGGCCCAGCATTCATCCAGATCTACCGTGTGCTGCTGCCGACCATGACTGGCTCGGGAGGCTGACATGCGCGCGCGAATATAGCCGGTAGTGAAGGCCCCCGGACTATCACCTGGCGTATGTGCTAGCGCGGTGGTCCTGTTCCCGGACGCGCGCCGGGCTTTTTCCTTTGTATCTTTAGCGCCTGGGGATTGGGCTTCGTGGTGCTTCGGCTTCGGCTTCGGCTTCGGCTTCGGCTTCGGCTTCGGCTTCGGGGTTGAGCTTAGTGGTTCGCCTTCCCTTCGCGCCCTGCCCGGGCGGACCTTTGTGGCCCATCCCTGTTTCATCCCCTGCCGGGGCTGACGCACTGTCTTGCCAAAGAAAGTCAGCAAAGATAGATGCGCCCGAGATGGCGACTTCCTCTTGAACTTCTGTAATCAGGGAAAGGGTGGGAATGTCGCTTCGCTCCGACAGTTTTCCCACCTTGTTCCCGGCCGCTTGCAGAAATTCGAGGCGCCATCTCGGGCAGAGAAGTCACACGCCAAACCCTCTGAACACCAGCCCAAACGACAAGGCCAACCTCACGATGGGCTGGCCTTTTTCTCTGGTGCACCGAACATGGCACCGAATCTAAGAATCCACTCAACCTACACAGCGAGCAAAGCAACGCTGAACTCTCGACGGCTTTACCGTCCCTGCCCTTGATGGCGTCTTGGATTTTTTTGCAAGGAGGAAAAAGGAACTTTCCTCAGCTCGGGCACGTCTTTCTTTGCTGACTTTCTTTGGCAAGACCAAGAGAGTGGGTCAGGCCCGGCAGGGAATGAAAAAGGGGATGAACCACCAGGCCCATCCCCCGAAAAAAATTGAACCAGACCAACACCATTAAGAGACTAACTCAAGAGCAAACACTACTGCTATTAGGATCCTGTCCCATGACCTCTCGCGGCAAGTAAGTCGAAAACCCCGGCACAGCGAGTTGAGAAAAACCAATCCAGGTAGCAGGCGAATAAGGCGCCACCGTCATACCGGTCACGCTGACTGCAACACCACCGCAGCTCGTAGCATCACAGCTGGTGCTCACCGCCCCACTGGTGTCGTACCACTGCACCGACACATTCGCAGACGTGAGCGTCGGCAGAATGGTCTGCATCTTGCTCAATACAGATGTCGAGCCCTGCCCGCAAACCACCGCCTGTCGCGCCCCCCAGCGCGTCGCTTCTCCCACGGCGTTCCAGGTGAAGAGAATGCGCCCAAAGTCGAGGATGCCAAGCAGCACCGTCAGAAAGAGCGCCACCACAATGGCGAACTCAACCGCCGTCGTACCTTTCTGATGTTTATTCATAGGACTGCCTCATGGTCACTGAGATGTTCCCAAACGGAAACGAGGTGATCGACCCGGTGCCGCCCGCATAGAAACGCAGGAACGCCATCATGTCGATCACCGGGTTGAACGTGTAGCCCGAGATCGTGACGGTGACGGTGTTGATGGCCGGGTTGGTCCCTTGTGCAATGTTGGACGTGCAGCTCGTGTTGGACGCATCGCAAATGGAAACCATGCTGGACGTCAGCCCCGGTGCCAGCGGCGCTTGCGTGCTGCCGACCGTCGGCGTGCCGTAGACCGCCAGATTTGTTGCAGTCGTATAGGAGGTCGTGTTGCCGGCGGCCTGCGTGCTCAGGTAACGGGTGGCGTCTCGTGTGGCCTTGGCCAAGGTGTTGTACGTGTAGATGGCCCGGCCGAACTCCGTTATCGCGAAGGTGATGGCAAGCAGCAGGCTGAGCATGATGGCCAGTTCGACCAGCGCCACGCCATGTTGTCGTTGTCGCGTCTTCATGGTTTGCTCCTACTGCACCAATGCCGGAACCAAGGGGCCCTTGCTGCCGCCCGCCAGGCCACTGGGTGAACACGGGCTGCTGGTGCCCCCTGCGTTGCCCAGGAACTCAAACTGCGGCGTGTTGTGGACACCGTCAATGGGCTGCAACATCAGCATGCAGGCGTAGTCGATGATCTTTGACGCGGATGAGATGACGGGTACTAGGACAACGCGCCGATTCACCCCATAGGTGGCCAAATCGCCACTGTTCCCGCTGGTGGCGAGGCTCTTGTAGCCGCCCTTGACGTTGAGCCCGGTGATCTTGTCGCCGCCGGTGACACTCGTCCCGGTATCGTCGTAGTTGGCATAGGCAAGCCGTTTGCTCTTGAAATTGGCAGCGCTCTTGTCGGAGCCCGCAGCAGGTGTGCCGCTGTAGGCGTTCTGCGGCACCGTGTTCGTCCAATTGGTCGACGTATAGGCGTAGCCCGTGAAATCCGGCTGCAGTTGCGACGCGTTTGACTTGTTCTTGTAGATGCCAAAGCGCCCGTTCCAGTTGTCGTCAACAGAGACCTTCGCACCAGGTGTCCCCAACTGATCACCGATCTTGGAATTGCAATAGCCCTGATCCATTTCGGTTTTCGTCTCGTTGGCATTGGTGGAGCCGTCGAGGTTGTACCAACCCATCTCACCCGGTGTAGTGGACCCGCCGGAGTACAGCATGCTGACCCACTCACCGATCTGGAAACCATAGTTGGGAGCCGTACCCCCGGATTTTGGGATCAGGGCCACTGGAATGGGGCACGTGCTCTGCGCATGTACACGCGTGGCCACCGCCAGCGCAGCAACGGCATTGCTGGTGGCACCACCAACGAACTTGATCAGGCGTGCCGTGATCCCGCTCGTGGTATGCGTGCACTTGACGTAGCTCGACGAACTCGACGCCACGCCGGCTGCGCTGTAGGTACCGTTCAGTGCCGTGCTGAACGTGACATCCGCGTTCGCCAACGATGCGGACGACGCTTGATAGACGACGCGGTTGGCATTGCCCGCTGTCAGCCCCGCATTCGTCGCCCGAGTCAGTGCATCCGATGCACCATCCAGTTCCTGCGCCGCTGACAAGGCACAGCTATCCACCGCTGACTGAAGCTCCGTCTTGGCCACGAACAAGCCACTCAAGTCGATGACCAGACCTGCCATTCCCAGCAACACGGCAAGGGTCAAGCCGACCATCGGGAGCACCGCCCCTCGTTCTCTCTGTTTGGTATGCGCGCGCATATGCCTTCGCCTCCGCCGGTATGAGTGGCTATCGGGCGTTGTACCGACTACCTGCCGCGGCTCGCCGGTCGCTTGCAGATTTCCCCGTCCCTTATCGTCAGTTGTAGCCGCCACAGACGCAGTCCGAAACTGGCCGTAGGTATGATTCAGCGATGAAACGCGAAGCCGCTTGGTCGCTTGCATTGCGGGAGGTTTGTGCAGGCAGCCCATGTTGCCCTCCGCTAGCGGAACGTCCAGAACCGGTGCAATAGGAAGGTGAGCGGCGGCACCACCGAAAGGATGGCAGTAAGCCCGACCCAGTAGCTCAGGCCCAACGTCTGCGCCAGCCACGAGATCGCAAGCGTCAGCGCCAAGCAGAGCAGTGAGACGGCGTAGAAGCGCAGGAAATTGGCGCGCCCCGGCTTGGCCGAGAAGCTCCACAGCGCGTTGAGCAGGTACGAGCAGACGTTGGCGCAGACGAACGCTACGCCGTTGGCCGTCACCTGGGAGGCAGAAAAACCGTTGATGAGCGTGGTGGCGATGGCAACGTGCATGCCGGTGGCCACAACACCGGAGACCCCGAAGCGGAACACGCGGGTCAACATCATGCGGTCCGGCAACCGCTGCACAAGCGTTGGCGGCAGCACACCCGCCAATGCGTTCATGACGCCCGATTCAGCGTGTCGCATGATGTCCCCCGTCCCTCTGTCACCATTCTTGGTGGCGCGAGGCAGGGGGGAAATCAATCAAACGGATGACGAAGCTGTCAGGAATTGGACGAGCGTGACGAGCGGAGTCCGTGACGCGTCAATCCGCGTCGCCGTTGTCACTGCCGCCGTGCGTGCGATCAAAGCGGCGCAGCGTGTCGATACGCTCGCGCGTCAGCGGGTGAGACGAGAAGAACGCCGAAGCATCGTCATCGCTGGCGGCGTCGCCCTTCTTGGCGGTATCGGCCTTGCGCGTGCCACCATGCGTATCTTCCAGCGCCTGCAGCACATCGGCAAACGCGCCGACAGACAAGCCGTTCTCCTGCAGCAGCAGCGCGGCATAGCGGTCGGCATCGCGCTCGTAGTCACGCGAATAGCGCAGCGTCAGCAGCGCCGCCGGCACGCCCGACAGAATCGTCGAGACATCACCAAACAACAGCGCCGCCGTTGCGCCAATGGCCGACGACTGAATCACCTGGCGCAGCCCATGGCGATATTCAACGTGGCCTGCCTCGTGCGCCAGCACACCCGTCAGGCCATCGCCCTCTCCCACCAGCTTGACGAGCGCATCGGTCACGACGATGTCGCCGCCGGGCAGCGCAAAGGCATTGGCGCCGATGTCGGCATCCCGAAAAACGATGTGATACGTGTGCGTGGCCTGCGGAGGCCTCTGCAGCGCCGCAAAGCGTGCGCGGATGCGGTCTTGCTGCGCGGCGGGCAGCTTGCTGGGCCGCAGCCAGCGCTCGTCCATTGCTTTCAGCGTGCTGCGCCCGAGCTGTGCCTCGGCGCGCTGCGGCACCATATTGGCCACCACCTTGGCACCCCACGGCAAGCCATAGCGATAGCCCAGCGCCAGCACGACCACCATGGCCAGCAACGAGCCCAGCGCCAGCTTCCAGCTGTTCTGCGCCAGCACGACCCAGCCCTCGCGGTAGCCGGTGCGATGCAGCAGCGCATTCAGCGATGCCTGCTCTGCCGGGTCGTTGATCTCGCAAAACGCGCCGTCTTCGAAGGTGATCAAGCGTGGGGCATGTTTGACGCGCTCCGACACCCGCAGCGTGGAGAGCGCCGCGCGGCGCAACGCCGTGCCCTCCGCGTCGAACAGCACCGCCTCGCCCGCCTCGACGGCAAGGCGCACGGGTTGCGCGCGCGAGGTACGGCCGTCGAAGTAGGTCGCAAGAATCACAGCGGTTGCCTTTGCCTGCAGCGCGCTTACAGCGCGATATCGATGTCGTACCAGTCCACCGTTGCGTCGCCCAGGGCGCCCACGTTGGTGGTTTCGCCGGCAACGAAGGTGTCGAGCGAACCGGCCGCGATCATCGTCACCGAGTCGAGCTTGTAGCGCGCCGTGCGCACACGTGCAAACGGCGTGAACAGGCCGACGGTGATCACGATCAGCACCGCATTCGACACGAAGATCCAGAACAGCTTGCCCGCGCCCACCTGGCTCTGGAAGCGATGCGCGCCCAGCGTGGTGTGGTTCCACACCACGTTCTGCAGGCGCGACAGGAAGTACGGCGTCAGGAACAGCATCGCGGCATACATGAACAACCCGACGAGGATGAAACCGAAGATCTGGCCCACACCCGGCGCGCTGTGCAACGACACACCCAGCAACAGCGCGAGGCAAGAGGCCACCACGATCGCCAGGATCGCCAGCCCGAAGGTGCGCAGATACACGCCGTAGAAGTTGCCCGGTGTGCCCGAGAAATCAAACGGCGCGGTACCGAAGCGCGTGTTCTTGTGCTGGAAACGCTTGAAGCGCTGGTGCGCCAGCGGTGCGAGCAGATACAGCGAGATCACGCTCAGAATCGGCCACACCAGAAACACCATGTAGCCCTCGGCATCCTTGCCCGTAAAGGCAAAGCGCAGGCCGCGGTAGCTGGAATTGGCCATGCGAAAGCGCAGCGAGCGCACGAGCAGCCACGGAAACGCAGCGGCCATCACCACAAGCAACGCCAGCCCCAGCAACGGCGACGAATGGCCCAGGAGGTTGAACGCAAGCGCCAGCACGAAAATGATCGCGCGGCCCTTGAGAATGGCGGTCGGGCTGCCGTGATAGTCGAAGCTCGAACCAGCCAGTTGCGTGTTGCGATAGAAATACTGCAGCGTGCGCACCTTCGCCCAGGCCGAGTAAATGCCCAACGTGACGATGGTCAGCAGCAGGTTGACGATCCAGATGCGGAAGTATTCGGAGCCGCTGCCGATAAAGCGCAGTCGCAGCGGTTGCGGCGCAGCCGGAGCGGGGGCGCTGCCCAGGACGGACTCGCGTGCGATGTCGTTCATCTGTTTTCCCTTCCCTGAGTTGTTGTCGTGCCCGCTTCAGGACGCTGATCGTTTATCGATACGTAACGACGCTGAGGCTCGCGGGTGGGGCCGATTGTATCCAAGCCCACTGCATTGCAGCGTTAACGCCGCCTTAACAAACCAGGTAACAAAAAACCCCGCGAGCTCGCACCCACGGGGTTTTTTGCTTGGAACAGCCATCCCGAAAGATGGCCGGGCCAGGTTGCCGAACAGGCAAATTACATCATGCCGTCCATGCCGCCCATGCCACCCATGCCGCCCGGCATTGCCGGAGCTGCATCGTCCTTCGGCAGTTCTGCCACGGCGCAATCCGTGGTCAGCATCAGCGAAGCGACCGAAGCGGCGTTCTGCAGCGCGGTGCGGGTCACCTTGGTCGGGTCCAGCACGCCCATTTCCACCAGGTCACCGTACTCGCCGGTCGAAGCGTTGTAGCCGTAGTTGCCTTGGCCGGCGATGACGTTGGCCACCACCACCGAAGCTTCGTCACCAGCGTTCGTGACGATCTGGCGCAGCGGCTCTTCCATGGCGCGCAGCACGATCTTGATACCGGCGTCTTGGTCAGCGTTGGCACCCTTCAGGCCGGAGATCAGCGCACGGGCGCGCAGCAGTGCAACACCGCCGCCAGCCACGATGCCTTCTTCCACGGCAGCGCGCGTTGCGTGCAGAGCATCTTCCACGCGGGCCTTCTTTTCCTTCATTTCGACTTCGGTGGCAGCGCCAACCTTGATCACAGCAACACCGCCGGCCAGCTTGGCCACGCGCTCTTGCAGCTTCTCACGGTCGTAGTCCGAGGTCGCTTCTTCGATCTGGGCACGCACTTGCTTCACGCGGGCTTCGATGTTGCGGGCGTCGCCTGCGCCATCGATGATCGTGGTGTTTTCTTTGCCGATTTCAACGCGCTTGGCTTGGCCCAGGTCGTTCAGCGTTGCCTTTTCCAGCGTCAGGCCGACTTCTTCAGCGATGACTTGGCCGCCCGTCAGGATGGCGATGTCTTCCAGCATGGCCTTGCGGCGGTCGCCGAAGCCCGGTGCCTTGACGGCGGCGGTCTTCAGAATGCCACGGATGTTGTTGACCACCAGCGTTGCCAGGGCTTCGCCTTCAACGTCTTCAGCGATGATCAGCAGCGGACGGCCAGCCTTGGCGACTTGTTCCAGCACCGGCAGCAGGTCGCGGATGTTGCTGACCTTCTTGTCGAACAGCAGCACGAACGGGTTGTCCAGCTGGACAACTTGCTTTTCCGGGTTGTTGATGAAGTACGGCGACAGGTAGCCGCGGTCGAACTGCATGCCTTCCACGACGTCCAGCTCGTCGGCCAGCGACTTGCCGTCTTCCACCGTGATCACGCCTTCCTTGCCGACCTTGTCCATGGCTTCAGCGATGCGCTGGCCGATGGATTCGTCGCTGTTGGCCGAGATGGCGCCAACTTGAGCGATTTCCTTGCTGGTGGTCGTCGGCTTGCTGATCTTCTTCAGCTCTTCGACGGCAGCGCCGACAGCCTTGTCGATGCCGCGCTTCAGATCCATCGGGTTCATGCCGGCGGCAACGTACTTCATGCCTTCGCGCACGATCGACTGAGCCAGCACCGTTGCGGTGGTGGTGCCGTCACCGGCGTTGTCGCTGGTCTTGGAAGCAACTTCCTTGACCATTTGCGCGCCCATGTTCTGCAGCTTGTCCTTCAGCTCGATTTCCTTGGCGACCGACACACCGTCCTTGGTCACGGTCGGGCCGCCGAAGCTGCGCTCCAGCACCACGTTACGGCCCTTCGGGCCCAGGGTCACCTTGACTGCGTTGGCGAGAATGTTCACGCCTTCGACCATCTTGGCACGTGCGGCGTCGCCGAACACTACGTCTTTAGCTGCCATCTTGAGAATCTCCGAGATCTTTGGATGTTGCCTACACCGGGGGAATCCGCCGGGCAGACAATGAGGATTGGGTTACTGGTAAGCCGATGCGACAGAGCGCCCGCTTACTTCGCCACCACGGCCATGATGTCTTCTTCGCGCATGACCAGGACTTCCTGACCATCCACCTTGACGCCTTGGCCGGCGTACTTGCCGAACAGCACGCGGTCGCCGACCTTCACGTCCAGCGCAATCGCATTGCCCTTGTCGTCTTTCTTGCCCGGACCGACGGCCAGCACTTCGCCTTGATCCGGCTTTTCAGCGGCGGCGTCAGGAATGACGATGCCCGAAGCGGTCTTCGTTTCGTTGTCCAGGCGCTTCACGATCACGCGATCATGCAAGGGACGCAGGTTCATACAAACTCCTCAATGCAAAGTGAGTGTTTATTCACAAAACGCGCCGCGGGACGCGGCGCATCGGGAAAGCATCGGGGGTGGAGGCATTGTTAGCACTCCTGCCCGGCGAGTGCTAATTATAGGGACGGGGTATTACGATTTCAAGAACGGGGGCGAGATTGCTGTTGTCGAGATTCACTCAATTTGGAACTTTGGTCACTCAATGTGGAACTCTCTGACGCAGCACGGCGCGCCAAAAACAGTAAACTCCTTATATTTCAATTAGTTAGCACACAAGAGGCGCGCCAGGGAGAGCACCATTGGTTGCGTCTCACGCGGCAAACTGCGGGGCCTTGCCGCACTAAACTCCGCTCTTCTCTCTGCAAGACGGTCCGATAGGCTTCGTCACCTACAAGAAGCAATTGCCGAGGCACAGCATGCGAGCGAGCCTCTGGTGGCCACGGGGAATCAGCGCCCCGCGAGGATCTCCAGCCTTAAGAACGCCTTGGCATGGACCTTTAGACGGCCCTCGATCAGGGGAGATACGATGTAGTAACACGTGGTCGTACCCCTCTTGATATCTCAGCTTCAACGGCTGCTTGCCACATTGAACGCGGCCCCACTCGAGTTCTCGACCTAGAACAATCCACGCAGCTTGCCAGTGTCCTGAGTACGCAGAGGCGTGCAGGCACAAGAAGGCATCCGGATATTCATCGCTCCTCCGTGCTCCTTCGCTCGCGAAGCCCTGTTCATCGAAAGCGCTCGCTCAACTCCATCAGTCACTGCAAAAAACAGCGATCGCCAGATTGGAGGGCGTACCGGGACTGCCCACGGGCGACCTGCATCTCAGCGAGGCATCGCAGGTCTGGGACATAAGACGATGACACGTGTCGGGGCCGCGGCGCCCCCTGGGTATGATCTAGGCGCTTAATTCACCGCCGCCTGGGCGCCAGACCCGACGGCGGAAAGTTCTTCCGAATAGGTAAAGATGCCCGGAGAACCACCCGTGTGAATGAACACGATGTTTTGGCCGGCCTTAAACCGATTGCGCGCCAAATCAATGACGCCGGCCATTGCCTTGCCTGTGTAGCAGGGATCAAGCAGCAGACCTTCCAACCTTGCCAAACGATCGATGGCTTCCATCGCCGGCCCAGAAGGTTGGGCATATCCCGGGCCAATATAGCTATCCAGCACTTCAATGGCCTGGCCCTGAGGGGCCGCGAGGCCAAGCATTTCTGCCGCCACCTGCACATCGTGCTCGATACGTGGCCGCAATTCCTCTACGGTTCGGTTGATCGTGAGCCCAATGATTGGGAAACGAGTACCGTGGAAAAGATTTCCCAGATGAAGACCGCTTTGAATGCAGCCGGAGCCGGAGGCACAAACGACCGCGTCTACGTTGACGCCGTGGGCTGCGGCTTGATCTCGCAACTCCTCCACCAAGCCAAGGTACCCGATCGCGCCGAATGGAGAATAGCCTCCGCCGGGAATGACGAACGGTTTCTTGCCCTGAGCAACTAGGTCCGCTGCTACCCTCTGCATGACCGGATCCAAGGCTGCCAGCGAAGAAGCGTCGGCATAGACGATCTTGGCACCCAGCACCCGGTTGAGCAACATGTTGCCTTGGTAGCCAACGTCTGCCGCCGTACCCTCAGTAGGCTTTCGTAGCACAAGGACGGTGTCCAGGCCGAGTTTGTTGGCGGCAGCCGCTGTTAGACGCACGTGATTCGAGGTCGTTGGGCCGCAGGTAATGACTGTATCTGCACCACTTTCCAATGCCTGCCCGAGCAACGTCCCAAGCGCTCTGGTCTTGGACCCTCCCATGGCGACTCCTGTCATGTCGTCGCGCTTGACCCAAATTCGCGGGCCTGCGATTTCCGCAGACAGGTGCGTCAACTCTTCTAGCGGAGTCGGATAATGTCCGATGGGCGCAATAGGGAATTTGTGCTGCTGAGAGGAAGACATGTGAGCATGCAGGGAGGAGAGTGCAGCCCTCCTAGCCCTAACGGCAGTCGAGCTTTGATTCGCTGAGAGCTACCGCCCAGATGATGCAAGGGCGGTAGCAAAGACTCGCTTTAGAGCGTGGGCAGACCGGCTTGCTTCAGTGCGTCATCCAGCCACGGCGACACTAAGATGCCCGCTTCGATCTCGTCGATACGCTGCTTCTCGGCGGCGACCTTCTTCGCAGCCGCATCGAGAACTGCTTCGATTTCGTTGCGAGGGATGACCACCACGCCATCAACGTCACCGACGATAAGATCGCCCGGATTGACCGCAACACCGCCGACTGAAACCGGAATGCTGAGCTTGCCCGGCAAGCCCTTCGTCGGACCGCACGGGTTAGTGCCGGCCGCGAAGATCGGAAAATCCCCGTGTGCAAGCGAATCCGTGTCGCGCGATGCCGCATCGACCACAAAACCACCCAGCTTGGCCGCGACCGCCTGTGTGACCATCAAGTCGCCGAACAATGCGCAGGTGTCATCCGCCTTGCCATCCACCACAATGATGTCACCGGGCTTAGCTACGGCTAGGGCCACGTGGAACATCAAATTGTCGCCTGGGCGTACCTCAACCGTGAACGCAGGACCGCAAATCGACATGGCCGGATTCAGAGCGCGAATTCGAGAGTTCATCGTGCCGCGGCGGCCGGCAACATCGCACAGAATGGCAGCCGGAAATTGCTTGGCGCGGTCGAGTTGGTGTTGCGGAATGCGCTCGAATTCCGCGAAGGACTGGTAGCTCATTTTGCGCACCTTGAGGTGACTGTTATCGGGATTTCAGTTGGGAGACGGCCGCAGCGATCGCATTGCATCCACGGTCAATCTCGCTCAGTGATGTTGCGAACGAGAAACGCAGGTAAGGCGACAGGCCATACGAGCTGCCATCGATGGTCACCACGCCTGCCTGCTCACGAAGGAATGCGGCGACGTCAACGTCTGTCTGGAACGGCTTGCCGTCGGGCATCGACCGACCAATCAGGCCCGCCACGGAGGCGAACACGTAGAACGCACCATCGGGCATGTCGCACTGGAAACCGTCGATGGCATTGAGCCGCTCAACCATGCGGTTGCGACGCTCTTCGAACATCTTCGTCGCCTCAGCAACGCAGGCTTGCGAGCCGTTCAAGGCGACGGTCGCAGCCGCCTGGGCGGCCGAAGTAGCACAAGTAGTGCTCTGCGTAATCAGCAAAGTGATCGCCTTAATCAGCTTTGCCGGGCCAGCCCCGTAACCAATTCGCCAGCCGGTCATGGCGTGTGACTTTGACAAACCGTTGACCACCAACGTCCGCGAGCGCAACTCGGGCGTCGTGTTAAGCAAACACACATGACGAGCCGAGCCATAGACAAAGTGCTCGTAGATTTCATCCGTCATGACATGGACGTGTGGATGCTTGACCAGAACCTCGCCCAGGGCTCGCAACTCCTCCTCGGAATACACGGCACCTGTCGGATTATTCGGAGAGTTCAGAACCACCCATCTTGTCTTTGCGGTGATGGCCTGCTCAAGGGCCTGCGCCGTGATCTTGAAGCCGTTCTCGGCCGGGCAATCTACGATCTTGGGCACGCCGCCATTGATCAGCGCCATCTCCGGGTACGACACCCAGTACGGCGCAGGAATCACAACTTCATCGCCTTCATTTAGCGAAGCCATGAACGCGTTAAAGATGATGTGCTTCGCACCGCTACCGACCACGATCTCATTGGTCTCATACGACAGTTGGTTCTCACGCAGCAACTTCTTGGCAATAGCGTCACGAAGCTCAGCCGTTCCTGCCGAAGCGGTGTAACGCGTGTGTCCCGCTTCCAGGGCCCTTACACCCGCCTCGACAATATGGGCCGGCGTCGGGAAGTCAGGCTCGCCTACGGTGAAGTCAATGATTTCGCGTCCTGCCGCACGCATTGCGTCTGCGCGGGCCTTTGCAGCGATGCTGGCGGACGGTTTAACCGCGGCAAGGCGCGTTGCGACGATTTCGGTCTGATTGCTCATGGGAGTCTCTATTGCGTAGGGGTGTCGTCAGAAGAGCGACCGGTTTCTGTCAGTTCTCGGAAGTGCGCGGGGCCCAGCAGGTAACTTCGATCTCGACGTCTACGTCCTGAGACAACTTCGCCTCTACGGTGCTGCGCACCGGCAGGTTGGTATCGAAATACGAGCGGTACACCTCGTTGAACGGACCCATCAGCTTGATATCGGAGAGCCAAACGGTCGCGCGGATCACGCTTTCCAGCCCCACGCCATGCTCTGCAAGGCTCGCCGTAATTGCGTCCAACACGTTCTTGGTTTGCTCGCGAATGTCCCCACGCAGCGGAGTCAAGTCGGCGTTCTTTGGGGTCTGTCCAGACAAGAACAGAAAATCACCGGCACGGACTGCCTTCGAGAGCGGTGCAGTCAGTGGCGAAGGAAAGCGAATGAGATCGTTCATATTTGCCCTTGTGTTGGCTTACAGCGCATTCGTGGCGCGAGGTTGTTTCGAGCTGAAGTACCCTCGCTCGAAACGCATCAAATCGAAGGGGGTTAAGTCGATGGGAGCCGCAGCGCGCTGAAGCTGAGCGGAGACGCACTTTGCGGTCACTGCGGACAACGTCAACCCGTTGTGTGCATGTCCAAACGCGTAGTGGAGGCCTGGCTGACCGGGGACGGTTCCGATCGCAGGTAATCCGTCGGGCAACGAGGGGCGCACGCCCATCCATGGCTTCGCCCCCGTTTCATCAATAGGAGCGAGGTACTGGCGTGCCAACCGCAGGAGCATTTCCGCTCGTTGCATGTTGGGCGGCGCGTCGGCAGAGGCAAACTCTGCCGTGCCGGCGAGTCGAAGTCCTTCGTCCATGGGAGTCGCCGCAAAGTGCGGTTCGCCGAATACCACCGGTCGCTTCAGGCTCAGCCCGGCGTTAGGCAGCATCAGGTGGTACCCGCGCTCGGACGCAATCGGGATGCTCTTGAAATGGGAATGGAGAAGCTCCTCACTCCAAAACCCTGCACACACGACCACGTTTGCAAAGCGTCGGTCTTCGATGGCACCTCTCACGATCACACCACCGTCAGATTGCGACGAAACTCCGTTCACCTGGTCCCGTACAACCTCGCCACCATTGCGAACGAGATGCTCGGCGTAAATCAGCCCCAGGCGGCGAGGGTTACTGCACCGCCCGGAGTTCTCGAAGAACAAGCCGCCAACTATCTCGCGCGACAACGCGGGTTCGAGCGCCTGGATTGCTGCGTCCGACAGTCTATGGACCTGAATTCCATGCCGATGCCACACGTTGAGCAATTCGCACTTCTTGTCGAGCGCTTGGGCATTCTTGAATGCCACCAGCCCTCCGTCACGGGACAACAACTGCGCGGCGCCGGCATAGGTCGCCAGGGTCTCGATCATCGCGTAAGCCTGTACCGTCATGCTCGCCAACGTTCTGGTCACCATTGCGCGCACATCTCCCTTAACTACAGAGAGCGCATGCCGGCCCCAGGACATCATCTTCGGCGCGTACGCGGGCCGGATGACAAGAGGGCCATCGTTCGCCAGGAGGAGCTTCGGCAGTTGGAGCAGCATGTCCGGAGCTGCCGGCGGAAAGATATTTGCCTCCGACAGGTAGCCTGCATTGCCGGCCGAACACGCCTGCATTGGCTCATCGCGATCGATGACAGTGACTCTGTAGCCATCTCGCTGTAACTGAACAGCAACCGAGAGGCCGACAATGCCCGCACCGATTACGCCAACTGTCGTTGGCTCGGCTATGGAGTTCATGATCGTACGGGTTCGTCAGTGCGAACGGAGGTCTGACAGAAAGCGCTTTGCGCGATCGCTCTGCGGATTTGCAAAGAACTCGTTCGGTTTGCCGGTCTCCACAAGGCGCCCAGCATCCATGAACCAGACGCGGTTACTGACGTCTCGAGCGAAATTCATTTCGTGCGTCACGCACATCATCGTCATGCCGTCCCGTGCGAGCGACTTCATGACATTGAGTACTTCCCCCACCATCTCGGGATCAAGGGCACTCGTCGGCTCATCGAAAAGCATGACGGGCGGATCCATTGCCAAAGCACGAGCAATCGCAACGCGTTGCTGTTGCCCTCCCGACAGTTGTTGCGGGTACGAAGTCGCCTTATGCGCAAGCCCCACACGGTCGAGCAGTTCCATCGCCTTCTCCTTTGCTTGAGACTTCGACTTTCCGCCGACCTTGACCGGTGCCAAGCACACGTTATCAAGCGCTGACATATGAGGAAAAAGGTTGAACTGCTGGAACACAAAGCCAACCTTGGTACGAAAGTGGTTCACGTCCAACTTCTTATCGTGAACGTCGACGTCTTCGAGCGTGATCTTCCCTTGCTGGATCTCCTCCAGCCGATTCACAGTGCGAATCAGTGTGGACTTTCCTGAACCGGATGGACCGCACACGACGACAACTTCTCCCTTCTTCACTTCCTCTGTGATGTCGGCGAGGGCGTGGTACTCGCCGTACCATTTATTGACCTTGGAAAACTGGATCATGGGGCTTACCTTCGGTAGAAACGGTGGCGCCAGTACGACGTCGGTTGATGCGTTTGTCCACGAGAGCTGCACCCTGCGTCAGGGCGTAGCACACCACGAAGTAGATCAACGAGAGCGTGACGAATACTTGCAGGGGCTTCGTCAGCAGCGAGGAATTCACCTGGTTTGCGGAGTACGTGAGTTCATGCACGCTAATCACATAGCCAATGGAGGTCTCCTTGATCGTGGAGACGAACTGGCTGATGAGACTCGGCAACATGTTGTAGAGCGCCTGCGGCAGGATGACTTCCTTCATCGTGTTGCCGTATCCCAGCCCCAGTGACCTAGCCGCTTCAGTCTGACCGCGAGGCAACGCCTCAATGCCGGCCCGCACAATCTCCGACATATAGGCGGCTTGGTAGATGACCAGAGTCACAACGAGGGTCGTGAATCCACTGACCGTTTCCCCGATCAGCCCAGGAACAAGGAAATAGCTCCAGAAGACCAGCATCACCAATGGAATGCCTCGGATGACATACACGACGATCGTGCTCGGAACACGGAACAGCGCATACGGGGACAGTCGGCTCAGTGCGAGACCGATGCTGAGCGGAAACGCCAGGGCAAGACCGAGGACCGAGAGAATGAGCGTCAGTACCAAACCACCCAGTGGTCCATTCGGATATTGGCCAATGAGAAGCGCCGGCAGATAATCGCTAATGATTTCCCACATGGCTTATCTCGCTGGTGTTTGCAGACGACGGGCGACAACTGCACCAATACCCATTAGACCCAGAGAAATCGCGAGGTAGAAAGCGGTTGCCAACGTGTATGCCTCGAAAGTCCGGAACGTCTGGTTCTCAATTTCTCGGACGACGTAAGTCATCTCGGCTGCGCCAAGCGCCATCGCAAGACTCGTGTTCTTGAACAGAACTACGGTGTGGTTGATGAACGGCGGCAGCGCCGTACGAATGGCTTGCGGAAGAATCACGAAGCGCATCGACTTCAAGAAGCTCAGTCCTAGTGATCGCGCTGCTTCGTGCTGGCCGTTCGGTACAGCACGTAGACCACTGCGGACGTCTTCACAGAAGTAGGCCGACATGCAGAGTCCGATGGCGATGGACGCAAAGATCAACTCGCCATTGTTCGCATTCACCCAGTTCTGAACAAACTCCGGGAGAATGGTAGGAATGCCGAAGTACCAGAGAAACAGATGGGCCAGCATTGGCACGTTCTGCTGATAAGCGACCCAACCCGCTACAAGGCGCTCAATGAGCGGGTTGCCCGCCACTCGAACGGTAGCCAGAGCCACACCAAGAACAACGGCCAACACCCAGCTTGCGACGGTCAGCATCGCGGTGTACTTAAGGCCGGCAACTAAGTGCCCTAAATATGGTTCAGCCAGAAGTGGGCCGAAGTTCAGAGTGATAGCCATGGTGGATCCCGTTCGCGGCGCTTAACCGGCGATCTTTTCGGTCTTGAAGTCGCGGTGCATCTGGTAGATCGTGTTCGGGCCCATCCACTTGTCGAAGATCTGCTGCGACTCGCCCGATTTTTCCATCGCGTCAAGAGCATCGTTCACAGCCTTCTCAAACGCCGGCTCGCCCTTGCGCATCCCCAGGCCCCATTGCTCACGTCCAACCGGCGGAGACAGAACTTCGATATTGCCGCTCGGGCCGAGCTTGGCGATGAAGCGGCGCATCAGCGATTCCGACAGTACGTAACCGTCCACCTTGCCCTGGGCCAGCGCGGTAAACGCCGAGGGAGCGTCGTCATAGCTGACCAGGTTCACAGTCGGCATGACCTTCTGCATCATCGGAATGTTGCTGGAGCCTTTGATGGTTGCGACGCGCTTATTTGCCAAGTCATCGCGATGCTTGTAGACACCTTTCTTCGCGGCAATCGACTGGTTACTCACGAAGTAAGCCTTCGAGAAGGCAATCTGCTCCGCACGGGCAGGGTTGTAGCCAAGGACAGCCGCAAGGATGTCGACACGACCTTGGGTCAGTTCCGGAATCCGAGCTTCCAATGACACGACCTTCGGCTCCGCTTTTAAACCCATGTGCTTGGCAACTGCCTTGCAGAAGTCGACGTCATAGCCAACCACATCGCGAGTCGCAGTGTCTTGGTAAGCAAATGGCTCAAGCGTGCCGACTACCCCACACGTCAGCGTTCCCTTGGCTTTCACATCAGCAAGTTGGTCGGCGTGCGCCAGAGGAACGCCGGCGGAAACGGCTGCAACGATTACGGTCGGGAGCAGTTTGAAGAGCTTCATGGTGGCTTTACCTGGTGGATGGAGGAACTCCGCATTGGCGGGCTGTCATGTCGTCCCGGCTGCGCATGAACTTTGTTGCGTGCGGATGACTGAATTGTTGTCTCTCCTAATAGTTCTGAAAAGAGATATTTTTCGATGCATAATCTTTCCGTTTTGGTATCAAAAGAGCGGGTGATTACCTAGATGACAACGTTCAGAGAACTTGAGGCGTTCGCCGCGGTTGCGGACATGGGCTCCTTTGAGAAGGCCGCGAAGAGTCTCGGGACGTCGCAGTCAAACATCTCCCGGCAGATAAGCGAGTTCGAGTCCTCGTTCTCACATGCCCTCTTCAATCGCGCACAGCGCGCCGCTCGCATGACAATGGAGGGGCAAGAGGTGCTTCGGGTGGTGAGGGCAATCCTTCGTCAGCGGTCAAATTTGATGGAGCGCTTCGGCAACCCGGATTTGGTGTCGTCGACGCTTCGGCTTGGCGTCACCGAACTTGCGGCGCTCACTTGGCTCGGACGCTTTTTGGCGCGATTGCGTGAGCGATATCCGCTTATGCGTGTGGAGTTGGAGGTCGGCTCCTCCGCCTCACTCCAATCGAGTCTTCGTAGCGGGCAATTGGATCTCGCAATCGTGCTGGACGCGGTGCGAACTGTCGACATGGCTCGGCTGCCGATCGGTACTGCGGAATTCGGCTGGTACTGTGCGGGTAGCATGTCGTTGCCCTCCGCGCTCACTCTGAGCGAATTCGAACGCCAGACGGTTCTGCTGCAGGGCGAACTCCAAACTGGAGGCAGCGTGCTTTCCAGTTGGCTGGCTGAGCGCGGCATCCGTACCAGCAACACCATCCATAGCGACAGCCTAGTCGCCTTGGCAGGTATCTGCGCTGCAGGCGTGGGTCTTGCCGGTCTACCAAAAGCGGTTGCATCTGGTCCTGCGCGCAACGGCGCGTTGCGCGAAATCGAGATACCAATTGGTGCACCGGCGATGAACTACATCGCTCTCGTGCGCATCGACGCCATTTCTGATTTCCATCGAACGGTAGCTACTCTCGCAAAGGAAAACTGCGACTTCGGAACGCCTTTCGCCAGCTACTAAATCGCCTTACCGGCGAGCTTGAAAAAAACCATGTTCACGATCAAACAACTCGAGACTTTCTATTGGGTCGGACGCCTAGGCACAGTGGCGAAGGCTGCAGAGAAGCTTCACGTTACCCAGTCTGCCGTGACCAAGCGCCTTCAAGAGGTCGAAGCCTACGTAGCCGCCCCCTTGTTTGAACGCGAAGCCCGCAAGAATCTGCTAACGCCAGTTGGCAAAGACTTGCTCGCAGAGAGTGAACATCTGTTTGAGCTTCTGGAGCGGCTTGAGAAAATGAAAGGGCTGACGCAGCAGCCCACCCGGACGCTTCACATCGGATTGACTGAACTAACCGCTCTGACGTGGTTTCCGTCGTTTCTGATGCGCATGAAAGGGGTGTACCCGACTGTCACTGTCCAGCCTGAGATTGATCTGTCCTCATTGCTTTTGCACAAGGTTCTCGAGGGACGGCTGGACCTCGCAATCCTGCCCGACATGCCTTTGACAGAAGGCTTGGCACGCGTACCCATTGGAAACGTGCAGTTCGGATGGTTCTCTGGCCCGGGAACTTTCCCTCCGGGGGAAGCCCAGACAATGAGTAGCTTGGCGTCGCGACCGGTAGTGGAGCAATCAGAGCACTCCATCATCACAATGCTTTGTTCGAAAATTTGGGAGAGTGTCGGTGTACGTCCGGAGCGTTTGTACGGCGGCAACAATGTCAACGCGCTTGCCGGTCTCGTCGCTGCCGGCGTCGGTATCAGTTGCTTACCCGTGTCTCTATTTGAAAAGGAACTCGAACAAGGAAAGCTGGCACTGGTGGAAACCAACCCGCCCGCACCGAGCGTGGCGTACTCATGTTACTTCCTCAAGTATCCGCATGCAGCTCTTGGCTATGGTGTTGCGGAGATTGCTAGGCAGTGTTCCACGTTTGGCGCGGGACCCAACGCAAAGAGAAGCGGCAGATAGGATCACTGGCTGGCACAGCTCATCACGAGTCGTCTTGCTCTAGGACCTGTATCAAGAAGACGAGACAGATTGAGTTGCCGGCAACTCTGCTGTGGTGATGCTGGAACGGTCACGGCTTCGGAAAAGGGGCGCGTGGACGCCATCAAGGCGCGGCCTGACACAAATCATGCGTTCACAGCGTTACGCAGGATGCAGACCGGTTAGCTGATCGCGTTGGTGCCCCGTCTGTCACGCGGACTGCGGGTAGGCCAGGGTTTCCAGGAACGAAGCGACCAGCTTGTTCTCTTCTTCCTTTCTCGTGATTGCCACAACTGCAGCGCTCTCTTCAATGTCGTGCACAGGGACGAACGCCACGTCTGCTCGATTGTTCACGGCAATAGAGCGACCAACGAGCGTGCCGCCAAGACCAGCCCCGACAAGCGCCAATGCAGTATGAATCTCAATTGCCTCGTGGGCGACGACTGGACTGGCCCCAGCCTCTCTGAGTACGGACACCATCTGCTGCCCAAAAGGGCTTTTAGGATCCTTGGGATAAAGAATGAAAGGCAGGCTCGCGAATTCGATAGCCGATACTGAACTCTGTTGGGCGAGCGGATGGTCAATCGGGACAGCAGCCAGGAACGACTCTTCGAGCACAAATTTGTAATTCAGATCCGTTGCCTGCTCGAACCGGCCAATGAATCGCGAGATGCCCAAGTCGATACGCCCCTGGTATAGCTGCTCAGGCTGGTACTCCGACAAGACCTCGACGAGATCGAGATGAACGTCAGGGAAGGTTTCGCGAAACCGCTTGATGGCTGTCGGCAATATCGAGAACAACGCCGAACGGACAAAGCCGATACCCAACCATCCCCTATTGCCCGTGGCAATGCCTCGAGCCTCCTCATCCAGACGACGCGCCTGGGACAACAACTCCTTCGCTCGCGGATAGAAGTATTTCCCGAGTGATGTCAGCTCCATCGGCCTTCTCGACCGATCGAACAACGTCTCTCCCAGATGCTCCTCCAACTGAGTGAGCTGCATGCTAACTGCGGTGGGCGCCACAAACAGTCTCTTGGCGGCCAGCGCGGCACTGCCCGCCTCCACCACTTCGCAAAAGTACCTAAGCTGCCTCAAGTTCATTTTTTCTGAACTAACGATAAGAATTCGATGGTTGCGATCAATTTTACTTTATCCAAAACTGTCTCCAAACTTAGATAAGGAGACGCAGCGTGGGTGAAGTCCAAATTCTTTCGGAGTCCATCGTCCGGGCATTGGGTGATTGCGGCAGCGCTACGGTCTACGAAGCGCAAGGTGCCAGAGGCGCACTGGATAGCGGAATCAAGCCCATCCACCCGAGCATGCGAATCGCCGGACCAGCGCTTACGGTCGATATCCGCCCCGCCGACAACCTCATGCTGCATTACGCCTTGCTCAAGGCGAAACCTGGCGATGTTTTGGTTGTGGATGCAAAAGGCTTCCTTGAAGCAGGCCCTTGGGGAGATGTGCTGACCGAGCAAGCGATGAAGATCGGCATCGCTGGACTGGTCATCAACGGTGCAGTACGCGACGCGAGCACGATCACCGACATGGGGTTTCCCGTCTTTTGCCGCGGCTTGAGTATCAAGGGCACCAGCAAGAATCAGCCCGGAAGGTTAAACGTACCGGTCTGTATCGGAGATGTCCAGATTCATCCCGGCGACATCATTGTCGGAGATCGCGACGGCGTTGTCGTCGTACCTCAGCATCTGGCCGATAGAACGCTCTCAGATAGCCTGGCACGCGAAGAGAAAGAAGCTGATTTTAAAGCGCGGATCAAGAACGGTGCTACGACGGTTGAGCTGCTGGGGCTCAACGATATTCTGAATCAATTCAATTTGTCCTAACTGACAACCACTCATCTTAAAAAAATAATTAGATGAGTGTGGAGCGAGACAATGGAACCGCAATCCGTAAAACTGGATGGCGCGGCAATCTCCGCGCAAATGAAACCCACGAAGTACCGCTGGATCGTCGCAACCTTATTCTTTGTGATCTATACGATCGCGGCAGCGGACCGAGCAAACCTGGGTGTCGCATTGCCCTTCCTCAGAAAAGAGTTTGCGATGAACAACGCTGAGGCAGGTGGGTTGGTTAGCCTATTCCTGTTGGCCTACGCTGTTGCCCAACTTCCCTCCGCGTGGCTCCTGTCGAAATTCGGCGTGAGGAGAACATTCTCTATCTCTATGATTCTCACATCGATTGCGACAGGGCTGACCGGCATGGTAGGAGCGCTTCTCCCGTTGAAGCTTTGCCGCATCGGTCTTGGCTTTGCAGAGGGCCCGCTGCCAATTGGCGTCGCGACCACCATCAACAACTGGTTCCCGTCGAAAGAAAAAGGCACCGCTGCCGGTATTTTTCTTTCTTCGGTCAAATTCGGGCCCGTCATCACCCCCATTCTTGGGGCGGCAATCGTAACGGCTTGGGGGTGGCGGGAAATTTTCATCTTCTTCGCCATACCTGGGATTGTTCTGTCCTTCTTTTGGTTTTTTTTGGTTAGCGATAAGCCCGCTGCGAGCCGGTTCGTTAATGAAGGCGAGATCGCTTATATCACCGAGGCCGCTGCTAGCAAATCCGGCGTAAAGGTCGGTACGCAGTCGAAGCCGATTCCCTGGCTTGACAAGATCATCCGGGTACGCGACGAGAAAGTATTGGAGACCACGTCCGGCGTACTGAAATCGTGGAATGTCTGGGGTTGTGCGCTCGGTTACTGCTTTCAGTTGGGGATATCGAGTGTCTTGCTCGCGTGGATCCCTACCTACCTGCTGACGGTAAAGAAGTTTTCAGTCATGAACATGGGCTTCGTCGCTGCAGCTCCATGGGTCGGCGCTGTGGTTGGCAACATCCTGGGCGGGCTGCTTTCTGACCGGCTGGTCGAGAAGCGGCGCAAGCCAGGAATGATGATCTCAGCCCTCGCCACTGCAGGAATGATGTATGCACTCATACAGTCTCCGTCCGACCCTGTCCTCTACAGTGCCCTGATCTTTACAACCGGCATGCTGCTTAGCATCGGCTATTCCGCCTATATGGCTTATCCCATGCCGTTTGTTTCGAAGGAGAAATTCCCGCTGGCGAATGCCATTGTCAACATGGGCGGGCAGCTGGGCGGCGCAGCCACACCCTTCATCACTGGCTTGTTGCTGGACAGCCATGGGTGGGACTGGGTGTTCGCATTCATGGCATCGATCTCCGCACTGACCTTCCTCATCCTGCTAACCATCTCTGAGCCCCTCAAGATCAAGCACGTCGACGCATAAATCGGAGCCGGCCAAGCTAGGCTGGATTTCCGCATGCCCCTGCGGAAGGCAGGATTCATAGGAAAGCAAAATGAAGCAAGAAGACCAAGAACTCGTCGCGTTGTTCGACGGACTCGATACGGCGGCGGTATCAGATGCGATGGATAAGCTGGGACTGCCAGGACAGTGCTTGGGGATCGCTGCCCTAGACAACTATTCGAAGGCAATCGTCGGCCCAGCATTCACGGTGAAATATGTGGCCGCAAGCACGCCTCCGGGCACGGTCGGCGACTTCATCGACGACGTGGCACCAGGGGACATCGTGGTCATCGACAACGACGGCCGTACGGATTGCACCGTCTGGGGTGACCTCATGACGCAATACGCAGGCATACGCAAGATTGCCGGCACAGTCATCGATGGCGTATGTCGTGATGTTTCTCGCGCATTGGCCGACGGCTATCCGCTGTTTACACGTGGACGTTTCATGCGCACGGGCAAAGATCGCGTACAGGTGGAGCACACGAATGGGCCAATCTCCGTTGGCACAGCTCGGGTCGCTCCGCGCGATATCGTTGTCGCTGACGCCAATGGGGTAGTCGTGGTGCCCCGTAGTCGCGCTCAGGACGTCGCTGCCACGGCACGACGGATCGAAGCAACGGAGGCTGAGATCCGCCTGCACATTGCAAATGGCAAGACGCTCGGTCAAGCCCGCGCGATGCTCGGCTATCACGACCTGCAAAGGAAGAGTTAATGGCGACGCGGCCGCGCTTAGACCACATTCTGAGCTTGCGGGATTTCGAGCCAGCTGCGCGGCGCCACCTTCCGCGTCCGGTGTATGAATACATTGCAGGAGGCGCTGAAGAGAACCTCGCCCGCGAGGCGAACCGTAGCGCGTTCAACCGCTACGCGTTTGTGCCACGTGTTCTCGTTGACGTGTCGTCGACAACGACCACGACGGAACTCTTTGGGCAGCAGTTTGCCGCCCCGTTCGGGATTGCTCCCTTGGGGTTAAGCGCGCTCTCCGCCTATCGTGGCGACGCAGTACTGGCACGTGGAGCCCTGTCCGCCAACATCCCAATGGTGATGAGCGGATCGTCCCTCATACCCCTCGAAACCGTTGCCGAAGTCAATCGAGATGCCTGGTTTCAGGCCTATCTCCCTGGGGAAGAGCATCAGCGTGACGCGTTGATAGAACGCGTCGCGAAAGCAGGTTTCCATACGTTGGTGATCACAGCGGATACCCCGGTTGCGGCGAATCGCGAGAATAATATCCGCGCCGGATTCTCCACACCGCTGCGGCCGAGCTTGCGCTTGGCTTGGCAGGGGATCACGCATCCTCGCTGGCTGTGCGGCACCTTTCTCAAGACCTGCATACGCCACGGATTACCGCATTTCGAAAACAACTATGCGCACCGTGGCGCTCCCATCCTCTCGAAGCACGTCTTGCGGGACTTCTCCGATCGTGGGCGCATAGACTGGGGGACGCTGGATCGCATTCGCAACCGATGGCGTGGTCGGTTGATAGTCAAGGGAATCCTGAGCCCGAACGATGCAAAGCTAGCGTGTGCTCTTGGCGTTGACGGCATCATCGTGTCCAACCACGGGGGTCGGCAACTCGATGCGGCAGTACCCCCGCTGCTTGTCTTGCCTCAGATTGTCGAAGCAGCAGGCGACACGACCGTGATGATGGATGGCGGAATTCGCCGCGGTACTGATGTGCTTAAGGCACTCGCACTCGGAGCAAAGTTTGTCTTTGTTGGGCGATCATTCGCCTATTCGGCAGCGCTTGCCGGAGAATTCGGCGTATGCCATGCGGCACGGTTGCTGCACGACGAGATCACGCGGAACATGGCGTTACTCGGCGTCACGAGAATTGCGGACTTAAAACCTGAGTCGCTGGTCTCCGTCTGAGAGAACGGCGCCTACTCCGCATCGATAGAGACATCACTTATGGAAGAGCTTCCTCATCTGAATTTTCCCCAGTTGGAGCAATTGGCATCCCGCTCCGACGGCGTAGAGGTGCCTTGCTCCTGCTGCAAGACGCCGATGATCGCATGGTCGAGCGTTCCCGTTTCATTCCCAGAAGATCAACTCAGGCGCATTGGTACGCTCATTCAAGGCAACGTTGACGAAGCCAGCTTCGCAGAGTCACATCCCGATGGCAGCAGTTACTGGTCGGAGGCGGCACCTATCGCGCCGTTGTACTACCCGTACAACCGAAGCGATGTTTGGGAGTGCTGCGTGTGTCGTCGCGTATTTCTGCGGTACACGGAAGGTGGCGGCTATTTTGTAGACCAGCGAGTGCGTCTGCTGTCCGTTGCACTTCTTGCCGATACTCCGCTACCCGACTGATAGGCCGTTATCAGTGGCGAATAAGGCCACGCTGCGGGGAGGAGATGTCCAGCGTCGGCAAAGATGTTGCTGCAATACGAACCCTTCGCCTCTGTGCGAGCGCTCGCTTTCGGTTTGCGGAGGAACAACAGAGCCGAGCTTTTTGTCGTCACTAGTGACGGCGCTCCCTGAGGTTATCCCGACGCCGCCGTCCTTACGCTGGCCACGGTGCGCTCGCACGATCAATCAACACCACCATCTACAGCATGGACGACCGCTATTGCGGCGTGTTCGGCCAACGCCTGCGTGTTCTTCATCAAGACCTGCAGATCCGCATGAAGGACGGCCAGTTGGCGGACATGGTGACGCTCTCCGAAGACGGCACCACGCGCCGCGCCGATGGCTTCCGCCTGGTGGCGTATGACATTCCGCGCGGCTGCCTGGCGGCGTATTACCCAGAGGCAAATCCACTGGTGCCGCTCTCTTCCGTGGCTGACCAGGCCTGCACGCCGACGTCCGGCTCAATTCCGGTGAGGTTGGTGCCGAGCCTACCCGCGAAAGTTCAGAGTTACGTGAACCAAAACGCGGATAGTTCAAAGTTAAGCGAACCACGAGTTCAAAGTCGGCTGAGCAACTCCGCCGGGAAGGCCTGCAAATCCTGACCTGCCGGTTCAGAGTTGAGTGAATCTCGACAATTCACTCAATTTGGAACTTTGGTCACTCAATGTGGAACTCTCTGACGCAGCACGGCGCGCCGAAAACAGTAAACTCCTTATATTTCAATTAGTTAGCACACAAGAGGCGCGCCAGGGAGAGCACCATTGGTTGCGTCTCACGCGGCAAACTGCGGGGCCTTGCCGCACTAAACTCCGCTCTTCTCTCTGCAAGACGGTCCGATAGGCTTCGTCACCTACAAGAAGCAATTGCCGAGGCACAGCATGCGAGCGAGCCTCTGGTGGCCACGGGGAATCAGCGCCCCGCGAGGATCTCCAGCCTTAAGAACGCCTTGGCATGGACCTTTAGACGGCCCTCGATCAGGGGAGATACGATGTAGTAACACGTGGTCGTACCCCTCTTGATATCTCAGCTTCAACGGCTGCTTGCCACATTGAACGCGGCCCCACTCGAGTTCTCGACCTAGAACAATCCACGCAGCTTGCCAGTGTCCTGAGTACGCAGAGGCGTGCAGGCACAAGAAGGCATCCGGATATTCATCGCTCCTCCGTGCTCCTTCGCTCGCGAAGCCCTGTTCATCGAAAGCGCTCGCTCAACTCCATCAGTCACTGCAAAAAAACAGCGATCGCCAGATTGGAGGGCGTACCGAGACTGCCCACGGGCGACCTGCATCTCAGCGAGGCATCGCAGGTCTGGGACATAAGACGATGACAGGTGTCGGGGCCGCGGCGCCCCCTGGGTATGATCTAGGCGCTTAATTCACCGCCGCCTGGGCGCCAGACCCGACGGCGGAAGGTTCTTCCGAATAGGTAAAGATGTCCGGAGAGCTTCTAAGCGCGTATGCTGGGATTGCCACCCTGGCAAGCAACGCACTAGGAGCAACAACATGGCCAAGAGTCAACTACGCAGCACTCGCGAAGCGAAAAAACCCAAGCAGTCCAAGAAGCCGTCAGTGCCGGCAACCCCGTCCAGCACGGTGCATTCTCGGGTTGGGAACGAAGGTGTCGCCAAGAAGAAGACGTAAATCGGTTGGCCGCGGACACGCGGCACAGTGATCACACGCAACTTGTAACGTTCACCGCAGAGAATCGATATCTCTACATTGAAAGCGCAGACCGCTTCGGGAGGCGCATCATGATCCATCACAACACGGACCCCACTTTTCGAGGGCTTCCGCTCACCGCCGAGCAAGACTCGGAAATCCGTCACTACCTGAAAAGGAAGGCCAAGCTGGGCAAGCCATGGAATACCCCGGAGCTGCGCGGGATGCTTGAGGACATGCTGCTGCCGCCAAGTACCGAGGACGATAGCCAGAGCGGTATCCCGCGCGATGCGTTGGCCGCCGCAGAGCACGCAGCGGCGTTCGTCGATCAGGATATGGAGCCAATCGAGGCGTATGAGGAATTGCATGCCGCGATGGAAGCCGAGAGCATGAAAGGCGATACGCAGTAACAGGAGCGCTTCGCGCTGGTAGTGAGCGTGCAACCCGGTCCATCAAAGGCGTAGAACGCAGGACGACATATGGCACTCAGTTTTCCCAACCCCAGCCGCAGCTATGATGGGGCCAGGCATGGCGTGTGGTTCTGGGGTTACGACAATGCACGCGAAATTACTTTCCTTGTGGAAGACCGCGTACTGATGAATTTGGACCCCGGCCTCGGTTCTGACGAAGCCGGGGTGCTGGCCTCCTTCGACCGGCATCGCAATGAGATCGTGAAGATCGCCATGGCCCTCTATGCCGAGGGGCGGCAGACTCTCTACACGCTGCACTAAGCAGCCCATACCCACGCTCAATGCTGCTTGGTATCAAGCATGTAGCCTTCTCCTCGAATCGTGCGAATGAGCTTGGGTTCCTTGATGTCCTCTCGCAACTTGTGGCGCAAACGCGATATCTGCACGTCGATGCTGCGGTCAAATGCGTCGGTTGACTTGCCGCGTGCGGCATCCATCAAGTATTCGCGACTTAGTACGCGCCCCGGGGCAGCAAGAAATGCATTGAGGAGGCGGAACTCGGCGTTCGACAGTGGGATGACCGTATTGTCGGCAGCGATCAAATGGCGGCCAATGAGGTTCAGACGCCAGTTTGCGAACCGGCACTCTTCCTGGGTATCGGCATGCGCATGCAATTGGGCGCGCGTGCGGCGCAGGATGGTCTGGATACGCGCGACCAGCTCACGAGGCTCAAACGGCTTGACGACGTAGTCGTCTGCGCCCAGCTCGAGCCCTACGATCCTGTCCGTCATCTCGCCGCGCGCCGTGAGGATGATGATCGGGATATCCGACTTCGCGCGAATTTCGCGACATAGATCGAGTCCATCGCCATCAGGCAACATCAGATCCAGCACGACAATATCGGCTGTGCCATCAGCAAGCGCACGATGCATATCGGCACCATTGGCGGCTTGCGTGGTGACCATGCCGAAATCGGCCAGGCAATCACACAGCAAGCCCCTGATCTGCGCGTCGTCGTCGACAGCGAGAACATGTATCGATTTGGTCACGGTGTCTCCCCCTCTCCGGTGTCGTAGCGGCAGCGTGCCGCGCTCGCGCCCACGGAATTATGAGACGCCAATATAAGAGCTTTTTTGTACGGATTATTTCACGCTTGAAATAATCGACCTGTGTGCTGTTGCGCATACGTCCACGGCCACGCATCCAGAAACATTCCCGTCACGCCGGTAGCGCAACGAAGTGTGCGATTTACACGCGCCGTCTTGCCACGCTCTGCATCTGCTTCCCGCGCATTCTGCTTCGTATCAACCTCGATACAAAGTCGAGATGAAGTGGAAATGCCCAGGCTTTAACGTGCTCCTCAACAAGACCTATCAAGGCAGGAGACACGTGGCATATGAACTACGCCCAACCCAAACCGCATGCTCGTCGAATGGCTGGCATCGCATTCGTGATCGCATTGCATGTGGTGATCCTGTACGCGCTGCTGAGCGGTATCGCAACCAACGTCGTGAAGATCATCACGACGCCGATCGAGACGCGTCTGATTGAAGAGGTCACGCCCCCGCCCCCACCGCCTCCCAAGAAGCTGGCGGAGCCACCGCCCCGGCCGAAGCACGTCGCGCCACCCCCGTTTGTGCCGCCGCCGGAAGTGCATACCGCCACACCGCCGTCGCAAAACACCATCACCGCGCAGTCGGCCACACCAACGCCGTCTGCACCGGTCGCGCCTCCAGCACCGGCGCAGGCACCCGCGCCAGTTGCCGCAAGCGTGGGCGTTGTGTGTCCGAACTCGACGCAGGTGCGTGCGGGCATCCGCTATCCACGTGAAGCGATCAAAGACAGCCTCACGGGCGATGTTGTCGTGGCGTTCACGGTGGGCACTGACGGCAACGTGAAAGACCTGCGTGTCACCACGTCCGCCGCACCTGTGTTGGATCGCGCGGCCGAGAACGCCGTGCGGCAATTCCACTGCATCGCGCAAGGCCAGGAGGTGCGGGTGCAGGTGCCTTTCTCTTTCAAGCTCGATTGAGGCAGCAAGCGTCAGCCGATGCCATCACGTTGTTCCAACACGTTCCAGGAGACAAATATGTTCAAACGCTACTACCCAGCTGCCGCCGCCGTCGCTCTGACGCTGGCAACCAGCGCGGCGCATGCCGCCACCGATGCGGTAACGAATCCATACGGCCTCGAGGCGCTTTGGAAAGGCGGCGATCTGATTGCCCGCGGCACACTGCTGATCCTCATCGTGATGTCGATGGGCAGCTGGTACATCATCGTCGCGAAGCTGCTTGAACAGGCCCGTGTGCTCCGCCGGGCAAAAGCTGCCGAAGAGGTCTTCTGGACTGCACCCACGCTCCCGGAAGGCGCACGCGCGCTCAACGAGGACTGCCCCTTCCGCTTCATTGCACAGGCCAGCCTGTCCGCATGGGACCACCACGATGGCGCGATGCTGGAGCAGATCAGCCTGGACACGTGGGTCACCACCGCCCTTGAGCGCGCGACCAACACCGTTTCCAATCGCCTGCAGGACGGCCTCTCCTTCCTGGGTACTGTCGGGTCAACTGCGCCATTCGTTGGACTGTTCGGGACGGTATGGGGCATCTATCACGCGCTGACGGCCATCGGCATTGCCGGCCAGGCATCGATCGACAAAGTTGCCGGCCCCGTGGGCGAAGCATTGATCATGACCGCTATCGGCCTGGCCGTGGCCGTGCCGGCGGTGCTCGGCTACAACTGGCTGGTACGGCGCAACAAGGCTGTGATGGAGCGTGTGCGCGGCTTCTCCGCCGAACTGCATACCGTTCTCTTCACGGGCAAGACCACCGCTGCCGCTGCCGCCGCAACGCGGTCCATGGCGATTGCTCGCGTGGGGTGAGCCATGGCCATGTCCGTCGGAACTGGCAGCAGTGACGAGCACGATGAGGTGATGTCCACCATCAACACGACGCCATTGGTGGACGTGATGCTGGTGCTGCTGATCATCTTCCTGATCACCATTCCGGTGGTCTCGCACACAGTGCCGGTCACGCTTCCCAAAGAAGCCGTCCACCCGCTGCAAACCACACCCCAGAACGTGATCCTCGCGGTCACGAAAGACGGCGACGTGTTTTGGAATGAAGGTCATGTGCCGGATACCCAAACGCTGGTCGACAAGCTCAAGACGGTGGCCGTGCAAAAACCGCAGCCGGAAGTGCACATCCGCGGCGACCTGGATGCACGGTACGCCGCCATTGGGCGCGTCGTGCTCGCCTGTCAACGCGCTGGTATCGCGAAAGTGGATTTCATTACCGAAGCACCGCCGCGCCAATAACCCATTCACACCAAAAGGAGGCCCGTCATGGCAATGACGATGCATGGCGGCAACGGCGATGACGCCGAGATCATGGTCGAGATCAACACCACCCCGTTGATCGACGTGATGCTCGTGCTGCTCATCATGCTCATCCTCACGATCCCTATCCAAACGCATGCGGTAAAGCTGGACATGCCAACCGACGCGCCTGCGCAGCCTCAGCAGACACCGCCGGCCATCGTCCAGATTGACGTCGCACCCGATGGCTCGCTCGCCTGGAATGGCGAACCGGTGGCCTCCCGTGCGCAGTTGGAAACCCGGCTTGAGGCAGTCAGTGCAGACCCCGCACCAACTGAGCTGCACTTGCGTCCGGACAAGGCCGCGCCATATCGGGCCGTTGCCATGGTCATGGCGTCCGCCCAACGGCTGGGTGTGAAGCGCATCGGGCTGGTCGGCAACGAGCAGTTCATGCCGTAAGCGGCATTGCGCTGCCAACTGGTCGCCCCGTCACCCTCTCGCACCCTCCTCAATTGTCGGCTCCGCCATGTTCGACTCGAAACTCGACTTACCTTCCCCCGCCATGGGGATCTCCGCCCCAAGGGAGGCGTCCGCCGGCGCGCTTGCCTGGTTCGGCCTCGCGGTCCTCGTGATCGTCGCGTTCTTTGCCAATATCGACCGGCAGATACTCGTTCTCCTTACAGAACCGATCCGGCATGACTTCGGTCTCTCGGACTTGCAGATCGGCCTGCTGCAAGGCGCCGGCATCGCACTCTTTGCGGGCGCGGCGGCGCTACCCATCGGATGGGTGGCAGACCGCGTTGACCGCCGCCTCGTGCTGGCGGTGTGCATCCTGGTCTGGAGTGCAGCGACTGCAACCTGCGGGCTCACCACCGGCTTCTGGCAACTCTTCATCGCCTCGATCGGATTGGGCATCGGAGAGGCCGGATTGATGCCCATCATCTACGGCATGATTCCCGACCTGTTTCCCGCACGCCAGCGCGTGCTAGCCAACTCGGTGTTCGCGCTGGTCAACCTGCTCGGCGCCGGTGCGGGCATGGCCCTGGGAGGCGCGCTATTGCAAGGCGTCACGACGGTGCATGGCACGCTACCCGGTGCGCTGGCCGGCTTCTCGCCATGGCGCCTGGCCTTCTTTGCCGTTGCCATCCCCGCGCCGCTTCTAGTCATTCTGGTCGCGATGATCCGCCCTAAACACGGCCCCGTCAGCATGACCATGCGCGCCGCCGAGCATGTCGCCACATCACCCTTGACCGCACGCGTCTACTTCACGCGCGAGCGGGCCATGATGGCGAAATTTTTCGGCGCGATTGCGTTGGTCAACATGGCTTTCACCGGCATTACCACCTGGATGCCCATCGTTGCCGTGCGGAGCTTTGGCGCGGCGCCGGCTGCGGCTGGCGGTGGGTTGGGAGCCGCAGCCACAATCGGCAGCGTCGTTGGCTGCGTTCTGGGCTGGCTGATCGCTCGCCGCCTCAGCCCTCGCTTCGGCGTATTGGCCCCGCTGCGTGTGTGCGAATGGGGTGCGCTTGCCGCAGCGCTCACTTCCGTCGGCTACCTGACGGCCAGTTCGGTGACATTCGTCTACAGCCTCTTTGGACTGCAGTTCGCTTGCATTGTCGCAGGCATGGTGCTGTTTCCCGCAATCATGCAAAGCATTTGCCCCGCACACCTGCGCTCGCGAGTGGCCGCCATCGGCGTGCTGACCACCATCGTCGTTCAAGCCGGTAGCCCGGTCTTCATCGGGGTGATGTCGGATCGCTTGCAGGCTGTCAACCACGGGCTCCTCCTGGCGATCATTGGCGTCGCCCTGGTTGGCTTCTCTTCAGCTTGCGTACTGATGCGCGCCGCCGGTAAAGGCGTACGCGACGCGATTGAGCGCTACGCATAACGCCC
The DNA here is from genome assembly GCF_024158925.1 of Ralstonia chuxiongensis. Classification (NCBI taxonomy): domain Bacteria; kingdom Pseudomonadati; phylum Pseudomonadota; class Betaproteobacteria; order Burkholderiales; family Burkholderiaceae; genus Ralstonia; species Ralstonia chuxiongensis. The sequence continues at coordinate 19,876 of NZ_JAMYWC010000003.1, read as the reverse complement.
TCCCATCGTCAAACGAACACCATGGAACCCTGTTCTCTCTCGATTCGAATCGAGTGCTGGCCACTGGCCGCGCCTTTCAGAATTACCGGCTATCTCGTCGATACTGCACGTGTGGTCGTCGTGACAATCGCTGACGCGCACCATGAAGGTGTCGGTGAAGCGGCCGGCGTCTTCTATCTTGGCGAGACGCCCGAGTCGATCGCGGCGCAGATCGAAGCGGTACGGCCTTCTATCGAACGAGGCATATCCCGCGCGCAGTTGCTGACGCTGCTGCCATCGGGCGGCGCACGCAATGCGGTGGACGCAGCGCTTTGGGCATTGGAATCGAAACGTGAAGCGTTGCCGGTCTGGCGCGTCGCGCAGCTTCCCCCACCGCGCCCCCTGCTCACCACGATGACTATCGGCGTCGATACCCCACAGGCGATGGCGCGCAACGCGCGTAGCCTGCGCCAAGCCCGGGCGCTCAAGATCAAACTCGATGGCAGTGTGCGCGATGCCAGCCGCCTGTTTTCGATTCGTGAGGCACGACCTGACGTGCCGCTCTCGGTCGATGCCAACCAAGGCTGGTCGCTCGCGCACCTCGATGCGATGCTTCCGGTGTTGCAGCAAGTCGGCGTCGACATGCTGGAACAGCCGTTCGCCATCGGTGCTGACGCCTGCCTCGATACGCTGGACTATCCGATTCCCCTGGCCGCCGATGAATCGTTCCAGGATGTTAACGACCTGCCCAGAGTCGTTCGTCGATACGACATCGTCAACATCAAGCTCGACAAGTGCGGGGGACTCACGCGCGCGCTTGAACTCGCCGCCACCGCACGGTCTGCAGGCCTCTCCATCATGGTCGGATGCATGCCGGGGACGTCATTGGCCATCGCACCTGCCTTCGTCCTGGGGCAGTTGTGCGATCGCATCGACCTCGATGGACCGCTGTTTCTCACCAGGGATCGTCCTGATGGCGCCCAGTACTCGGACGGCCTCTTGTTGTGCATGGACGATGCCTGGGGGTCCGCCATCGCCAACGCGATGCTTCCGTAAGGTCCACCGTGCAGCCAATGGATTCTTCACTTGCCGCAAGGCTCGACGCCCTCTTTGCACCGTATCAGCGTAGTGACACACCGGGCCTGGTCGTGGGCATTGCGCACGGTGACGCGTTGCGCTATCGCCGTGGCTTTGGCATGACCAGCTTGGAGCACAGCGTCGCCAATACGCCATGCACCCGCATGCGCATCGGGTCCGTCACCAAGCATTTCGCTTGCTTGGCCGCCATGCTGCTCGCCGAGGCCGGCAAGCTCGACATTGATGGGCCGGCGCGCCGCTACCTGCCAGAGCTTCCCGCGAGGGACAGCGACCCCACGCTTCGTCAGTTCATGAACCATTCCGGGGGGGAACGGTGCTTTCTCGATCTCTTCATGCTCACACAGGGATTGAGCATGGTTCCCGCTGGTGCTGCTTTGGCGATGCAGGCACGGCAGTCCGAGCACAACTTCCCTGCGGGCGAGCGCGCCATGTACACCAACGGCGGCTATCAGATGCTGTCGATCGTGATTGAACGCATCAGCGGCATGTCGTTCGAGGCGTTTCTGGCGGAACACCTCTTTGGCCCGATGGGCATGATCGACACTATTGCGGCACCCCACGATATGCAGATTCTGCCCGGCATGGCGACACTGCATGTACGGGACGCCACGGGCGGCTGGGAGCGCGGCCTACTGCCAGGATGGCGCTGCCTGGGCGAGGGCGCCATCGTATCGACGGTGGATGACATGCTGCGCTGGATCGCACACCTGCGCGGCAAGAAGCGCATTGGCTCCGCTGCCACGTGGCGTGAAATGCTGACCCCGGTCCGTTTTAACAACGGAGAGGTCGGCACCTACTCGCTCGGCCTCATGCAGACACGCTATCGCAGCGTATCGATGCTGCACCACTCCGGTGGCTCGATCGGTGGCGCCTGCCAGATGTTGACGGTGCCTGAGCATGGCCTCGACATCGTGATCATGACGAACGCGGACACGATCAATCCGATTGCGTTGTCCAAGCGTGTGATCGACATCGTGCTTGAGGCGCATCTCTCGCCAGTGGAAAGCCGCCCGGCAACGTCCGTTGAGTATCCTGCGTGGTTGGGGACGTACCACTCACGCGAAACGGGCGCCTACTGCGAGATTGTTGACCGCGATGGCACGCTGCATCTCATTCACCACAACCTCGTCATTCACCCGCTGCCGCTCAAGTTGGTGCCCAACAGGCCGAGGACACTGGCGCTGGATGACGGCCCCGAGGGTGCGCTTTATCTAAAACTCCACAGCGACGGAACGCGTCTCGACATGACGCAGTGCGGGCAAAGCCAGACGCTGGACCGCCTCGCCAATGCGGCGCCCCATGCAGCCGACGCGGCCAACGGATTGGTCGGGCGTTACGTCAGCCTAGATGCCGGTGCGCTTGCGATCATCAAGCAGGAAAGCAATGCACTGGCGATGTCTGTCCAAGGCAGGCACGGCACTGCCCTCTACCGTCTCGACCCCAAATCGAACGACATGCTTGCCTTCACGCCGCACGACCCCAGCAGCATGGCGTATGGCGCAATGCGCCTCTCACGCGACGGCAGTGGGAACACCTCGTGTTTCCGGCTCGACACCTGGCGCACGCGCAATTTGCTCTTCACTCGCATTGACGACGGTACAACCCCATGACAAGCCCATTGAGAGAATGCATGTACGAGGCGCTGTCGGCGCTGTTTCACCCCTACGCGTGCAGCGATGGTCCGGGCGTGGTTGTCGGCATCGCGCAGCATGGTGAACTGCTCTACCGCAAGGCATTCGGCATGGCAAGTCTTGAGCACGCGCGCGCGCTGACGACCGGCACGCGCCTGCGTATCGGCTCAGTCAGCAAGCACTTCACCTGCCTGGCTGCGCTGCTGCTCTGCGAGGAGGGCCTTCTCGATGCGGACGCCGGCATCGGAACCTATGTTCCTGAGCTCTCGCGTGCCGGCGGTGCGCCAACACTGCGTCAGTTGATGTCGCACCGCGGCGGGCAACGATGCGCGCTCGATCTGGCCTTGCTGACGCAAGGCTTGGCCGTCCCGCCGCGTGGCGCAACGCTCGCCGCACAGATCCGCCAGCGCGACGAGAATTTCCGCCCAGGCGAGCGGATGATGTATTCGAACGGGGGCTATCACTTGTTGTCGCTCGCCATTGAGCGCGCCAGCGGCATGCCGTTTGATGCATTCCTGGATGCGAGGATCTTTACTTCGATCGGCATGCACCAGACGGCTTCCATCGACAACGACATGGCCGTGGTGCCGGGAATCGCCAGCTTTCATGTGCCGGATGGCGAAGGCGGGTATCTGCGCGGCATTTTTCCCTCAAGAGAGATCCTGGGTGAAGGCGGCATCGTTTCGACGGTCGATGACATGCTGCGGTGGACTGCGCACATGCATGGTGAAAAAATCATCGGCACCGATGCAACGTGGGCGCAGATGCTGGAGATGCCCGTCTTTTCCAGCGGACAGCGCAGCAACTACGCCCTGGGCCTCAAGCAAACCAACTATCGCGGCGTCGAGCTCACCCATCATTCGGGCGGTGTCATCGGGGGCACCAGCCATATGCTGTTCTCCGCCCCACACGGGCTGGATGTGGTGCTCCTCAGCAACGGCGCGGTCGACACCCCAATCGATCTTGCCCATCGCATCGTCGATATCGTGCTCGCCGATGTCTTGAGCGGCGACGGACCGCCGATACCAGCGCGTGCATCGGCACATGCTGCGCGGCTTGGCCGCTATCGCTCATTGGAGAGCAATGCGGTGTATGCACTGGAGAACCGCGACGGCGCATTGACGCTGGGTGGTTGGCTCTGCGCGGGGAAGCCCCTGCCGCTTTACCCGATCGAAGGAAGCCCCACCAACGATGTCGCCATTGAAGCCGGCTCGGACGGTTCCTTCTCCGTGCACTGGGGAATGCACAACGCGCCCGATGACATCGACCATCTCCGGATCGCCCATTGCGGTCATGCCGAGACATTCGAACGCGTTGCTGAAGCCCCCCCGATGACGGCCGAGATCGCCGCTGCCGTGTGTGGCATTTACGAGAGCCACGATGCCAACGCCCGCGCCGTCATCGAACACGATCCGGCCGACCACAGTACTTTGATACTCCGTATGCAAGGCTCAGCTGGAGGGTGTGATTACCGACTGACGCCTATCGCGGATCGCGTCTTTGGCATGGCTCCCATTGCCCCACTGGCTTTCATCGATGGCATCGTTACGCTATCGCAGGACCCATCCCAGCCGGTGACGCCCGGCTTCCGCATTGATACCCAACGGAGCCGACGTGTCACATTCACGCGGGCCGTTAGCAGTTGGACACGATACCCGGAACCCTGCCTCTGAAACACAACGGGTGACGTAAAAAACGGAGCGGCACCGTTGCCGCTCCGCCTGTTCTCATATCTCCCGCGAGAAAGCGAGGCCACGTGTGCGCGAGGTATCCAGCCAGAAACGGGAAACACGCCCGTTCACGCGATCGACGGTCAGCACACCGGCGGAGAAACCTTGCGCATCCGCCGGCTCAAACATGAAGACGTCTTCGCTAACGGGGACAAGCCGGTAGTTGACGCCACCCATTGGGCCCTCCAGCCGCATCGATACAGCGCCGTCTGAGAGCGTCAGTCCAGCGTGCCCTGCTGCATCACCGCTAAAGTAAGCGCCCTCCATGCCGACGAAGGCGTCGGAGACAGGTGGCGCCTCATCTGGCAGCCGTTCCAGGCGCGATGCATGGCCGCAGTCGATGAACTCGATCGCCATCACGTGGCCGGCCGACGTTTCGCCGGGCCGGATCATCAACGCGCCGCCACTACCGTCCTCAATGCGCAAACCGTCCGACGTTTCGATTAACGGCAGCGCCATGTGCTTCTGGTTGTGGATCACGGCAGCAAGGTGCCCGTCCCGATCGACAACCTCACAGTACGCTCGATCGGCACGCGAGAAGTACCGGCCCAGCAGCGATTCATTACCGCGGGTGGTCAGTGGCTCGGCGCGCGGTGCGCCGAGTACCTCGTCGCCCAGGACGACGTCGACAATCTGCGTCGAGAGTGCAATCGGGTCCACAGGCGCACCGTTGGTAAGAATCACCACGTCAAGCGCATGCGCCACAACGGTCAACATCTGGCATGACCCGCCGAATACGCCGCCGGCATGGTGCAGCAGTTCAACATTGCGATGCGGGGTGCGCATCAGTCCAAGCGTATACACACCCTCGGCCCCACTGGAATAGCGCGGTTTGGTCAGCATCTGCCGCCACACTTCCTGGGTGCCGAGCTTGTCCGGCGCGCGCAAATGCCCCGCCCAGCGCAGCATGTCATCGATGGTGGACACGATGCCGCCTTCACCACGCACTTCCCACGAAGGGAACAGGCCGCGAATAAAGCCGCCCTTTCCATCGGGTACGTGCTGGGTGGCCATGCGGGGCCGAATCTGCATATCGTCGGCAACGGCCTCGGTATCGACCATGCCCATCACACGGAAGATGCGTTCCGTCAGGAAGGTCTCGAACGGCATGCCGCTTACGCGCTCAATGGCGAGCGACAGCAGGTGGTAGCCGCCGTTGCAGTAAATCATCCGCTCCCCAGGGCGGAAATTGACGTCGCGTTGGCGGACCTCCGCCGCCAACGCCGCGCCTCGAGGCATGGTCACCACGCCCTGCGTCAACACCCACAGGTCGAGGTAGCAGCGGTAGCCGCCGGTGTGCGTCATCAACTGGCGTAACGTGGGATCGCCAGCGAGGGCCGGCAACTCCGGGATGTACGTGCGGATGCCCGTGTCGATATCCAGTTCGCTCTCTTCTGCCAGCAGCAGCGCCGCGAGACACGTGAAGTGCTTGCTCGTCGAGCCGATCCGCATGCGCGTTGCGGGCGTGTTGATGGTGCCGTGCTCAATGCTGGCCAGCCCGAAGCCGCGCCGGTAAAGCGCATCCCCTCGCAACGCGACGCCGACCACGAGGCCCGGCTGGTCCGCCTTGTTGTAGGGCTCCAGCAGCGCGTCGAGTTGCTTCCTGATATCCATTGGATCGTGTGTCATGCCGAGTGATGTGCGTTAGAAGGGAACCGTCAGCGTTGCACCGATCGTGCGAGGCTGTGCCACGCTGACCAGCGCAGGGCCGCCCATTGGAACCAGGGACGTACCTGCCGCAAGCAATGCACGGCGGTCGAACAGGTTGCGAACGTAGAAAGCGAGGCTGAACTTCTTGAAGTCGAGTCCTGCCTGCAGATCCGTCATGGCATAGCCCGGCAGGGGATAGTCTGGGCGGCCTGTATTGCTTCCAAAGCCAGCATGGCGACTGCCGACAAACCGTTGACTCACACCTGCGTAGGCTGGATATCCGTTCACCGCGAAGAGGTAGCTGGCCGATAGCGTGGCGGCAACCCGCGCCGAGTTTGGAAGCGGATCGCCCGCATTGGTGCCCGTGTTGACATTGCCCGTGGTCAGCTTCGCGTCGATGAGTGACACGCTCAGACCAAGATTCCAGTGGCGATTCGGACGGAACGCGCTGGAGAGCTCCAACCCTCGAATCCTGGCATCACCGGCATTGAGCACTTGATTGACGCCATTGACCGCGCCGAACTGCTGGATGTTCTTCCACTCGATGTCGTACACCGTCATCGCAACCGACATGCGCTTGTCCAGAAGATCGGCCTTGTAGCCGGCCTCGTAGGTCCACAGCGTGTCGGGGCGGAACGTGGGATTCCCAGACGAAGGCAGCCCCGTGACCGGATCAACCAGCAGCGCATTAGGCCCACCAGGGCGATACCCGCTGGCAGCGCGCAGGTAGACGTTGCTGTCTTTCGTCAGCGCATAGTTCGCCGTAAGCATGTACGTCTTGCTGGTATCCGACGAGGGGGCGGTAATGGTCTGCGTGGGCCCTGCGAGCGCGCCAAACGTGGTCTGCTGGTACTCCTGCGTGTTGTGTGCCACACGGAGGCCGCCGGTCAGCGACAGGCGCGGGGTCAGGTGATAGGTCAGATCCCCGTAGGCCGCGTACTCGCTGTAGGTGCTCGGTGCCTCAAGCGCGGATAAATTGGGGCCGACGGTTCCGTCGGGCAGCGTTGTAATGAGCCCTTGGCTCGCGTCACTGCGCTCGCGCGTATAGAACACACCCGCAAGCCATTCCAGCGTCCGGTTACCTGGCGAGGTCAGACGAAATTCTTGCGTGAACTTGTTCGTCGTCGCCATGTTCTTTGCGGCAACGGAACTCACGTTGAGCCCGATGCCATTGAGCAGCGGAACGTACACCACCGACAAGTCTTGCGGCGCATCAGATCGCATCGACTGGTATGACGTGATCGAATTCGCGCGTGCCCAGCCGAACTCGTACTCAACCCCGGCGGAATAGAGTTGGACGTTCTGATGAAAGGGCTCCGTCGTAAAGAGCCGCGTTGTCAGATCGCCGTCCACGGGTTGCCCATTTTTTCCATAGGCAACGTAGTTCGGTGCATTGCGGTTGATGTTCTGCGTCAATGCGGTCAGGCGCAGCGTCAACTGATTCGTGGGCGTCAGAAGAAACGAAGCGCGCGCGCCATAGGTATCGCCGCGGTCAATACGTGAACCCGCCTGTGGCCCTACGGCATCGACATAGCCCGCGTCGTGTTGGCTGAACATCGAAATCCGTGCCGCCGCCACATCGGTCTTCAACGGAAGATTCAACACGGCGTTGGCTGAGTTGTTCACGCCGCCATGCTTGGTGACGGAAAGGCCTGCAGACGCCTGGCCCGAAAATTCGCCGGAATCCGGCTCGTTGGTAACGTACTTGAGCAATCCGCCCATCGCACCCGCACCGTACAGCGTTCCTTGAGGACCCCGCAGAATTTCGATGTGATTGAGGTCCAGCAGGCTCATGTCGAGCGCGAACGTTGCACCCTGCGAGAACACGGTGCTGCCGCCAAATGCCACGTCGTCGACGTACACACCGACGGTCGGCCCGGTCTGCTCACCTGTCGTCACGCCGCGCATGCTTATTTGCCCAGAGCCGCTGCCACCCGCCGTGTTCAGGTCCACACCGGGTTCCGACGACAGGAAGTCGGACATGGTCTTTGCGCCGCCTTTCTGCAGCTCTTCTGCCGAGACCACGTTGATCTGCATCGGCACTTCACGCGCTGGCTCCCGGCGGCGCGTTGCGGTCACCACCACCGTGTTGAGGGTGGCGCCTTCCTTACCTTGCGACACGGAAGTCTCGGCTCCCTGGGCACTCTTCTCAGCCGGGGCCGGCGCGCTTGCAGGCCTCCCGCCAGGCGCTGCATCCGGGGCCGCAACTTGCACCATGCCTTGTGATGGCTTTACCGTTTGGGCGTGCGCGTACAGCGAAGCCAAGCCAAGCACCGGGCCGGCAAACCACGTCACACATCGTCCACCCTGGCGAAACTGCGGCGCGATTGCATCCGCTCTACGCGCCCTTCGATCGTTCATTTTCACTGTCGTCTCCTCCGAGTTTTCCGCTTTCTGATTGCGGTGTTCAAAGCCCTGTTTCACTTCGCAACTCATCGGCAACGGTAAGTGCATGGCATTTCTGTTTCGTGTGTACTTTGTATCGCGCTTGAAACAAGCGGGGCGGGAGGCGGCGTCCTCAGCATGCATTGTTTCAACGTTGAAATGGAATACAAACAAAGTCGATACAGTCGCGCGCGATAATCCCACTATGCTGATTTCTATTCGTATTCGACGTACCTAAGACGCATATGCCCAAGCCATCATTTGATTCCGCGTTCTATCGTTTGCTATTCGTGATGCTGGCGATGGTGCTGATGACGCAGGCCTGCGCAGGTCTCGTCTTGTGGTGGTTCTACAGCGCCGCAGTGTTCAAGGCGCCTCCCGGCATGAGCGTTCCGCTACAGCTATTTCTGGCCGTGCTGATCCAACTGGTGCCGCTATTGATCTCGTCCTGGATCGGCGCGCGCATGCTCGCGGCACCGTTTCGTTCACTGGCCCAAGGGGCTGCCGAATTGGCGAACAACATCGACGCATCGCCCGTCCAGGAAGCCGGCCCGATCGAAGCGCGGCAGGCGGCACAGGTTTTCAACTCGATGCAAGCGGCGATACGGCGCCAAATGAGTGAGCGAAACCGATTCCTTGCCGCTGTCTCGCACGATTTGCGCACCCCTTTGACGCGTATGCGGCTGCGCCTTCGCACGCTGGAAGATCGGGAGTTGAATGACAGACTCCAAAGCGACATCGACGAGATGACGCAATTGCTGGACGCCACGTTGTCGTTCCTGCGGAACGCGGAAGTCGTTGAAGCCTTCAGCCCGGTGGATATCAACGCCCTGGTGGATGCGATTGCGGAGGATGCCGCCGAACGCGGGCAGCGCGTCACCGTCAGCGGCGAGATACGTGCGGTGCTGGCGCAACCGCTTGGTTTGAAGCGATGCCTGACGAATCTGGTGGCCAACGCCATCCGATACGGAGAGGAAGCGCATATTCATCTGACTGACGGACCCTCGTTCATCTGCATTGATGTCGCCGATCGTGGCCCGGGTATCCCCGAGGCGCAGTTGTCACGCGTGCTTGAACCGTTCTACCGGCTTGAGAGCTCACGCAACAAGGACACTGGCGGCACAGGCCTCGGACTGGCCATCGCGAGCGACATCGTCAAGCGGCACAACGGATCGCTTGAGCTGCGCAACGATCCGGCCGGAGGACTGGTAGCGACGGTAAGACTGCCGCGCCGGTAGCCCGCGCCGCCGCCGTGTTGCGTGCGGCCGCGCTCTCGTTTCGAACGCGATACAGAGTGCTCACAAACTAGCAACAGCGTGTGCCTACAGTGAGGTTTCGATCTCCACGCCCTCTCGTAGGATTCACGATGAAACTATTCACCGCTCAGCTTGCGACCGAAACGAATACGTTCGCGCCCTGCCCCACTGGCTGGGGCGGCTTTCAGGAATCGGGCATCTTCCATGGCGACGCAAGCCTGCGAGCCCCGCAAGGTATGGGGTTCGCCCTTGCCGAAGTGCGGCGACTTGCGGAACGCGACGGGCATGAGATCGTCGAGGGCATTTGCGCAGAGGCGCAACCATCGGGCCCCACGATTCGCGCGGTCTATGAATCGCTGCGGGACGAGATCCTAGGCAAGATCGAAGCAGCGCAGCCGCTTGGCGGCGTGCTCCTGGTACTGCACGGCGCGATGGTGGCCGAGGGATACGACGACTGTGAAGGCGATCTGCTATCTCGGGTGCGAGCCATTGTCGGCCCCGAAGTGCCGATTGCCGCCACCCTCGATCCGCACTGCCATTTCACGGAGCGCATGCGGCGCTCGGCAGACATCCTGATCGCCTACAAGGAGTATCCGCACACCGACCCCATCGATCGTTTGCGTGAAGCGTATCAACTGCTGCTCGACACCGCGGCGGGCAAGATCCGCCCCACGACAGGTGTGTACGACTGCCGCATGGTTGGGGCCTGGCACACCACGAGTGAGCCCATGGCGACGTTCGTGCGGCGCATGAAATCACTTGAAGGAAGGGACGGCGTGTTGTCCGTGTCGCTCGGGCATGGGTTCCCATGGGGTGATGTTCCGGAGGCCGGCGCAAAGTTTTGGGTGGTGACCGACAACAACCTCGCCGATGCAACGGCCCTGGCCACGCAGCTTGGCCACGAATTCTGGGCCCTGCGCGAAGCCACGCGGCCTGCATGGCTCGACGTCGATACCGGGCTGGACCGCGCCCTCGAGGTCGGCAGTGGTCCCGTCGTGATCGGCGATGTTGCCGACAATCCAGGCGGTGGGGCGCCAGGAGACAACACGGTCATCCTGCGCCGGATTATCGAGCGACAGATCGCAAACGTCGCCATCGGGTGCTTCTGGGATCTCGGTGCGATCCAGATCTGTCACGACGCCGGCGTGGGTGCAACCTTCGATCTGCGCTTGGGTGGCAAATGTGGCGCGGCCTCGGCCGATCCGCTGGACCTTCGCGTGACGGTGCGGGCGCTGACCGACCAACATACGCAAAGCATCTCGGGATTGACCATTCCATTTGGGCGAGCCGTTTGGCTCGAGGCCGCCAATGGTGTCGATATCGTTCTAGCCTCGGTGCGCAACCAAGTGGTTGGCGTCGACGCGTTCACGGGTCTGGGGATCGATTTTGAAAGCAAGCGGCTGGTTGTCGTGAAATCAACCCAGCACTTTCAAGCCGAGTTAGCCCCGCGCGCCAAGGCGATCTTCCATATCGCAGCGCCAGGGGCCGTCACACCGAGCTTCGCCGATCTGAACTATCGGCGTCGCGATCTCAACTATTGGCCCCGCGTGTCGAACCCTTTCGAGGCATGAGCCCGCGAACCGGGCATTTTCAAATCTGAGGCCTTGAAGAGGCCACACCTTGCTGCTGTCCGGACAAATTCTCTTTGACGCCGATAACAAGCCGCATTGTGGAACGATCGAAGAACAGACACACGCAGTCCTACAAAGGATTTCTACCACGCTTGAAGGCCTGGGAAGTTCTCTGCGTCGCGTCGTCAAGACCACGGTCTGGTTGAGCGATCTCGCGAACTTTGCAGCGTTCAATCAAATCTACACGCTCTACTTTCAAGAGGGCGCTTACCCCGCACGGAGCCAGGTAGAGGCCAAGCTGGTTTTCGGAGTCGCCGTGGAAATCGTGGTGCTAGCCATCGATGACAGCGTGAGTCCTTAGCAAATCAATTTAGCCCGCCCCGTGCCAGTGGCGCGCAGCAAAAGATACCCCTGCATTTCAGCGTTGACACCATCGAGACGCTATATGAATTGGGTTGTTCTCAGCCACAAGCTGGAAACAGCCCCGTTCCCTTAAACCCGTTCGAACAGAGCGCTTGGGGAGCACAGGCGTGCGCCAAGGCCGTGGCCGCATGGTTTGCCGTCGCGCTGGCGTCAACGTATCCGCCCCCCAGGACACAGGCAACGCGTCAGTGCAATCCGACGCGATCCGCCGTGAGGGCTCAGAGACTACGGATTGCGTTTTTGAGTCAGCGTGGCCGTCCCGACTTTGGGGCGGGTCGCATAGCTGACGCCGTGCTGCTCCAGGTAGTCGCGAATCAACTGTCGCACCACTTGCGACGGCGTCTGATCTTGCGCCGCGCACAACTTCTCGAAGGACTTCTTCTTCACCGGATCGATCAACACGGTGAGACGCGCGGTCTTGGATTCCATGTGGAGTATCATTGTATGATAATGTCATTATCATTATATACAACCATTCACCAAAGCACAGCCTGAGACGCGCGCTAGGTGCTCCGCCCCCAATTCGCGGTGCAGCCAGGCGACCGCGAGCCTGTTTGGAATTCACCGTTTATTGAGGATGCAGTGGTAGAAGCGACGATCGAGATGACCTGCCGCGTTGGTCTGCAAGGCAGTGGATCTGCGCGGCTGGTACATGCCGCCAGCCAGTTCGATTGCGACATCCTGCTCGTCTGCAACGAGCGCACGGCGAACGCCAAGAATGTCATGGAGGTCATGCGGCTCCCCGCCCGCGCGGGCGCCAAGGTAATGATCCAGGCCGTTGGTCGGGATGACGCCGCCGCAGTGAAAGTCATTGCAGCGCTGCTGAGCGCCTGACTCATTCATACGAACGCTTGATCAAGATCGGCAATTGATATGTCCTACGGCTCCCTTGACGCCTATGTGAAGTTTCTCGCCGAAGCCCCTAACGACGGGACGCCAACGCTGCTGGAAACTGCGCACGAACTGTCGCTCCATTTTGACGTGCATGGGGTACAGAGCCTCATGTCAAGGCGCGACCCAAACAAGTTGGTGCTCGGCTATACCCGAACGATGATGAGCTTTCTGCTCCTGCAGCCGGCGCCTGCCCGGATCTCCATGATCGGCTTGGGCGGCGGCTCGTTGGCCAAGTACTGTTACCACCATCTTCCCAATACCAAGGTGGTGGCAATCGAGATCGACCCTGCTGTAATCGCTTTGCGCGATACGTTCCACATTCCTCGCGACGACGACCGCTTCGAAGTGATCTGCGCGGACGGTGCCGAGTATGTCAAAGGACAGGATGCACGACCCGATGTGATTCTGGTCGACGGATTCCTGGCGCATGGCATGGCGGCGCAACTGGGGACTGCTGACTTTTACGCTGCCTGTTACGCGCGCCTTGCCGACGATGGCGTACTGGTTGCCAACTTCCTGGAGAGCGATCGCGATATCCCGTTCTACCTTGAGGAGTTGCACTCGGTATTCGGCGAGTCGTTCTCCGTTTCGACCTCCGAGGACAGCTGCAACTACACGTTGTTCGCTTGGAAGGGGTCGTGGAAACTTCCGGCGCTGGACACGCTGCTTACGCGTGCGCGCGCGCTGGAGATGGAGCACGCTCTGAACTTGCGCTTGGCTGCGCGCCGCCTGAAGCAAAGCAAACGGCTCGCGTCGGACCTCGAATTCTGGCAAGAGCGGGCGAGCTGGCAGCGCGGCGGCGGACGCCGAATCGACCAGAGCTGAAAGCCCCTGCCACGGAAGTGACCACGCCCATTCGCATATGCCGGGGATCGTGTCCACGATGGACGACAACCTTGTGCTCAGCCACGCCTAGCTACACCGATGCATAGCCAAAAAATCAGATTTCTTCGCTCACGAATTCCCACATTCGAGTGCATTCCGGGATGTCACGATTGTTGTGGACCCGTGACAACCTCAACGGAGGAGATGTCGAGGCTTCCCGTTAAGAGCGATGCCGAGCGCGACACTGCGCTGGCAAACCTAAGTTGCCCTCATCTTGATGCCAAGGGATGCAGCGTGTATTTGGAGCGCCCGTTGATTTGTCGCTTGTTTGGTACGACTCCAAGGCTTGCCTGCCCGCACGGAAGGCGGCCGGACGAAATGATCGATCCGAAAATCGAACAAGAGATTCAGCGCTTCTTTCTTGAGGTGCGTCACGTTCTGGTCTGAGGCAACACCCGCGAGCCGTCGGGAATAGCGTTGTTCCAGCTCTACCGCTGGCAGTCCGTTGCCCCAGTTCGGGAGGGGCTTGTCGCAAGCCCACAAAACAGGAGTCGGTTGCGATTAAACCGGCACATCCACCGGATCCACGTGGGTCATCAAGTTGAGCACGTCGCGGCGTTCCATCACGCGGCGGCGAGCCTCCAGTGCGATGTTGTGGCCCTCGCGCACGCTGGCGCGGGCATCGACTTCAAGGTGAGCGTCCACCAGGATCATGTCGCCCATGCGGCGTGTCTTGACGTCGTGTACGCCAAGCACCCCTGGCGTTGCAAGCATGGCTTGGTGGATCGCCTCCACAGTCTCCTCATCGACGGCGCGATCCATCAGGTCGTGCAGGGCCTCCCGGCCGAACTGCCATCCCATGCGGGTCACCATCAGGCCCACGATAAGCGCCGCCACGGGGTCGAGCAGGCGATACCCCAGCACGTTGCCCACAATGCCAAGCGCCACCACCAGCGACGATGCGGCATCCGAACGCGCATGCCAGGCGTTGGCGACCAGCATGCTCGAACGCACCCTTTCGGCCACCGCCAGCATGTAGCGGAACAGCAGCTCTTTGGCGGCCAGGGCGCCCAGCGCGACCCATAGGCCAATCAGCCGCACCGGCTGGATCGCCTCGACGTGCTCCAGCTTAACCACCGCGTTCCAGAGCATGCCCACACCCACCGCCAGCAGGAGCAGACCGAGCACGAGCGAAGCGGCATTCTCGAAGCGTTGATGACCGTAGTGGTGAGTCTGATCCGGCCCCTTCTGGCTATGGTGGCTGGCAAACAGCACCACAAAGTCCGCGATCAGGTCGGACAAGGAATGGATGGCGTCGGCAATCAGCGCCTGCGAGCCAGCCAGCACGCCAGCGGCCACCTGCGCGACCGTCAGCCCAAGATTGACCGCCACGCTCACAAGGGTGCTGCGCCGGGCGGCGGCCTGCTTGACCACGCTGTCGTCAGAATCGGCAGCGATCTCAAGATCGATTTCTTTTGTCTGTTGCATGGGCTATCTGGGCAGTGAGCGTGGGGATGAGGTTCAGGTTGAGCAGTAGCATTCGGTCAACTGCGCAGCCCCCGGGGCCAATCCATTGAACATGAGATAGGCCGGTGCGGCCTTCCACATATAGATGCGCGTCGATCCGCGCTGGTGGCTCGTATTCTTCATGACTTCCATGAAAGGATGAAGTCGTGCATGACCTATTGGTGGATCGCGGACACGCTGGGTTCCAGCGCTGGCCAGATGACGTCGACGCGCAATCCACCGAGACCCGACGAGCGGCCCGCCGTAACGCTTGCACCGTGAACTGCCGCGATCCGGCGCACGATTGACCATCCGAGGCCGCTGCCACTCTGTTCCGTTCCGACGACACGAAAAAAACGCTCGCCAAGTCGGTCCTGTTCGGAAGGCGGAAGCCCGGGGCCGCTGTCTTCCACGCAGAGCGCGGCACGTCCGCTTCGGTTCGCTACCGTCACGACGATGTGTGCCTCGTCGGGGCTGTAGCGTATGGCGTTATCGATCAGGTTGCGCGCAAGTGAGGCAAGCAAGGCCCTGTTACCGGTGACCATGCAACACTCAGGGCTCTCCAATTCGATGTGCTGTCGCTTGCCGATGGCCATTGGCGCAATGTCTGCCATGACTTGCCTTGCCAGTGCGCCAAGGTCAATCGGCTCTATCGATACGCCGGCGTTGGCGTCCAGGCGCGAGAGCAGCAGTAATTGGTCAACCAGATGGGCGGCACGGTCGCACCCTTCCAGTGTTCCGAGCAGGGCATGGCGACGCATGGCGTCGTCTTCGGCGGCCATTGCCACCTGGGCCTGTGCCTTGATCGCGGCAAGCGGCGTGCGTAACTCGTGGGCTGCGTCTGCCGTAAAGCGGCGCTCGGCATCGATCATGGCCTGAATGCGCACAAAGAGCGCGTTGAGCGCGTCGAGCATGGGCATCATCTCATCCGGCGCATGGGGCATCCGGACCGGATCCAACGCTCGCGGGTCGCGCACAGCAAGCGCGTTGCCCAATTTGCGCAGCGGCAGCATGCCCCGCTTGACCGCCCACCAGACGGCCAAGGCGAGTAACGGCAATGCCAACGCCATCGGCCACAGCATGTTGCGCAGTATCGCTGTCAGGATTGCGGTGCGCGAGTCGATGCGCTCGCCAACGTAGACCTGGACGTCCTTGTGCACACCCTGCGCTGCAAAGACACGCCAGGTATTGCCCCCGATTCGCACCGTCGCGAATCCGGACGCCGTGTGCTCGCCCGATTTCACCATCGGCTGGTCTGGCGCGTTGGCTGAATGGATGCCCAGCTTCCCTTCGTGAAACACTTGAAAGGCAACCTTGGGCGCGTGGCGATACTGGAGCGGCAGGTCGTGGCTCGACTCATCGTCATCGTCAAAAGCCTGCGCGTGCTGCATGGCCAGTAGCCCGCCGGCTTGCGCCAGATGGCTGTCCAGCAGTTGATCAATCTCGTCCTGGGCGTCGTACCACGTGATCAATGCGGTGACGATCCACAGGCCGGCGACGGCGCCGAGCACCAGTAGCAGCAGCCGACCATGGAGCGAGCGCGGCCGCGTCATGGCGCTTCTGCGTTGTCACGCGGCAGCATATAGCCGACGCCGCGCACGGTCAGGATGAGGTCGCTGCCGAGTTTGGCGCGCAGATGATGGATGTGCACCTCCACTGCGTTGCTTCCGACTTCTTGCCCCCAGGTGTACAGGCACTGCTCGAGCTGCTCGCGCGACAGCACGCGCCCTGCGTTCAGCATCAAGGCGTGCAGCAGGTCGAATTCCCGCGTGGACAGGGCAACCGCGCTGCCGTTGCAGAAGACCGTGCGTGACGCCGGCTCAAGCACAATGCCGCGCGCGCGCAACTGCTCCGTGGGATGGCCATGCGCACGGCGCACCAGCGCGCGCAGTCTCGCACTGAGTTCATGCAGATCGATGGGCTTGACAATGTAGTCATCGGCGCCAAGATCGAGACCGCGTACGCGATCCGGTATCGCGTCTCGCGCAGTCAGCACCAGGATGGGGACCGCGATGCCTGCGGCGCGCACCTTTTGCAGCACGTCCACGCCGTCCATGCGCGGCAACCCAAGATCGAGTATCGCGGCGACGTAGGCATCCGTGCGCAACTCTCGCCACGCCGCCTCACCGTCGCGCACCCAATCGACCAGGAAGCCCTGCTGCTGCAGGCCGGCCCGAATGCCGTCTCCAAGCAGGGAATCATCTTCGACAAGCAGGATGCGCACGGATCAGGTCTCCGCTCGATACCGGTTTGGATCAATAGTCGTCTCTGGCGGCACCGTGTTGCTGCGCGGATGCTGAGGGTCGGTCAGTGGCCCCGGCCGGCGGCGCGGACTGCCATTGCGCCCACCAGAAGCCCAGCACCGCCACCAGCATCAGCCCCGCGAGGCTCCACCACGCGCGACGGATGCCCTCATTCGGCAAGCCCGTCTTGCGTCCGCTGATCATCGCGCCAATCAGATTCTCTCGGTGCAGCCAACTGCTGGCGAAGACGGCGAGAACATGAATGCCCACCAGTGCAAGCATTGCGTTGGCGATACCCTCGTGCAGTTCGCCGAGCCAGTCACCGCCGACATCGTTGTAGGTGGCCCAGCCCGTTCCTGCCAGGCCGCACGCCATCAGCAGCAAGGCGATGATAGCAAGCGCCCCAGCGGGGTTGTGGCCAATATGGTGCTCCGGCTGCCCCCGCATGATGCTGGTCAAATAGCGGAGTGTGGCGGCGGGGGACCGTATGAAGTTGGAGAACCTGGCGTATCGCGTACCCACCATGCCCCACACCAGCCGAAAGCCGACCAGCGCAGCCATCGTGTAGCCGAATGTGATGTGGACAAGGCGCCACTGCTCACTTTCCGCAGTCAGGTAGGCACCAAGGAAACTCAGCGCCAGCAGCCAGTGGAACAGACGGGTCGGTGCATCCCAAACCAGGATGCGGCGGGTGATGGAATCGGGTTTCATGGCTTCAGCGTGGAATGCGGACATCGTGTTCATTGAAATTGCCCTGATCCGCCTTGGTATGGCAGGCGGCGCAGTTCGAGGCGCTCTTGATGGAGGGACGCCGCCACACCGCAGCGGGCACTTCGTCGTGGGTGCGTGCAAACCACGCCGAGCGGGTGATACGGTCCTCGGGCGGCGGGGGCATCGACCTCGAGCGATCCGCCGCGTTGGCCGTGAGCCATTGATCAAGCTGCTTGACGGTGGCGGGGTCCAACGACGCATCCGTCCCATAGTGGTGCTGCAGGTTGCCCACAATGCGCTGCCACGAGCTGGCAGGTAGCATGCCCGGCGGATACGCAATGTGGCAGGACGCGCATTCCTGGCGGTACTTGGGCAGCAGCGGTGCAGTGCGCACGCCAGCCCCCTCTTCAGCGGCAGCGAGAAACGACAGCGCCAAGCCAGCGATTGCCAGGCAAGCGCGTGCAGTTCGGCTTGTAACGATGAAATGTCCAGACATTGGGATGCTCCGAATCAGGTCAGGAATTGCGTGGCGTGCTGAACGGCCCTACTTGCCGAGAGTCATCAGCCAACTCAGGACGTCTGCTTTTTCGGCTGCCGTGCACTCACGCCCGACCACGTCGTTGCAGTTGCGCCGGAACCATTTCTCGGTCTTGGCGACATCGGTAAAACGCTCTGGGTTGAATGCCGGAGCCAGCGGCGCGATCGACTTGCCGGTTGCGGCATGCCGGCCGGTTTGCGTTGGCGGGTTGCCATGGCAAGAAGCACAGCTCCATTCACGACCGTGCTTGGATGTAAAAAGCTGCTGCCCGCGGGACGGGTCGGAGGGGGTTCCGGCCTGCGCTCGATAGTGGTCGAGCAGTTGCGCGGGCGCTTGCGCATTTGCCAGGGGAGCGGCAACGGCTAGTGCCAACGCCAAGACCGAATGCAGGCGGGCAGCAGGAAGAAATTTGGGGGTTGGCATCACGGCCTCTCACGCTGAGGAATGCCTTGATGCTCACGGATTCTTCTTAACGGATTCTTAAGCGATACCCCGGAAGCCATTTCAGTGGCCCGATCAAGGATGGCTCGCTTGCATGGATTTCCTATCGATGGGTTCCGGATGCGATGTGGCAAAGGCCGAGCGACGAAGGGAACTTCACCCCGAGGTCGTGCGCGTTGAGACCTAAGCAGCTGCCGATGCTGGAGTCACTCAGTAAGGAGAGCGCCTGCGCGGTCATTCCGCCCTGCTTGCCTCAGCATTCCCGCCCGTCACGGGAATGCGTCAATCTGTTTATTGGCCGTAGCCCCGCCGCTCTATGGCGGCTAACACGTCCCACGTTTGCGGATCGACGTCGCGGCCCCCGAGCGACATTGATACGTACGCATCAATCGCATCCACAAAGCCTTTGATGAACGCCGGCGGAAATGCGTGCGCGGACAGATGTTGAAGCTGCTCGCGCAGCATGCCCGGGCGGCATTGGCCGTGTGTGCACATGGCGGTGCGTGTGCGCTTGAGATACGCCTGCGCTGCGATGGCGCCGTTCAGATAGGTACGGTTTTTGGTGAGCCTGCCTGTGTCGGATGACGTGGGCGGTGGGGTCGCGATGTTGGCGGAGATGGATACGACGCGGGGCGGTGCCCGCTTTTGACAGATGGCATGTCGGCCTCTCTAAGTTGCATCGGAAGCTCGCCATCTCGTTGCGACACGGGGTGGCGGGCCTGACGGCGGGGGTAGCAAACCGGCCCTTAGAGAACGACCGGCAGACCCGAAGGTCTCCCCGCCCGGCCCGCCATGAAAAACACAAGCGAACGGAAGCGGACCGTCGCTTGCACGACAGTCTCTCTAAGGATTGCTGTACGGGTTGCTATGAATCGCCCCGGCCTCGGTAGACACCTGCAAGCCTCAAACTAGAGGTTAGACAGGAGAAGCAATGAGCGCACAGAGATACGCCGAGGAATTCAAGATCGAGGCAGTGAATCAGGTCATGGACAGAG
>NZ_JAMYWC010000020.1:0-1232 GCF_024158925.1 Ralstonia chuxiongensis | reverse complement strand
TGAATCGCCCCGGCTTTCCTAGACACCCGCGAGCCGTTGGGAATGGCGTTGTTCGAACTCTACCGGTGATAGACCGTTGGCGCTCGAATGACGCCGTGTTGGGTTGTAAAACATCTCGATGTAGTTGAAGACGTCGGACTTGGCCTCCTGCCGTGTGGCATAGATTTGCCGGCGCACCCGCTCGCGTTTGAGCAACTGGAAGAAGCTCTCCGCCACGGCGTTGTCGTGGCAGTTGCCACGCCGGCTCATGCTGCACAGCAGGTTGTGCTCGCGCAGAAAGCTCTGCCAGGTGTGGCCGGTGAACTGGCACCCTTGATCCGAGTGAATCAGCACCTGCTGGTGCGGGCGGCGTCGCCACAGCGCCATCAGCAAGGCATCCAGCGCCAATTGGGTATCGATGCGCTGCCCCATGGACCAGCCCACGACCATGCGCGACCAGAGATCGATGACCACGCTCAGGTACAGCCAACCTTCGTGTGTGCGGATATAGGTGATGTCCGTCACCCAGGACTGGTTCGGGCCGTCGACCGTGAACCGCCGTTGCAAATGGTTGGGCGCGACCACCGACGGCTTGCCGGCACGCACTGCAGGACGCCGACGATAGCCAGATTGAGAACGCAGCCCCTCGGCCTTGAGCAGCCGAGCCACGCGATGCTTGCCGCAGCGCTCGCCTAAGTCGCGCATGTCCAGGGTGAGCTTGCGATAGCCATAGACGCCGCCGCTCTCCAGCCAGGCCTGCTTGAGCAGCCCCAGCAGGCGTTGATCGTCTTGCGCTCGTGGGCTCAAGGGTTGCGCCTGCCACGCGTAGTAACCACTGGGATGCACCGACATCACCTGGCACAGACGGCGCACGCTGTATTGACCCACGTGCGCCTTGATGAAGGCGTACTTCACCCGGACTGCTTGGCAAAGTACGCTGCGGCCTTTTTTAGAATGTCGCGCTCCTCGGTCACCCGCTTGAGCTCGGCCTTGAGCCTACGTACCTCGTCTGATTGCGATCCCTGCCCTTGCTGCTCTGCTACGGGCTGGCGGCGCTGCTTGATCCACTGGTACAGGCTGTGTTGGCTCACGCCCAACCGCTGCGCAACCTCGGCAACGCTGTGGCCTCTGTCCATGACCTGATTCACTGCCTCGATCTTGAATTCCTCGGCGTATCTCTGTGCGCTCATTGCTTCTCCTGTCTAACCTCTAGTTTGAGGCTTGCAGGTGTCTACCGAGGCCGGGGCGATTCA